>CAWACT010000009.1:0-259156 GCA_963780745.1 uncultured Actinomycetes bacterium | reverse complement strand
GCTGTGGCCTGCTCAACGTATTGCTCGTCATCAAGGCGATCGACGACCTGGAACAGCTCAAGCATTTCGGTCTGTTCGAGCAGCCGACCGACCGGGCCGTTATCGGCCACCACAACAGTGAACGCACCGAGCCGGTAGCATGGCGCAGCAAAACACGCAGGCCGGTCAAGTCGAGGAATGTCACCTCAGTCAGGTCGACGGCGACCGACCGGACGATGCAGGTCCAAAGATAGATCCAGCTCTGCCTCGATAAGTGGAGCGGAGGCAATGTCAATCTCCCCAAACACCCGAATCAGCACAAACCCCTCGGTGACGGTGCTCTCCACCCAACCACGCGGGGCTTCCTCGACCCGCCACCGGCCGGCTCCTGCGGTTGAGCCACCGACAGACCAAAATAGTCCAAATCACCTCGAGCCGTCGCCCTCTCAGTCGATGCGCCAGTCCCTCCCCTCCGTGACCGGCCCGTCCCCATCGGCGATTCCCGGACGATCCGACGCTTTGTTTCGTTCTGACTGGATGGGGTAGCAGGGTGGTAACCGAAACCGTGTAGACGGACGTGGTGGTTTCGAGCAGACGGAGTTCCATCCACAATCAAGGAGGCGGAGCGAATGTTGGAGCCACAGAAAACGGTCGAGAGCTGGCCGATTTCCGGGGCGCTGCGGTCTACGACAGCTGCGGCGAGAGGATCGGCAGAGTCGAAGAGATCTACGACGACAAGGCGACCGCATGGCCGCAGTGGATAGGGATTGGGACGGGTCTCTTGGGGATGAAGCAGGTTGTTGTCCCCTTAGCTGGCGCCAGGACATCCCCCGACGGTGTCACCGTTGGCTACTCCAAGGAGCAGGTCAAGGATTCCCCCGAAGTCGATGTCCACTTGAACGGAATTGGCGTGGAGTCCGAGCGGAGCCTCTACGGGTACTACGGGCTCGAACTCGAGCCGGATATCGACACTGGCCTTGCTGACAGGAGCCTCCAGAGCGAGCTTCCGGATAGGTATTCATGGAGAAGGTAGAGACGATCAGCGGCCTAGCCCTAGTGAAAGCGAGCAAACGTGCGCGCCAGCTTGGTCTGGACGGCTATCTCGATCAGGACACCGAGCGGCTCGTCGACCTTGCGGGGTAAACGTGCTGCGTCTGCGGTTGCCTCACAACGACCGCAGGGGATCATCCCCGACGAAAACGAGTGGCGCTGCGTAATCCTGGCCAAGTTCAAGGACCGTGAAGGCTCCCAAGAGGTGATAGTGGACATCCCCACCGAGGACCTGGACCAGTACGTGATGGCAGAGACGATGAGATCCGGATCGGCCTGAGCGGCCCGGCCTGATTCTCGTTGCGAGCGCTCGAACGCCAGGTTTCTAGGTGCTTTCCACGGCCATTCCGTCCGGCCGTTCCGGCCGGCCGTCATTGGGCAACCTCGGAATCGGAGCCGCGCTGCAAACCTGGTTGCGACCCTGTGCTCGATCGTCACCAACCTCTCCGTCAATCCTTCCGCAGGCTCTTCACCCGGCCGTTCGGACACCGTTTCGGGCCGTACCGCTTTGGTCCAAGATCGCGGTCACATACAGGTCGGGAGCTCGGGATGGCCCAACAGTTCGAGCGGGCCCGATACGGCGTCACCGCGATGGAGGTGATCACCGTCACCGGGCCCGGTCGACGTCGACCGCTAAGGCACGATCGGGCTGGTTGAGCGCCCGGTTGACCAGATAGCGCTCTCCTCGAGCGCATCGTCCACCGCCGGCGATGTAATTGCCGCGTTCAACGCCCGGTTGGCCCCGGCGCTCGAGCCAGATCACTCGTCGCCACAGCCGGCTGCTCCTGGTTGAGTGCCTGCTTGTGAGCGATCGCCTCCACGAAGCGGACCGTTGGAATGGTGACCGCCGATGGGCTGGCAGTGACCGTCGCCCGAGACGATTGCGAACATTGCTGTCAGCACGACAGCAGAAGACCAACGGGCCGCCGGGACCTAATGCTTGCGGCTTCGACCATGGGTAGCTCCCTTCGCTCTCGGGGCGTTCGGCTTGACGCCCATGAGCCGAAGGTATGGGGAACCGGATCACGGATCGATGGGGACTGCCTGATGTCAGGAACCTCCCGCCCGCTAGCGACCGTCCTGCTGGCTGGCGATCACAGTGCCCAGTTCGGCCCGGTTGCGGGCGCCGAACTTGGCGAGGATGTTGGAGACGTGCCGCTCCACGGTCTTGCGGGACAGGGACAAGCTGGGCGGCGATTTCTCGATTAGTCGCGCCACGGGCAACCAAGAGGCAGATGTCTGGTTCTTGACTGCTGACCCGCAAACCGATGGTTTCGGCCGGTGCCGGGCCGCGGGTCCAGGTACGGACCCCCGATCCGGCAGCTGCCGGTCGGCGAGCCGTAGTGCCGTTCTCGCCCCCATCTTCTCGGCCTCGGCGCCAGCCCGACGGAGCAACGGCGGCCGCCCGACTTTGACCCTGTTCGCTCACGCGGCCCCCAGATCGAGACGAGGGGCCAACGACCGCGTCGAGATGGCGACCTTGGCGCTCGGTCTCTTCGATGACCCGTTCCCAAGCGGCGACTCCGCCCTCAACGCCAGACGAGGTGAGCAACGCCGCCAGGCCCGGTGGTAGTAGAGGCGGTTGTCCGTACCCTCCCCCGGCGCCTTACCAGGTCCTCGAGGAGTCGAGCGGGCAACGGCAACGTCTCCCCCCGTGCCAACGCCTCTGCTCCCCGGCAGGCGGTATCGGTCGCACAACGTTACGGCAGCCCGGGCAGCGTCCCACCCTGGACATACCGACGATGGACGATCTCGCCGCCCTGGCGGGCGTTAGGTAGGGGTGGCGGCGGGGGGGGCGATCCCCAGCAAAGGTGAGAGGCTGGGGTAGGGGGTCCGCCCCATCCACGCCGCCTGGGACCCCACCCAATCTCACTCGTCCTGCAGGGAGGTGTCCCGTAGGACGGCACACTACCGAAGGCCGGGGCCGCTGCGCTGTGAGAGCTGGTCGCCCGGTGGCGGCGGGTGGCCGGTCCCCCGGGGGAGTGGGGAATGGAGGGGGACCGGAACGACCCGCCTAGCGGGAACGACCGTCAGGATGGTCGTCCCATCCCGAAGGGGAGGTCGTCCCGCGCCGCTGCACAGTAGACCGGCGCTCTGGGGTCGTGGTCCTAGCGTGGCTCTGAGAGCTGGCAGCCCCCGAAACGGGGTGATGCCGTCCCGTAGGGGGCTGCTGGCGCTCTACTCGGAGGCGGTGTCCCGGTGGAGGGGGATGACCGGTGGAGCCGGTGGGTGGTCGTCCTCCGGAACAGATCGTCCAGGCGGTCGGCTGCCTCCTCGTCCCTCTCGGGACGCAGGTGCCCGTACTTGTCGATGGTCATCGTGATCGACCGGTGGCCGAGCCGGTGCTGAATGACCTTGAAGCTCTCCCCCTGGTCGACCAAGAGCGACACGTTCGTATGCCGTAGGTCGTGGAAGGTGAAGGGGTCACCGATGCTGTCGGCCACCGCCCCCTTGAGATGCCTGCGGAACCTCGACCGGCGTACCGGTCCGCCCAGGGGGCGGTGAAGATGAGGCGCTCGGGACCGCCCGGCGGGTAGGTCGCCATGTGCCGTTCCAGCTCGGCAGCCAGGGCGGCGCTTAACGTCATGCTGCGCAGGGCGTCGGTCTTGAGGGGGCCGCGCTTGACCACCCCCCGTACCTCGGTGAGCTGGCTCTCGACTATCACCTGTCGCCGGAGGAGGTCGACGTGCTTGACCGTCAGCCCGAACAGTTCCCCCATCCGCAGCCCGGTGAACCCCCCGGCGAGGATGAGCGCCCGGTAGCGGGGTGGGACCGCATCCGCCAGGGCTAGACAGCTCGGCCATGGAGAGGTACCGGTGGTGCTTCATGGGGCGGGTTCGGGGTGGTGTCACGCTCCGGGCGGCGTTGCGGGTCAGCCCGCCATCGACCCGCTGCTGGAGCATGGCCCTCACCTTCTGGAGCGCCTTGGCGACGGTCCCAGGGGCACGGCCCGACGCCTCGAGGTCCGACACCCACGCACGGATGACCTCGGGGGTGACTTGGCGAAGCTCGTAGTGCCCGAGGTGGGGCAGGATCAGCGACCACCCGACCGACTCTTCCTGGGCGACCGTCGCGCCCGCCTTGTGAAGCCTCCCCGACCGCCACACCTCCCACGCCTCGGCGAAGGTGAGGACGCTGTGATCCGGCGAGATGTACTCGCCTTTGAGGACCCGGGCCCGCATCAGTGTCTCGTATGCCTTGGCCTCCGCCTCGTAAGCGGAACCACTCGCTCGCGCCTTGCGGCGCTTCTTCCCGGCTGGAGCGGCTCGTACCACACCGCCCCCCAGGGTTGGATGATGCCCTTGCCATGCTTGTGCTGGACCATCAGCGCACCCCCTCCCGCTGCTGCCGCTCGATGCGGCGGCGACGGGCCGCCCGCATTATGGGAAGGATCTGGGCCACGATGTGATCGGGCAGGGGTGGGAGGTCTCGGGGGCCTCCGCTCGCGTCGCCGGGGCGGCGCGGGCACGCCCTCGCTGGGTGGTTGTACAGTGGTCAAAGGGGTTGCACCTCCCTGATAGGTGTCGACTCCGGCGACCCCAGCTCCCACTGGAGGTCGCCACCCGGGTCCCCTCGTTCCCCCCTCGATCGGGACCGCGCGCACAAGGGGGATCATCTTCGATGGGTTCCGACCCCGACCGATACGACATCATCGGAGCAGTCATCTGCCTCATCGGCGTGGCCGTGATCATTACACCCCCCGCTCCGCCGCTCCCGGCACTCGGTCATGCCATAACGGATCGGGGTCAGCCCGCCGCCCCCTCCTCATCGGCACGGCCGGCGCGCCACTGCCTCCGCCAGCCGCAGGAACTCCATGGGGAGCGGGAAGATCAACGTGGAGTTCTTCTCGGCCGCCACCTCGATCATCGTCGACGGGTCCGCGGCTCCAGCGCCGCGGGATGCTCCTCCAGGATGCTCGCCGCCCGCCCGAGCTGCTCAGCGGCCTCGTGCTCGCCCTGGGCGTGAATCACCTTGGCCCGCCGTTCTCGCTCCGCCTCCGCCTGCCGCGCCATCACACGGCGCATGGTGTCGGGCAGCTCGACGTCCTTGATCTCCACGATGGTGACCTTGACCCCCCACGGGTGGCTCAGCTCGTCGATGATCTGCTGCAGCTGCTGGTTGATCTCGTCGCGGTTGGTCAGGAGCTCGTCCAGATGTCCCTGACCGATGATGGACCGCAGCGTGGTCTGGGCGATCTGCAGCGTGCCGAACCTGTAGTCCTCGATGGACACCACCGACTTCACCGGATCGACCACGTTGAAGAAGGTGACCACGTTGACCCGCACCGTGACGTTGTCGCGGGTGATGATGTCCTGAGGCCGGGACGTCGAGGGTGGTGGTCCTGAGGCTGACCCGAACCATGCGGTCGACCACCGGGATGATGACAAACATACCGGGCCCCTTGATGCCGATCACCCGGCCGAGGCGGAAGATCACCCCGCGCTCATACTGGGGCACGACCTTGATGGCGGCACCAGGATCAGCGCCAGCCACCACCACCACCAGGACGATACAGATCACCGTTTTTCGAGGCTCATCAGCTCAGCTCCTCCGGTTCAACGACGATGTTCAGTCCGTCCACCCCTCCACCCGGGCCGCTGTTCCCACGTGCCCGGGCGCCCCGCTCTCCGCCGTCCACCACGCTCCCTCGAAGTCGGCCCACCCCCGTTGCCGCGAGCGCTGCGATCGTCAACGTCCGCCCCAGGTATAACTGGGCGCCGCTCACCACCGGTTGCACCCGGGCCCGTAGGCCCACTCGGCCGGCGACGATCGCACGCCACGGCCAGCACCGCGGCCCCGGCACCGACGACCAACAGGCTCACCCCGAGCGACCCCTCGAAGAGGAAGATCCGGCCGATGACGAGGGCGATGCCTTCCCCCCGACTGCGAGGACCCCGATCCCGGGACGAAGAACTCGGCGACCAGCAGCCCGATGCCGAGCAGCAGCAGCGCCGCCCCGGCCAGGTTGACCGGGACACGACAACGAGAACAGCGCCAGCGCCGAAGACGACCCCGACGGCACCACCCAGCCCGGTCCCCGGCGTCGACAGCTGATAGAAGATCGCCAGGGTCCCGATCGCGAGGAAGAGAAAGGCCGGGGTGGGATCGGCAAGCCAGGCGAGCAGCCCTCGGAAGAACCGATCTCGTGCTCCTCGAGCACGGCACCGGCGGTGTCGAGCGCCACATCGGCGTCGTTCACCTCGACCACCTGTCCGTCGAGCTGCTCCAGCAGGTCGGTCCGGCTTGCGGCCGCCAGGTCGACCGCCCCCCGCTCCAGCGCCTCGGTGTTGGTGATCGAGGTCCCCCGGCGCGCCATCTTTTCGGCGAACTCGGCATCGCGGCCGCGCTTTTCGGCGATGGCGATGGCATATGAGGCGGCGTCGTTGATCATCTTGTCGGTGACCTCGGCGCCTTCCGGGTCGACCGGGGTCGCGGCGCCGTCGGTTTCCGCGCCATGGCCGCCACATGCGCCGCCTGGGTGACGATCGCTCCCGCCGAGGCTGCCCTGGCGCCCGAAGGCGACAGTACACCACCACCGGCAACGGGGAATTGAGGAAGCTCTGCCCGATCTGGCGCATCGAGGTTCGAGCCCACCCGGTTGTCGAGCTCCACCAGCGGCGTCCCGGCGCCGCCGCTCTCCGCCTGCGCCAGGGCGTCGGCCGAGCTCGGCCAGCGACCGCGGGGTGATCGGTCCCGCGACCGGGCCACCAGCACCGACGGCCCCTCTGACAGAGCCGGGACAGCAACGAGGGGCGCCCCACCATCGCCGCCACCCTGGCCACGACCCGCGGGTTCATTCTGTGAGTATGGCCGAGGGAAACCATTAGTTCGATGGCAAAGTCGTCGGTGGTGAACCCTCCGGGGATGGCGGTGTGCAGCACGATCGGTTTGATCACCTCACCTTCGTGTGCCCCGCCGCCGCCAGCTCGGCTCGCAGCGCCCCCGACCCGTAGGCGGAGTCGGCGAGGATATCCAACCCGGCGGACTCGCCGGCCAACAGCCCGGGGCGGCCCGAGCGTTGCCCACGTTGCCGGCGGTGAGGTCGCAGGCGGTGACCATACCGGTGCCCGGCTCGACGGCGACATGGGCCTTGAACCCGTCCCGGTAGCTCTGGGTGGTCTTGTGCACGTGCCGGGACTCGGGGTGGTGCACCGACACCATCCGGTCAGGGGGTGGTGCGAAGGGTGGAATGCACGGCTCCCGGCCACGCCTCTGGGCTCCCGTCCTGGCCGGCGACCAGCGCCGGCCGACCGCCTCGGACCTGGGGCTCCGGTTCCAGGTCGAGAACCGGCGCAGATGGCCTCGAGCACCGGATGGTGGGCGTCGGCCACCAGCCCGGTGACCACCCGCTCCACGGCGGCGGGGTCGTCCCGGGCAGGCGTCTTTCTTCCGGTGTCGTGGTCGTAGTTCGTGGGCCAAAAGCCGGAGCTCCCCGGGCCCGGGGCACCAGACGACGCACCCTCCGGGATCTGAGCGACCAGCCTGGCTGACGGCGTCCTGGCGGGTCACCGCGTCGTCGAGCACCGTCGAGTCCAACGCCCGCCGGGTCCTCGCCGCCAGCAACCCGGTGGCCCCCACCACCCAGCGATCATCAAGAACCTGTACGGGATCGACGTCTCCCCGATCTGATCTTCAAGATCACCGACGCCGAGGTCGAGGAGATTTCCGAATTGCAGAACCGGCCCCTCGATCTGCTACCGGGCTCGAGACCTCAGGGTCCTCGCGGCGGGATGCGGGGTCCCCGGGCTGGTGGTGGCCTGGGAACCGATCACAAAACCGACCAGCGGCCTGAGCTCATCGCTGCGGTGATGGTTGCAAGGTTCCGGGTGGTCATGGAACGGTGGACCAGAGGGGGAGGCGAGGGCGACATCCGCCAAGAGCTCGGAACTGGGCAGCTCGCTTCCTGGGCTCCGGCATTGATGTCGACAAACCTGTCTGATCGGCTCGGAAGCAAACCACGGTCGTGCTCAATCACCTTGTCCCCCCACGTCTGTCCCCCCACCTCGTCGCGCGGGCCGGACGCGGCCCACGGCACATGGTCCGAGGGTGTTTATGAGTGACGATTCCGTTGACCGTCAACCCGTGATCCGTCGCCTCGTCTTCGTGATCGGCGCCATCGCCATCATGCTCGCCGTCCCCGCTGCCACTCTCGCCCACGGCGAAGCCGAGCCGTTGTCGTGGCACTCAGGTCTCCCAGCAGGCGCGGCCCGAACAGGGCCTAGCCCGAGCCCGAGTTGGGCAGAAGAGCCCTGTCTAGGCCACTTTTTCCGTGGTCCGTCCCTGCTCCTAAAAGCGTGGCAGGGGTCGGGTTGAGTGAGCAGCGTGGGTCGTGGTCCGCCAAGATTTCTGAGTTTGCTGTCTTACAAGTTGGCTCGGTGAGGCACTATCACATTGAGAGCATCAATCAGATTATCCCGGTAACCGACGCTTTCACTGAGTTCGCACTAGTCGCTGAGCCGCGGCTGCGGTTGGGGGTTGGTAAGGCTTTTGGATTCGACCTAGCCCGGAGTTGACCGCCGATGCGTTGGCTTTCGCTTGGGAGCATTGGGACCGGGTGGTGAAGACTGCCAACCCGGTTGGCTATGTGTTTGGGGTGGGCCGTAACCGGGCTCGTTCGGAATCTGAGGCGTCGGCGTGTCGTATTTCTGCCTCCGGTCCTGTCCTCGGAGATTCCTAGGGTTTAGCCGGGCCTGCCTGGAGCGTTGGGTCGGCTGTGGTGCGTCAGCGAGAGGTGATCATGTTGCTCCATTGCTTCGAATGGACTTTGAGTGAGGTTGCTGACTGTTGGGCTTGGCGAGAGGGACGGTGCAAATCCATGAGCGGCGGGGGATGGCCGAGACTTCGCCGGGATCTGGGGGTGGAGCTGTGACCGACTTAATGACTCAGCTTCGTGATTATGGACGTCAGATCGAGTCCGATCCGATGCTCGGCGCCACGCCACCGCCCCCGGTGGACGTCGAGACTAGGCGACCGCAAACGAGGTCGGGGCGGGGTCTTGCCTGGGCGGTCGCGGCGTTCGTGGTTGTCCTGACTGTGGGCGGGTTGTATATCGCCTTCAGTGGAGATGACGGCCAGGTGGTCGATCAAAATCACCGTGCCCACCACGCCCACCATCCTTTTCGCCGAGATCGCCCCCGGCGAGATGGTCAGTCTACCGGGCGCGCCCGATCAGCACCCACGGTGAGTCCGCTGCCGTCTGGACCGGCACGGAGATGATCGTGTGGGGAGGTTCCCCCGCCGAGTTCGCAGGGCTGCAGTATTCTGATGACGGTGCCGCGTTCAACCTGGCGAACGGCACGTGGCGCGTCATCCCTCAGGCTCCTATCAGCCCACGTAGCTACCCCGCTGCGGTGTGGACGGGCACCGAGATGATCGTGTGGGGCGGCTTCATCGACGAGGACGTGCGGGTTTACGACGGCGCCGCCTACCGAGCCCGCGACCGACCTGTGGCGTCTCCTTCCGCCGACTTCCGTCAGCATGGGAGAAGGCGTCGACACTGTCTTCGAGGCCATCGTGTCGACCGTCAACCAGGCCGTCGTTGCCAGCCCCTCGGGCGCTGCCGCCTACGACCCGGTCACGAACAGCTGGCGCCGCCTTCAGCCCGCGCCCTCCTCCGTACTCGGCTCGATATGGGCGGGAGACTCGATCGTTTCGATGTACTCGAATCGGATGATACGTTGGGACCTGGCAGCAGACCGCTTGTTGGCTGGTCCCGACATCGGATCGTCAGAAGAGCTAGTGGGCATCCCAGGCTCTGACGGGCTCGTGAGCACCTTCGTGAATCTGCCGTCTGTCGACGGGTGCGCCGACCCAGCCTTTTACCGGCAACCCGATCACCGAGCTGCCGGCCTTCCCCGGCGATCCGAGCCTGTTCGGCGACCATGTCGGGGCATCCGGCCTGTGGGTCGGTGACAAGGCGATCTTTTGGATACTGGACTGGCGAGTTCCCCTACGAGCACGAACAGGTGTGGGCGCTGAACCCCAGCACTCAAACATGGCGCCAGCTGGATGCAGCGCTCCTCGAGCCAGGCCACAGCGGGTGGTTGCTGGTGACGTGTTGTTGGTGTGGGCCGCGACGGAAGGTGGGAGGCACCAGCGTGGCGTCGTGTACCGCGCAGGCGGTACTGAGCCCGGCTGATGACGTAAAGCACAGAAAGGGTGAATTCGAAGATGGCCAGTTGGCGAGATTCCACGGCGCCAAGGTCAATCCGGCGTCCCCTCGGTGCATAGAGGGGACGATCTCCTTTGATGTGGCCTTGATTGCCAACAATCCGCTTGAGCTAGTGAATCGAAGTCCTTACCCAGACGCTCCATTGGGATAAAGCCGCATGTATTGATTAGGCGCCCCTCCACTTGGTGGTGGGTGGTCACGTAGCGTGGCCTCGGGAGGGGCTCCGGTCGTAGCGCAAAAGCCCAGGTCAGACGCCGATTTCAACCTGCCGTGCTCGTTGGTTAGTGCCCACCACACCGCATTGCCAAACATCTCGCGCAAAGACCTTGTGGTGTAAACCTCTCAGTCGGTGTCTTATGACAGTGACTGGTGGGCCTGCGCTTCCCGAGGTGGTTGTCGGTCCAGGCTTTGTTGCGTTCGTCCGGGACGTCGAACCCAAGCTGCGCCGAGCTCTTGTCGCCGGTTTTGGCATCGACCTCGGGCGGGAGGCCACCGCTGAGGCGCTGGCTTACGGGTGGGAGCACTGGGAGAGGGTGCGCAATTTGGAGAATCCGGCTGGCTACTTGTATCGCGTTGGTCAGAGCTGGGCGAGACGTCGTCCACTGCGTCGTGTCCTGTTTCCCGACTTGCCTACCAGTAACGAGCCATGGGTGGAACCGGGTCTGGCCCCGGCGTTACGGGCCCTGACCCCGAGGCAGCGACAGGCGGTGATCCTGGTCCACGCAATGGGGCTGAGCCAGGCCGAGACCGCCTCGATGCTCGGCCTGAAGCCGACTTCTGTTCAGAGCCACCTGCAACGGGGCCTGTCACGGCTTCGTGTAGCCCTGGGGGTTGACGATGAGACCTGAAACGCGACTGCTCGACTACATCGACGAGATGGCACCCCCGGTCACTGCGGAGGAGGCGATTGTTCGGAGGCAGTCGCCGAACCGTTCGTGGGTGCGTTTGGGGATCACTGCCAAACGACCAGAGGGAGTTTTCATGACCAAGACCGATGAATCAGTGAAGACTCAGGCTCCTGGTCCGCGGCGGGGTCTTGTCTGGGCGGTGGCGGGGTTAGTCGTCGTTGTGACCGTGGGCGGGTTGTACCTCGCCTTCAATGGCGTTGACGGGCAAGTGGTCGATCAAACGACGGTGCCCACTCCGACCACGGCCCTCGAGCCCAAGCCCGAGGCAATGACCGATGTCGAGATCGTCGAGGCTGGTGCCGCCGCCGTGTACTCCGGGGATGCTGCGGCGGCAGCGGGAATGTTCGACCTAGCGTCAAGCGCCAGATGGCGCCTCACCGACGAGGAGATAGCAACGGAGGCCGCATATCAAGAGGTCATTGGGGGGCACGTGGACCTCGATTGCACCGAGCCAGAGACCAGTGGTAATGCATTCGACTGCATCTACCGTTATGGAAACTCATTGACCGATGCCATCGGGTATGTCGATCCCGGTGAGACGTCCGAGGTGTTGGTCAGCGACGGGCAGATCGTTGAGTTCTATTTTCCTGAGAACACCTGGGTGCTCGAATCGGTCGGGGAGTTCCTCGCCCTGGGAGAAGGGTGGGTCGACGGCTACGAAGACTGCGTGAACGCGGTGCCGCACCTTCTATCGTGCGCCGAGATCCAGTCGGAGAACGTCGGGGCGTGGGCGGATTGGTACCAATCGCGAGATGGCATAGCTGTGGTCCAGGACGCGATCTCGAGCTTGTATGGCGGGGACTGTGTGGCTGCGCTGGTCATCCTCGCCGGCGATCCCAACGGCTGCTCGGGCACATCCGACCCCGGTGGTGGCGTGGCGGCGTGGCCGGGGGAGGTTGCCGCCATGGTCCAGTACGAATCGATCCTTGACGCCCAGGTGTCCCTGGAGAACTGTGAGTCCACGTCAGATGTGATCGTTCGGTGCGATGTCCACTACTCGAACGCGCTCAACGAGGCAGTGGGCAAGGCCGCGGTGCTCTATTCCAAGACGTTCCAGGTCCGCGTGATAAAAAGCATACGTAACCTTGGCTGGCATGAAGCCTCGATACCTGGAGGACGCCGAGCTCCGCGAGAGCTTCAGGCTGTTCGCCGAGGACGGTGAGCTGCGGGATGAGTACGCCGCCGCCAACTGCGCCAACCAGCGCACCCCCGACTGCGCCAACCTGATCATGGACAATCTCGACGACTGGGCCGCCTGGTACCAGGACCGTCAATGAACACCCCGAGCCGGGAGGGACGCTGTGCCCTCCCGGCCCGACCCCCGTCTTCAGGGCGGGGGGACCGGCCACAGGCGTTGTCGCGATGAATGAACCGGGGAGTCCTACTGCCGATTTCGGTCATAGAGGCGGTCTTGGCCGAATCCGCATCTCACGGCTTCCCGGCCTCTCTAGCCAAGCCTGCCGGTTTCGGCCGCAAGAGCGGGATGCTCGACTCCGGGGGCGCTGCCCCATTCGGAGGCCGGATACCAAGCGCTCGTTTGGCTAAAAAGGCCAGGTGAGGCGGGGTTCCTCGGTCACCCTCTGCTCGATCCGAAAACGGGTCAAGCACGTCGGCGCTAAACGCTCACGAAGCCCAAGAACGGTTCTCATTCTTGGGCCGGCGTATGGGCCGCGAGAGGTTGAGATACAACGGGAACTGATGTGAGACGTTGAGAACTCGTTTCCCCTGTTCAGCGACCGTTTGCAAAATCTGGTTGGGCTAGGTCCGACCAGTCGGAACCGTCGGGAGAAGTCCAAACCTCAGCCCCGCCCTCTTCACCGGGGAGAAGTGCGACGAGCTGGTCGCCGCCGAGCAGAGTGGCCCCGCATCCAAAACCTCCCCAGGGCGGTGTGTTCTGCGTGACTACACCCTGTTCATCTACCCCTTGCCGCTGGCCTCGCCGGTGCGGGCGTGTTCTTCGTGGTCCAGACAGTGCGGGAGTACGGGCCGAGCGAGGCGTGGGCACCGTGGTTGGCCAGAGCCTCCCCTTTGCCGTCGCCGGGCTGGTCGCCGCAGCATTGCTCGCCTGGCCCGGACGCCTGCTGCTGAGCAGAGCCCGGCAACATCCCGAGGCTGACCGGAGGGCTCTGGTTTGAGGTCAGATGGGTTGGTCGGTGATCCGCACGTCGCCGAACAGGGTGTGCAGCCGTGATCGACGACCGAGACCGAGTCATCGGCTCGCTCGCTCAACTCGCCGAAGTAGGCATCATCGAGTCGACCGGGGACCTTCTCGACGGTGTTGGCTACCGATTCGGCCATGCGCTCCTCCGAGATGCCGCGTACGAAACCCAGGTCCTCGAACTCGCTTCAGGAGTCTGCACGGGAGGAACCATGAAACTTGCGGACTGGCGGTTTCAAGCAGGATCAAACGGGATGGTGACGACGCGAAACGCCTGGTAGGCGCACTGTCGAGCACTGGATGGAGGTGCGAAAACGGCCTCTGACAGACTACGGATCACACGGGCAGCAGTGCATCTGGTGGGGGCCCGGCTCGAGCCCGATGCCACTGTCCATCGTCGTAGGCGCGCCATATGCTTCGGCAGTGGGATCCATAGCCAGACTTCCTAATCGTCCGAGGCGGCCGTGGCGGGCAAGGTATCGGGCACCCGATGGCCGAGAACGGTCGGCCACGTTTGCCCGCAAAATCGACGGCGAACGGTGGCTGCGGGAGCAGCTCTCGGGCCGGAACCGAGGCGCGTGGCTGGACCCGGCGCTGAGTCGCACCACGGTGGCCGAGTGGTCGGAGCGATGGCTCAAGGCGCGGGGTGCTCTCAAGCCGTCGACGCTGGCCGAGTACGAATCCCGGCTGCGGTGCCTCATCCTCCCCTACCTCGGCGACGTCCAGCTCCGCGGACTCGACACCATCGGAGTCGAGGAGTGGGTCGCACACTTGGCCGCGTCCGGTCTCAGCCCGTCGCGGGTGCGCAGCGCCCGCACCCTCCTCTCGTCGATGCTGACGACCGCGGTCCGCTCGGGGTACGTGGGACGGAACCCCGCCGAAGGAGTGGCGGTTCCCCGGGACCGTCGCCGCGAGATGCTGTTCCTCGACGCCGGCCAGGTGCTCGATCTGGCCGACACGATCGACCCTCGCTTTCGACTCTTGGTCCTGGTGCTCGCCTATGCAGGTCTGCGCTGGGGTGAGGCGGCGGCAATTCGCCGCGGCCGAGTCGACCTGCTGCGTCGCCGGCTCGAGGTGGTGGAATCGTTGGCCGAGGTCGCCGGCCGACTGCACTTCGGCCCCACCAAGACCTACCAGGAGCGCTGGGTGACGATGCCACGGTTCCTGGTCGAATCGCTCCCGGCGCACCTCGAGTCGGTGTCAACCGGTTCCGGATCGCTGGTGTTTACGGCAACGGGCGGCGGACCGCTGCGTCGCTCCAACTTCGGGCGCCGGGTATGGCGCCCCGCCGTGTCGGCCGCTGGACTGCCCGATCAGCTGAGGGTTCACGACCTGCGCCACACCTGCGCCGCTCTGCTGATCGCCGACGGCGCCAACCCGAAGATGGTCCAGGCCCACCTCGGGCACTCCTCGATCCAGGTGACCCTCGACAGGTACGGTCACCTGTTCCCCTCCGACATCGAGGCCATGGCGGCCGGCCTCGACGCCGTCCACGCTCGGGCCGTCGCCGCCCGGGCCACGGGCACCCGGCGTGCCGTGCTCGAACTCGACCGTCGCCGCTAGCCCGCACGACGCCGCCCTACGCGGCGCCTTCTCATCCGCCACCGACCGGCCTCAGGTGCCGACCTCGTCTATCCTCGCGCGGCACAGATGCGGCACAAATCCGAGATCACCGCGCGAAAGGCCAGGTGAGAGGGTCGGAATTGCCCGGTACAGCCAACCTCTTAAGTTGGGTGTCGTAGGTTCGAGTCCTACCGAGGGCGCCAGTCGCCAATGGATGGACGATGCCCAGATACGGACTCCACGGAAAGATGGTGGCCAACCGGGGGTGGGTGACGCCCTGGCCGAGATCCTGTTGCGCGCCGCCGATGTGCTCCAAGACGATCCTGGCTGCGAGCTCTATGTGATCCACCGCTCAGCCGATGAACCCGACTCGGTGTGGGTCAGCGAGGTCTGGGTGGACAAGGAAGCGCACCGCGCCTCGCTCGACGTGTCGGCGATCTTGGCGATGATCGAAGAGGCGATGCCTCTGATCGCAGATATCCCAGGTGGGACCGAGACCGTCCCTGTCGGTGGCAAGGGACTCCCTCGGCACTGAGCAGAAGTCGGGCGACCTACCATCGCTCGGGTGGCACAGTCAGTCGGCCCAGACGAGTACGACGCGGTGCTCTTCGACCTCGACGGGGTCATCACCGCCACCGCCCATGTCCATGCCTCCGCCTGGAAGCACATGTTCGACGACTATCTCGAGGCGCGGGCCGATTCGCTGAATGAGCCGTTCCGGCCGTTCACCGAGGATGACTACCTGAATCACATCGACGGCCGACCTCGGTATGACGGGGTGCGGACCTTTCTCACTTCGCGCGGGATCGAGCTACCAGAAGGCGGTCCGTCTGACCCGCCCGACCGGGAAACGGTGTGCGGGCTGGGGAACCGGAAGGACGAGTTGTTCAACCAGGTGCTCGAATCCGAAGGGGTCGAGGTCTACGAGGGTTCCGTCCGTTTTCTGCGCTGGGTTCGGGAACAAGGGATGAAGACCGCGGTCGTCACCTCGAGCAAGAACCGCGAGGCAGTTGTGGCCAAGGCTGGCTTGGAGGAGATGTTCGATACCAGCGTTGACGGGATCACCATCTCGAACGACGGGCTCCCCGGAAAACCCGCTCCGGACTGCTTCCTCGAGGCAGCGCGCCGGCTCGAAGTCGAACCAAAGCGCGCCGTGGTGGTGGAGGATGCGATCTCAGGTGTCGCCGCCGGTGAGGCGGGCGGATTCGGGTTGGTGATCGGTGTGGACAGGCTCGGTGTTGCCGACGAGTTGCACCGCGCCGGCGCCGATCTGGTGGTGACCGATCTCGGCACCCTGGTCCCTGACCGCTGAACCTCCGATTCGCTTTGTCGCTGGCGGGTCGCCGGGGCCGGCGACGTAGATTGAGTCAACGTCAGACTGCAGCGATATGAGTACCGCCACCTACTACGAGCGTCTCTCTCCTCTCGATGCCTCGTTCCTGGCACTGGAGTCGGGTCGGGCACATTTCCATGTCGCCAGTGTGGCCATCCTCGATGCGGGCCCGCTACGCACGGCTGACGGCGGAATCGACATCGACCGCATCCGGACCTTCATCGCCTCTCGACTGAAGTACGTTCCCCGCTACCGCCAACGGCTCGCCTCGACCCCACTCGGGCGGTCCCCCATCTGGGTCGATGCCAACCACTTCGATCTCGAGTACCACGTCCGCCACACGAGCCTCCCCCGCCCCGGGACAGAAGCCCAATTGAAACGTCTCGCCGGGCGCGTCCTCTCCCAGCAACTCGATCGGGCGCAGCCGCTCTGGGAGTTCTGGATCGCAGAGGGACTCGATAACGACCGATTCGCGCTCATCGCCAAGGTCCACCACTGCATGATCGACGGCATCGCCGGGGTCGACCTGATGGCAGTGCTATTCGGTGTCACACCGAGTGTGGAGATCGAGCCACCCGACAGGTGGCAGCCGAGGCCCGCCCCGGAAGGGGCACAGCTCATGGTCGCCGAGGCTGCCCGGCGCACACGCCGCGTTACCGAAGTGGTACGCACCTTTGGTCGGCTGGATGCCCCTGCCTCCACCGCCTTGACGTCGGGCCGCCATCGGGCGAGGGCCACGATTGCCTCGCTCGCCTCGGGGTGGCTGCGAGCGTCGTCGATGACCCCGCTAAACGGCGACATCGGCCCCAACCGGCGATTCGACTGGTTCGAGGTCCCGCTCGCCGAGGTGAAGGAAGTGAAACAGCAGTTCGGCGGGAGTGTCAACGACGTCATCCTGGCGGTGGTGGCAGGGGGCGTACGCCGCTTCCTGACGGAACGGCGCTCGTTCCCGCCTGGTGACCTCGATTTCCGGGTAATGGCACCGGTGAGCGTGCGGCCCGGTCCCTCCCGGGGGGAGATGGGGAACCACGTGGCAATGTGGCTGGTCAAGATGCCACTAGCCGAGGGGGACCCGGTGCGTCGGCTCCGAGCGATCACTGCCGAGACGTCCAACCTCAAAGAGACCGATCAGGCCTTGGGGGCCGCCACGATCGTCCAACTTTCCGCCGGCGCCCCGACCACGCTGGTCGGTTTGGGAGCCCGGCTCGCCGCACAGGTGTTGCGACCGTTCAACCTCACCGTTACCAACGTGCCCGGCCCGCAGTTCCCGATGTACATGATGGAGTCGGAAGTCCTTGCCCTCTATGCCGCGGTGCCGCTGTGGGAGCACCACGGGGCGGGGATAGCGCTGTTCAGCTACAACGGGCGTATGGGTTGGGGAGTTCAGGCCGACTGGGACATCGTCCCCGACCTACCCGACCTGATTGCTGCGCTCCGTGACTCGCACGAGCAGCTGCTGGCCGCCGCTCGACGGGCAGCCTCACCCTCCCCCGGTCGCCGCCGCGCCACGAGGAAAGCCGCGCCAGAGGACGTGTAACAAATGTCCCCGCACGCTCGTCGGCCTTCTGCGTTGATCAGCGTTGGGAGTTCGGCAGCCCCCCGACCCGCTGCTCCGCAGCGGGGCCCTTCCCCCCTCCGGGGGGACGGAAAGGAACTGCCGTGTGCCGTCTCAGGCGCCGACTATCTCGTCGAGCCGTCGAAAGAAGATGGAAACGCGGCAGCGACTCGGTGGCTCCGGCGGCGGCGGCTGCCTCGAGTGCGGCCGTGTCCACATGCGGGCCAAATGCGATCACCTCCACTCCGCCACCTGCCAGCTCCTCGATGCGATCGATGGCACCCGGTGAGGAGAGGTCGACCAGGGCGCGGGTTGGCGATGCTGCGTCGAGTGAAGCCACGGTGAGGCCCGCGGCCCTTATCGCCGACTCGATCCTGCTCCGGTCGAGCAGGTTGGCCGACACCACGAGGACACGGCGCTCGACGGTTGATGTGAGAGCAGCCGCCTTGGCGGCGCCCCAGGCGAGGTGCGCTCGCCACGCCTCTTCCCCGAGGGATTGGGATGAGGCCGGCGCCAAGTCGTAGAGGTCGCCGGGAAGCGCCGAGACCGCGACGGGATCCCGGTTGGCCGGTGGTATGCCTGCCTCGAGCAGAACCTCTGTGGGGAACCCAATCGCCTCCTGGAACAGCTCGAGGGGCCCGCGCCTCTGATCCTGGTAGGTCTTGGCCGACGACTCCTCCAGAGCGCCGCGGAGCCATTCCTCTCCGTGGTCGAGCGATTCGGCCAGACCGGGCGGGGCGACGATCGCCAGCTCCCCGAGCCGCCCGAGCACGTATGGCCGGTAGGCGGCGACGAATATCTCGGTCAGGTCGTCCAACTGCCACCACCACTGCTAGTCGGAGAACACCTCGACCACCATCAAGCCGAGCGGGCCATCGACAACACCGATCCCCACCCTGGTCCAGGTCCCCGCCAGGAGGTTCCTCCTGTGTCCGTCGCTCTCCATCAAACCCTGATGGACGGCGATCGGGGTCGCCGCCAATGCCAGGTTCTCGCCCACTCGACCGACGACTATCCCGGCGTCGAGCACGCGGTCAAGCGGCGTCGCCGTGACTGGCGAGCGGTGCGAGAAGTAGCCGCGCAGATACATCTCGCGGGCATGGGCTCTCGCGACCTTCGCCAACGAAGACGACCAGGCGAGGGGGTCCCGGTCGGCTTCCAACCGGGCATGGTTGACCAGGTCGTACACCTGCCGGGCCTCCGCAATTGAGGCGGAGAGCTCGGTGGCCTCCGCTGCGGGGATGGTGGCGCGCTCACCCTCTTCGAGTACCACCCGGCGCTCTCCAACCTCCGCCTCCAGGTTGGTGACGGCTTCAACCACCCGATCCCCAGCCAGGGCGTGGAACCACCGGCTTGGGACCGACTCGGGTGCAGCGACCGCTCCCACCACCCGGGACTCGTCGATGACTCCGTCCACCGGGTCGGGGAGCGAGGCGACCCGGGCCAGCGAAACCAACAAGAGGAGGAGGAACAGACCGGTGGCGACCGCCACACCCACCCCCAGGATCCGGTTGCCAAGCGAGAGCCCAGGCAGGGTGAGCGCCTTGGAGAGAAAGTGGGCGCCCACGGCGCTCGCTGCCCCCACCAGGAGGAAGATGATGACGGCGGCGATTATCCGGCCTGCTTCGGGGGCGATCCCAAATCGGTCGACCAACTCGTCGCCCAAAGGGGCGCCGAGCCGAAAGGCGAGGAGCAGCCCCACGACCACGCCGACGAGATCCATCGCCTCACGGGCGAACCCGCGGAACCATCCTCGCAGAGCGAGGCCGGCCAGCGTCAGGCCCAGCACGAAGTCGATCATCGGTATCGGGTCATCGGGTCATAGGTAGAACGATGCACAGTCTCCCGGGTTCCCCGCTCGAGGTCGAGCACCGAGCGGCATCTAGCCTGCAACCGTGCGATGTCTTGCGCTTGTCGTGGTGGCGCTGCTCGTCGCCGGCTGCGGGGCGGCCGCGTCGACCACTGTCACGGCCGACCGCGAGGATGTGCATGCCGCCACCGGTCACGACCCCGTCGATGGTGACTGCGCCGATCGAAGGGAGGCGGCGGTCGAATTGCTGGTGACGGACGGAGGCTTCGATCCAGCCTGCCTCATCGTGACCACCGATTCGGTGCTGAGTGTCAGCAACAGGTCCTCAGTGGATCACACCTTCAACGTCATCGACCCGCCGGGGCCCAACCCACGGCACACCCTGATCGAGCTGAGCGTCCCAGCAGGGACAACTGTGGAAGTGGGACGGATCGGTGACACCCTCGGCGTGGGATCGTGGCCGTTCTACAGCATCACCGGTGGCAAGGACCGCCCTCAGGGGACATTGACGGTTATGTCGTCCTGAGGGCGACAACCCCTCTGAGAGGCGCGCTCCACCCATCCACCGGTATGCTTCGCCGCCCGTCCGAGGAATCGCGCCCTGACCGGCCGGTACCCGGGGGGTCCAACAAGGAAGGAAGGTAGGAATGAAGAATCCGAGACGGAGGGGCCTCCTGGGTCTCTCGCTCGCTCTCGTGTTGGTACTCGCCGCCTGTGGCGGTGATACAACCGACACCACCGCCGCCGGTGGGACCGATACCACCGCCGCCGGTGGGACAGACACCACCGCCGCGGGCACAGACACCACCGCCGCGGGCACAGACACCACGGCCGCGGCCACAGACACCACGGCCAGTGCGAGCGGGTCCGCCGCCGATGCCTGCGCCGCCGACGAGTTCGGTTGCGTCGAATACGCCGAGGGTGAGCCGATCACCATCGGGAGCTTGCTTGTGATCTCCGGCGCCAACTCAAGCCTCGGGACCGACAGTCAGTACGGCGTCGAGCTCGCAGCCGACTACATAGACGGCAGCTTCGACGGCGCAGCCGGCCAGTTCATGGGCCGTGACGTCGCCTTCAATCACCAAGATGACGGGTGCACAGCCGAGGGTGGGCAGGCCGGCGCCCAGGCGCTTGCCTCCGACGAGAAGGTGGTTGGGGTGATTGGCACCAGCTGCTCCAGCGCCGCCCTCGGGGTGGCGGACACCATCCTCAGCGATCGCGGGATCTTGATCATCTCGCCGTCGAACACCGGCCCGGCGCTGACCGACCCGGCTCAGCACCAGGAGTTCTACCTGCGTACGGCGCACAACGACCTGATCCAGGGCGCGGCCGTGGCCAACTTCGCCATCGAGCTGGGGATAAATTCCGCGGCGACGATCCACGATGGGAGCCCTTACGCCGACGGTCTACAGCAGGCCTTCGCCGATGTGTTCTCCACCGGCGGGACCATCACCAAGCAGGAGGCGATCCAGGTCGGCGACACCGACTTCAACCCGGTGCTGACCGACATAGCTGCCGACGCGCCGGAGATGCTCTACTTCCCGATCTTCGTGGCGGAGGGTGGGCTGATCACCCAGCAGGCACGAGCGCTCCCCGAGATGGCCGACACCGTGCTCGCCGGCTCCGACGGGATGTTCACCCCCGACTGGATCACGGCTGCAGGCGCGGAGAACGCCAACGGCGTCTACATCTCCGGCCCGGACCTGACGGCGCTGGCCGACCCGGAGTTCTACAGCCAGCAGTTCCTTCCGGAGTACGAGGAGCGGTTTGGGACCGAGCCCATATCGGTGTTCCACGCCCACGCCTTCGACGCCACCAACCTGCTGTTCGCCGCGATCGAGGAAGTGGGCATCGAGGAGGATGGCACCCTCTACATCCCGCGCACCGCGCTCAAGGACGCCCTCTACGGCGTCGAGGGTTACCAAGGCGTCACCGGCACCTTGACCTGCGACGACAACGGCGACTGCCAGAGCACGGCCACCATGGCCATCGTGGTGGTGGAGGACGGCGACTTCAGCACCGAGCCGGTCTTCAGCCAGACGATCAACCTGGCCGACGTCCAGGGCGGAGGCTGACACACATCCGTTGATCGGGGCGGGCGACAGCGCCCGCCCCGATCCCAGGTCCGCTCACCCCGACAAGCGCCGGGAGGCACATGACCGACATCACCCCAGCGGAGAGCCCCTCTTGGCGACTCCGACTGGAGCGCTTTCCGGTACGCCGGGCCATTCAATGGGTGCTCGGTGTTGTCATCATCTGGTTCGTCGTCGCCGGGTCGGTGGCGACGCTCCAGACCGGCCGTTTCACCGGGGAGGACTGGGCTGACCTCTTCGTCAACGGCGTGGCCAGAGGCAGCGTCTATGCCCTGATCGCCCTCGGGTACACCCTGGTATACGGGATCCTCTTCCTGATCAACTTCGCCCACGGCGAGGTGTTCATGTTCGGCTCCTTCGCCGCCTTCTTCGCCGCCACCGCGCTGGCGGCAAACGGAGTGCTGGCCTCGCAGCCGGTGCTCGGGATCCTCATCATCGTGGCGATATCAATGCTGGTCTCTATGACGGTCGCCGTACTGTTGGAGCGGATCGCCTACCGCCCCCTGCGAAGCGCCCCTCGTCTGGTCCCACTGATCACCGCCATCGGTGCTTCGCTGTTTCTCCAGTACACGGCGCGTGGTCTGTTCGGGGCCAACGTGCGCGCCTACCCACCGATCCCGGGGCTCCAAGGATCCTGGAATATCTTCGGCTATGAGATCCCCCGGGCCCAGGTGGTGGTCATCTTGGGCGCCATCCTTCTCTGGCTGGCGCTGTTCATCTTCATCGCCCGAACCCGCACCGGGCGTTCCATGCGGGCCGTGGGCGAGGATCGCGAGATCGCCGCCCTGATGGGGATCAACGTCGACCGCACGATCGTCACCACCTTCGCCATCGGTGGGGCGCTGGCCGGCGCGGCCGGCATCCTTTACGTCCTCCTGTTCAACCAGGTCCTTTTCACGATGGGCTTCTTCCCCGGGATCAAGGCCTTCACGGCCGCCGTGCTCGGCGGTATCGGGAGCATCACCGGTGCCGCCCTGGGCGGACTCATCCTCGGGGTGCTCGAGGCGGTGGGCCCGATCCTCTTCCTCACCGGGTTCGGTGTCCCTTCGCCCAACCAGTTGCAGCCGGTGATTTCGTTCGGGATCCTGGTCCTGGTTCTGATCTTCCTGCCGGGTGGGCTGCTCGGCGCCCCCGAGGAGAAGCGGGCGTGACCCGGGCGGCACGCATCGGGCTCATCGGGGGGAGCGTCGTCATCTATCTGGCGATGACCGGGATTCTGGAGCGCTTCGACCTGCGCCCGGTCATCACCGGGGTGGTGGGGCTGGGACGGACGTTGATCATCGTTACCTTCTTCCTCACCGCATACCTGGCGACCCGGCCGCCCAAGGGGAAATCCGCTACCGGCAATCCGCTCGCTATCGGCGCCGTCGCCGGGCTCTCCGCCGGGGTGCTGTCCGGGTTGCTGGTCCTGGTGCTGACGCTGCTGCTCGAGGCCGGGGTCAACGTCCGCGGCGTGTTCATCGCCGTCACCCCTCGGATGCTCGAGATCGTCGGTTTCGGCAGCGATGGGTTGATGGCGCTGGTTCTCGACGCCGCCGTTGGGGCGGTGGTCGGGCTTGCCGGAGGCGCGGTCCGGCTGCTCCCCGACGCCTGGCGGCGGTCGGTGCTCGGTGGGCTCGGCTCCATGCTCTTGGTCAGCCTCTCCGAGCCGCTGCTCACCCCGATCTTCAACGGAATCGGGCTCCGTGCAGTTGGCGAGTTTCTCTTCGAGTCGGGAGGGCTCTCCGTCGCCGGTGCGGTGGTAGTGCTCGTCGTCTCGGGCGGGCTCATCTGGTCCCGCGAGCGGTACCGAACCAAGCCCGCACCAGTCGAGGAAGGTGCACCTTCGGAGCGTCCCGCCGCACCACGCAACGTGGCCCGTACCCGCATAGTGCTGGCGGTAGTGGGGGTCGTGCTCCTGGTGCTCCCCTGGGTGGTTGGGGACCGGGTCGCCGACATCCTCGGCACGGTCGGCCTTTATGTGCTGCTCGGCCTCGGTCTCAACATCGTTGTTGGCTACGCCGGACTACTCGACCTCGGCTACGTCGCCTTCTTCGCAGTGGGCGCCTACTCGATTGCCATCTTCACCTCGCCGCAGTCGTTCCTGGTCCGACCGGAGGGTGGCGGGTTCGCCGAGGCTGGGTTGACCAACTTCTGGGTGGCGCTGGTCCCGACCGTGATCATCGCCGTCCTCATCGGAGTGCTCATCGGCGCCCCGGTCCTTCGGCTCCGGGGCGACTACCTCGCCATCGTCACGCTGGGGTTCGGCGAGATCATCCGCACCCTGGTGCTCTCCGACTGGCTGGCCCCCTACCTCGGCGGAGCCCAGGGGATCACCCAGGTCCCCGCTCCGCCACCCGAGGCGCTCGATCTGCGCGATCCGCAGATGACCTATTACGTGATCCTGGCGTTCGTGCTCGTCGCCGCGTTCATTGCGTGGCGGCTGGTGGATGCCCGGGTGGGACGCGCCTGGGCGGCGATGCGAGAGGACGAATCGGTCGCCGAGGCCATGGGTGTTTCGGTGATCCGCTACAAGCTGCTCGCGTTTGGGATCGGCGCCGGGATCGGCTGTCTCGGCGGCGCCTTCTTCGCCGCCAAGATCGGTTCGATCTTCCCAAACAGCTTCGGCCTGCTGGTCTCGATCAACGTTCTCGCCGTGATCGTCCTCGGTGGCATGGGGAGCATCCCCGGCGTGGTTGTTGGCGCTCTGGTCCTCGTCGGGCTCCCCGAGTTGCTGCGCGAGTTCGCCGAGTACCGGCTGCTCTTCTACGGGGCGATCCTGGTGGCGATCATGATCTTCCGACCCGAAGGGCTCATCCCCAACCGGAGACGCCGGCGCGAGCTTCACGTCGAGCAGGACCCATCGATCACCGAGGACATCGCCCTGTCCACTGCTTCGGAGCGGATATGAGCGAGAAGTCGGAGCCCCGCCCATGAGCCTGCTCGAGGTCCAGAGCGTCTCCAAGCGATTCGGTGGAGTCCAGGCGGTCCAGACAGTCGACGTGATGGTCGACGAGGGAGAGATCGTGGGCGTCATCGGGCCAAACGGCGCCGGGAAGACGACTCTGTTCAACATCGTCACCGGGTTCTACGCCCCCGATACCGGGCGAATCCACTTCAACGGCCACGACATCACCGGGCTCAAACCCAACCAGATCACCCACCTGGGGATATCCCGCACGTTTCAAGCGGTGCGCCTGTTCGCCGCCATGACCGTGCTGGAGAACGCCATGGTCGGCCAGCACACCCGGGGCAAGGCGGGTTTCAGCGGCGCCCTCTTCAGGGGCCGGGGCACACACGCCGAGGAGGAAAAGATCCTCGACCGCTCGCGCCAGGCTCTGGCGTTCTTCGGCGACCGACTTGCCGGTTTCCGCCAGGACCAACTTGCCTCCGAGTTGGCCTATGCCGACCGGCGTCGGCTGGAGATCGCCCGGGCGATGGCCACAGAGCCCTTGCTCCTTCTGCTCGACGAGCCTGCTGCCGGGATGAACCCGGCCGAGAAGGAGGGGCTCATCGAGTTGATCGGGAGGCTGCGCGACGAGCACGGCTTCGCCATCGTCCTCATCGAGCACGACATGCCGGTGATACGCGGCGTCTCCGATCGGGTTGTGGCGCTCGACTACGGCCAGAAGATCGCCGAGGGCACCTATGGGGAGGTCGCCTCCAACCAGCGGGTCATCGAGGCCTATCTCGGCAAGTCGGCAGAGGCGGGCGGATGACGGACGCCACGGGCAACGGCGACCGGCCCATTCTCGAGCTGCGCAACGTCAGGGCTTCCTACGGTCCGGTGCGCGTACTGGAGGACATGAGCCTCGAGGTATTCCCTGGCGAGATCGTCTGTCTCCTCGGCTCCAACGCCGCAGGGAAGACCACGACGCTGCGGACCATCCTGGGGATGGTCCGCCCTAGCGCAGGCGAGATCCTGCTCGACGGGGAGCGGATCGACGGCCTGACCACGCCCGACATCGTCGCCAGACGCTCTCACCATGGTCCCGGAGAACCGCAGACTGTTCGCCAAGATGTCCGTGCTGGAGAACCTCGAGATAGGCGCCAACCTGCGGCGTGACGACAAGGAGGCCGTGGAGGGTGATATCGAGCGCGTCATGACCCTCTTCCCCCGGCTCAAGGAGCGCGTCAAGCAGAAGGCGGGGACACTCTCCGGGGGCGAGCAGCAGATGCTCGCCATCGGCCGCGCCCTCTTGGCCGACCCCACGGTCCTGCTCATGGACGAGCCGTCGATGGGTCTGGCGCCGATCCTCGTGGAGCAGGTCTTCGAGACCATCCAGGAGATCAACGGCCAGGGCACCACCGTCTTCCTGGTCGAGCAGAACGCCCACGTCGCCCTCAGCATCGCCGAACCGGGGCTACGTGCTCCAGACCGGCGGGATCGTCATGTCCGACCAGGCCGCCACCCTCCTCGCCGACCCCCGCCTCAGCCAGGCCTACCTGGGCGAACTGCGCGACGAATAGGCAGCAGACCACCGGTCCCGTCCCCCCGTACAGGGGAGACGGACCCGCCGCGCAGCGGCGGGTAGGGGGGCTACCGAAGATCCCAGAGGTGATCGCCTGCGGCGTCAGGGTCACCCCCTCCGCTCGCTCCGCTCGCGCCTCCCCCTCACCGGGGGAGGCAGGTCCCCTAGGACTCCTCCACTCTGACCACAGCGCCCTCGCCCACGACGATCTCCCACCCGTCGCCCTCAACGGGGGCTCGGGCGCCCCGGTCGGTGATCTCCCATCCGATAGGCGTCTCCGCGGCACCGATCACCTGGGCGGGCGACCCCGCCGGGATCTCGACGCGCACATCTCCACTCGCCTGCACGACGGCGCGTCCGGTCGGAGCGGGGAGCAGCACCGTGCCGTCGCCCTCGACCGTCACACCGGCGACCTCGAGTTGGCGTAGGTCGGCGCTGAAATCGGGAGAGGTGATCGAGACGGTCCACAACGGATCAGGTGAGAGCTCGACGTTCCAGCCGGCGAACCGGAACCAACCTGCAGACGGGTACTCGAGGACACGCACCGTCGACAACTCGCCGACGACCTGCTCCAAGACGCTGGGTGCTGTTGTCGGGCCACCGCGCCGCACGGGGACCACCGCGTAGAGCGGATCCGACCCCAGACCAACCTGCACCGTGCCCCTCGTGACCACATTGATGCGGGTGGGGCCGTCGCCGGAGCGCTCGGCGACGACATCCCCTGCTGACGACGGAAGCTCTGACCAGCCGGTGAGGTGCAACCCCACCGAGATCAGCACCCAGGCAACAAGGGCCAGCGCCACCAGCGGCACGAGCGAGCGCCCCCGGCGACGGCCCAGCAGACCGACCAGGACAGCGAGCGCAACCAAACCCAGCCCTATCGGCCAGAGCGCAGCCAGGTCGAGCACCACGGTTGGTGAGAGCAAGCCGGTGAGCACCGCCAAGACGAACAACGCCACGACAACGACCAGGACCACCCATGCCCCGCGCGACCGCTTCTTCGGGGGCGCCTCGGCCTTAGGGGCCTCGGCCGCTGTGACCGAAGCATCCGGGCTTGGCTTGGGTGCGCCCGGGGGGGCGGGGGGAGCGTCCTCGACGGCGACCTTATGGCCCGACGGCGGCGGGGGAGGCGTCGTCGGTGGATGCACCGACCGGGACGTGACTTCGGGGTCAGTCCCGGTGCCGCCCTGGGCAGGGGTGTCGGCCATGGGCGGGCAGGGTACCGGTGGCTCGGAGATGCCCGGTGCATTGAGCACTACGGCCAAGCCAGGTGGCCCGACGCTCCGAACCGGCACTGGCCGGCGGGAGGAGGCATGGATGGCGGGGCTGGCCACCCCTACAAGGCGCTCGGCGGGTAATCGAGTTGGCCATGGCCGCGCCCGATGGCTGATCGCCATTCTCGGAGCGGGCGCCGTCATCTCGATCGCCTCTCCGGCTGCGGCCCATCCACTGGGGAACTTCACCACTAACCAGCATCTCGGGATCGAGGTCGTCGGCGATGAGCTCCGGTTGGAGTACGTGGTCGACATGGCGGAGATACCCGCCTTCACCGAAATCAGGAAGATGGCCGACGGTGACGAGCTCGACGATCTAGCTGCCGATTCCTGCCCCGGATTGATGGCTGGGCTCTCGGTGACCCTCGACGGGGCACCGCTCGACGTGGCGGGGATCGGGGCCGCAGCATCGACCCCGCCCGGTGACGCCGGTGTTCCCACCCTCCGCATCGAGTGCCGCTTCGCCTCGAGCGTGGGCCCGGGATCGCTTCGCGTGGAGAACCGCAACTTCCCAGAGCGGCTCGGTTGGCGCGAGATCACCGTCACCTCCTCGGGGACGGCCATCACCACCGACCTCCCGGCGACCTCACCAAGCGGTGTGCTCACCTCCTATCCCTCCGATGAGACGCCACTCGATGTCCGCACCGCCATCGTCGAGGTTGGCAGCGGCGGCGTCGTCTCCGGTAGCGCCACCATCGGGGCGGTCGAACGACTCGGGTCGGTGATCCGATTCGATAGGTTCGGACCCACTGCGGCGCTCGCCGCACTTGCAGCCGCGGTCGCCCTCGGCGCCGGACATGCGTTGGCGCCGGGGCACGGGAAGACGATCGTCGCCGCCTACCTCGTTGGCACCAGGGGAACCGTGAGCCAGGCACTTCTCCTTGCCGGCACCACGGCCATATCCCACACGCTTGGTGTGGCCGTGCTTGGGGTGGTTGTCGCCACCGCCGCCTCGAGCTTTGATCCCGCCCGGCTCTACCCATACCTCTCCGCCCTCGCCGGGGTTGTGGTCCTCGCCATCGGTGCCAGGTTGCTGTGGATGGCGCTTCGCCGCGGGCGCCGAGATCACCACGAGCACGACCACGATCACCACCACGACCATCCGCACCCGGCCACCCGGCCTCTTGGTTGGCGGGCGGTGGCGGCACTCGGTCTCTCCGGGGGACTGGTGCCGTCCGCCTCGGCCGTGGTGCTGCTGCTCGGAGCGGTACACGTGGGCCGGGCGTGGTTCGGGGTTCTCCTCATCGCTGGGTTCGGCATCGGGATGGCGGTTGCCCTGGTTGGATCGGGGTTACTCGCCGTCGCCGCCCATCGCGTCGGATGGAGAGTGTTCCAGCGTCAGCCTCGGTCTGGTCATCTGCTCCGCTGGGTTCCGGGAACGGCAGCGGTGATCGTGCTCGCCCTAGGAGCGGTCATGACCATCGCCGCGGTTGGCAGCATCCCGGCGGTCGGCTGACAGTCGGGCTCCAATCAGCCCGAGCGGCTCATCCGCCGGGTGGCTGCCCCAAGCCCCGCACGTCGAGCCCGCCGTCGCACGAGACCACGACCCCGGTCGTAGCCGACGAATTGCGGCGTGACGCGAGCTGCACATAGTGACCGGTGTAATCCTCGGGGCTTGGCAGGAATCCGAGAGGGACCACGGAACTGGCGAACTCCTCGAGACCCTCCATTGACGACGGGGTGCGCTCACCAAGCCCAAGCGATCTCGGCCCGCGTATGTCGGTCCGCATGAACCCGGGCGCCACGCCATTGACTCGCACCTGGGGCGCGAGCTCGAACGCCAATTGGCGGACCAGGCCGACGACGGCATGCTTCGAAGCGGTATAGACGACTCCGCCAATGCCGGCGTGGCTGGACGACATCGAGGCGGTCAAGAGAACGGAGCCTCCGCTCTCTATCAGTGGCGGAACGGCCGCCTTGACTCCGAGGAGGTATCCCTTGACATTGACCGCGAATAGTTCGTCGAATGCCTTGCTCGAGCGCCTCGGCATCGGTATCGACCACGCTGGCGCCGTAGTCGAACATACCCGCGTTGCCGATGAAGGTGTCGAGGCGGCCGAATGCCTTCAGGGCATCGGCGACGGCACGTTCGTTGTCGGCCACCTGGGTGACGTCACCGACCACGGCGGTCACCGCTTCGCCATGAGCCGCCATGACCTCGTTCAGTCGATCTTCGGCGCGATCCATAGCGACGACGCGCGCTCCCTCAGCCACGAAGCGGTCCACGAGTGCCCGTCCCAAACCCGACCCCGCACCGGTGACCAGCGCGGTATTGCCATCAAGCCAACCCATATGTCACCCTCTCTATTGGTCTCTGCTCACGTCGCCCGTTGGCCCTCCGTCGCCCGGAGCGGCCAGATCAAGTGCGGCCCCCACCGCGGCCCGCTCACCGACCCGCGCACCTTCCTCCTCGGCCTGCACCATGGCCGACCGGCCGATCGCGGCCTCGATCGATGCCTCGACATGAGCGACTTCGACATCCTCGCGCGGAGTGGGGATGGTCCCGGTCCGCTGGCGGAGCGAGGTCGCCGCGCCGGTCAGAAATGCCGCCTCCTTGGGCCGCTCTGGAGCGACGACCACTGCCAGCGCCACCAACGATTCGATCACACCGAGCCGATCCTCGAGGTCGTTGCGGATCGCAAGTGCTCGTCGATGCAAGGCGAGCGAACGCTGGGTGTTCCCTTGTGCGGCGCTGACACATGCCAGACCCCACAGGCTGGTGGCCTCATGGCGTCGCATCTTCCCCTCCTCGGCGACCTTCAGGTCCGTTTGGAACATGTTCTCGGCCTCGTCCGGGTCTCCCACGAGCAGCGCCACCACCCCCAGCACCCACCTCAGAGACACCCGCCGCATTGAATGAGGCAAGGCGGAGAGCGCCAAGCCTCCCTCGGCCCGTTCCCGGGCTTCATCCAGTTGGAGGGCCTCGAGGGACAAGCAGGCCCGTGAGCAACTGACCCCGGCCACCTCAGCCGGCGCATCGAGTTCCTGCGCAACGGCGAGCGCCCGGTCGAGCACCTCCTCGGCAGCATCGGGCTGACCTGTCCGAATCAGCGCTTCGCCGGTCAGCCGGAGAGAGTGCGCCAGCACCCGGCGATTTCCCAGGTCCTCGGCCAGCTCGGCCGCTTCGACCGAGAGCCGCTCGGCGCGCGGCACATCGCCACGTAGGAGAGCGACCCACCCGAGCTCGGCCAGCAACAGTGGTCTTGCCGAGAGGTCGCCAATCTGCGAAGCAAGTCGGAGGGCATCGCCGTAGGCACCCTCGGCCTCCCCGTAGTCACCAAGCCACAAGTGCCTCTCGGCCAGGGAGCCGAGAAGCAACCGGGTGAGCTGGTCGTCCTCGACCCGCCGAGCCGAGGCGATTGCCTGATCGAGCAACTCCCCCGCTCGGTCTTGCTGGCCGCCGCTCGCTGCCGCAATAGCAAGGCTGCGGAGCACACCGGCGGCGACGCTCTCTTCGCCCGCCTGTTCGGCCGCTCCCAACGCATCTCGCCAGAGGGATTCGGCCTCGGGAAGCTGCGAGCGCCGAAACGCCACGTATCCGAGGCCGGCCAAGGATCGGGCGAGTGTCACGGCATCTTCGGAAGCGATGGCTCGCTCCCGACCCTCCTCGAACAGCTCCTCGGCAGTGGCCAGATCGCCCCGCAGCAGGGTCAGGCTGCCTAGAGCGGTTACGGCACGTCCTCTGACCAACTCATCGTCGCCCTCGAGACGGAGGGCGCCACGGAGACGCTCCGACCCTTCCGTCCAATCGCCATGCGACGTCCAGAAGGGAGACATCGCGGTGCACAGCCGGATGGCCACAACGGCGTCGTAGTCGGCGATGGCGGTGTCTATCGCCCGCCGTAAGTTGTCATGGTCGGCTGCCAGATCGCGCATCACGTCCGCCCGGCCTGTGCGCCCGAGGAACGGTTCGACCTCCTCGAGGTGAGAGGCATACCAGTCGCGATGGCGCCTGGCGACATCATCGGTCTCGTCCACGGCCTCGAGTTCGATTCGGGCCAACTCCCGGACCGACTCCAGCATCGACCAGCGCTCAGGGAGATCGGAGCTGGGGATCAGCAACGACGCCCGGGCCAGCCGGCGAAGGCCGGACGCCAGGTCTTTGTCGCCCCCGGGCAAGCCACGACACACCCCAACCACTGCCTCCGTGGTCAGACCTGGGGCGAACGCCGAGAGCCGGGAGAAAAGGAGGCGCTCGGGCTCTTCGAGCAGATCGAGGCTCCACTCCAACGCGGCCCTAAGCGTCTGGTGACGCTCGGGAGCGGTCCGCCGCCCCCGAGTGAGGAGAGCGAAGCGGTCGTCGAGCCCGGCCAATAAGCCCGATAGCGGCTGGTCGCTGAGCGTGGATGCTGCAAGCTCGATGGCAAGAGGGATTCCGTTGAGGTGACTCACTATTCGAGCGACATCGGCTGCGTTCTCGTCGGTGAGCTCGAAGCCGGGACTGGACATTCGTGCTCGCTCGACGAACAGCCCAACAGACTCGACAGCTACCAGGTCAGACGCGCTCGAGACCTGTCGCGGATCCACCGTCGAAAGTGGCTGGACTCGCCACACCACCTCACCCTCGATGTCGAGCGGCTCCCTGCTTGTGGCCAGGATCACAAGTTGCGGGCAATGGCTGGAGAGTCTCTCGGCGAGAACGGCAGCGGCCTCGATGACGTGCTCGCAGTTGTCGAGTACCAACAAGGCTGCCTTGTCCACCATCGCCTCCACGAGGACATCCTCGATGTCGCGTCCGGGCACTTCGGCGACACGTGCGGCATCTGCGACAGCGCGTGACACGAATGCCGGATCCGACAACGACGCCAACTCGACCAGCCAGGCTCCGTCGGGGAAATCGCCCAACACCTGTTGTGCCAGTTGGACGGCAAGGCGGGTCTTTCCCACCCCGCCCAACCCGACGAGGGTGAGGATGCCGGTGGTCCGGAGCAGCGACAAGAGGGCCGACATCTCCTCATCTCGGCCGACGAAGCTCGCTCGGAGAAAGGGCAAGTTGTGAACCACCACGCCGATCGCCCGCAGCGGCGGGAAGTTCTCGCGTAACTGGGGATGGCGAAGCTGGCTCAGCCGGACCGGCTCCGAGAAACCACGCAGATGGAATGCGCCTAGGGCGAGAAGGCTCGAGGAGGGAGGGAGCCGATCGGCAACGGCCCCGACCGTCTCCTCCGACATGATCACTTGGCCGCCGTGCGCTCCAGCGCAGATACGAGCGACCTGGTGGACTCCGAGGTCGACGTATCGATGACCAACTGGCGTGGTCTCGCTGGTGTGCAGTCCAATCCGGACTCGTACCTCGCCTCCGGGCGGCCAGGGATGAGAGGCAAGAACCAATTGTCCCTCCAGACACCCGGCGACCGCTTCGGATGCGTCGGCGAACACTACGAAGAGGGCGTCTCCCTCGGTGTCGACCTCGGTGCCTCCATGTGCCGAGAAGGCGCCGCCGAGGAGAGCCCTGTGAGTTTCCAAGACCTCGAGGTAGGAGTCGCCAAGCTGTCGGAAGAGTCGGGTCGATCCTTCGATGTCGGTCATCACGAATGTGACCAACCCGGTGGGCAACGACTGAGCCGGGTCCGGCTGGCGGTCGGGGCGACCGCCCGATCCGCGAAGCGATGCCCCCGTCCCCTGATCCACGGGGAGGACGCCTCCCACCGCCACCTCCTCGACCCGGCGTCGCCGCATTCCGCGACCCGCGCCGCGAGCCTACGCAGGAACCCGAGCCAGTAGGTCGACGCCGCCCAATGAGTCGGTTGGCCCATTGACCCGAGAAGCAGAGTTTGTGATCCTTTTCACAATCTCCCAGGAGTCGGGCGGTCGCGCGCGTCTCGTCTGGAGCGGCAACGGTTCGCAGGAGCGAAGGGGAAACATGCGGCGGGTTTCAAGGGGAATTGCAGTCTTGGCCTTGGCCGGGCTCGGGCTCGGGCTCGGCAGCCTTGGCGTGACACCTGCGGCGGCGGCAACGCTGCCACCGGGTGGCACCTTCGCCGACGATGACGGCAGCACGCACGAGGGCAACATCGAGGCGATCGCAGCCGAGGGGATCACGTTGGGCTGCAACCCTCCGGGCAACTACCGGTACTGCCCGTCAGATGGGGTGCGGCGCGATCAGATGGCGGCCTTCCTGGCGAGGGCGTTCGAGCTGCCACCGGCCAATGACGACTCCTTCACCGATGACGAGGGCAACACCCACGAGGACTCGATAAACCGTGTTGCCTCCGCCGGGATCTCACTCGGTCTCGGCGATGGGACGTACAACCCCTCCAGCATCGTGACCAGGGAGCAGATGGCCTCGTTTCTGGCCCGTGCCATGGGACTCGCCGGCGTCGGCGGGGATCGCTTCGACGATGTCACCGGCACCCACACCAGGAACATCAACGCGGTCGCCAAGGCCGACGTCACCCTCGGTTGCGATTCGGGCGGAACGCTCTATTGCCCGAAGGACCAGGTGAGACGTGACCAGATGGCCTCATTCGTCGCCCGGGCCGGAGGGCTCCGCTCGACCACTCCCCCGCCGCCGATCATGGCCGACGTTGCCTCGATCACCGACGGCGACACCATCAGGGTGATGGTCAGTGGCGTCAACGAACCGCTCCGTTTCATCGGTGTCAACGCCCGCGAGGTGGGCGATTGCCTTTCTGCCGAGGCGACCGACTTCGTCGAGGACGCCGTTGCCGGCAGGCAGGTTCGACTCGATCGTGACATCTCAGACCGGGACCACTACGACCGACTCCTCCGCTACGTCTTCGTCGACGGGACCCTCGTCGAGGAGGAACTGGTGCGCCAGGGCCTGGCCGAGTCGGTGGAGTACCCGCCGGACACCAAGTACGCCGCGGCCCTCGAATCGGCGCAAACCGAGGCAAAGGCAGCGCAGCGAGGGATCTGGGGTGACTCCTGCGACTCCGATAGACCGCCGCCCCCACCACCACCGGCTGGGAACTGCGACTCCTCCTACTCGAGCGTGTGTATCCCCCCAGCGCCACCTGAATTGGATTGCGGTGACGTCGACGCAGAGAACTTCACCGTGGTCCCACCGGACCCACACGGATTCGACGGCGACGGCGACGGCGTCGGCTGCGAGACGTAACCCGGCAAGGAAGCGAATCGGGGCGAGTAATCCTCGGCGTTGATCGGGCTGTGTCGACGGTCCACCGGGGGAGGCAGGGAACTTCTTGGCTCCCCCTCCCGGTGAGGGAGGGGGTTGGGGGGAGGGTGATTGCCGCCGCTCGCCTCAGTCACCCCCTCCGCTCGCTCCGCTCGCGCCTCCCCCTCACCGGGGGAGGCAGGTAACGAACCACCGCTCGCCTGAATCACCCCCTCCGCTCGCTTCGCTCATTGGTGCACTAACGCTGAAGCGGATGCGCGGGGAGACGCCGCCTTCAGACCGGCCGCGGCACGGGTCTAGCTTTCGCTAGAAGTTTGCTTGCGAACCTCCTCGACGCCGGACTGGGCCGTGTCGCGCACATCGGATGCCGCCTGTTGTGCCGCGTCCTTGACCTGTTGCATGGCCTGTTCGGCGGGCTCCTTGAGCTCCTCAGCCACGGACTGTGCCGCTTGGCGCGCCTCGCCGACGACATCGGAGACGAAGGGCTGGACCCCCTCGGCAAGCTTCTGCTCCCGTTCGGTCTCGGGAATCAGGCTCGAAACCAGGAGACCGGCGCCGAAGGCAATCAGCCCGGCCGCCAGCGGATTCCCCTGAGTCTGCCGACGCAAGGCCTCTGGTGCCCCCGCCACGGTCTCTTTGGCATCGGAGACGCGGTCACCCATAGTGCTCCCACCCCCTTCGGATTCGTAGGAGGAACCGGACCGGTAGCCGCTCGAGTAGTAGGGCTGATCGTTGCCCATGATTTGGTCCTTCCAGTCGGTCACGCGGTGACGCATCCGATAACTCCCGCGGGCCCAAACGCGACCCGGGCTGACCCGGTTCTGAATCTCGTCGACCGTGCGGGCAATCTCGTCCCGCTGGTCGTCGAGGTCCCGCCTCAGCTCGCCTGTCGTTTCAGCCATTCCTTGTCCTCCTGGATTTCCTCCATCGTCTGGCGAGGTGGCTCCACGCGGCGGAGGCGTTCCCTCCCGATGACGTAGAGCACCGCAGCGACCACCACCCAAATCACTCCAACCACGAGAAATGCCAGCCCAATGGGCATCACTTCCGCCAATCCCCAGCTGGCGGCGATCGAGAGGACGATCAGAGCTAGATGTGCTGCTACACCTCCGCCCGCAAGGAGGCCAACGCCGGCGGCGGCGTTCTTGACCTCCTCCTTCACCTCGGCTTTGGCCAATTCGATATGGGTTCGGACGAGATTCCCCGCCTCGTCGCTGAGGCGACTCACAAGATCGCCGAGCGACGCCTCCGGCTCGTTCAGCTCAAAGGGCTCACCATCCACTGCCGGCCTCCGGCTCAGACGACGTGCCGGGGACAGACGTACGCGGGACATCTCCCGTATCCAGAGTCCCCCCGGACGACGGCGACGGTGCCGTCATGCGCGAACTTGTCAAGTCTGTGGGGGACGTCAGGCTGTCGCTGGTGGCGCGAAACCCGTCCCCGCCACTGGTCTGTTGCGACAAATCGACATTGCGGAATATACGACCGACTACTACGCCGGCCGCTGCTGCTCCGGCAAGAAAAGCCCCCGGTCTCCGCCGCGCCATTGCCTTCAGGTCCTCCACGACGGTGTCGAGGCCTCCCGACTGGAGACGGGTGGCGAAATCCTCGAGACGACTGGCTCCGTCGCCGACAAGGCTGGCGACTGAGCTGGAGGGGTCCGGGGCGTTGTCGGCCATGCCGCGGAGCTGGTTCGCCAGATCTGACAGGGTGACGGAGATTCGGTCCGCCTGCTCCTGAGCCTGACTCCGTAGCTGGGCCCGGGTCTCATCTATGAGATTTCGAGCTTGCCGACCGGCCTCATCTGCGACTTGGCCGACCTGATCTTTGGCAGTCTCGGTGACCTTGCTCGCCTCGCGGCGTGCAGTATCCACCGCAGCGGAGACTCCAGAGTCATCTGATTGCCCAGTCGGAGAGTCGCTCATCGGCGACCCCTCTTCCGCGAGAGCCGCGGTCGAATCGCCGGACCTTTGAGCGATGACGGGATCGATGTCGGGCTCGGCCGGATCCGGGTCCGTATCGCTCCACCTGTCTGACATGACTTCTCCCTTGGTAGCCGGGGACGCTCTGTACCCACCGCCAAGCGGGCCAAACACGGAATGTCATGCTTTCTTTTGAACCCGTCTTGTGCTGTTGGACGAGCCATTCAGCCGACACCTCACCGGTTCAGGCGCGTGACTCCACGCATCCCGACGATTACGTTGAGGTTTCGCTCTGGAGTGTCCGGAACGGGCAATCGGCTTCGACGTCTCTGTCGATCGGTGCCGAGGAGGCGCCGGCAGAGGAAGGAGAGACGATGAAGTACATGATCCTGCTCTACGCCTCGCAACGGGACTACGACCGGATGGCGGGAAAGCCGGGGGATCAGGAATGGTCACCGGACGACGTGGCGGCGATGCACGAGTTCATGGCGTCGTGGAACAACGAGCTGATCGAGTCGGGCGAGTTCGTCGATGCCCGCGGCCTGGCCGCACCGGTCCACACGAGGCGGATCAACGGATTGGAGAACGGCGTGCCGGTGGTGACCGACGGGCCCTACCCCGAGACCCAGGAGGTCCTCGCTGGGTACACGATCGTCGAATGCGACAGTTTCGACCGGGCCACCGAGATCGCGTCGCGAGTGACCAAGAGCCCAGGCCCGGGTGACGTCAACGGGGCCTACATCGACGTGCGTCCCATCATCGAGGGGTTCGCCGACTTGGAGGCGTGACCACCCGCCCGGCGGGCAGTGCGATCGAGGACCTGCTGCGTCTCTTGGCGCCGCAGGTCCTTGGCTCGGTGGTGCGCCGTTACGGCAACTTCGACCTGGCCGAGGACGCGGTTCAGGAAGCGCTCATTGCCGCCGCCGGACAATGGCCCGACCAGGGGACGCCAGACAACCCCCGGGCATGGCTGATCACGGTTGCCTCGCGCCGACTCACCGACATCCTCCGCAGCAAGCAGGCGCGCCAGCGGAGGGAAGAGGCCGTTGCCCGGTGGACGGTGCCGGATCAGTGGCTGACGCCGGGCGCAGACGAGGCCCCCGAGTCTGACGACACGCTCGTCCTGCTCTTCATGTGCTGTCATCCATCGCTGTCGCCGGCATCGCAGATCGCGCTCACCTTGCGTGCGGTGGGAGGCCTGACCACCGCAGAGATCGCACGGGCGTTCCTGGTCCCCGAGGCGACGATGACCCGGCGCATCACCCGGGCGAAACAGCAGATAAGGGACAGCGGAATCCCATTTGGGCTGCCCCCACCCCGCGAACGCGGTGAGCGGCTCGGTGCCGTCCTCCACGTCCTCTATCTCACCTTCAACGAGGGCTACGCCAGTACCGCGGGACCCAGCCTCTATCGGGGCGACCTGTCGACGGAGACGATCCGACTGGCCCGCATCGTCCACGAGGTGTTGCCCAAGGACGGCGAGGCGACGGGGTTGCTCGCGCTGATGTTGCTCACCGATGCCAGACGGCCGGCGCGCCTCGGCAGGGACGGTGCGTTGATACCGATGGCGGAGCAGGACCGAAGTCTGTGGAACGAGGATGCCATCGCTGAGGGCGTGGCTCTGATCACCGGGGCGCTCCCGACTGGACCGACCGGTCCATATCAGCTCCAGGCGGCGATTGCCGCCGTCCACGACGAAGCCTCGAGCGCTGAGGAGACCGACTGGCCCCAGATCGTGAAGTTGTACGAGGTGTTGATGGACATCTCGGACAACCCGATGGTCGGGCTGAACCACGCGGTCGCTGTCGCCATGGTGGACGGGCCGCTGCCCGGACTGGCGTTGCTCGACGACTTGAAGGAGGACGAGCGTCTTGCCCGAGACCACCGCTTCCATGCGGTGCGCGCCCACCTGCTGGAGATGGCCGGAGAGCGAGAGGCGGCCCTGCTCGCCTTCGAGGAGGCCGCCGCCAGAACCATGAGCATCCCCGTCCAGCGCTACTTGAACGCTAAGGCGGCCGCACTACGCGGGGACGAATAGCCGATCCCTCGGTTGGATTGGGACGTCGCCGGGTAAACCGAGGAGTGCGGCAAAGGAGAACGATATGTCAGAGCTGAGCGAGGAGAAGCGGGCCAAGCTACCGGCTAGAGAGTTCGGACTTCCCGAACGGGCACGGTCGGCCGAGGCAAAGAAGGAGACGGGCAACTACCCGATGCCGGACAAGTCGCACGCCGCCAACGCCAAGGCCCGATCCACCCAGCAGTACGAGGCAGGAAATCTGACCAAGTCTCAGAAGGAGCGCATCGACCGCAAGGCCGACAAAGTCCTCGACGAGGAGGAGTAGGCAGCAGCCGGGTCTCCCAGAAACGTGGCGGTGGCTCACGAACGACTTCCGGATCCCGAGGCCGAGACGGTGAAGGCATCGTGGAGGGAGCGATTGGCCATCCTGAAGTCGTTGCTAGAGGCTTGACGGCTTCCTCGTTGTGGGCCCGTCGGGTTGGGGAAGCCCGAGGAGCCGGGCAGCCCACGGGAGCGCCGCGGTGAGGGAAGCGAGCTGAATGGCTCGCACTGTGGGGGCTGTCGGCGGAGGAGGTAGGCCGGCCTGGAATGCGAAGTAGCCGGCGACCAGCGCCGCAAGCTCGGTGGCCTCGGGTCCAAGGATCTGATCGGGAAGAGGCCCGCCCTCGAAGGTGAGACTCGGCAGCCAGCCGACGATGTCGAGCAGCGGGTTGCCCACGGCCGCCTGGGCCCAGTCGACGAGCACGGTGCGATCAGGCAGAAAGGCCAGATTGTCGCTGCGAACATCGAAATGGACCAGCGACGAGCCGGAGAGCACAGCGCGGTCCGAGGCGTACGCCAACTCGGGGAGCGCCCTTTCCAGCCATGCCGGCGATGCAAGCTCGAGCCGAAGAAACGGGATCGGATCGGCCTCCACGCCGCGCCACCCAGACAGGAACGGCCGCTGCTGCTCGAGATCGGGGAGGTGAGTGGGCGGATCCGTGGCAGCCACCCGATCCAGGGTGATTAGCACCCGCTCGATGAGCACGCGGTTCCATGGTGGTGGCCAGAGGGCGCGGCTCAGATCCTCCAGCAGCAACATCGGGCGCTCGGGGTGGTGGTCGAACCCAAGAAGCGACGGAGTGAAGTCCGGGTTGCATCCCGCATAGAAGCGCGCCTCGTTGGCAATCGCATGCCGGGTGTGCTCGTCGGTCCCGATCTTGGCGAAGCAACTGTCGCCGTCGGCAAGGGCCACCACCCAGCGCTCGGCCCGGGTGTATCCGCCCGCCGCTCGGCGAGCGCCCACCACCCGCCGGCCGGTCACCGTGGCGATCCGTGACCGAGTCTCGTCATCCACCCAACCCGAAGGTAGTCGCGACGGCGATCGGCGCGTCCGGACAGGGAATGGCCACTCGCCGTCTACGGTCCTCGACGGTTTGGAACCGCTGGGTACGCTCCCTCGCTGCCGCAGCCCAACAGCATGAAAAGGAAGGAATCTGCGTGCCCCACATCTCCGTCTCGGAAGAGGTGCCCGGAATGGGTGGCCTGTTGCTCTACAAGCCATCAACTGGTATCAAGTTCAGCGAGCTGGCTGAACAGATCCTGCGGGGACCATCGCCGCTAAGCGAATCGGAGCGGGAAATGATCGCGGTCCTCGTGTCGTCACGCAACGAGTGCTTCTACTGCGCCCACTCGCACGCAGCGGCCGCGGCCCACCTGATGGATGGCGACTACGGGACGGTGTGGAGTGTGGTCGCCGACCCGGAGTCCTCGCCGGTGACCGACAAGATGCGCGGCGCTGCTCCACATCGCCGCCAAGGTGCAGCGCTCCGGCCTCGAGGTGACCCCCGAAGATGTTGCGCAGGCTCGGGAAGCCGGCGCCGGCGACGAGGACATCCATGACGCGGTGCTGGTAGCTGCCTTCTTCTCAATGGCGAATCGGTACGTTGACGGGCTTGCCGCGATCACGCCAACTGAAGACGAGGCCTACGACCAGATCGGAAAGCGCCTCGCCGAACAGGGCTACATGAGTCGTTTCAGGTCGACCGCCAGCTAACCCAACCGGCTCAAGACCAGAAGGCGTCGTGCGCGGCCTGGTCGGCGGTATGGAACCAGATCTCGGTCGCTCTGCCATCGTGGACGTGGTAGACGACCACGTCGTTGACATCGAGCGTCCGGTCACCTCTGGTAGCAGTGAGGTGCTGCAAGGCGACGGCGTGCTCGTCGTTGGCGAGCACGTCGTGAAGTTCGAAGCGCATGTTCCCCTCGGTTCGTTGAATGGCCTCGGCGATGAACGCCATGACCCCTTCGATCCCGTGGTACTCCCCCGCCGTGGGGTTGTCGCCGGGAACGTGCCAGACCACGTCCGGAGCGAGCAGCTCCTGGAAGGCCGCCATGTCGCCGCTTGCAAGAGCGTCGTAGCCGCGGTGGACCAGTTCTTCGTAGGGGTGGCTCATCGTCTACCTCCCTGGGTGTGTCTCGGCTATCGATGCCGTCTGCTTCCCTGACAAGTCATGCCCCGCCGAACACAGGAGTCCTCTGACCGCGGGACGGCCGGCGCGAATCCCCTCTCGCTTTCGCAACGTGGCAGTCTCCGGTCCATCGAGGGGACCACCAGACGCGATGCGACCCGGCGAACCTACACCTCGAACCCTCGCCAAAGCCCACGCGGCGAGCCGGAACCCGTGGGCGACCCTACCGGACCGGTCGACAACGGTCTGCCGACCGCGACGAGCACGACCGAGCGGTCCCCGACTGTTGGAAATCTCATGCCACGCTTGCATCGCTGTCGCCGGCGCGGTTCTGCCGAACGCCCTCGGAGCTAACGACCTACCCCGGGGTCACAGCACCGTTCCGCGTCGAGTTGGCCAAAAGAAGCAACAACGCGGGGGGCGGTGCTCCAACACACGTCCCAGTCGATGGTGGGGGAGCCAACGTCGAGGCCGTGCTCTTGGAACTGGACGAAAACGTCCCGCTCGAGCAGGCAAAGGCCATGCTGTGGAGACGCGAGACTCACCAGGATTCCACCGAGAGGCGCTATCCGGCGGTCGGCGGCAGGTGCTCCGCGGTCGGCTCGTACCCGGGCAGCCTGGCGACGGCCTCGCCCAACGCCGTTAGCCGCACCTCATGCTCGGCCAGCGTTTCCACCATTGCCGCCGGTATCACCCGTCGCCGCCGGTTTAACAATCCTTGCTCCACAACGAGATGGCTAAAGCGGTCAGAACCCGGCTCCGTCAGCATCGCGTGGATCCGCCCGACTTGGACCCTATCGGCTGCGAGCACCGGCGACCCCAACTTCACCGCCACTGTGCCCGCGGGGATGTTGCCTTCGGTCTCGCGGACTAGTTCGCCTTCGGTGTCGACGGGTACGTCCATCAACCCTTCGCCGTATGAACGGTAGCGGTGCGGCTTGTAGCGGGGCCCACCGAACGGGGACAGGTTGTAGGCCGAGTAACGCTGCTCCAGGACCAGCGATCCGCCGTCGGTGCGGACAACAGCCCCAAGCGGCACCACCCGATCCTCGTGGAACAGGCGACGTTCGTGCACCACCAGATCGATGATCTGACCGGTGGCCGGGTCGACCACTATCCGGTTGATCCGGCCCAGTCGCTTGCCTTCCGAGAGCAACACACTCATTCCGGCTCGGAACTGCATCCAACCCCCAAGATGACCGGGCTTCGTGGAGCCGGGTGCCGGAATCGAACCGGCGACATCGTCTTTACAAGAGACGTGCTCTGCCAACTGAGCTAACCCGGCGCGGCGCCATCGTATCGCTTGGGCGAATCGGTCAGCGAGCGATTGAACGCGCTCTGCGTATCTCGAACGAGGCTAGGCCGGCAGCGACCGATGCATTGAGGCTCTCGACCCGGGGATCGAGTGGGATCGACGCCGTCATGTCGCACCGCTCTGCGACGAGGCGGCCAAGGCCCTTGCCTTCACCACCTATCACAATGGCGACTGGTTCGGTTAGCAGTCCAAGACCAAAGAGACTTTGCTCGGCGCCGGCGTCGAGGCCCAGTGTCCACACACCAAGCCGGCGCAGTCGTTCCAGGCCGTCCGCCACCGAGTTGATCCCGGCTACAGGAAGCCACTCCAAGGCACCGGCCGCCGCCTTCATGGCCGCTGGGCCCGGTGGAGCCGCCCGCAGCAGCGGAATGACCAGCCCGTCGATCCCTGCTGCCAGCGCCGAGCGGGCGGCGGCGCCGAGGTTGTGGGGATCCTCGATGTGGTCGAGAACCAGCAGCGCCACGGGCGACGCAGTTGCGACCAAGTCGTCGACCGAGCGGTACGGGATGGGCGATCCCACCCCGACAACACCCTGAGGTGCCGCGGTCCCCGCCTGGGGGCGGACATCGTTAACGATTTCTACGGTGACGCCGGCTTGGCGAGCCCGGGCGATCAGCCCCGCCACCGGCTCCCGGTCGGAGCGACGGCTCTCCGCAATGAGGCGGCTCAGCCTTCCAGCGTCAAGGGCGGCGGCGGTGGCGTGGAGGCCCTCGACCCTATCGCCGAACCCAGCGGGTGCCCTCACGCCCGTCCTCGAGCACGATGCCCAGCTGGGCGAGATCGTTCCTGATGGTGTCTGCCTTTGCGAAGTCTTGGTCCGACCGTGCCCGTTGCCGTGCTTGCACGAGCGCCTCGATAGTGGCGGCTCCGTCGTTCCCCGGCTTTATCCCGAGGCGCTCGGCCAGCGCCCGTAGCCCGGGGACGATGCCCTCCAGACCGGAGCCGCCTGGGCCGACGAGAAGACCGAGGACACCGGCTATCTCGCGGAACGCCGCCATCTGGGGAGAGGCGTCCTCGCCCTCGTCGAGGAGACGGTTGCCTTGACGAACCAGGTCGAAGAGCACCCCGACCGCTTCTGGGGTGGAGAAGTCGTCATCCATTGCCGCGGTGAACTTCTCCATCCCCCCGGCATCGGGCTCAGTCCCCGGTGCGATGTCGATCCGCTCCTCGAACCGACGGAGCCGCTCCAACGAGGCCTGGGCCTCGTCGAGCAGATCGGCGGTGTAGTCGAACTGTGAGCGATAGTGGGCCCTCAGGAACAGGAGCCGCAACGCAGCCGAGTCCACCTGGTCGAGCAGAGACCCGAGATCAACCACCAGCCCGGTCGACTTCGCCATCTTCTCCCCACCGAGGTTCACCATCCCGTTGTGGAGCCAGTATCGGGCGAACCGGTTGCCCGATGCCCCCTCCGATTGGGCGATCTCGTTCTCGTGGTGGGGGAAGATGAGGTCGGTCCCTCCCCCGTGGATGTCGAAGCCGTCACCCAGGTAGCGCGCTGCCATTGCCGAGCACTCGATGTGCCAACCGGGCCTACCCGGTCCCCACGGCGAGTCCCAGGCGGGCTCTCCTGGCTTGGCCGCCTTCCACAGGGCGAAGTCGAGCGGGTCCTCTTTCAGCTCGGACGGCTCGACGCGAGCACCAGCCAGCAGCTCATCGGGATTGCGTCCTGACAGCCGCCCATAGGACTCGAGCGTCCTCACCGAGAAGTAGACATCTCCCGAAGACGGGTAGGCCAGCCCGCGGTCGATCAGCCTGGTGATTAGTTCGATCATCTCTGGTATGTGCTCGGTCGCCTTCGGCTCGATGTCCGGGGTGAGCGCGCCAAGAGCCAGATAGGCCTCTTGAAACCGCTTGGCGTTGGCCTCGGCGAGCTCGGCGACCGGCACCCCGGCCTCGGCGGCGGCGGCGATGATCTTGTCTTCTATGTCGGTGATGTTCCGGACGTAGAGCACCCGGTACCCCCGCCAGTCGAGATAGCGGCGGATGACGTCGAACGCCACCGCCGAACGCCCGTGCCCCACGTGCGGCTCGGACTGCACCGTCGGCCCGCACACATAGATGGAGACCTCCCCCTCGGTGCGAGGGACGAATCCCTCGTAGTTACGGCCCAGCGTGTTGAAGACGCGCATCGCCGGGCGATGGTACCGGGGAGCCCGGATACCCCAAGGTCGCAGTCGCGACATAGCCCGGCCCCGGCCCTGCGACGACCTGTGTTACGCGGGTGGGGCTGCTTCGACCACAGTCACTACCGCCACCGCGGCCACTCCCTCGTCGCGGCCGATCGAGCCCATGTGGTCGGTGGTGGTCGCCTTCACCGAGACCACCTCCTCGGCCACGCCGAGCACATCGGCCAGGGAGCGCCTCATCCCCTCGCGATGTGGTGCCACCCGCACGGACTGGGCGACGACGGTCAGGTCCACGTGCGCCACCTCCCATCCCTCCTTGCTGGTCAGCCGCACCACCTCGGCGAGGAGCGACATCGAATCGGCACCCTCCCATCGAGGGTCACTCGATGGGAACAACTCCCCAAGGTCGGCCAACGCCGCCGCTCCGAGCAGAGCGTCGGCCACGGCATGGGCGGCGACGTCGCCGTCGGAGGTCGCCACCAAACCCCGGTCGGGGTCGGCCACGATCCCGGCGAGGACGATGGGGGGATCCCCTCCGAAGCGGTGGGCGTCAAAGCCCCAGCCCACCCGAAGGGAGGTCAGATCTCCTCTACCTTGTCCGGCTTGGGCAGCGCCCGGTCGAGACGCCGGGTCGCTTCCTCCTCGTCGACCTCGAGGGCGAAGCGGAGCTCGCTGATCAGGGTCAGCCGGGCGCGAGACAGCATCCTCTTCAACGCAGGTGAAATGCCCTTGGTCTGCTGCGCCCAGCTCAGATCGCGGATCACCTCGGCCACCTGGTAGATGTCGCCGCTGGTCATCTTCTCGTTGAGGACCTTGTACCACCGGCTCCAGTTGGATCCGGCGTCCTGGGGCTCCTCCTTGAAGATCTGGAAGACCTTGCGGGTCTGGTTCTTGGAGATGACCGAGCGGACCGCCTCCTCGATGGAGTCGACCGGGACGAACACGGTGAGCTGGTCGGTGGCGATCTCGAGCACGTAGTAGTCACGGCTGGAGCCATCGACGCTCTGCTTCACCTTCTTGGTGATGACGGCTGCGCCATGTTGGGGGTGGACAACCCTGTCGCCGACACCGAATGCAGGAGCCTTGCGTCGGGTGGTGGTCGGCTTGGGTGGCGCCTCTACGGGCGCGTCACTGTCTTTCCGGTTGCGCTTGGTGGCTGGCATCGGCCTCAGGAGGTCGGGGAACGGGAACGGAGTGTAGCCGCCCGCAGATAGCACCCCCTCAGCGGGTCAGGCGATCTCCGGGGCCCAGGCTCGGGTGGCGTCGAGCAGCCGATCGAAGAAGTGACGGAGCTGGACTGCCCGCTGTGTCCCGATCCCCTCGACGTCGTCGAGTTCGGCCACGTCGGCGAGCAACATCTTCTGGAAGTCCTTGAAATGCCCGGTGAGGGCGTTGCGCACGTTCTCCGGAAGCCGAGGTACCGAAGCCAGCAGCCGGTAGCCGAGCGGTCGAACGTGGTCGTCCAGATCGTCGAGGCCAACCGCGGCGGCAACCCGCGACGGGTCGTTGAGCTCGGCCACCGCCAAGGCACCCAGGGCGTCGAATGCGGTGCGAGCCGTCGTGGTGCGTGCCGGCCGAACATAGTCCCGCAGGGTCAGCGACTGTTGGGTCTCGACACCTTGCACCAGATCAGCGAGCTGCAGTCGGATGATCTCGCCGCTGGCCCCGAGGTTGACCGCGTCGCGATCGATCTCGGCGCCGAGCCTCCGCACCAGCTCGGCTCGCTGCACCACGGTGACAACGGCGCGATTGCTGGCAACGTCGCTCACCTCCATCCGAGTCAGCCGCTCCAAGGCGTCATCGAGACGACGCCGGAAGCGCTCGAGAGTCTGCAGCGATTGGTTCGCCTTGGCCACCAGCTCTGTTGGGTTCTCCAACTCGTGACTGGTCTGACCGAAAAACACGGTGGCCGCCCTGCGGTCCTCGCTGACCGCCACCACTGGCTTGTCGGTCTGCACCGCCACCCGCTCTGCGGTGCGATGCCGAGAGCCGGTCTCGTCGGTGCGTATCGCCGACGACGGGACCAGATGGACGTTGGCTCGCAGGATGCGGGAGCAGTCGTCGCTGAGAACCACCGCTCCATCCATCTTGGCCAGCTCGGCCAGCCGGGCTGGCGAGAAGTTGGAGTCGGCCAACTCGAAGCCGCCGGTGCAAATTGCGTCGACCGCCCCTCCACCCCCGAGGACGATCAATGCCCCGTTCCCCTGCTGGATGATCCTCTCCAAACCGGAGCGGAGCGGGGTGCCCGGGGCGAGACGCTCAAAAACCGCTCTCTGCGTGAGCTGCTCAGGGCTCATCCGTGTCGCAGGCTATCAGCCGGATGTCCCCGACGCCGGGCCACTCCGCCAGCTTTCGGGGTCAGATCCTTCCGGCGAGTAACCGCGACCCGATACCGAGACCGGCGGCCTCCAGCGCATCGGGGAGCCGGAGGCGCGACCCGTTGGACGGGGCCAACACCCGGGCGCCGACCCGTTCTGCCTCCTCTCGGCGCCGTGCTGCCAGCGGCACCTGACGGACCTCGCCGGTCAACCCGACCTCACCCCACGCCGCCATCGGCCCGAGTGGCACATCCTGCAGCGAGCTGACCAGTGCCAATGCCACCGGGAGGTCGATCCCCGGGTCGGTGAGGGTGAGCCCACCGACCACCCCGACGTAGACGTCCTTCTGGGGGAACCCCACACCGGCGTGGCGGTCGAGTACCGCCAGCAGTTGGTGGAGCCGGACCGGGTCGATGCCGCGGGCGCTGCGCCGGGAGGGGGTGAACTCGCCAGGGGCGACCAGGGCCTGCACCTCGACCAGCACGGGGCGTCTTCCGTCGATGGTCGGGAAGACGACGGTACCCGGGACCGACGACTCCCACTCGGCCAAGAAGGCGCGCGACGGGTCCGCCACCTCGACCAGCCCGTCCTGACTCATCTCGAATAGCCCGGCGACATGGGTCGGGCCGAACCGGTTCTTCCACCCCCGCAGCGCCCGGAGGCCGCGGTCGCCCTCACCCTCCAGGTAGAGGACGACATCGACCATGTGCTCCAGGGTCTTCGGGCCGGCGATAGCTCCGTCCTTGGTGACATGACCTACCAGAACGGCGGCCACGCCGCGCTCCTTGGCGAAGCGGATCACCCGAGCGGCGCACTCCCGCACCTGGGTGGTGGCACCGGGGGCGCTGCCCACTTCGGCTGCGGACACCGTCTGGACCGAGTCGATCACGATGAGGTCCGGGGTCATCTCATCGGCGGCGGCGAGAATGCGGTCGATGTCGTCCTCCGCCAATAGGTAAAGCGAACCGCCCGGCACGCCGAGGCGCTGCGCCCTCAGACCCACCTGGTCGATCGACTCCTCTGCGGAGGCAATGAGCACTCGGCGTCCCGATGCAGTCAACGCGGCGGCAGCCTGGAGCACCAGCGTCGACTTCCCGACCCCCGGCTCCCCGCCGAGGAGCAGCACCGATCCCGGCACGAGACCACCCCCGAGCACCCGATCGACCTCTCCGATGCCAACCGGGACGCGGGTCGGGGCGTTGCCGCCCGCCTCGGCGAGCGGTATCGGAACTGGTGGTGGGCCCGCCGTCACCCTCGGCTTGGAGCGCTCCTCGACGAGCGGCTCGGCGAGCCGGCACTGCGGGCAGAAACCCATCCACTTTGGTGACGAGTAGCCACACCCCGAGCAGGAGAAGGAGTTGGTCACGGCGCGGGATGCTATCGACGGGCTGAGACACGGAAGGCCCACACCAGCCCGCCGATGGCGGCGACGAGGAGCAACCCACCGGCGATGAGGCTCAACGGCGTCCAGGGCTCGGCCACGATGATCGCCCACACCATTGCGCCGTGGCACAATACCCACCCGAGATCAACAAACCCGGCGGACTTCTCATGGCTGGTCATACATGCACTAACTGCGGCGCCACCTTCTCCAACGAGCGCTTCTGCCCCACGTGTGGAGCGTGGGTGGACCCATTGGAGACGGGCGAGGGCAGGGACGAGGAGTTCGCCCTCGGCGAGGTGCCCGCCGACGACGCGGCGTGGGAGCCGCCGATGGTCACCGCCGCCCAACAGACGACCGCCTGCCCGTCCTGTGGTGCCGCCAACCCCGCAGCCAACCGGCATTGCGAGGAGTGCGGCGCCCGTCTCTCCCGTCAGCAACTCCCCGTCGCCCCTCAGCCTCCTGTGGGCACGTCAGCCGGGCTGCGCGCCGTCATCGCCGTGTCGGCAGTGCTGATCGTCGTGTTCGTCGGGGCGGCGATCTTCAATGCGCTCCAGGGAGGGCCCTCCCCGGCCAGCACCGAGACCACGGTTGCCGCCGATGCCGCCAGCACAACGGCCGCTCAAACCGAGCTGCGCCGGATCAACCCGATCGGGGTCGACTGCTCCAGCACGGCAGAGGGGTTCAGCTGCGACAACCTCATCGCCCGGCGAAACGAGCAGGGATGGAACAACGATCCCAACAGCGAGGAGCCGATCGAGTTCGTCTTCACGTTTGCCCCTGAGGTCGCTCTGGAACAGGTGGTCCTCAAGAACGCCACCGACGAGGACCGGTATACCCGTAACGCAAAGGTGCAGGGGTTCGTCATCGAGACGGATGACATGGGCGGTGCGGTGGAGACAAATGTCATCCCCGATGCCAGCGGTCCCCACGTGATCAACGTCGCCACGGTGGGGACGACCGAGCTCACTTTCAGAGTGACCAGCACCTACCCCGGTGAGGCACTCGACGCCAACCGGGGGCCATACGACACCCTCCTAATCTTGGGCTTCGAGTTCTACGGCAGGCCGGCCGGCGAGTAGCCGGTCGATGCCGCCACCATGCTCGAAGAGGCCGGTGTGACCCCACGGGTCGTCGTGGTCGGTTCGGTCAACCTCGACCTGGTGATCCGGGTCGACCACCTCCCCGCCCCCGGCGAGACGGTGACCGGCGGGAGTTTCGCCAGGTCGGGCGGTGGCAAAGGGGCCAACCAGGCGCTAGCGGCGAGAAGGGCCGGTGCCGACGTCTGGTTCATCGCCGAGGTGGGCGACGATGAGATCGGCTTGGAGGCGCTCGCCGATCTGGACGCAGCAGGTGTCGACCTGACCGGGGTGTCCCGTTCCGAGACGACTCCGACCGGTGTTGCCCTGATCATCGTCGATGGGGGCGGTGAGAACATGATCGCCGTGGCCTCCGGCGCCAATGCGGGATTGAGCGCCACTCATGTCGAGAAGGCGATCCAGGGGACCCCCGAGGGCGGCGTGGTCGTGGTCAACTTCGAGATACCAGACGAGGCGTTGTTGGCGGCGGCGGCTGCAGCGGGCCGAACGGGTCGCCAGCTCGTGGTCAACCCGGCTCCGGCCCGACCTCTGCCAGTTGGGTTGGAGACGATGGGACCGCTGCTCACCCCCAACAGAGACGAAGCCGCCGCTCTGACTGGCGAGGAGGGTCCGACCGAGAGCGCCCGAGCGTTAGGTCGCCGGACCGGGTCCCCGGTGGTGGTCACGCTCGGCGCCCGATGGTGCCCTCTTGTTCGACAACGGCACCGCGATCGAGGTGGCGGCACCCTCGGTCCGGCCGGTGGACACCACCGGCGCCGGCGATGTATTCACAGGGGCTTTGGCCAGCCGTCTGGCCGCGGGCCGGCCGGCGGAAGCGGCTGTGCGGTGGGCCGTCGCCGCAGCCGCCCTCTCCACAACCCGGCTCGGAGCCAGATCGGCTCCCCATGCCACCGAGGTCGAGCAGTCGCTGGGCGAGGAGACCGCCTAGGCGCGCCCTTCCTTCTCGTAGGGAACTCCGACGGAGGCAGGTGGGATGCTCCTTCCCACCACCCCGGCGAGGATGATGATGGTGAGTACGTAGGGAAGGGCGGCGAAGAAGTTGTTGTAGATGCTGGGGTAGGCCTGCTGGAATCCGGCGAGTGTCTCGCCCAGCGCCCCCACCGGTGGGTTGGAGCGAATGGCGACACCGAGAGCCTGAGACCCCATGAAGAGCAGCGAGCCGAGGAAGGCGCCGATCGGTGTCCAGCGCCCGAATATCACGGCCGCCAGCGCGATGAAGCCCCGTCCGGCGGTCATCCCGTTCTGGAAGGAACCGGTCGCCTCCAGTGTGAGGTAGCCGCCCGCCAACCCGGCGAAAATCCCTCCGACGATGACGTTGCGGTACCGGACCCGCATCACGTCGATGCCCACCGTGTCGGCCGCCCGAGGGTGCTCGCCGACCGCCCGGGTGCGAAGTCCCCAACGAGACCGGAACAGCAGTATCTGGAGGACGATCACGAACGCGATGACCGACATGGCGATCGGGCCCTGATTGAGGAACATGTTGAATATCCACCCCACCACGGGGATGTCCACCAGCCACTCCGGAGGGTCGAATGAGCGGAAGGTCCCCGCACCACCGGTCGGGCTTATCAGCCGGTTGAGATAACCCGTCAACCCGAGGGCAGCGATATTGATGATCGTGCCGCTGATTATCTGGTCGGCCCTAATCGAGATGCTGAGCCAGGCATGGAGCACCGACACCAGGGCTCCAGCCAGCATCGCCGCCAAGACCCCGATCAGCAGCGCAGGTGTGGCGGCGAACGCCCCCTCTGAGGGCTCTCCGCCGATGGCGTTGTTCACGACAAGAGCCACCATGAACCCGGTGAAGGCGCTGAACAACATCATCCCCTCGATGCCGATGTTGACCACGCCGCTTCGTTCGTTCATCACTCCGCAGAGCGCTCCCAGTGCGATCGGCACCGCCAGCCCGAGCACGATCGGGGCGATGCCGGGGATCACGGAAATCAGGTATGCGATGAATTGGATGACATACCCGAGTACCGGGATGTTGTAGAGGAAGTCGAGTACTCCCTCCATCAGCCCACCGCCTGCTCGCCGTAGGAGCGGGTCACGGTCTGCACCTCGTCCACTCCGGCCCGGGCGACTCGCAGACGGAACAGCTTGCGGACGATGACATCGGCGGCCAGGAAGAACAGGATCACCGCTTGGATCACGTCGATGATCTCGATCGGGACGTCAGCCTGGATCTGCATAAGCCCAGAACCCGCCCGCATCGCCCCGAAGAGGAGCGCCGAGAAGAGGATCCCAACGGGATGTGCCCGGCCGAGCAGGGCGACGGCGATCCCGTCGAACCCGATGGCGGTGCCGTAGGTGGCCGGGTAGAACCCGACGACGCCGAGGATCTGCAGAACCCCAGCCAGACCGGCGAACAGACCGCACAGCGAGAGGGTGAGGACGATGAGTCGCCGCGGGCTCATCCCGGCGTAACGGGCTGCACTCGGGTTCGCTCCGACGGTGCGTATCTCGAATCCCAGCGTCGTCTTCCACAGGAGCCAGTAGGCAACAGGAACCAGGGCGAATGCGATCAGGACCCCGATGTTGAATGCCCCGCTCCCGATGTGGGGCAGGGCCGCATTCCCTACGTCTGCGGTGCGGGCGAATGTGTACCCAGGTGCCCGCAACACGTCGTTGACAATGGCGGATATCAGGAATGCGGCGATCGAATTGAGCATGATGGTGGTGACCACCTCGTGGGCACCGGTGAAGGCCTTGAGGAAGCCCGGTATGAATCCGTAGAAGGCGCCCGCCAGACAGCCGGCGATGACCGCCACCGGGCAGGCAACCCATGGTGAGGAATCGGCAAGCGCCGCGCCCACGACTGCCGCGGTGAAACCGCCAATCAGGACTTGACCCGTACCGCCGATGTTGAACAGCCCAGCCTTGAAGCCCACGCCCACGGCAAGGCCCGTCAGGATCAGAGGCGCGGTTGCGACGAGGGTATTGATGATCTCGGTTGGACCGCCGAACGCGCCCTGAAGGAGAGCCCCATACGCGGCGAGCGGAAGGGTCCAGTCGATGGAGCCCTCGGCGGCCGGGCTGGACACGATGATAAGCACCGACGCGGCGAGCAGGGCGAGGACGATCGATGCGACCGGGATCGCCACAACCGCGACCAAACGCTGCCAGCGACCCTGAGGTAATGGCTCGGGCACCAACGCCTGCGGCGCCGGCCCGCGTTCGCCGAGATCGTCCTCGAGGCTCGACGGCGGCTCGGTCATGGCACGGATTGCCCGGCCGGCGGCACCGTCATGAGGCCTCCTCGGTCGACGCCGACTGATCGCCCTTGCCCCCTGTAGCCATCAGCAGGCCGATCTCCTCCCGTTGGGCGTCGCGCCCGTCCACCAGGGCGACCAGTTCCCCCCGGTACATCACCGCGATGCGGTCCGACAGCTCGAGGACCTCATCGAGCTCGGCGGAGACGAGCAGGATCCCGGTCCCTCGGTCGCGCATCTCGATCACCTGTCGGTGGATGAACTCGATGCTGCCCACATCCAGGCCCCGGGTGGGCTGGTCGAGTACCAAGACCCGAAGGACTTGACCGAACTCCCTGGCAACGACCGCCTTCTGCTGGTTGCCGCCGGACAACGTGCCGCAGGGCACGTCCTCGGAGGGAGTACGGATGTCGTAGTCGTCTATCGCCTGCCGCGCCCACCGGCCGATCTCGTCGTCGTCCACCATCATCCCTCGGGAGAATGGCTTTCGGTGATAGGTCGTGAGGACCAGGTTGTCCTCGACGGGAAAACTGAGGACCAGCCCGAAGCGGTGCCGGTCGCCCGGGACGAAACCGACGCCCGCTTCCCGCATTTCCCGGACCCCGGCGTGGGTGACGTCCTCGTCGCCGAGCATCACGGTCCCCGCTGCCGGTTTGCGCAACCCGGTGATGGCCTCGACCAGCTCGTCCTGTCCGTTGCCGGCCACGCCGGCGATTCCCAAGATCTCACCGGCGCGCAACTCGAAATCCACACCGCGTACCGCCTCATGATGGCGGTCGTCGCGAACCACGAGACCCTCGACGCTCAACACGGTTGCTCCCGGGTGGGAGACACCCCGATCCACGGTGAGTTTCACCTCGCGGCCAACCATCAACTCGGCGAGATCGTCCTCGTCGGTCTCGTCTGGACTGCGAGACCCGACCACCTTGCCCCGGCGAATCACCGTGATCCGGTCGGCGACCTCCAAGACCTCGTAGAGCTTGTGGCTGATGAAGATGATGCTGTGGCCCTCGTCGGCCAGCCGCCTGAGCACGGCGAAGATCTCAGTGGTCTCCTGCGGCGTGAGCACCGCGGTCGGCTCGTCGAGCACCAGGATCCGCGCCTCCCGGTAGAGCGCCTTGAGGATCTCAACGCGCTGCTGCCAGCCGACCGAGAGGGATTCCACCTTGGCGTTGGGGTCGATTTCGAACCCGAAACGCTGGCCCAGTTCGACGATCTTCTCGCGGGCCTCGCGCCGATCCAAGAAGATCGGGTTGGCCATGGTCTCGTCCCCGAGGACGATGTTGTCCGCCACTGTGAGCACCGGAACGAGCATGAAATGCTGGTGGACCATGCTGATCCCCCGGGCGATGGCATCGGCAGGTGAGGAGATTGTTATGGGCTCCCCATCGAGCAGGATCTCACCCTCGTCCGGAGTCGCCAGTCCGTAGAGGATGTTCATCAGCGTCGACTTGCCCGCACCGTTCTCGCCGAGAAGGGCATGGATCTCGCCAGGGTGCACGTCGAGGTCGATCCCGTCATTGGCGACCACCCCGGGATAACGCTTGGTGATGCCCCGCATCTCCAGGGCGGGAGCAATGACCTCGTCGCTCATCCCCTGCCTTGTCTCCTCATCAGGCGCGCCCGGGACCGTTGCAGCCCCCCGGAGCGGGGCGGAGACTAACTGCCTATCAACGAAGGAGGCGGCCGGACCGGGCCGACCGCCTCCTCATCGGAGCTGGTTTGCTCAGGGACAGTCGGGCGTAGCAGCTACTGGGCCGGGCGCCGTACAAGGTTCGATCGATCCGTCGGTCATGCCGGCGATCGCATCGTCGATCGCCGACTGGATCTCGGGTGTGATCAACGACCCTTCAAACTCGTAAAAGGGGGCCAATCCCACTCCCACCGGGTCGGAGGTGAGCGAGTTGACGATGTTGCCCCCCTCGGCCGTGCCGTCGGCAACGCGGAGAATCGCCGCGGTCACCGAGTCTTCGAGCGACTTGGTAGCGCTGGTGACGATGCATGAAGCAAAGTCGGGCAGCGTCTGGGTCTGGTCGACGTCCACCCCGATGGCCAACACCTCGGCGTCACAGGCCGCCCCGATGACCCCCTCTCCGGTGAGACCGGCGATCTGGAAGAGGACATCCGAGCCCTGGGTGATCTGTTGCTCGGCGATCGACCTTCCGGTGGCCGGGTCGTTGAAGCCAACGACTGGATCTGGGCTGGTTTCCTGGTAGAGCACTGTGGTGTTTGCGGTCGACCGACTTGGCACCGCTCTCGTAACCCCGGGCATAGCGGATCACCGCCGGAACATTGGTGCCGCCGACGGCGCTGACTGTCCCATTCTCGGTGATGCTTCCTGCGACGATCCCCGCCAGGTAGCCCGCCTGATCCTCGGCGTAGATGAGACCCTGATAGTTGGGCAGCAGTACTGCCGGGTCGCCCTCACAGGCGAAGTCCGGGTCGGCTTCGGCCCCGGGAGTGATGCAGATAGCCTGGTCGACACCGATGAAGCTGACGTCCGGGTTGCCCAGTGCGGCGGCTGTGGTATCGGAACCGATGAGGAATCCGACGGTGACAACGACGTCGAAGTCCTGGTCGATGAACGTCTGGATATTCTGGGCGTAGTCCGAGATCTCCTCGGTGACGATCACGTCGTGCTCGCCGCCAAGCTGTTCAGCGGCTGCGACGGCGCCCTCGTGCGCCGACTGGTTGAAGGACGCGTCCTCCAGCTGCCCGACATCGGTGACAACGCCAACGCGGAGCGCCTCGCCGACCACTGTGGTGTCGGCTGCAACCGTTGTCTCCGCGGCGACTGTCGTGTCGGCGCCCACGGTGGTGTCGGCGCCCACGGTGGTGTCGGCGCCCGCCGTCGTCTCGGCGCCCGCCGCGGTGGTGTCGCTGGCGGCGCCGGTCGTGTCCGTGGTTCCCCCAGCACACGCTGCCACGAAAAGGGCGAGCACCGCGGTGATCACCGCCAGCTTGCTCGTGTTCTTCACGAATCGTCCTCCTGGTGTTCCATTCCAGCCGGCGTCGCCGGCGGCGGGAGTGTACCGGCCGTCGCAAGCCGCCCGCCGGGGAACGGTCGGGGATCTTCGAGTGCTGATCGGCGGGCGGTCACGGATGCCGAAGCAGCGATCGGTCCTCGAAATAGACGGAATCGGGGCCTGCAGGCCCCGATTCCGTTTCCCTCCCTGCGCCCCACTCCCGGCGCATTACCTCGATATCGGTCCATGAGGCAACCACTACATGGGTCGGTCGACCCCTTGATTGAGTCCGCTCAGGCTTGTTCGGGTGTGGGTTGTGCTGGTTGGCGGCGGTCGCGGAGGCGGAACCAGCCCCAGAAACCGACCGAGACCAACCCGAACCCGGCGAACAAGGCCGCTGCGGTGAGGAACGGCACCGCCGAATCGGTCGGCCCGTAACCCGACCCGGGGTGAGCCAACAACTGGAGGAAGGCGAACACCCCAGCCCCGAACAGCAACCCCCACACCAGCTTCGACCACTTCAACACCTGGGCGCCGGCGAGGAAACGCATCGGCACCAGCCCGAACACCAACCCCTCCAACCCGGCGACGAACAGGGTGGCCAGAGCGGTGTCCACCACGGTCAACCCGAACGAAGGGTCCGACCCCAGCGACGGCTGCAACCACGACCACCCCAGCCAGGCCGCCACCGCCACCAGAGCGGTCACCGCCGACGCAAGAGCGGCCTGCTTGCCCTCATCCACCGCGGAGAGGGCACCACCCACCACCAGACCGGCCAACACCCCGTAGAGGTAACCCGGCTCGAACCCCACCACCCGGGACAACACCACACAGGCCGCCGTCACCACCAACGCCCCAGGCAGCGCCCGCACCGACAACGCCACACCCGAATCACGGCGACGTACGAACCAGGCGGACACCCCCAACCCGACCGCCATCACCCCGACGAGGCCCAACCCCGCCCCCACCAGGAGCGCCCCGGTGGACCGGTTCCACCCGAACCCCGGGTCCAACAGCCCCGCCAGCAGCGTCCCCGCCACCAACACCAACCCCAAAGTCCGCCACGAACCACGCACCCGGGCCCGTCGCTCACCGGAGCGCTCCGACCGGCCCCCCGGCAACAACCGGGAGAACCAACCGGTCACCTCGTCGTAATGCTCATCCAACGTCCGGTTGAACAATTCACCCGGGAAGGGCATCAACAACACCAACACCAACGCCAACAAGGCGTTGGTCGCCACCACAGGTATCGCCCACGACACCGCATCAGGACCCCGCAAAGAAGCAGCCAAGGACGGCACACCGGCAGGAGCAACCGGAGCACCCCCACCACCAGACGGAGCCACCGGACCACCACCACCACCGCCTGCCGGAGGGACCGCCACCGCCGCCAAAGTCGTAGACGTAGTCGTCGACGGCACCGTGGTGGTCGGCATCACGGTCGTCGAGGTCGTGCTCGAAGTGGTCGTGGTCGGCGCCCGCGTGGTCGAGGTTGTGGTGCTCGACGTAGTCGTGGTCGGGGGCAACGCCGCCGGAGGATTGAGACGCCTCGCTTCTGCGGTGACCTCGGAGGTCCGGGCGTACACCACGCGTTTGATCGAGTTGTCATCCGTCCACCAGTGGTAGATCCAATCGGCAAACGTGCCCTCGCCCTCCAGAGCAGTGGCCACCAGACCGTCCGATGTCTCGATGGCCTTGGTGACGCGGACGTTCATCGAGGTGAAAGAGGAGATCGTCCGGTCATATCCAGATGGATGACAGGTTCGGGGATTCTTCTGGGGGAGCATGCCCGACCAGCTCTTCCCATTACGGGTCCAGTTGCAGTCAGGTGCCACGAGAAGGTCACATGCGCCATCTCCGCAGGACATCTCGAACTCGTAGACGCGCTGGATCTTGCTGCCCGCTGGGCTCGGCGACGACAGCTCGGCTTGGACCTGATCGACGGCCTCCTGCGGGGCGTCGAACCATTGCTCGTTCACCTCTTGACGAGTGAAGGTGAACTTCCACCGGCCCTCGATCACCGCTTCGGACTTTGGCGTGTCGGGCTGCTGCGCGAGCGCAACAGTTGGCAACAGGGCGCCAATGAGCGCGCCGACAACTACGAGACAACGAATCCACCGCATGTTCACTCCCTGGCCCCTACCCGGCTTACCGCCGCATCCCCCAGGTGCAAGCTGAAGGACTATCGGGACAACGACCGCCCGCCGATATGGGTCGACCGCCCCATCGGACCTTGTGTGCAGTCAGTCGGTTGTGTGCAACCGATACGTCCAGGGCACATCGGCTGCACACAGATGTAGGCGCATTCGTGCATTCAGCCGGTTGTGTGCAACCGATACGTCCAGGGCACATTGGCTGCACACAGATGCAAGTTCGCCCGGCGTGTCACACCCGGTTTGCATGATGCCGGAATGAGAACCGAACTCGACCGATCAGTGGAGGCAATCGCACGCAACCAGCACGGTGCCTTTCATCGCCACCAGGCAATCGCCGCTGGGTTCAACGGCGGCACCATCGCGTGGCGCTTGGAGAAGGGGTTCTGGCTGCCCCTTGATCGTGGGGTGTATGCCCTGGCGAGCTCGCCTCCAACCTGGAAGCGGAAGGTGATGGCCTCCACGCTTGCCCGGGCAGGGTCGGTTGCATCGGGACGCACGGCGGCGGCGCTGCACGGGATACCGCCCTTCCGTCGGGGTCGAGTCGAGGTCACGGGTCCAATGACGACCAATGCCCGCTCCCAGTCCATCATCGTCCGGCGATGTCGGCACTTCAGTCACCTCGAGACAACACGCGTTGACGGAATCCCAGTCATGACTCCCGCCGAAACGATGTTCGACTTGGCTCGCCGTGAACCGGGCAGAGTGCTACGTAGAGCGGTAGAGGAAGCCATCATCACGAAAACGGTCACCATCGACCAGCTCGAGATGACTTGCGGACGCCGATTCAGCGAGAGGTGCCCCAGCGCCAAACCCATGGCTCGGATCCTCGACGATCTCTGCCTCGGGGAACCGCTGCCCGAGTCCGAGGTCGAGAGCCTCCTCCATGGCGTTCTCGACCATCCTGATATCCCTCAGGTGACCCGGCAGGCGCCAATCCCCTGGCGGACACAGGACGGTTGCCGGGTTGATGTGTTGATCGTCGTGTGGCGGCTCATCATCGAAGGCGACGGTCGACGCTGGCACGCTCGTCTCGAGTCGATGGAGCGTGATCGAGCCCGCGACAACGAAGCCATTGCCCATGGTTACCGGGTGCTGCGATTCAGCTACTGGATGTTGCGAGACCATCCAGACGAGGTGCTGGACCTCGTCCTCCGCGTCGGTCGACTGGCGGCGTGAACCTCGACCAGTGAGAGACCTGGGTCCCTCGCGGACCCGACAGTCGCGTCCAGAGATCGGGTGTGTGCAACCAATACCCCCACGGGTCAACAGCTGCACACAGACGATGGGGACTCGCGTCAAGAGACCGGTGTGTGTGCATCCAATACCCCCACGGGGTAACAGCTGCACACAGACGATGGGGACTCGCGTCAAGAGACCGGTGTGTGTGCAACCAATACCCCCACGGGGTAACAGCTGCACACAGACGATGGGGGCGAGTCAGCCCTCTGCGCTGCCCGCCATCTCGACGATTGGCTGGTCGGGGGCCTCGATTGCTTCGAAGGTCAGCTCGCCTGCCTCCTCGTCCAACCCGACCACGATGGTCGAACCGGCCTTGAACTCGCCCAGCAGGACACGCTCGGACAGTTGATCCTCGAGCAGTCGCTGGATCGCCCGGCGGAGCGGCCGGGCGCCGAGCTCGGGGTCGTAGCCCTTGGTACCGAGGAAACCCTTGGCGTCGTCGGTTAGTACCAGATCGAGACCCTGCGAAGTGAGCTGGTTGCGAACCCTGGCCAGCATCAGGTCGACGATCCGCTTCACCTCATCGAGGGTCAGCTCGTGGAAGACGATCACCTCGTCGATCCGGTTGAGGAACTCGGGGCGGAAGTGCCGCTTGAGCTCGTCGGTGACCTTCGCTCGCATCTTCTCGTAGGTGACCTCGTCGGAGTCGGCGTGGAACCCGATGCTCTTCTTGCGCAGGTCGCGGGTGCCCAGGTTGGAGGTCATGATGATCACCGTGTTCTTGAAGTCCACGGTGCGCCCCTGGGCGTCGGTGAGCCGGCCATCCTCGAGTATCTGAAGGAGGGTGTTGAAGACGTCCGGATGGGCCTTCTCGATCTCGTCGAAGAGCACCACCGAGAATGGCTTGCGGCGCACCGCCTCGGTGAGCTGGCCGCCCTCGTCGTAGCCGACGTATCCGGGGGGCGATCCGACCAGCCGGGAGACGGTGTGCTTCTCCATGTACTCCGACATGTCGAGCTGAATCAGGGCGTCCTCGTTCCCAAAGAGGAACTCGGCGAGCGCCTTGGCGGTCTCCGTCTTCCCCACGCCCGAGGGGCCGAGGAAGATGAACGAACCCGACGGCCGCTTGGGGTCCTTGAGCCCGGCGCGGGTGCGACGGATGGCCCGCGACACGGCGACGATGGCGTCCTCTTGCCCGATGATCCGCTTGTGTAGCTCGCTCTCCATGGCCACCAGGCGGGCGGTCTCCTCCTCGGTGAGGCGGTGGACCGGGATCCCCGTCCACAATGCCAGGACCTCGGCGATCTCCTCCTCGTCGATGAGCCAGCCAACTTCCTCGCCGGAGGCGCGTAGCTCGCCTTCCTTGCTGGCCCGTTCGGAGATCAGGGTCCTCTCCTGGTCGCGCAGCTGTGCCGCCCGCTCGAACTGCTGGGCCTGCACCGCCTCGGACTTGTCACGGCGCAACTGACCGAGCCGCTCGTCGATCTCCTTGAAATCGGGGAGATTGGACGAGCGGTTGATCCGCATGCGTGATCCCGCCTCGTCGATCAGGTCGATCGCCTTGTCCGGGAGGTGGCGGTCGGAGATGTAGCGGTCGGCCAGGTTGGCCGCGCTCACCAGGGCGGCCTCGGTGAACCTCACCTTGTGGTGCATCTCGTAGCGGTCCTTGAGCCCGTGGAGGATCTGGATCGTCTCGCTGACGGTGGGCTCCTCGACCCGCACCGGCTGGAAGCGGCGCTCCAGCGCCGAGTCCTTCTCCAGGTACTTGCGGTACTCCTCGAGAGTGGTGGCGCCGATGGTCTGCAGTTCGCCCCGGGCCAGCATCGGCTTGAGGATCGAGGCGGCGTCGATGGCGCCCTCGGCGGCGCCGGCACCGACCAGGGTGTGGATCTCGTCGATGAAAAGCAGGATGTCGCCGCGGGTGCGGATCTCCTTGAGCACCTTCTTCAACCGCTCCTCGAAGTCGCCGCGGTAGCGCGACCCGGCGACCAGCGCCCCCAGGTCGAGCGTGTAGAGCTGCTTGCCGTGGAGCGTCTCGGGCACCTCGGAGGCGACGATGCGCTGCGCCAGCCCCTCGACGATGGCGGTCTTGCCGACGCCCGGCTCACCGATGAGCACCGGGTTGTTCTTGGTGCGTCGGGAGAGGATCTGCATCACCCGCTCGATCTCGCGCTGACGGCCGATGACCGGGTCGAGCTTGCGCTCCCTGGCGAGCTGGGTGTAGTTGCGCCCGAACTGGTCGAGCACGGCGGACCCCGATGAGCTGCTCTCCCGCGAGCCGGTACCGGCGGAGGCCCCCGAGGCCTGCTCCTCTGAGCCCTGGACACCGGAGAGCAGTTGGATGACCGTCTGCCTCACCTTGGGGAGGTCGGCGCCGAGCTTCTGGAGGACCTGGGCGGCGACCCCTTCGCCCTCGCGGATCAGCCCGAGGAGGATGTGCTCGGTGCCGATGTAGTTGTGGCCGAGCTGCAACGCCTCGCGTAGCGATAGCTCGAGCACCTTCTTGGCCCGGGGCGTGAAGGGGATGTGACCGCTAGGCGCCTGCTGACCCTGGCCGATGATCTCTACGACCTCGTGACGCACGCCGTCGAGGTTGATCCCAAGGCTCTCCAGGGCGCGGGCGGCGACGCCTTCCCCCTCGTGGATGAGCCCGAGAAGGATGTGCTCGGTGCCGATGTAGTTGTGGTTGAGGAGGCGCGCCTCTTCCTGGGCGAGGACCACGACCCTTCGTGCTCTGTCGGTGAAGCGTTCGAACAAGTCTGGATCTCCTCCGATCGAGCCCCTACTGGGGTACCCCCGAGTATACCGCTCGACCCTGTCTAGCTCGGGGGGCTCCCGAGCGCCTTACATGGTTATCGGCACCGAGGGCACTCCGGATGAAGCGATCTCGCCCAGCATCGACGCCGCACGGTCGTTCTCATCGTCGTCGCCTCTGAAGGAACTCGGCCTCTCGAGGACCGTACGGCGCGACCCTCCAATTCCCGTCAGTCCCGCTCCGCAGGAGCGGGGACTGTGTCAGGAAGCCGGCTCTTCGGCGGGGCAGGTCTCCGGGTCGAGGTAGCGGCGGCACTCATCGGGGGTGAGCTCGCGGGTGACCCGGCTCTCAGCCAACTCGATGAGCCGTTCGGGGTCGAGATAGAACCGGCGGATCACACCGGCATCGGGGTAGAGCAGGATAGCTCCCGTCGGGTGCGAAGGTCGCCTGGGCAATCCGTTCCGCGAGATCGCTCCTGAACTCGAGGATCAGCTCGTCGGTGTTGATGTCCCAGAGCCGGATCATGGAGTCGGCACCGGAGGTGGCCAGGATGCCATCGCTGGTGATCGACGGTCCGGGAACGATGCCGGTGTGCGCCAACTCGTTGAACACAATGGCGTCGACCGCGCTGGCGCCGGAGACCACCTCGGCGAGGTCGAGCACCCACACCCAGCCGTCGAGGCTCCCGCCGGCGAGGAACCTTCCCGTTGGGTCGAAGGAGATGCCGAGGTGACAGTACTGAATGCCGACATCCCCGGCTGAAAAGGAACCGATCATCTCACCGGTCTCCAAGTCATATATCTCGACATCACAGAAGCCCTCATCAGTCTCCGGGACCTCGATATTCATCGCCAGGTAGCGGCCGCCTTCGAATTCACCGGGCGGGTTGAAGGCGGCGCTCGCCACGAGCCGATCCCCGAGATCCAGCAACACGCGTCCCGAATCGACTTCCAGCACCCGAGTGGTCTCCCCGGAGTCGGGGCATGCGGCTCCTCCGAAAATGTTGCCAACCGCCACGAAGACAAGGGAGCCGTCATGACTGATGGCACTTGGGATAGTGCATTGTGGGAGTTCGGACACCAACTCGCCCGACGCCAGGTCCCGGACACTCGCCTCGTTTCCGTCGTCTGGGTTGTCGGCAGGCTCCAACCAGGTGACCCTTTGCCAGTCATCGCTGATGTGATCGGCGAGGGCTGATGTCGACGCCGGTCGAGTTGCCAGGGTCTCCCCGGTCTCGGCGTCGAACAGTTCCAGGGCCCCGGCGTAGGTGAAGTTCGCCACCTGCGACCCATCGGGTGAGACCTCGGAGAGACCTGGGGCCTCAGTGCTGGTCGCAAAAGCTCCGAGTTCTGGCGCACCGTCGGGGCTGACGTCCCATACCCGCAGCTCCCCGTCGATCCCAAGACTGGCCAAGCGCTCGCCGTCTCGCGAAGAAATCGAGACTGTAAGTGTTCGACGGGTGCCCGGCGAGCACCAACTCTTCATCGAGCGTCTCCGCGTCGAGCAGGTGGACACTCCCCTGCTGCCCGGAGACGGCGAGGAGTTGGCCGTCAGGACTCCATTCCACCGCACCAGCATCGGCCAGGAGCTTGTCGTCTATGAGTTGGTGGGATTTCAAATCCCACACTTGCACCTCTCGGGATGCCTGGGACCCGATCGCCAACCGATCGCCGGTACCGTCGATCGCAATGTCGACGGCTTGGAAGCCGGGGGTGTCCATTGAATCGGTCTCGGCTCCCATCCACCGTTGAGTAGAACCCGACCCGCTCCGCACCGGGCACGTACTCGACGACCAACAGCGTGTCGCCGTCAGGGTGGAAGTCGTAGCCGCCGGCTCCGCCTTCCGGCTCGATCGTGAACAGCTCCCTTCCGGAGCGCACCTCCCACGCTTTCACCCGGGTGCCGCCATCAGGTCGACGTGCATTGCGGCGATGACCTCGCCGTCCGGGCTGAATCTTGGCAAGTTGTAATCCCCCGGTGCGGACGTGATCCGGGACACGACTTCGCCGCTGTCCGGGTCAAAGAGGATGACGGCGACTTGGTCACCGGTCGCTGGGACGGCGCTTCGTCACCTCGCTGGGCCGTAGCTGACCGCCACCAATCGCCCGTCGGGACTGACCGCCACGTCCCATGGCGGGAATTCCCTCGGGCCTGACCAGCCTCGCCAGCTCCTCCCCGTTGACGCGTCTCGGACACGGCCGCCTCCGGCCCCGTGTCAAAGCCGGTGGTGGTGACCACCCAACGACCGTCGGGGCTCACCGCCGCCCGCTCTCCCCCGACCTCGACCGCCAGCTCGAGCCGGGAGGTCTGAACCGCTCGATGCAGGGCCGACATGGCTTCAGGGAGCACCGGCTCTCCGACTGCCCGTGTGACCTCGGCAGCCTCGAGGCCGACCAGGATGGCCAATTCGGGGTCCTCTTCCAGGGCGAGGATCGACTCGCCGGCCAGCTCCCGGCCGGTGGCCTCCCTCGCCTCGCGGTCGGCGCGGGCCGTCTCCGTCCTCGGCGCGGGCCGCTTCCTCCTCGGCGCGGGCCGCTTCCTGCTCGGCGCGGGCTTGTTCTTGGGTGGCCCTGTCCGCTTCGTCGGCGGCGCGCTGCTGGTTGGTGAAGGCGACTCCGGCGGCGGCGAGGGAGACGAGGGCGGCCGCCCCGAACCCGGCGAGGATGCCCTGGCGGCGGCGGCGGCGCTTGGTTCGTTGCTCGTCGTCGGCGATGCGGCTGGTCTCGATGAGGTCGCGTTCGTCGCCGCTGAGGGCGAGGTCGGTGGAGGCGGCGAGGGTCTCGAACTGTTCGAGACGTCCCCCGCCGAGCAGATAGCTGGGCTCCTTGCCCGACCCTTCCCACTCGGTGGCGGCTTCGGCGAGGCGGCGGTGCAACAGCAGGTCCTCGCGGCGTTCGTCGATCCAGCCCCGCAGCCGGTCCCAGTGGGTGAGCAGCGCCTCGTGGGCGACCTCGACGGTGGGGGCGCGGGTGGTGGGATGGCGGTCGAAGGTGAGCAGCCGGTGCTCGCCGTAGCGGTCCAACACCTGGTCGACCGCGGCGGTTTCGATGGGAAGCCCCCGCAGCTCGCGGCGGGCCACCCGCCGCCGGGTGTCCTGGGCGGTCTCGTCGACGGTGACCAGCCGGAGGAACACCTGGCGGGCCGCCTCCTGCCCGGCGTGGTCCAACTGCTGGTAGATGTCGTCGGCCCGCCGCCCCAGCGCCCCCACCACCCCACCGGAGCGCAGGTAGTCGGCTTCGGAGAGCCGGTCGCTGCTGCGCCGTTCGAACAGTTCGGTGAGCGAATACTGGAGCAAGGGGAGAGCACCGGGCTGGTCGGCGACGTCCCCGGCGATCCGCTCCGCCAGCCCCGGCTCCAAACCGACCCCGACGTTCTCCGCCGGCCGGGTGATCGCCTCGGCCAGCTCGCTCGGGACCGGGGGCGGCCACCATCACCGTGGAGGCGCCCAACAGGTCACCGAACTCGGGGTAGCGGAGAGGCCGGTCCAAGAAGTCGGCCCGCAAGGTGACCACCACCGTCACCGGGGAACGTTCATCTCGGGACAACGTGACCAGGTTGTCGAGGAAGCGGCGGCGGGTGTCCTCGTCGGGGGTGAGGGTGAACAGCTCCTCGAACTGGTCGATCACCAACAGCAACCGGGACCCCGGGGGAGGATCTCCCTGACGGAACGCAGCAGCCCCCGCTCGTCGGCGGCGAGGTCGTCGACCAGGCTGGGGGGGCGGCGCACCGCCACCCGCAACAGGGCGGCGGCCAGCTCGTCGAAGGGGAAGCTCCCCGGGTAGAGATCGGTGACCAGCCAGTTCCCCCCGAGCGCACCGCCCCGCAGCGCCGGGACCAGCCCGGCCCGCACCACGGACGACTTGCCGATCCCCGACGGTCCCACCACCGCCACCAGCCGATCCGATGAGACCGCCGCCAACAGCTCATCGACCACATCGGCCCGGCCGTAGAAGTCGGCGGCGTCGCTCTCCTGGAAGGCCTGCAGACCCTTGTAGGGGTTGCGGGCCGCGGTCAGCGCCGCCTCCGCCACCTCCTCTGGTGCGGTGGGCCGGCCCAGCGCCGCCGAGAGCGCCTCCAAGAACCCCTCGGCGGTGTCGAAGCGTTCGGCGGGGTCGTCCGCCCCGGCCCGGGCGATCACCTCGTCGACAGCAGCCGGGACCCCGGGGCGGAGGCTGCTCACCGCGGGGAGGTCGCCGTCCATCGGCGGCCGGGTCCCCGAGAGCAGCTCGAAGGTGAGCAAACCCAGGCTGTAGATGTCGGAGCGGGGAGACAGCGGCTCGCCCCGCAGCTCCTCCGGAGCCAGATAGGCGGGAGATGAGCTCACCGGTGTCCGCTCGTTGTCCTCGGTGAGACGAGAAGCGATCCCGAAGTCGCCCAGATAGCCGTTGCCGTCCTCGTCCAACAGCACGTTGGCCGGTTTGAGATCACGGTGCACCACCCCACGCCGATGCGCATAAGACAACGCCGCACCCACCTGCCCGATCAGCCGGCCGGCAGGCTCGGGGTTCCACGGACCCCGATCCAACGCCTCGCGCAGCGACCCGCCCCGCAGCCAGCGGGTCACCAGATAGGCGCCGTCCGGGTCCCGCCAATAGTCGTAGAGGGGGACGATGTGAGGATGCTCCAACAGCGCGACCAGATGGGCTTCCGCTTCGAAACGGCGCACGAACTCGGCACGGTTGACGAACTCGGGGCGGATCACCTTCACCGCCACCTCCCGACCCACCGACGGCTGATAGGCCCGATAGACGATCCCGAAGTCGCCCGCCCCCACCCGCTCCCGCAGCTCATAACCCCGCACCGACCGGACGGCACCGGGCAGTGAGGCCGGCTGCCGATCGATTCGGAGAGGCCCGAACACGCTGGGAAGGCCCTCTGAGACCAGCTGGAAGACATGCTCGGGGCGGCCCAAACCCTTGAAACGATGCTCTCCCAACGACCGCACCTGAAAACCACCCGACACGTCGCCGGCCAGGGCCAGGTTCGCTTCCTCCGAGAGCAACACCTGACCACCGTGACCCGCTGCCATGATCCGGGAGCAGCGGTTCAACGGAGGACCGAAGAAGTCGCTGCCCCGGCTCTCCACCTCACCGGTGTCGACCGCCATCCGCACCGACAGACCCGTCTCTCCCCAATCCGCCGCCGCCAAAGCCTCCTGGGCGCTCCGGGCCGCGGTCACCGCCTCCCCCACCGTGGCGAAGGCGGCGCACACCCCATCCCCTGCTTGGTTGAATACCCGGCCCCCCGCCTGCTCCACCGCATCGGTGAGCAGCCGGTCGTGGCGGGCAAGCACCTCGGGCATCTCGCCCGGGTGAAGCTCCCACAACAACGTCGAGTCGACGATGTCGGTCATCAGGAACGACATCGTCTGCACCCGGGAGGCGCTCTCCGCCTCCAACCCCGGGTCGTGCTCCAAGATGCGCTGCTCCAACCCCTGCAGCTCCGGCGAGGGGTCGATCCCCATCTCCTCGGCCAGAAACAGCCGGGTCTTCTGATAGGCCCGCAACGCCTCCGTCTGCCGCCCTGCCCGATACAACGCCACCATCTGCTGCGCCCGGAAACGCTCCGACAGCGGGAACTCGGCGGTCAACACCTCCAACTCGGGCAACAGCTCGGCATGGCGGCCCAGCGCGAGCTCGGCCTCCACCCGATCCTCCACCGCCCCCAACCGCAGCTGCTCCAACCGGCGCGCCTCGGCCTCCAACCGCACCGACCCGGGCACATCCGCATACGGATGGCCCCGCCACAGCGCCAGCGCCTCGCCCAGCAGTTCCGCCGCCTCGGCCGGCTGGGTCTCGAGAAGCGACCGGGCCTCGAGCCACCATGTCCTCGAAGCGGAAGGCATCCACCTCGTCCCGGGCCACTTCCAGCCGATACCCGCCCGCCTCCGAGACCAGCCGATCGCCCAGCTGGGCTCGCAGGCTGGACATATAGGTCTGAAGGGTGCTCCGCGACCCGGCGGTCGCCTCCTCCCCCCACACCTCGTCCACCAGCGAGTCGGCAGAAACGGTGCGACCCGCCTCGGCGATCAGTAGCGCCAGCACGGTGCGCTGCTTCGGACCCCCCAGACGGACCGGTTCATCCCCCTCGAGGGCCGCGCACCGGCCCCAGAACCAGAAATCCCACAGCCGGAACCGTACGCCACCGAGCTGGTGGCGTGCAGGCCCGAATTTCGCTCCCGGTCTGTTGGCTCCATCCACGGAACGTATCCGCCGGCGCTCCAGATTCGCTCCAGGCAAATGGCGGGCGCCCCTTTTGACCTAATACCCCATGGACGCCATCGAGCGCCGGGGCCGAGCCGACACCGGCGCTCGATGGGGAGGTCTGTCGATCAGGAGCCGACTGCACCTCCTACTTGGGGATCTCTCCCTGATACGCGGGATCTTCACCCACCACCCGGCCGGTCGAGGCCGGCGACACCGCCTGGCTGGGGACAACGCTCCCTGATAGGCGGGATCTTCACCCACCACCCGGCTGGTCGAGGCCGGCGACAGGGCCTGCCTGGGGACCGCCCCCAGATAGGCGGGGTCATCATCCGACCACCCGGCCCGTCGAGGCCGGCGCCACCGCCTGCCCGGGGACCACCCCCTGATAGGCGGGATCTTCACCCACCACCCGGCCGGTCGAGGCCGGCGACAGGGCTTGCTGCGTCGCTCCTGCCCGCTGTTCGTACCATTCGGATGAGCCTGGGATCACGATCCGTTCAGTAGGCACTGACCGTTCTGCGGCCGGCCGTGGGTCGGGGCTCGCGGCAACAACGATGGCGATCAGCAGCGCTGCCACCACGCCAACTGCCACGCCCGCAATCCGCAGGCTCTTCTTGGTGGGCGTCTCCCGAAGAAGCGTCGTCGGATGGCTCCCACTTCCTCGCTCGCCCACGCTGTTCTGCGTGGTGTTTTCCTTGATGACCATGACCGTTCTCCCTTCGGGGCCGCCCGGTTGGCCGGCCTCCAGGGCAACGTCTGGGGGGCCCCTCCAGTCACTGTCCAACGCCAATCCAGGACCGCTCAAACGATGCGTACTCGCCGGAAGGGCGGCAAGCCGTGCCCAGGGGAGGATGCTGTTGGGGCAGCTCACTACCATCCCGCAACCGTGACCGCAGAGCCCGTCCTCAACGACCTCGTCCCCATCCCCAGGGTGTGGGATCGTCTGGAACGCGTCGAGGATCGGCTGTTCGAAGCGTCCTTGTCCGAGGACGGCTTCCTCACCAAGGTTGCCCAGCATCTGCTCCAGGCTGGCGGCAAGCGATTCCGCCCGCTGCTGGCTCTGCTCGCCGCCGAGTTCGGGCCCGGCGGCGACGACCGCCCTGTGGAGGCCGGGGTCGCCGTCGAACTGATCCATGTCGGCAGCCTCTACCACGACGACGTGATCGACGAGGCGGATACCCGCCGTGGGGCGGCATCGGTCAACTCAAACTGGACCAACACGGTCGCGATCCTCGCCGGCGACTTCCTCATGGCGCGCGCCTCGGAGGTGGCGGCGGCACGGCTTGGCCAGGAATCGGTCCGGCTGCTGGCCCGCACCTACGCCGAATTGGTCGAGGGCCAGACGAGAGAGCTGCAACTGGTCGGCGATCTCGATCACACCGTCGAGGACTACTTGCGGGTGATCGGGGGCAAGACCGCCAGTCTGATTCGAACCTCGGCCCGGCTCGGGGCGATGGCATCGGATGCCACTGACTCGGCTGTCGAGGCGGTGAGCACGTGGGCTTGGGAGTTGGGGCTCGTGTTCCAGATGACAGACGATGCCCTCGACCTTGTCGGGACAGAGGAGTCGATCGGGAAGCCGGCCGGCTCTGACATCAGAGAGGGCACCTTCACCCTGCCCGTGCTGCTCGCCCGGGAAGGACCCGACGGCACCAGGCTGCGCCAGTTGCTCGGGCAATCCCGCCCTTATCCCGAGCCGGTGGTGGCAGAGGTCATCTCCCTGGTACGCGCTGCCGGGTCGGTCGACAGAGTGCTCGACGAGGCGCTGCGCCGCTCGGAGATGGCAGCCGAGGCAACAGCGGCTCTCCCAGCAGGAACTGCCCGGAGTGTCCTTACCACCATGGGGACCTATCTGGTGGAGAGGGTCGAGGCCGTCAGGGAGTCGGCGGCCTAGCGCGGCCCGATTCGGACGTCCGTTCACTGGGCGGAGCCAAGTCAAGGCAACGAAGGCTCGGGCTGCACATCCTCGGTCGATCTGAGATTGCTTCCCCGCTCCGCCCAATAGACCAAGCCCATGGCCACGACGCCGCACGCCAGGAAGCCGATCGAGATCGGGATGATGGTCCCGTCGAAGGACCGGTCGATCAACCAGCCGATGGTGGCGCCACCGGCGGTAGACAGTGTCCCTATCACCGCCGAAGCGGTCCCGGCCACCGCCGCCATGGGGTCCATCGCCAACGTATTGAGGTTCGGTATCAGGAGCGAGTGCCCTGCCAGGAGAAGGGCAAGAACCGGCGCGAATGCCCAGAACGGCGGATGGCCGCCGCTGGCCACTGCCATGACCACGATCAGGGCGGCCACGGCAACGTAGACGGGTAGGACCAACCTCACCAGCCGACCCACCCCCACCCGGCCGACCACGTGGGCGTTGACCAGCATCGCACCGCCCAGCACGACGGCGAAACCTCCGAAAACAAGCGGGAACTGCTCCCCCATGCCGAACACGTCGTTGATGATGATCTCGCTGCTCGCCAGGTACGAGGTGAACACGCCGAACAGTGCGGTGATGGCCAGGGTGGCGGCGAGGGTCTGACGATTGCCCAACACGGCGCGCCCACCTTGGAGCAGGGATGAAAGCCGCAGATCACGCCGGAACTCCGGCCGGAGCGTCTCGGGGAGACGGAGCGACCACGTTGCGACGGCCAGTGCAGCGAGCACGCAGAAGCCGAATACCCAGCGCCAATCGGCCACCGCCACGATCAACGCCCCGAGGCTGGGCGCCACCACGGGTACAACGATGAACACCGTCATGATCAAGGACATCGCCCTCGCCATCCGAGCGCCAGAGAACGTGTCGCGCACGACTGCCAAGGTGATGACCCGAGGGCCGGCGGTCCCGATCCCCCAAACGAATCGGGCGGCGTAGAGAGCGCCGAGACTGGGTGCGAGGGCAGAGGCCGCCGCACCGAGGATGTAGATGGCGAAACCTATGTAGAGGACCGGTTTGCGCCCGAAGCGGTCCGCCAGCGGCCCGTAGAACAACTGCGCCACCGCCAGCCCGAGCAGATATGCGGTGACGATCCCCGCCACTGCGGTGGAGTCGGGCTGCAGCCCGAAGTCGGCCCTGATCGCCCCGAAGGCAGGCAGCATGAGGTCGATACCCAGCGCTGCCAGCGCCATAGTCATCGCCAGGAGCGAGGTGAACTCGACCCGCCCCAGGGCTCTCAGAGCGGGCGGTGACTGCTCCGACTGGGTCACCGTTGGCATCGTAGGGGCTAGTCGAGTCAGGTCGTCCGGACCCGACATGGGGTCATCGGCGAGCGGTTGCACCCCGTCGCACCCGGCGCCGGTTGTGGTGGGAGCCCCTGCCTCGGACGTCACCCACCGTCTCCGGACGGGTCCTGACCTGGAGCGAGGCGCCGACTCGAAGCCCGCCCGATCCCAGCTCGGTGGCGACGGGATGGCGCAGCGGCCCTACCAGTCCCAACTCCCGTTGGATGCGGCCAACCGCTCGAGCCTGATCGCCGGAAACCATCGATACGACGACACCCGACGCCCCGGCTCGGGCGGTGCGGCCCGAACGGTGGAGATAGGTCTTGGCGTCGACCGGCGGGTCGAAATGGATCACGCAGGCGACGCCCTCCACGTGGATCCCGCGGGCGGCGACATCGGTGGCGACCAGCACCTGGCTCCGCCCCGTGGAGAATCCGTTCAGGGCACGGTTGCGCTGGCTCTGTGATCGCCCGCCGTGAATGGCAACGGCCTCGACGCCGAGCCGGGCGAGTTGCTTGGCCACCTTGTCCGCACCGTGTCGGGTCCTGGTGAAGACGATGGCGGATCCCGTGGCGGCTACCGCCGCTGCGGTGTGCTCCAGCCGATCCTCGGGCGCCGCTCGCCAAAAGAAGTGCCTGACGTCGGCCCCTTCGGGCTCGGCATCGCCGGCCTCGTGCCGGACCGGATCCCGCTGGTAGCGGCGGGTCAATTGGGCCACCTCGCCATCGAGCGTCGCCGAGAACAGCATGGTCTGACGGTTGGACGGCGTCTGGTCGAGCAATCGCCTCACCTCGGGGAGGAAGCCCATATCGGCCATCCGGTCGGCCTCGTCCACTACCACCGTCTCAACCTCGTCGAGCCGGACCCAACCCCGGTCGATCAGGTCTGCCAACCGTCCCGGGCAGGCGACGAGAACGTCCACTCCCCTGTTCAACTCCCGGCGTTGCCTCTCGTAGGAGACCCCGCCGTAGATGGTGCCCACCCAACGCTGTCTTGCCTTCGCCAACGGCGCCAGGTCGTTCCGGATCTGCTCGGCGAGCTCGCGGGTGGGCGCCAGAATGAGTGCACGGGGGCGGCCCGGTTTGGCCCTGGCCACCGTGGTCAGGATGGGGATCCCGAAAGCGAGCGTCTTGCCCGAGCCGGTGGGGGCGCGGCCGCAGACATCCCTGCCGGCTAACGCATCTGGGATGGTGGCCGCCTGGATGGGGAATGGGTCGGTGAACCCGGCCCGGTTGAGGATGCCGAGAAGGTCGGCGGGCACGCCGAGTTCGGCGAAAGTTGACATGGAAATCGTTGCTCCTGGACAGTGGGTTGCTCGCTCGAGCGTCGCCACAGCAGTGCAACGAAATCGAGAGATCGGTCGAGGCGACCGTTCTTGACCCGCCCCGGGAGCGCGTAAAGGCGCTGCCTCGAACCGTTGCGGTGTGAAGAGGTTACCAGGTTGGCGACCCTGCTCAGGCGCGGTTGGCCGGACGGCCCTCCTCGCGGAGCCGGACAGGGCCGGCCCCCTCGGGGTGGCAGGCCCCGCTTGTCGGCGTAGAAGGCGCGGATGAGATCCATATCGGACGACAGGTCGCCGCTCGGCCGAATGGCGGGTCCGATCCCGGCGCGACGTGACGGATAGTCGGCGAAGCCAAGCACCAGCGGGACCTTGGCCGCCTCAGCGATCCGATAGAAACCTGACTTCCAATAGGGGACTGCCGCCCTGGTTCCTTCTGGAGTGATGAGCAGCATCATCGGCGCCGCTGCCTCTCGGATCTGGGCGACTACCTGCTCCACCACTCGGAAACTGGCGTCGCGCCGTACCGGGATGCCACCCAGGCGCCGCATCGCCCACCCCAGCGGCCAACGGAAGAGCCCGTGCTTGGCGATGAAGCGTGGTCGGATACCCAGGGCGTAGGCGGCACCCAGAAAGACGATGAAATCCCAGTTCGACGTGTGCGGCGCTGCCGGTATCACCACCTTGGGGTCGGGGGGCATGGTGCCTTCGAAGGTCCACCCCCGATAGCGGAGGATGGCGCTGAGAAGCCGTCTCATTGCTCCCAATGGTGCCAGGTCTCGTCGTGGGCCACACCTCGGTCCATGAGGAATGTCACACCCCGGTCGTACCCTCCGCTGCGGAGGTGAGTGACGGAATGGATGCGGCAATCAAATTGGATCACTCGGTATTGGCGGTGGAATCGGAGCACACGCTCCACGCCATGGTGGAGTTGCGGGCGCCCGAGGCTGTGGCCGAGGGGGTTGAACTGCTGCCAGGCTGCGGTGGCTCTCGTGATCGAGTTCGGCTCGATGGCAGGCGATTGAAGCTCCAACACGGTTGAAGTCCGGAGTGCGGCCTTTCTCTCACGACCGACTGGGTAGGCGACGACTCGCTCGCAGTGGTGGGTTCGACGACGAGGTGCGTGGTAGTCGCCCAGGTCGAACACCCGGGGTTGGCTGGCCGGCGTCTGCGGGCGATAGTGCAGCGTCGGACGACCAACCGGCATGGTGGCAGTCGCTCTCGCGGCGGCTTGGTTCAAGGGTCTCGAGGAGCTGCGGCTTGGGTGTCCGACCGTGGCGTATCCTCGAAGGGTGGTATTGCTGATTTTCCGACGGGCTCGCCAACGTCGGGATCGTGATCCAATAGCGGCTCGGCCACGGCCCGCAGTCGCCGCCGAGCTCGCCGGTGTAAAGCCGGACCATCGGCTCGTAACACCACGGTTTGGTCTGCGCCGATGACAATGAGCTGTTGACCGCCAGGTGGTGTCCAGATGCCGGCCGGGTTGTAGCCGTCAGCCGTATTACCGCCGCGCTGGGCCGCCCCGAGGCATCTGCCCGGTGGATGCTTCGGCGCAAGCAGCGGGTGATACCCTTGCCCCCAGGTCAGTTGCGGGTGATCGCTCCCTCCCTGCTCTGCCGAACGTCTCGAGGGCGTTGTATCGATGTCGATCAGCGACCTGGGTTCCCTTGGTCACCGCCATCGTGGCCGAACTGGTGCGCCACCCTCTGGCCACCAGCTTCCGGTGGCTTCTGCCAGCCCGGCGATGCGTCGCCTTCGAGCTTCCGACTCCACGTCCCCGCCATCGCGATGCCGGGACCACCCGGTGCCGGCAGAGCGTTTTGGGTGGCTCCAGACGCCAGCAGTTCGACATCGGCGAAGAACTCATCCCCGTCGAGCGGGAAGCGACCACGGTGACAACCTTGGCCCAATTCGTCCGCAGGCGGAGGTTCGGCCCCGACCTGGACGTCATCGAAGAGGTGACGGTGCTCTCTGCCGTCCGGGCGCGGCGCCTGGCGCGTGATCGCGCCGACAGGGGCGATATCGGGGGGCGTCGGCCGTCCTCCGCGAGAGCGCCGGCCAGTTGCGGAGAATGGCCCCGAATTCGCCGCGCGCCGTCGAGCTCCGCGACGATGCCACCGACCTCGAGGGCAGCGCCGCCGCCATGGCGGTCTCTTATGATTCTGGCGCCAGCAAGCACCTCCACTACCAAGCGAGGGCGCGGGAGCGGTCGATGACAACCTCCAGGGACCGGCGAGGCGAGACACGATGGGGACCGGTAGGCCCTGCCGGCTCCGAGTCACCCACCAACCGCTCCTATTGGGTGGTCGATCGCCGGCTCCTGGCCGGGGCGTACCCTTCCCATGTCGACGCCGACGCTGGCGTCCGGCTGCTTCAGCAGCTGATCGATGTCGGAGTCGATGCTGTTGTAGACCTGACCCAGAGGCACGACCCCGACTCGACCGACGCCCACCTTACGGCCCTACGAGGACGATCTGGAGCGGCTCGCACCGAGTTCTGTGCTTGTGCGGCACCCGATCCTCGACCTGAATATCCCCACAGAGGACGAGATGGTGGCAGCTCTCGACGCGATCGACCGGTTGCTCGACGAGGGGCGGATGGTCTACGTCCACTGTTGGGGCGGGATCGGGCGCACCGGGACGGTCGTCGGAAGCTGGCTGGTCCGCCACGGGGTGACGGCGCCAGAGCAGGCGCTCGATCTGCTCGCCACGTTGCGAGCCTCCGACCGTGGCGCCGGCCATAGGCGCTCACCCGAGACCTCCGAACAACGTGCCTTCGTGCGCCGGTGGCGACCGGGCAAGTAGGGAGTCAGCCGATGCCACCGCCAACTGAGGACATCCATGACAGCCCGACCGGCTGGGTCAACCGGCACATCAAGAGTTACGTGGAGAGCGACGGAAAGCAGGGCCACCGGTGGAACGGAGTGGACACCCTGCTGCTGACCACACGCGGGCAGGAGGACGGGCAAACTGCGGCGGAGCGCTCTGATATATGGGCGGGATGGCGAGAGATATGTGATCGTCGCCTCCAAAGGCGGCTCGGCGGACCACCCCGCTTGGTACCTCAACCTCGTGGCTGAACCCAAGGTCGAGGTCCAGGTCGGGGCCGAGAACTTCGCCGCCCGAGCTTCAACGGCCAAGGGCGCCAGGCGGGAGAAGCTCTGGGCCAAGATGGCCGACATCTGGCCCGATTACGAGAAATACCAGCGACGCACCGAGCGACAGATCCCTGTGGTGGAGCTGGAACGGATGTGACGCGTACCTGCCCGGCCCGGCTCACAGCCCGGCAGCAAGTTCGGCCACCTGCTGCGAGGCATTGGTCTCGATGGGCTCGCCGTGCCCTACGACCAACACTCCGAACTGGAACCCGGCGAGTTTGCGAACCGACTCGTGTGCCAAGTCGAGGTCCTCAGTGAACGAGGGATTGGGACCGGCCACGGCTCCGCCGTTGACCGAGAGTGCATCCCCGGCGACCAACAGACCGGCAGTCGTGTCGAGCACGCACAAATGACCGGGCGTGTGTCCCGGGGTGGCCACGATTTCGAGACCCATCACCCGGTCGCCGTCGCCGACCGGGTTGAGCGGTCGCGGGGCGGTGATCGACGGTATGTCCTCGGCGCCCGCGTACCCGGTGGCGGCGTTCGCCAGATCGAGCACCTCGGTCACGCTCCCCACGTGGTCGTCGTGTTTGTGAGTCAGGATTACATGACCTACCGCGTCCCAGCCCAGCCCGATCTCGCCGAGCCCGGCCTCGATCGCCGAGGCGCTCCCGCCGACACCGGTGTCCACCACGGCCGCTTCGCCTTGGCGTGCCAGCACGTATGCCGAGACAAATCCGAACGAGACCTGACGCCACTCGAGATCTGACGAGGTCGACGTCGTGGATCGAGAGGTCGTGCCGGGGGCGCTCGTCCCCTGGGATGTCGATGCCGGTGCCGGTGTACTTCCCGTAGTGGGAAACGCCTCGCCGGTGGTGATGTCGCCGCCTCCACTCGTGTCGGAGCAAGCCACCAAACCCAGCACCAGGACGGCCGCCCCGCCCTTGCCCAGATCGGCCAGGAAAAGCCTGCGGCTCAACGGACGGCGCATGATCACCTCGCTCGAAGGAGCAAGTCCCAGGGTAACGGTGTGCCCCGAACCCAGGGTTCGAACAGTCACACCGCAACGCTTCGAGCCCACAGGACGTGCGCGGACGAGATCCCCCCGAACCCAGGGTTCGAACAGTCACACCGCAACGCTTCGAGCCCACAGGACGTGCGCGGACGAGGCGCCCCGATACACGTTTGTCCGCCCGCCGTAGCCTGGCACCTGTCCCGGAAATGCCGACAGGAGGCACCCATCCGAGGAGGAGTCGTGAACTCGCCGACGTGGTGTGACCGATGCGCGCCGCGCTGATCGCCGAATTTGGCGAGCCACTCGAGGTCACCGATGTGGCCGACCCCGAGCTTCCGGAGAATGGGGTGGTGCTCCGGGTCGAGGCCACCGGGGTGTGCCGCAGCGACTGGCACGCCTGGATGGGCCACGAGCGACTGCCCGGTCTCCCCCACGTACCCGGGCACGAGATGGCGGGAACGGTGGTGGCGGTGGGGCCGCGGGTCGAACGCTGGAGCATCGGCGACCGGGTGACTGTTCCCTTCTCGATGGGTTGTGGCCGATGTCCCTCTTGCGCGGCGGGCCATCTCAATACATGCGACGAAGGTTTTACTCCTGGGTTCAGCACATGGGGCTCCTTCGCCGAGCTGGTGGCTCTCGACCATGCCGACACCAATCTGATCGCGCTCCCCAATGGATTCGACCCAGTGCATGCCGCGGCGCTCGGCTGCCGTTTTGTGACCGCGTTCCGGGCGGTCGCCGACCGTGGCCGAGTGCAGAGAGGTGAGTGGCTGGCTGTTCACGGGTGCGGGGGACTCGGTCTGTCGGCGGTGATGGTGGGGGCGGCGCTTGGGGCCAGGGTGATCGCGGTCGACGTCCAGCAAGCTGCACTGGATCTGGCCTCCGCAATGGGAGCGGAGGCGACCATCGACGCAACCGCCGTAGAAAGCGTCACCGGTGCGGTGCGGGAGGTCAGCGGCGGCGGGACTCATGTCTCGTTGGATGCGCTGGGTAGCACGACGACGGCGATCAACTCGGTCCGCTCCCTGCGCAAGCAGGGTCGCCATGTCCAGGTCGGCCTTCTCCACGGCGAGGACGCCGGTCTGGTGCTCCCTTGGGAACGGGTGCTGATGTGGGAGCTGGAGGTCGTGGGTAGCCGCGGGATCCCGGCCACCGACTATCCACGCATCTTCTCGCTCATCGAGGACGGCGCCGTTGACCCGGGTCGTCTCGTCACCAAGCGAATCCCTATTGAAGATGCATCGGACGCCCTTTCGGCGATGAGCCGATTCGATGGCGCGGGCATGACGGTGATCGACCGGTTCTGACGACGCTGCCACAACCGCGGCTGCCGGGTAACGTCGGGCCATGGCGGACCAGCCCGACGTCGTCGCCTCCGGCTTCGTCATCGACCGAAACTGCGCCTCGGACTCGACCAAAGAGGAACTTGTCGAGCGCGCCCGCTCGCACAAAGTCGCTCACGCCATCGAGGAGACCGATGCCGGTCTGTGCCTGGTCGGTGCGGACGGGACCATCCAAGAGCTCGAGGACGATGAGTCAGACGCTGTGGCCGGGCTGCTCCCATCGCACCGGCGGGTCAACGGCCTCTGGGTCAAGGTGCGCCGGGGAGACGACGGGGTCAAGGCGGAGCCGGCTCCTCCCCCAAATCGGGTCGACGAGGCCGCGATGGAATCGTTCCCCGCCTCCGATCCCCCCTCGTGGACACTGGGGAAAGAAGAACGCTGAAGAGCGTCAGTCGTCGGGCCGGAGCGCCGGGAAGAGCAGTACCTCGCGTATCGACGCCTGGTCGGTGACCAGCATCACCAGCCGGTCCACTCCGAGACCGAGCCCTCCGGTGGGTGGCAACCCGTACTCCAACGCCAGTAAGTAATCCTCATCGAGGGGGTGGGTGTCGGCCTCGCCGGCGGCGCGCGCCTCCGCCTGTGCCTCGAACCGAGCTCGCTGCTCCAGGGGGTCATTGAGCTCGGAGAAGGCGTTGACCAGCTCGGCACCGGCGACGATCAGCTCGAACCTCTCCACCACCGAGCCGCCTTCGCGATGCGCGCGGGCCAACGGCGACGTCTCCTCGGGATGGTCGAGGACGAAGGTCGGCTCCCATAGGTACGGCTCGACGTGCTGTTCGAAGAGCTCGGCGATGAGCCTGCCCGGACCCCATGAGGGATGCACCTCGGTTCCGGCGGCCTCGACCAGCGCCCGCAACTCGTGAAGCGGCGTCTCGAAGCCGATGCCTTCGTTTACCGCCTCCTGCACCAAGTCGAGGTATAGGGCGCGCCGATAGGGTGGGGTCAGATCGAGCGGACGGCCTTGGTAGGTGAGTTCGGTGCCGCCCGTAGTGGCTTTCACGACCTCGTCGATCACGCCCTCCACCAATTGGAGCATGTCCTCGTAGTCGGCAAACGCCTGGTAGGCCTCCAGCATGGTGAACTCGGGGTTGTGGGTGGAGTCGATCCCCTCGTTGCGGAAGATCCGGCCAAGCTCGAAGACACGCTCCAAGCCGCCGACCACCAGCCGTTTCAGCGGCAGCTCGAGGGCGATTCGGAGAAACATTTCGAGGTCGAGCGCGTTGTGATGGGTGACGAATGGGCGGGCAAGCCCACCTCCGGCCTGTAGCTGCAGCGTCGGCGTCTCCACCTCGAGGAAGCCCCGCTCGTCAAATGACTTACGGAGAGCGCGTAAGACCGCCACCCGGCGCAGCGCCACTTCTCTGGCCTCTTCGTTGACGAGCAGGTCGAGGTAGCGGCGCCGGCTTCGCAGCTCACGGTCTGCGAGGCCGTGCCACTTCTCGGGTAGCGGTCGAAGTGCCTTCGCCAGCAACTCGAAGCTGTCGATACGAACGGTGAGCTCGCCCTTGCGGGTGGTGACCACCCGTCCCTCCGCTCCGACCCAGTCACCGACGTCGAGGTCGGCGAAGGCGTCCATCTGCTCTAGCTCGGCGCTGTCCGCCATGAGCTGGATACGCCCCGTGCCGTCCTGCAGGGTGGCGAACACCAGCCGCCCGAAGCTCCTCAGTAACATCAACCGCCCGGCGACCGCCGCCCGCACCCCGCTGTCAGCGTCGGGCGGCAAGGCGGAAAAGCGCTGATGAAGCTCGGCCGCGGTGGCGGTTCGATCGAACCGGTATGGGTATCCGCCGGACTGCAAAAACGCCTTGTGCTTTGCCAGGCGTACGTGTTGCTCGTCGGGCGGGTGATCGGTCACGGCGTGCCGGAGGGTACCGAGCGGGTCTCGGGGTTCACGGTCCCTGCCGCCGGTAGATGATCCGCAACCCATCCAGGGTGAGCGAGTCGTCGACAACGATCTCGGTGCGGCAGAGCGGCGCCACCACCGGTGCCAAACCGCCGGTAGCCACCACCGCCGGCCGAGCTTCGATCTCGGACGCGATCATGTCGATGGCTCGATCGATCATCCCGGCGTGCCCGTAGAGCAGCCCCGACTGGATCGCGGTGACCGTGTTCCGTCCGATCGCTTGCGGCGGCGCAACGAGTTCCACCCGGCGGAGCGCCGCGGTGTGGCCCACCAGACCATCCATCGAGACCTCGAGACCGGGGGCGATCATCCCCCCGAGGTAGGCACCGGCGGGGCCGACAACGTCCACCGTGGTCGCCGTCCCGAAATCGACCACCACCACGGGAGCGCCGTACCGGTCGATCGCCGCTACGGCGTTGACCACCCTGTCGGCCCCGACCTCGCGTGGGTTGTCGGTGTGGATGGCGAGACCGGTACGCACGCCGGGTCCGACCACGACCACCGGCCCATCGACCAGATCCCTGGCGGCGAGCTGTACCGCGGAGGTCGCCGCCGGGACCACGCTCGACACCGCCGCTCCCTCCAGGGGGAGTTCGATCGCGGTGAGGAGGCCTCGCAGCAGAAGGCGATATTCGTCGGCGGTTCGCTCGGTGACGGTGGAGACCCGCCAGCGGTCCGCCACCCGATCGTCGCCGACAACACCGATCGCGGTGGTGGAGTTGCCCACGTCCATCACCAGCAACACGCTCAACCCTCCTCGATCAGGCTCGGGTGGTCGAGGCGGCGGCCTCGGTCAACCTGGGGGCAACCGTCCACCCAGTCGACGTGGATGTTGTCGATGAGTCCGGCGCGGCCCGACGGTGGCGGCCACGGCCAGAAATGAGGGGCGATCGAGCAGGTCGACCCGGGCGGCGTCGTCTTGGGACCGCAGCTCGGCATAGTCCAGGTTCAGGCCCGACTGGGCCGCAGCCAGCCCCTCGAGGATCCGGCCCGATAGCTCACCGGCGTCGATGGCATCCGCCGCCGCCATCAGACCGCGGCTCAACCCGAGAGCTTCTTCCCTGTCATGCACGTCGAGATAGCTGTTGCGGCTGGACAGGGCGAGCCCGTCGGCCTCGCGCACCGTCGGGCACCCGACCACCTCCATGGGGAAGGAGAGGTCGCGGGCCAATCGTCGGACCACCGCCAGCTGCTGAGCGTCCTTGCGGCCGAAGAAGGCAAGGTCGGGGCGGAGCCCGGCGAAGAGCTTGGTCACCACCGTGGCGACTCCGGTGAAGTGGCCCGGTCGATGAGCGCCCTCCATGTCCTCGGTCAGCCCGCTCACCTGCACCGTCACCCTCGGTTCTTCGGGGTACATCTCGGCGAGCGGTGGAGCGAAGAGGATGTCGGCACCCACCGCCCGGATGAGCGCCCGGTCACGGTCGGGGTTCCTCGGGTAGCGCTCCAGGTCCTCGCCGGCTCCGAATTGCAGTGGGTTGACAAACGACGAGACGATGACGGTGTCGGCCGATGCCACCGCCCTTTCGATCAGCGAGAGGTGCCCTTCGTGGAGAAACCCCATCGTCGGAACCAGTCCGACCGAGCCGGCGGCCGCGTTGCGGGCTTCGGAGAAGGTATGTCACCTCGATCAAGCGAGCACGCCCGAGATCTCGTCGCCCCGCCCCGATGCCCCGGCGATGAGGCGGACCGCCAACATGAACTCCTCGAGCAGAGAGGGATCGGCGGCGCGTACCGCCTCGATCTGCGCCGCCACCGTGGCCATGTCGCCCCTGGCCACTGGACCGGTGAGAGCGGCTGCAGCGCCACCCGCAAAGCTATGCGCGACCACCTTCTCCACCAGCGGTCGAGCCACGGCGGGGTCGACGCCGGCCGCACCGAACAGCCGCTCGGCCAGACAGGAGAGAGGCGCCCACTGCGTTCGAGGCCATCGAAGCTGCCGCGTGATATAGCGCCCTGCGGTCGTCGGGCAGGTCGAAAGGCCTCATTCCCAGATCGTCTGCCAGCCGTTCGAGCATCTCGTGGAGCACCCGGTCGGAAGCCGTTATCGCCACCGCTGACCCACTGAGAGCTTGAGCTCCCCGGTCAGGGTCGGGGAGGCTCTGCAGGGGATGGAAGGCACCCACCGCCATCCCCCGCGCGGCGAAGGGTTGGAGCGCCGCCACCGGGACTGCACCGCTGAGATGCACCACACCCCGGAGTTCGGTAGCCCGCGGGGCGACCACGGCAGCGACCTCACCGATGGCGCCATCGCTGACCGCGACCACGAGCAGGTCGGCCGGCGGTAGCGGCCCGTCCGCCCCGATGAGATCGGCACCGAGCCGGTCGGCGGAACTGGTGAGGTCGCCGCGCCCGGCGACGGCCGTGACCCGGTGCCCTGCAGCTCTCAGCGCCAGCCCGAGCGACATCCCGGCGCGGCCCGGGCCGACGAGGATCACCTCCATGGTGCCCGACGCTAATGCCGGCATCGGCTTCCATTTGGCCCAGGTGCCCCGCCCTACGCTCTCCCAGGATGCGTGCAGTGGTCGCCGGACTGGCCGTCTTCGTCCTTGCGGGTTGCTCGGCTGCTCCGGGCGGTACGGTGACCACCACCATGGCCGGATCAGCTTCCACAGGCGTGCCAGCGACCGCCACGACGGCGACGCACATGCGCCGGCAACGACATCCCCACCCGAGACCACGCCAACCACCTCCGCTCCGGTTTCCTCCACGACGCGGCCCGATCCGCCGCCCCGGCTGCGGCGGGAAGTCGAGGTCAAGCGCGGTCCCCGCACGGCCTTGTACACCCTCCCCGCCGACCTGCTCTTTGACAGCGGTGAGGCCGTGCTTCGCCCCAGCTCGCTGGTGGTCGTGGACGAGGTGGCCCGGGACATCGTTGAACGATTCCCGGGCAGGCCCATCATCGTCCGCGGCCACACCGACTCGGTGGGCGGCTCCCGGGCGAACCGAGAGCTTTCGAGGCGCAGGGCGGAGGCGGTGGCCGCGATCCTCCTCGACCAGGGCGGGATCGGGCCGACGGAGATCGAGGCTTTCGGCGAGATCGCTCCCCGCGCCTCCAACGAGACCGCGGCGGGGCGCGCCCTGAACCGCCGTGTCGAGATCCTGGTCCGCACCCGGCGTTGACCGGGGGGCTGCCTCCCCCGGTGAGGGGGACGCGAGCGGAGCGACCGGAGGGGGGTGACTGGGCGGGGGTCTCCCCTACCCGCCGGAGGGGGGCCACGCCGCACGCGGGGGGGTGGTTCCGCACCGTGTCGGGCTTCGCGGTCGTGGTCCTTCCGGCTTCCGTCTTCCGTCTTCCGTCTTCCGTCTGCCCTCTCGGTTCAACGTGGCGGCATTCGACCGGGGACCAGTTCGGTGAGCAGTTCGATCATCGTGTCGGCATCCCTGATCGCCGCCGCACCGGGATCGTTGTTGAAGTAGACGAAGACTTCGGGGCGTCGATGCTCGCGATCCGCTCCGCCCAAGGGCGCAGCCGTTCGCGGCCGTACTCCCACGATGAATCGGCGCGGTGGAATCGCAGGTATAGCCAGCCGCCGGTGGCTCGTTGGTACGAAATGGGGCTCGGGTCGGCCCATACCAGCGCAGCCTTGGCGCGGTCGAGCATCTCGTGGACCTCGGGGCGGTCCCACGAAACGTCACGGAACTCGAGGGCGGGGACCATCGGTTCGGGCAGGACATCGAGCAGACCGGCGAGCCGGTCGATGTCGACCTTGAAGTTGGGAGGGAGTTGGAAGAGCACCGGACCGAGCCGGTCGCCGAGCCCCAAGGCCCGTTCCCAAAGGCGCTGCACCGGCTCCTCGGGGTCGACAAGCCGTCGCACGTGGGTGAGGTAGCGGCTTGCCTTGACCGTGAAGCAGAACCCGGCGGGGGTCGCCTCGCGCCAACGCTCGAACGTGTCTCGCTCCGGGAGTCGGTAGAAGGTGTTGTTGACCTCGATGGTGGGAAACCGTCGCGAGCACATCTTGAGCCACTGCCGTTTGGGCAGATCTTCGGGATAGAACGTCCCCCGCCAATCGTCGTATTGCCAGCCGCTTGTACCGACCCGGATCATCCGGGGATTCTGGTGTCAGTCGACGATCAAGCGGACTTGAACGCCCTCCTCATCGCCCGGAACGGCGTACCGAGGGTGTAGAGAACCGAGCGGATGGCGGCGTTGTGCTTGATGTAGCCGGCGTAACGCCACTGACGGCGCTTGTCGAGGATCGTCGCTGTCAGCTCCGGCTCGGCCGTTGAGCCGAAATGCGCCGCCAGGGAACGGAGAGTGTGCAGCCAGATCTTGTCCTCCATTCGCCCCGCACCCATCATGAAGGCGAGCTCGTAGAGCGGGTCGCTTGGCCGGATGAGCACCTGCACCTGGGCGACTGTCCCCCCGTCGGAATCGAACGAGCTGAAGGTCACCCACCCGGCGAAGAGGTGCCCTTCGGGGGTCATGAAGGTGAAGGAAACGTCGTCGGCGTAGAGCACCATCACACCGGTGGAGAGTGTCACCGGACCCTGGACGGTGTTGATCGTCCCCACCTCTCCCGGCTTGATCCCGGCGATAGGGGCATAGAAACGGTTGTATGAGGGCCAGAAGTCGCCGTAATTCTCCTTCCAGACCGAGATCACGCCACTCGGAGTGACGTCGCCCACGTTCACCTTGTAGGTCTTCTGCCACAGCCGACCGAATCCCTGCAGAGGACCGGTGAGACGGCGCCCGGCGACGTTGAGCGAAAGCGCCCCGGGAGAGGCAGGTCCCACCACAAGGCGGTCGACTGGCTGCGCCCAGTTCTGGGTGTCGCTCTCGGTTGGCGACTGGTTGTTCATCGTTCCTCCAGGTGGATCGTCCTGCGGCCTTTGTACCGCGGGCTCGTCCGGACAGCGTTACGGAGGCAACACCGCCGGGTGGTTGACCGGCGGCGGCGTCCGAGAACTGCTCAGCGGGCGGCGGCTACTGCCGACTTCTCGTCGGGATGGATGCCGATCGCCTCGTCTAGGCGGGTCAGCGAGAGAATCTGGCGGTAGTGCTCGTTGAGGCCGTATGCGAGCAGCTGCTGCCCAGCTCGGTTGGCGCGGATCAGCACGGTCACGAGCAGACCGATCCCACCACTGTTCATGTATTGCAGCCCCTCGAAGTTGAGGATCACGGCGCGTATCCCCTCGCCGCTGGCCTCCGCGAAGGCGTCCATCAGGACCGGCTCCGAGAACGCCGTGACCTCACCATCGATATCGATGACACGGACTCCCGGAGCTGCGTCTCTCACTTCCATTGCAACCTCTGCCTGTGGCATGTTTCCCACTCCCTTCCTATGACGTCGCGCTTGCCGCGAGCGCCGATTCCTCGTTCGGATAGATGTGCACGAAGTCGGCCAGCCGGGTGATTTGGAAGATCTCCCGGTAATGGTCACTCAGCCCGAAGGCCGAGATGTCGCGCTGCTCGGCTCGGGCTCGGGCGAGCACTCCCACGATCGCCGCGATCCCGGTGCTGTTGATGTACCCGACCTGGGTGAAGTCGAGCACGACGAAACTGGGTTGAAGGACCGCCGCTTCTTCGTAGGCGGCGGCGAGGCGCTCCCGCGCGTTCCCGTCGAGGTCCCCTTCGAGCCGGATCAACGCCCGTCTCTCCTCGTCGTGCACGGTCGCCTCAAAGGCGCTCGCCTGCATCGCTTTCTCCTTCCAGGCTCATCTCGAGTTCGAGAGTGTGATGGCGATCTGTGGTGTGGACCCGCAGGTCGTCGACCATGCTGCGGATCAGGAACAAGCCCCAACCGCGTGGCGTCTGCAATCCGTCCAGCTTGGCCTCGAGGTCCGGGGTCTCCGGGTCAGGGACCTCACGTCCCCCGCCCTGGTCGACGATGCGGACCTTCACCGCCCCGACGTTGGCGCACACCTCGATCTCGACCGGCTTTTCTGGCTCGTTCTGGTTGCCGTGCTCGATGGCGTTCATGGTCGCCTCGGCTACGGCCGTCTTCAGTCGCTCCATCCGAGCGGGCTCCATGCCGAGCGGGCTCACCCACTCGGCCGACCCGGTCCATGGCGACCCTTTCGTTCCCGGCGACGCTGGGAAGCGAGAACTCGCCGAGTTGCTGCCAGTCGCCCCCGTCGACAAAGGCGCGGGCGCTCTGCTCGGCTGAGGAGCAGCGGCGCACCAGGACGAGTGTCACGTCGTCCTCCTGCTCCCAACCTGGCCCGGTCCAGTTGTCGAGCTCGGAGAGCACGACCCCGATCAGGCTCTCACCCTCGGGACGTGCTGCGATGGTGTCGATCACTCGGGAAACGCCGAGCATCTCGCGATCCGGCGAGTGGGCCTCGGTGAGGCCGTCGCTGGAGAGCAGCATCACGTCTCCGGTTCCCAAGTTGGCCTTCTTCTCCTCATATGTCATCCCGGGCATCAGGCCAAGGGGCATCCCGGTCGCCCTGAGCTCGACTACGCCGGTGTCGCTCCGCACATAGGGAAGGACGTGCCCGGCGTTGGCAAAGTCCAGTTCGCCGGTGGCCGGGTCGAGAATGGCGAACAGACAGGTGACGAACATCCCCTCTGGGATGTCGGCCACGAGGATCTCGTTGGCCCGCGCGAGGATCTCGCCAGGGCGTGGCGCCGGACGTTGCGTTGGCGCGAAGGACCGCACGGCAGGTCGCCATTACCAGCGCCGCAGGTACACCCTTGTCAGTGACGTCTCCGACGACGACCCCGAAGCGACCACCGTCGAGGGGGATGAAGTCGTAGAAGTCGCCTCCGACCTCACGGGCCGGGCGGTAGTAGGCCTCGATCTCCCAACCGGGCAGCGTGGGGAGTTGCGCGAGGCAGCAGTGTCTGTTGGATCAGCGAGGCGACCCGCAGCTCGTGCTCGATCCGCTCCCTCTCCTTGGCCTCGGCCTGCTGGCGGCGGACGAGCTGGGCAACCCTGATCGCCGGCGCCACCTGGGAGGCGAGGCCCTCTAGAAGCTTGCGGTCGTCGGACGAGTACGGCTGGTCCGACAGCCTGCGGCCCAGGTTGAGCATCCCGATGAGCTCTCCCTGGCTGATCAGCGGCACCACCAACTCGACACCGGCTTCGCGCAGTTCCACCACCGCCGGGGAGTCGAGGCTGAGCCGCTCCAGTTCGACAGGCGCGCCGGCCGTCTGCAGATAGGGAAGCAGCGGGTCGTTAGGAGCGATATCGACCTGGATCGACTCCGCCGGCGCCGTCTCCAACTCTTGCGGCTCGGAGTCGGCCGCGGAACGACCCTTGCGGATGCGTGACAAAACCACCATGTTGCCTTTCTTCTACCCCGCCCTCGTGACGGCATCGTTACGGATGACCCGTCCTATGCCCCTCGGGACGCGAACCATCAAACTTCGAAGACCGCTTGGTCTTTTATCGGCAGGATCGGCCCGCCCTCTGAACATTCGACCCAGAGCGGGATCGCACCGAGAATTTCGGCATGGGGGCCGGGCCGAAACGGGGTGAAACGGTTGGGAAACGGTACTTCGGGGAGGCTCTGTCTGCTCGAACTGGCCGAGGCGACGCGGAGGCAGGTGGCCTGATCATCCACCCTCCCCGCGAAGCCAGAGCCGGACGGTCGCCGGGCGGAGCGTTTGGCCGACGACGTTGGACAGATCGCGGGCGAGCCCGTCGAGATCGACTTCGCTGCGCAGCCTGGAGGCGAAATCGTCCACGACTCGAACTGCGTCGTACCGGGACCGATCGAAGCGACGGTCGATGAAGCCTTGGACCTTGCGGCGAACCGGGCTGAACAATGCGGCCGCCGTCAGCGTCGCACCGGCCACCGCCAACGGATTCTCCTGACCGACAACCGCACCCAAGGCCACGGCGAACCCGGCATAGACCGCCACCAAGACCGCGGCCACGATCGCATATGAGACGGTGCGGCTGATGATCCGGTCGATGTCATAGAGGCGGTAACGGAGGATCGCGATGGCGACCGCTATCGGGAAGCCCAGCCCGGCAACCAGCCAAGGCACCAGCCCCACCAGGTCGCCCTCGAAACCCAACAATTCGGAGACAAGCATGAAAACCAAACCGAGGAGCGCCGCCACCAGGGCCAAGGCAACCCACTTCAGTTGACCGCGCTCGACGCCGGACGCCTTTCGATACCGCCAGATGAGCGACAGAGCACCGAGGACGATCACCAGGATGAGGATCACCACGGCCACGGGGACGACCGACTCCAGCCACTCCGCTCCGTCTATGCCCATTGGGTTGTCGCCCACACCCGAAGGGGTCACGATCGTGGGCTTGAACAACGATGCCAGGGTAAAGACAACGAGAGCGGCGTAGCCAACCGCCACCACCGGTCGCCACCTCGGCCCGGGCAGGTGACCATCTGGGAAGTAGAACGTCGCCGGGAAGGCGATGAGGCCAAAAGCGGGAGGCACCAGGATCGCACCGACGAGGGCCACCCACCCTGCCCACGATGCGGTCTGCACCGGGAACCAGACCGATTCGGCGATGCTCTGCAGGTTGACCCCGAGCCCGAGCGCGGTGACCCCCGCCAGCCAGCACCACCCCAAGGGGTGATCGGGCCGGCGAGCAGCCAGCAGTAACCCGACGATTGGGAACCCCATGAAGGCGGACGTCCAAATCACGTCATCGACCACCCCCTCGGCCCCGGAGGGGAACAGGAAGCCGAGGAGCCAAGATGCGATTGCGACGACGAACAACAAACCCGCCGCCCACGGCGCCCACCCTCTCATGGGCTCTACATCGGTCACGATTCGGTCCCCTTGAGCCAGAGTGAGACCGCCGCGGGCCGCAACGTCGTGATTACGACTGCGGTGAGGTCGGTCGAGAGCCCTTCGAGGTTGACGTCGTCCCTGAGCCGGGCGGAGAACGCGGCCGCCACAACGGAAGCGTCGTAGCCGGCGCGGTCGAACCTCCTGTCCACCCACCCCTGAACCCTTCGGCGCACCGGGTTGAACAGGGCGGCTGCCGCCAGCGTGGCACCAGCAACAACGAGCGAGTTGGCCTCCCCAATTACGGCACCCAGCGCCGCTGCACCGGCGAAATAGACGCCGGTCAGAACCACGGCGACGAAAGCGTATGTCACGGTGCGGGAGACGATCCGGTCGATCTCGAAGAGCCGGTAGCGAAGGATGGCGACCCCGATCGCCACCGGGATGGCGAGAAGCGAAGCTGACGAGAGCACCGGACGCATCGAACCGAAGTCGAGGAAGAGGTCGAGGAGGATGACCAGCAAGCTGAGTGCAGCCGCCCACAGCAGCCAGATGATCTGGGCCCGCACCGCAACCGACGACCTACGCAGTCTGAGGAGGAGCGAGGCCGAGCACGCCAGCAGCGCCGGGAACACGATGATCGCCATCCCGTCGAGGAGTTGGTACTCGGTTGCTGAGTCGAGCCCCGTCATCAGGGCCTGCGAGGAGAGCGGCCATAGACCGGGGCACCCCCACCACCAGGGCCATCGCGAACCAGGCGATCAGGAACCACGCCACCCAGCGCCACCCTCGACCGGCCGGTTCCCCGGTTGGGAAGATCAGCAGCAACAAGAGCAACGCGCAGATGCTGACCACCCACCCCCAAGAGCTGTACCAGGCGATCAGATGCTCCAACGGCCACGCTGTGGCGGACGCCAGCGATGAGAGGACGTAGACCTGCCCCATCGACGTCAGGGTCTGCGCCACGCCGGCCACGATGCAGAGCACGCCGATACGGTTACCCGGGCGGTGGGCGAGGATGATCGCCCCCACCACGGCGAACGCCGGCCAGGGAAGAGCGTCGCCCAGCGGCCGGAGATCGGTGAGCGTGGCCGAACGGTCGACCATGAAAGCGACGACGGCGACCCACGCCACTGCAAAGCCGGCGGCGACTCCCAACCAGACTCGACGTCTCATCGCGCCTCCTCGCGCAACCACAGGGCGACGCTTGCCGGCCGGAGGGTTTGTCCTACAACGGCGGTGAGGTCGGTGGCGAGGCCGTCGAGATCGACCTCGTCGCGGAGACGGGTGCCGAAACCGTCAACGACTCTGTTGGAGTCGTACCGCTCCCGGTCGAAGCGGCGGTCCACGAAGCCCTGTACTCGTCGCCGGACTGGTTGGAACATCGCAGCAGCCGCAAGGGTGGAGCCCGCCACCGCCAAGGCGTCGTCGGACCCGAGCACCGCCTGCAATCCAAGGACCGAGCCCACGTAGATGCCGGCCAGCACAACCGACACCAGTCCGTAGGTCACGGTGCGGCGGATCACCCGACCAAAGTCGTAGAGGCGATAGCGGAGCACGGCCACCGCGATCGAAGTGACCAGGGTGAGGACCACCAGCGCGAAGACGATGTTGGCGAGGATCTCGAAACCCGATTCGTAGAGGACCAGGTTGAGCAATACGCCGACGAGGCCGACGACGAGGGCGCCGGCGAAGACCTTGATCTGCTGACGCTCGATCCCGGAAGACCGACGGAATCGCCCGACTGCCCCGACCAGCGCCGCGACCACCGATACCAGCATCAGACCCATTCCGACCATCGCAGCCGGGTCGAAGAGCGATGTCAGTTGCGGAGCGCTGATCGGAAGAGGGACAACGACCTCGGAAGTACCGACGACCACCTCGGCCGTAGGTTTCAGGGCGTTTCCGAAGATGACAAAGGCCAGTCCGGTCAGTGCTACCGGTGGGACCCATCGAAAACGTCGCGAGGGGATCCGGCCATCGGGGAACAGCAGCGGTAGGAAGATCAGGAGGAGAGCCATAGAAAGGGCCCATTCCCAGGTCCCGATCCAGGCTCCCCAGCCCGCCAGAGGGCCGCCGGTCATGGCGATGTCTTCCCCGATGACCCCAACGGTGAATGCAAGCCCGAAACCGGCGAGAATCCACCCCACAGGATTAACAGGGAGCCGCCAGACCAGATACGCCCCTATGACGCTGGGAGAAGCGAACGCCAGGAGCCCCAGGATGTCCAGGATCCAGTTCTCGACCGGGGGACTCTGTGTCTGTCCGTACACGATGACACCGAGGCTGACGAGACCCATGCCCACACCCACCCAGCGCCGGATCACGATCGTTCCTTCCGCAGCCAAACCGACACCGTCGCTGGCCGGAGTGTTCTCGTCACAACACCAGAGAGATCAGCGCTGAGCCCATCGAGATCCATCTCGCTCCGCAACCGGGTGGCGAAGTCGTCAACGACGTTGGTGGCCTCGTAGTTGGCACGATCGAAGCGTCGATCGACGAAGGATTGAATCCGGCGCCGCACCGGATTGAACAGGGCGGCGACCGCAAGCGTCGACAGCGCCACCACGAGATCGCTATCGCTGTCGAACAGCACCGACAATCCGATTACGCCAGCCGCGTAAACGGCGACCAGGACGGCTGTGACGACCGCGTAGGTAACCGTTCGCCGAACGATCCGATCGATGTCCCAGAGCCGATAGCGGAGAATCGCCAGCCCCATGGACAGCGGGATCAGTGCGAGGGCAGCGACAACCACTATCCCGATGATCAAGTAGCCGACAACGGACCGCTCGATTGCCGGGATCGTTTCTTGGAGGCCCAGTGTCGTCAGGAAGAGACCCAGGCCAAGAGCGACCCCGAACACAACCAATTTGGTCTGTTGCCGTTGGACCGGATCGCTTGCATAGAGATATCGCCAAATCTGGATGGCGACCACACTGAGCACGCCTAGTGGCAGAACCCAATCCCAGCGCTCGTCAGCCAGGCCCGTTTCCGGCACCACGATTGCGAAGAACTCAACAATTGCGACCATCGCCAGCAGCGCCCCGGTCCATCGAGGCACAAACCTGCCAGTTGGGAACACCCATAGTGAGGCGATCAGGCCCACGATTCCGAACCACTCCAGCGTCCGAAAGGCGTACAGCATCGGAGCCCCCATTCCGAAATCCTCCGACAAGCTGCTGACCGGGCCGGTGGTGAAGAGCCCGAAGGCGATGAAGGTCACCGCCACAAACAAGGCATATGGATCATCGGGACGTCTGGTGAACAGCACCAGCGCCACCAAGAGAAACGGCAGCTGGGTGAGGATGCCGAGCCCGATACCGACGATGTTGGCGTAGGTCGTCATCGAGAGCCCGGTCGCTTCCCACTGCTCGATCTGATCGGGGGTGAGTTGCCAATGATCTGTACAGGTCACCTGGTCCCCTTGGACCTCTGTCTGATCGGCCGCGGATGGCTCGAGCAACCGTTGATATCCACGAGGGAGGGCGATGATGAACACGACCACAGAGGCGAGCACGACCAAGCCGGCACACCAACGACGCCACGACCACCCCGTCATAGTTCGCTCCCCTTGAGCCAGAACGACACCGCGGCGGGCCGCAGAGTTCTGCTCGACCACTGCCGTGAGATCGGTGGAGAGCCCGTCAAGATCCACCTCTTGACGTAGCCGCGAGGAGAACTCGTCCACCACCAGCTCGGCGTCGTAGCGAGACCGATCGAACCGGCGATCGACGAAGCGCTGCACCCGGCGGCGAAGAGGGGTGAACAAGGCCGCTGCGGCCAGCGTGGCGCCGGCCACTGCCAGCGGGTTGCCCCGGCCGACAAGCGCCCCCAGGGCGAGGGCAGACCCGGCATACACCGCCACGAGTACCGCCGCCACCACCGCATAGGAGACGGTGCGGCTGATGAGCTTGTCGATGTCGTACAGCCGGTAGCGGAGGATGGCAACGGCGATGGCGGCTGGTATGGCGTTGAGGGCGATGAAGACGAGCGACACATCCAGGATGGCGCTCTCGGGGACCACTTGGGTGGTTACCAGGATCACGATCACGAACCCGATCGCCGTCATCAGCCAGGGGTACTGGAGCCGCTCCACCCCTTCGCTGGCCCGCCACCTCCGCACCATGCTGCCCAGGGCGACCAGCAGGAGCAGCGGGATCAGGAAGAACCCCTGGTCGAGCATGAACGCCGAGAAACCGGAGAGCGCAGGCTGGGCCAGCGGGCTCACCAGACCGGTGATCTCCTTGGGAGCCGGGCTGATGAGCTCGGCGAAAACAACCGCCCCCCAGACGACCAGAAGCGCTCGGCTCAGGAACCGGTCGAACCCGGTGGCGGGCGAACCGTGCGGAAACAGCACCGGGATGAGGGCGAGAGCAACGAATGCCGAGTAGCCGAGAATCGAGCTGAGCATCTCGACCCAGACGCTGGCGAGGTCGCTCATTCCCCCATCGAGCAGCGCCTCGAGGAAGAAGGTGAGGCTCCAGGCCAGCCCGATGAAGAGCAGGAGCCGCCCCATCCTGTGCCCTGGCCTCTTCCACAGGATGAAGGCACCCATGGTCGCGAAGCCCACCCAACTGAGAAGCCACCAGCTGTCGGGCAACGTGATCGCCCCGATGATGAGCCCGGCGAGCGACAACGCCGAAGGCGAGCGCGAGCCCGACCCCGTGCACGAATCGCCGAGACGACGGGAGCGGGCTCATCTGTCTTCCCGGAGCCAGAGCGACAACGACGCCGGGTGCAGGGTTCGACCCACCACCCCGGTGAGATCGGTGGTGAGCCCATGGAGGTCCACCTCTTCGCGTAGCCGTGAGGCAAAGCCATCGACCACCCGGGTGGCGTCGTAACGGGAGCGGTTGAAGCGTCGGTCGACGAACTCCTGCACCCGACGCCGCACCGGGTTGAACAGAGCTGCCGCGGCGAGCGTGGCGCCCGCCACTGCCAACGGGTTCTCCCGGCCGACCAGCGAGCCCAGAGCCAAAGCGCACCCGGCATACACCACAACGAGCACTGCAAAGACCACCGCGTAGCCAACCGTCCGGCTGATCAGCCGGTCGATGGCGTAGAGGCGGTAGCGGAAGATGGCCACGCCGATGGCGATGGGTAACAGGCTGATGGCCGCGGCGAAGAGGAGGTCGGTTTCGACCGACACATCTGCCAGCGACGCCACCAGATCCTCGGTGACCGGTATCAGCGCGGTCACCACGGCGGCGAACGTGAACCACTTGAGCTGTTGCCGTTCGTCGCCTCGGGAGCGTCGGTATCGCACCACCACCGAGGCAGCTGCAGTGAGGATCAACACGCCCAACACGATGAAGAGCACGTTGCCGATGGTGCTGTCCTCGACGTCGGGCATGCCGGCAACCCCGACTGGGTTGGGCAGCGAGAAGTCGGGCTCTCCCAGCGTCGGTGCAAGCGCCGCCATGACCGTGATCACTCCAGCGACAGCGATTCCGAGCCACAGCACCGGTCGCCAGCGACGGCTCACTGGTCTGCCCTCCGGGAAGAGAATCGGCGTGAAGAAGAGCACCAGGGCGAGCGTCGGGTACCAGTACCACTCGGCGAGCCAGGCCGCCGGTATCAACGCGGGAGCATCCACGATCCCCGCTTCCAACGCATAGGCGACGTACTCACCAGCCAGGGCGCCGACCATCACCAGCAGACCTATGGAAGAAAGTATCCAGCCCATCGCATTGCCGGGGCGCCGGAGGATGATCATCACGCCGATGGCCATGTAGGCGGAGAAGGCGAGGAGGAGGCCGACATTGCCCGCCGGGTCGTCGGCGAACCGACCGCTCCGTGCATTGAACAGCTGGATCAGGAAGGCGCAGCTGACGTAGACCACCACCATGGCTGCGGCCACGAGACCGGGTCCAAGCCGTAACCGACGCTTCACGGTTTGTCTCCCCGCAGCCAGATCGACATCGCCGCGGGACGCAAGGTGGTCGTGACCACCCCGGTCAGGTCGGTGGCAAGCCCATCGAGGTCCAGGTCTTGGCGGAGTCGCGCCGAGAATTTCTCAACCACTCTGGCGGCGTCGTAATGGGTGCGGTCGAATCGCCGATCGACAAAGGCGTGCACCCGACGCCGCACCGGGTTGAACAGCGCCGCAGCCGCCAGGGTCGAAACCGCCACGACCAACTCGCTCTGGGTGCCGAGCAAGAGCGGTAGCAAGACCACGCCGGCCACGTAAACGCCCACCACCAGCGCGATGACCAGCGCATAGGTGATGGTGCGGCGCAGGATCACGTCGATGTCCCACAACCGGTACCGGAGGATGGCCACCCCGATCGACAGCGGGATCACCGCCAGGGCGAGTGCCACCAGCGACTCCCCGACGATGGTGGTCACGAAACCGCCGGCGATCTCCCGGGGAGCCGACTCCACACCGAGGATGAGGAGGGCGAAGACGGTAAGACCGACCGCCACCGCCGACACCACCCATTTGGTCTGCTGACGCTGCACGGGGTCGGATGCCTTCCGGTACCGATATACCTGGGCGATCACTCCGGTGAGGACCATCACGAGGAAGAGGTTGTCGGTGACTGCCCCCTCGGGGATGAGCGAACACCTGGGGCAGCATGTACTCGTCGAACTCGTACAAGATCCAAAGAGGGGCCAGCCACGCCGTCCACTTCGGCACGAAAGTCCCCGTCGGGAACAACCAGAGGACGACGAGCAACCCGGCTCCCCCGATGAACTGCAGCGTCCGGGCACCGAGCTCAACCCATGGTGGAACCCCGGCCTCGATCAATTGGAAAACGGCGAACCGAACGATGTCATCCCGAACGAGACGAGGACCGCTGCGGTGAAGGCAGCGAACCAGTCGTCCCGCCGACGGAGGAGGAGTACCAAACCGACCGCCAGATAAGGGAGCACGATCAGGACCTCTCGCAGCATCGCCAGGAGGGCGTACGAGGAGCTGCTGATCCCATGGGATTCGAGATCGACGTGCTGTGCCTCGGTCAGGCCCCAGGTCTCGCACTCCTCAACGCCTTGCTCCGAGGTGAGGTCGGGATCCACGTTGCACGGCTCGAGAAACCCTCGGTAGGCGGCGGGAAGCGAGACGACGAACAAGGCGACGCTGGCCACGACCACCGCCACGGCGAGGGGGTAGACGAACCGTCTCATGACTCCGCCTCCCGAACCCAAAGCGACATCGTGGCGGGGCGGAGTGTCTCCTCGATTACCCCGGTCAGATCGCTGCGCAAGCCGTCGAGGTCGGTCTCGGCGCGCAGGCGCGAAGAGAACTGCTCAACCACCTGTTGGGCGTCGTAGCGGGATCGGTCGAAGCGGCGGTCCACCCACCGTTGGACCCGCCGCCGCACCGGGGTGAACAGCGCCGCCGCCGCCAGGGTGGCGCCCGCCACCGCCAGGGGATTGTCGCGACCGATGATGGCGCCCAAGGCGGTGACGCCACCCAGATAGACCAATGCCAGCAATGCGGCCAAGGCGCCGTAGCTGACGGTGCGGCGGACGATGGTGTCGATGTCGTAGAGCCGGTAGCGGATCACGGCCAACGCGATGGCTACCGGGATGGCGGCGATTGAGATGACAAAGAGGGCGTCCAGCCACCCCGGCGATTCATCGCCACCGGAGAAGGCGAACATGGTGGAGTAGACGACGGCGAACATGCCGACGGCGTAGGCGAGCCACTTGATCTGCTGGCGCTCCTCCGCCCGGGCGCGGCGATAGCGGACGATGACCGCCGACGCGCTCCCCAGAGCCAGGATTACCAACCCCACCCCCCACACAGGCGAGAAGCCCCCCTCCCAGAATTCATTGGTGATGAACCCGATCGGATTGGGCACCGACCAGATGGTTGTTTCCCCCTCTACCCGCTCGAGCTCTGCGGAGAAGACGGTGAGGAACGTGAAGACCAGGAGCATCCCCGCCTCCAACGCCACCAGCCACCGCCAGCGTGGGGTGGGAACCGTGCCGGTTGGGAACACCAGGGGCAGATGGAAGATCGGGAAGATGAACAGGACCCAGGACCAGCCCTGGAACCAGATCAAGAGCCAGACCGGAGAGGTGATCGCCGGGGGGGTGACCATGGACGACAGCATGATGTCGGCCAAACCCGACGCAGACGTACCCAGGGCCCAGACCAGGAGCAGCCAACCGATCGGGTTGCGGGGCCGGGAGGCGAGGATGAGCATCGCCGCCGCTGCGGTGATCAACGGGATCAGCACCAAGACCGGATCCCCATCCAATCGGTCCAACTCACCCTGGCGGAACGTGATGAAGATGAAGGACACCGTGATGGCGAGAACGATCACAGCGATGCCCCAGGCCAGCGGTCGCCGCCAGCCGAAGCCCACCACCTCCTCTTCCGCGGGCAGTGCCCCTCGGCCCGGGCCGGCCATCAGGCATCACCCCTTGTCGATGCCAGCCACACCCCGGTGATGGTGGGACGGAGCGTGCGGTTCACCACTCCTTCCAGGTCGGCGGTGAGTCCATCCAGTTCCACCTGGTCGCGCAGCCGCGCCGAGAACCCGGCCACGACCTGCTCACTGTCGTAGCGGGCTCTGTCGAAGCGGCGGTCCACCCATCGTTGGACCCGCCGTCGCACCGGGGTGAAGAGCGCCGCGGCCGCCAGGGTGGCCCCCGCCACCGCCAAGGGGTTGTCGCGACCGACGATGGCGCCTAGCGCAGCTATCCCCCCGAGGTATGCCGCGGCGATGACCACGGCGACGATGGCGTAGGCCACGGTGCGACTGATGAGCCGATCGATCTCGTACAGACCGAGGCGCGTCACAGCGACGAACAACGTGCTGCCAACGAGGATGACAAAGCCGATGTTGATCAAGGAGGACAGCAGCGGGGGCACGTCGCCGGGGATGGTGACGGCGAAGAAGATGACCGCGACGACGCCGACCCAAGCAAGCCACTTGATCTGCTGGCGCTGCACCGCGCCGGCGCGGCGAAAGCGAAAGACGAGCGAGATGACGCCGATCAGCGAGGCGACTGGGATGGCGTTGAAGACGATCGGTGCGAGCGCTTCTGCGATCGGGGTGAACCAGGCGATTCCCAGCGGGTTGTTCAGACCAGGCATTAGCTCTTCGTCCACCGGCCCCGGGGCAAAGGCGCTGATCAGGAAGGTGAGTCCAACCAGCGTCCAGAGCAGCCACAACAGCGGCCGCCACCGGGGAGATGCCGGCTGACCATCCGGATAGAGCGCCAGGAGGAAGGGGATCGAGTAGGGCCCTGGGATCCACACCCAGAGGACGCACCACCCCGCCACTGCGGTCACCCAATGATCGGGCCCCAAATTGGTCAGGCCAAAGTGGGCGATGTCCGAGAGCAGTGCTTCCAGCGGGAAGACCAGGCCGGGGATGATGGCCAGCCAAGCCACTGCGTTGGTCGGCTGTCGACGCACGATGAGATAGCCGAACGTTCCCAGGATGACGAATGCGAACAGTTCGACCGCCTCGAGCACTGGGCTAGCACCCACCGATGGCGCATACGCGCCGAGGACAACGGCTCCCAACCAGGAGACGATGCTGGTCAGCCACACGACCAGGGCTGCCCGCCTCATCGAGTTCCCTCCTCAACCAGCATTAACGACACTGTCGCAGGGCGCAACGTCGATCCAACGACTGCAGTGAGGTCGATCGCCAATCCCTGTAGATCGACCCCTTCGCGCAGTCGCTCCGAGAAGGCGGACACCACCTGAGAGGTGTCATACCGGGTGCGATCGAATCGCCGATCCACCCATCCCTGAACCCGCCGGCGGACAGGAGTGAAGAGCGCAGCCGCCGCCAGCGTGGCACCCGCCACGGCCAAGGGGTTGTCGCTCCCCACGACCGCCCCCAATGCTGCCGCCCCTCCCACATAGACCGCAGCGAGCACAGCAGCCAACAACCCGTAGCTGACCGTTCGACTGATTAGCCGGTCGATGTCATAAAGCCGGTACCGGAAAATGGCGATTGCCATCGCCAGCGGGAGGAACACGCCCGACACCGCCTCGTATATCGGGTCGAGTATCCCCGGGAGGTCGAACGCCCAGGCGGGGAGGCTGAGAAGTGCAGCCAAGGCGAGCCACTTGATCTGCTGTCGCCCGATTCCGGAGGCGCGTCGGTAACGGAGCATCACCGAGAGCACTCCCAGCGGCACCACGGCGAACAGCACGTAGAGGAGTACTCCGCCAACGGTCTCGAGCACCTGTGCCGGTGCGCCGCTCAGCACGCCGGGCCATGAGGCCGGGAGCGTTCCGCTCTCGCCCGGCAGCATCCATGCACCCAGCGCGAGCAGCGCCGCGCCGATTGAGGAGGTCCAGGCGACACCCCGCCAGCGCTTCGAGGGCAACGTCCCGTCGGGGAACAGCAGGAGCACCAGACCGATCAGCAAGAGTGAGGAGAGGAACCCGTAGTCGCCGAGGAGTCCGAGCTGCGCTGGTGACAGCGATCCGGTCTCCCCCGAGGCGAGCAGGAGAACCCCGTAGTCACGGCAAGCCATCTGCATGATCTGCGCAAAGCCCAGCCCCAGCCATGCCCACCCGTACCCTTTGGAGGGGAAACGGGTCACCAGCAACCAACCGACCGCAAGGATGGCGAGCCCACTCGGGTACGAGGCGAATCGAGTGGCCCAGGGGGCGACGTCGACCAGTGCAGGGAAGTCTCGACTCGCCAAGGCCGACCAGATACCTAATACCGCAATGGCCATCGCCGCCAGAGTCAGGATCGTGGCGCTCCCCACGATCAGCCGGCGTCTCATACGCGCTCCCCTACCAGGACAAGCGATACGCCGGCCGGACGCAGCGTCTCGCCGACGAGCCGAGTGAGACCGCTGGTGAGACCCTCGAGATCCACCTCGTCGCGCAGCCTCACCGAGAACTGCTCCACGACCGAGTGGGCGTCGTACCTGGTCCGGTCGAACCGACGGTCCACCCATTGCTGGACCCGGCGCCGGACCGGGTTGAAGAGCGCCGCGGCCGCCAGGGTTGCGCCGGCGACTGCCAGCGGGTTGGCACTTCCCACCACGGCGCCGACCGCGGCGGCAGCGGCCAGGTAGACCCCGGCCAGCACCACGGCCACCAGGGTGTAACCGACCGTTCGTCTGATCAACCGATCGATGTCGTAAAGGCGGTAGCGGAAGACCGCCACCGCTATGGAGACCGGAAGGAGGACGAGGCCAAGGAAGAGAAACTCGGCGACCACGCTTCCCTGAGCGGTGAACTCGGCGACCACGCCTACCGCCACCACGGCTACGGCGAGGAGGAACCACTTGACCTGTGCCCGCTCGATCCCGTGCGAGCGGCGGAACCTCAGTACGAGCGAAACGAGCGCCGCCACCGCCCCGAAAAGCATCAGCGGCACGCCCAACGTGTTCAACACGGCAAGGATCGAGTTTGTCGGCTGGAGCTCGTCGCCGGTGAAGAGTTGGACCGGTGACAGCTTCAAAGCGGCAGGCAGCCCGGCAACCGTGAGGAATACGAACCCAGTCACACCGATCCATGCGATCCAACGCCAGCGGGGTGTCGGTGGTCGGCCATCGGGGAACAAGAGCGGGAGCAGGCAAGTCAGAACGGTGACCCAGCCGAAGAAACCGACGCCGCCAAGCCAATAGAAGATCTGCGGCCAAGGCGCCGCAACGCCGGCGGTGGCCAAGGCCTCCATCACCTCGTCGGCCAGGACGTTGACCGAGGCCAAAAACCCGACAAGCGCAACCAGCCAACCGACTGGCTCCTCGGGGCGGCGGGCGACCAGGACGGCTCCGGTCAGCGTGAACGAGACCAGCATCCAGCCAAAGACCAGCACCTCGGAGGAGAAACCCTCATCCCCGGTAGCGAAGAGCACGAGAGCCGAGACACCGCTGACGACCGAGATCGCCGCCATCACAAGACCCCAGCGGCGGCGCACGATGGGGCTCATCTACTCGGCTCCCCGATCAGCACCACGCCGGCGGAGACCGGACGGAGGCGTCACCGTCACCACGCCGGTCAGTCCGTCGTGAGCCCGTCGAGGTCGACCTCGTCGCGCAGTCGAGCCGAGAAGCCCTCGACGACTTGCTCGGTGTCGTAGCGAGCCCGGTCGAAGCGGTGATCGACCCATGCCTGGACCCGGCGCCTGAACCGGGCTGAACAAGAGCCGCGGCGGCCAGTGTGGCGCCGGCCACGGCAAGCGGATTCTGGCGTCCCACCAACCGATCCGATGGCGGCGACCGCCGCCCACGTAAGCGCCGGCGAGCAGCACCGCAACCAGGCGTAGCTCACGGTTCGACGGACGAGGCGATCGATCTCGTACAAGCCGGTAACGGAGAACGGCTATCCCGATCGCCATCGGGAAGGCCGACGACCGTCATCACGAAGACGGCGGTCCCAACCGCATCCGTTATACTCGAGACCCGAGACGCCGCGCACACCTCCTCGACCACGAGCGATCGACCGCCACCATTGCCACGGCATATGTCAGCCAGGCGACCTGCTTGCGCTCGACGCCCGAGTGCCCCCGGAACCGGACCACGAGCGACAGCGCCGCCGCCAGGGCCATGCCGCCGACGATGACGAACGTGACCACGTCCTCGATGAAGGGCCGAGTCCTCGGCTCCGAGCTCCTCGACCCCGAATGGGTTGGCGACCCCCCTTCCACGGTGGGCTGGATACTACGAGCACCGTGTTGACCACACGACGCCCAGGCCAGCCAGGCAACCCATGCCCAGCGGGGAGTCACAGGGCGCCCATTGGGAAAGAGCAGGGGGAGGATGACACGAAGGTCCAGCACGAGCGTGGCGAAGAAAATCGAATCGCCGAGAAGCGCAGCGCAACCGGCCCATCCAACGACCCTCCGGTCGCTCGCCCGATCGGCGACCGCCCCCAGTCAACGCGCTCGATCACCGCGGTCAACCCGATGCCAACCATCACCCATCCCACCGCGTTGCCGCCCGCCCGCGAGACGATCAGCGCCCCCACCAGCGACATGGCCAGGAATGCGGCCGGAAGCGGGTCGAATCCGCCGACCGAGTAGGCCCAACGCCACGACGCCGGCCAGGATCAAGACGAAGAGCGACCACGCCAGCAGCGACTGGATGCGCGCACTCATCGTTCATCCAGGAGCCACAGCGACGCCGAGTTCGGGCGGAGGGTGACGTTGACCACGCGGGTCAGTTCGGAGTTGAGCCCGAGAAGGTCGACCTCGTCGCGGAGCTTGGCGGTGAACCCCTCCACCACCTTCTGGGCGTCGTACCTCGACCGGGAGAAGCGTCGGTCAACCCACCCCTGCACCGACCGCCGCACCGGGGTGAACAGCGCCGCGGCGGCAAGGGTGGCCGCCGCAACCGCAAGCGGGTTCTCACTTCCCACCAGTGCGCCCAAGGCGGCGACGCCACCCAGGTACACCGCAGCCAACGCCACCACCACAACGGCATAGGTGACGGTGCGGTTGACGATCCGGTCTATCTCGTAGAGCCGGTAGCGGAAGATGGCGATCCCGATCGCGGTGGGGAGCGAGAGGTAGGCCGCGCCGTAGAGGACACTCTCCAGGGTCTCGTTGAGCTCCACCAGGTCGAGGGCGGTGACCACCACGATGAACACGGCCGCGGCGTAGAGAAGCCACCCGATCTGACGGCGCTCGAGACCATCGGATTGGACGAAGCGCACAATGAGGGCGATGACCGAGCACAACGCGAGGACGAGGAACCCGTCCAGGACAATGGGACCGATCGCCAGGCCCACCTCGACCAGCACTGGAATGCCGATGGGATTGACGAAGCCGGGCTCCACCTGCCCGAAGGCGCTCAAGACCACGAGCAGTCCGCCGGCCGCTGCGGTCACACCCACCACCCAACGCCAGCCGGCGTTCGGCGGCCGGCCAGTCGGATACAGCAGGAACAGCAGCGGGATCATGGCCAGACCGGCGTTCCAACCCCAGACGGCAAACCACTGGCCGATCGCGGCTCCCGGGCCGCCGGTCATTGCCCATTCCGCCCCTGCGGCCGTGAGTGTTACGACCAGCCCGTCGAGCAACATGAGCCAACCCACTGGGTTGCCCCGCCGCCGCACGATCAGGGCACCCACGGTGCTCAGCGCCACGAAGGCGATCCCAATGGTTATCCCCTCGACGTCTGGGGACTCACCCCACGACTGCAAGACCACGAAGACGACAAAGCTGGCCACGGCCAAGGCGAGGCAGACCATCGCCAGTATGCGGAGCGGACGCGCAGGGACGATCCACTCCCCCTCCGTCAGTTCTTCACCGCGCCGTACCACTCGATCTCCTGGCTGCGGTCAACGTCACGGTCCCCTACCCCCGTGACGGTGCCGTTACGACGATCGGACCCAGACCAATCGGCCCGGGCCCGCGATCCTTGACAAGACTCTCCCTGTGGAACGCTGAACTCCCCCGACGTGCAGTGCGGCGCTCCTCAGGGATTATCGGCATCGAAGCTGAAGCAAATGAAGGCCCTGTTGCCGTCTCAAGAGCTACGGGACTCTCTCCGGAAGAGCGTGGGCATCGTTACGATCTCCACCCGCGATGCCCGATCGTGACGCCACTCGGCAAGGGGGAGCTGCGCTCGAGGTGCGTCTGCTCGGGCCACCCGAGGTTTTGGTCGATGGCCGGCCGCTGCGGGTCGACACGCGCAAGGCGGTTGCGCTGCTCGCCTACCTCGCCGTCACCGAGCACCCCGCACAGCCGCGATGTGCTGGCGACGCTGCTCTGGCCGGGGGACGATCCCGATCGGGCTAGAGGCAGCCTGCGCCGCACCCTCTCGACGCTGAGGTCGGCGCTCGCCGATCGTTGGGTCCGCGCCGACCGCGAGTGGGTCTCGTTCGAGCCCGATACCGACGTGTTCGTCGATCTCGACTCCGTCCGGGACCGCCTCGCCGAGATCGGGGAGCACGGCCACCCCGAGCGCGAGGTCTGCACGCTATGTGTCCCGATCCTCAACGACGCGGCGAACCTGCACCGCGGCGACTTCCTCGCCGGGTTCTCGTTGCGCGACAGTCCCGACTGGGATGACTGGCAGTCGGCCCAAGCGGAGATGCACCGGCGAAGCCTCGGCGGGATCCTGGAACGCCTCGCCATCGGACAGGCGGCTGCCGGGATGTACCGCCAGGCAATCGACGCCGCAGAGCGCTGGCTCTCGCTCGACACACTCGACGAGGCGGCCCACCGTCAGTTGATGCTGCTCAACGCCTGGGCGGGAGACCGCGCTTCGGCCATGGAGCAGTATCTCAAGGCGGTCCGTGTCCTCGACGAAGAGCTCGGGGTTCCACCACTGCCCGAGACCACCGAGCTCAACGACGCCATCCTCGAAGACGACATCCCCCCAGCACCATCGGCGGGGCGAAGAGTGACAGTCGCACCGCAGCGACCTCTCCCGTCGGTCGAGAACCCGGTCATCCCCTTGGTGGGTAGGGAATCAGATCTCGCCGTTCTTCGGGCGGCAGCGGGGCCGGGTGCGGTTCTCGCCATCGAGGGCGAGGCAGGCATCGGCAAGACCCGTCTCCTCGAAGAGCTTGCCCATCACGTCCAGGGCCTAGTCGTGGTCCCGGCATACCAAGGCGAGAGTGGGCTGGCTTACGGCTTGATCCATGAGGCGATCGACATCGCCCTGCGCACCGGGGACGACGAGCGCCTTGCCGCGGTATCGCCCGATGCCCTCGGCCAAGCGGCACTCCTCTTCCCCGATTTGGCGCCGGGGTCAAAGCCGCCGCTCGACACCGACCCCACCGCCGCCCGTACCCGTTTGTTCGACGGGGTGTCCCGCACCATCGCCGCTCTCTGTGATGGCAGGGCGCTGGTGATCGACGATGTGCATTGGGCGGACGAAGCCTCGATCGAACTTCTCTCCTACCTGATCAGACGGCTCGACAAGCTTGGAATGACACTCGTCGTCACCTGGCGAACCGAAGAGTTCCCCCCTGGCAACGCGCTGCGGAGGGTGGTGAGCGCCGCCCACCGCCAGGGAGATGGTGTTTTGGTAAAGCTGGACCGGCTCGACGCGGTCGCGGTGGGGGATCTCGCAGCAGCGGTGCTCGGTGTTGAGGTGGACCCCGCGGTAGTGGATGTCGTTTTCGCCGAGACCGAGGGGCTCCCCTTCTTCGTGATCGAGTACCTGACATCGATCCGGGAAGGGCGGCCGGAGTCGGTCGACGTGCCCGACATTCTGGAATCGAGACTCGCCGGGCTGAGCGACATCGCCCGGCAGGTTGCCTCGGCCGCGGCGGTGATCGGTCGATCCTTCGATGCCGAGTCACTGAGATCCGTGTGCGGGCGGAGCGACGACGAGGTGGTGACTGCCCTCGAGGAGTTGCTGAAGCACGGTGTGGTGAGGGAGCCGGGCGGTGGTGCCACCGGATACGACTTCTCACACGAGTTGCTCCGGCGACATGTGCTCGGCTCGACCTCGCTGGCGAGGCGGCGGCTGCTCCACCAAAGGACAGCGGCCGTGCTGGCGGGACGACACCGCCGCGACCCAGGGGCGATGGCGGCGCAGATCGGCTTCCACTTCGAGTCGGCCGGCAACGACCACGAAGCGGCGGATCAATACGCCATGGCGGCGCAGCGTGCTGCCGCGCTCTACGCCAACCGCGAGGCCCTCGACCTATACAAACGCTCGCTGGCGTTGGGTCATCAGGATCCTGCGGCACTCCACATCTCCATCGGCGATCTCGAAGCACTCGCCGGTGCGTACGGCTCGGCGGTGGGCTCGTACCAGACGGCGCTCGCTGTGGGCGGCCCTTCAGCCCAGGTCGAGCGCAAGCTGGCTCAGGTGTACTCGTACCTAGGGGCGTGGGAGGTGGCGGAAGCCCACATCATCGAGGCGCAGAGTCAACTGGCGCCGGACGACGCTGAGCAGATGACGGTGGCGGTGGACCATGCGCTCATCGCCCATCGGAGCGGGGATGACGAGCGGGCCACGCAACTGGCTGGAGCAGCTTTGGAGTCAGCCGACGCCACTGCGGATCCTGGTGACCGAGCACGGGTCAACAACTTGCTCGGGATCCTCCGACGGTCGGAAGACCCTCAGGTCGCACTCGAGCATCTCACGACCGCCCGGAGACTGGCCACAGAGGCGGAGGAGCCGAGACTGCTCGCCGGTGTCCTCAACAACCTGGCACTCGCCTATCTCGCCGATGGTGAGGTGGAAAAGGGCATCGACGCCGCCGAGGAAGCGCTCGGCGTCTATCAGCGGACCGGCGACCGCCACCGCGAGGCGGCGGTGCACAACAACCTCGCCGACCTACTCCACAGAGCAGGGAGAGGTGACGAGGCCATGGCGCATCTCAAGGAAGCGGTCGCCATTTTTGCCGATGTGGGGACCGAGCCCGGCGCCTACGAGCCGGCGGTGTGGAAACTCGCCGAGCTCTAAATCCGTTTTGGCGTCACTAAACGCGGTCTTGCCCCCTCGATCGAAGCCAAAACGGCTACTTGCCCTTACGGAGTGCGCTGATCAGTTCCTTCTTGTTCATCGAGGAACGCCCCGAAACGCCCACCTTCTTGGCCCGCCCGTACAGCTCGTCCTTGGTCATGTCGCTGTAGTTCTTGGCCTTTCCGCCTCGCTTGCCGGCCACCGATGCTGGCGTGTTGGCGATCCGGGCGGCCTTCTTCTTGCTCATTCCCTGCTCGCGAAGAGCCTCGTACCGCCGGTCATCTTGGATGGTCGGCCCGTGGTTCTTGGCCTTGCCCTTGCCTTTGCCTTCCTTTGCCCTTGGGCATCCGGTCACCTCCGTGTGGTGTCCAGGCCAGATACCCCCCACCGGACCGGGTCAACCCTCGGATGCGCTCAGCAGATCGAGGGCTCTGGGATGCGGTTAGACCTGGCGCAACCTCCACATCGGGCCAGACCTCGACCAACGGGGTCAGCACGAAACGACGGTCGGCGGCCCGAGGATGCGGGATGGTCAACTCGGGGGTGTCGCGTCGCACCCCGTCCATGGCGACAAGGTCCAGGTCGAGGGTGCGAGGGCCCCACCGTTCCACCCTCATCCTGCCCGTGGTCGTCCTCGATCCGTTGTAACCCGACCAGTAGCTCCTCTGGTCCCAGTGCGGTTTCGATCACGACCACCGCGTTGAGGAAATCTCCTTGTTCGGGCCCGCCCACCGGAGCCGTCTCGTGGAAACCGGAAACCGCCACCACATCTCCCAGCTGCGCTATCGCGGCTAGCGCTGAATGAAGCGTCGCGGCGCGGTCACCGAGATTCGACCCGAGAGCCACGGCAGCACGTGTCAGCGCCACCGCCTGACCGTCACCGACACGTCGGAGAAGCGCACCGCGATCGGTGCCTCCGGCTTGTGGACCGTCACTTCCACTTCGCGCACCCGCTCATCTTCCAAAACGAGCTGCGCAACCCGCTCCGCGACCCGTTCCAACAGGTTCCACCGTTCGGTGGCGACCAGATCGTGGACCCTCTGCGCCAAGTCCCCGTAGTCGGCCGTGTCCTCCAGCCGGTCACTTTCACCCGGCGCGGTCAGGTCGAGATGAGCTACCAGATCGACGACGAAATCCTGCCCCTTCTCCTGCTCTTCTGGGTAAACCCCGTGGTGAGCTCGCACGCTGATCCCGGTGAGGCGGATCTCGTCCTTGGAACTTGCCGCCATCGCAGCGACGGTCGCCGTGCCGCTGCGGCGCAGAGAGGCCGACCGCTCCGGTGGGCCAGCCTCCTGTGAGACCGCGCCGATCGCCTCGACAACCTTCTCCCGCACCATCGCCAGGTCGGCGCCCGACGCCACCAGGACCTGTGCGCCGACCCCATCGCCCTCACGCAGCAGCCCGAGAAGGATGTGCCCGGGCCCGATGTGCTTGTCCTTCAGCTGGATCGATTCGCGCAACGACAGCTCTCAGGACCTTCTTGGCTCGAGGTGTCATACGTACGTGTCCCGTGGCAGGCCCTTCACCTCTTCCGATGATCTCGACCACCTTTTGGCGAGTGGCCTCCTGCTCGATCCCAAGATCACGGAGCACTCTTGCGGCTACGCCCTCCTGGTCGGCGATCAACCCGAGTAAGAGATGTTCGGTCCCTATGTAGTCGTGGTCGAGATGGCGCGCTTCCTCTTGGGCGAGGACAACAACTCGTCTGGCTTGCTGAGTGAAGCGCTCGAACATCAGGTGGGCTCGGGGGACGGGATCAGAGCCCGTCCTTCCGGCCCGAGCGGCCGGCCGATGATCTCCTGGATCAGAGCAGCAGCCATCACCTGGTCATCGAGCAGGTCGGAGTGCACCAAGTAGCCGCCGAGGATCCCGGCGACGGTGTCGTCGATGCTGTCACGGTGGAGCAACACCACCTCGCTCGGATCGGCGAGGACGCCGTCTAGGACTTCGAAGACTTCCTCGGTGTCCTTGGGTAGAGCCATCCCGACGACGGGTACCTCGTGGACCCGGAAACCTGCCTGCTGGTAGGCGGCGACGTTCTGGCCACCAGAAAGAAGCGAGAGGATGGTGGTGACGCCGGCCTCCTTGGACAGCCAGATCAGCTCCTCTTCGCGTCGCACCCTGCGGTGCTGCACGCCGGTGCCGCCGATCCTCTCGCAGGTGGCAAGCCGGCCGGAGATGACCCAGACAAACCCCCTTGGTTTGAGCCCCGTCACCGTTCACCCACCGTCCTCGCCGTGCGGCACCATAGCGAACACCGAGCGCGACGGCTTGGCGTGCGGCAGGGACATCATGCACCCTGACGACGGTGGCACCTCGCTCTGCGGCCAATGCGACGGTCACCGCGGTGGCCAGGTCGCGCTCGGCCGGGTCGGGGATGTCGAGCAGGCGACCGAGGAACGACTTACGCGACGTTCCCACCATTACCGGGAAGCCACACGATGCGAGTTCTCCAAGGCGGGCAAGCAGTTCCAAGTTGTGGTCGATGGTCTTGCCGAAGCCGATACCGGGGTCGATGCAGACCCGGTCGGGATCGACGCCGGCGGCGACGGCGTCGCTCGCCCGCGCGACGAGGTAGTCGCGCACCTCACCCACGACGTCTGCATAGCTTGCGGCGAGGTGCATAGTCCGGGGATCACCGGGCATGTGCATCACCACCAGAGACGACCCGCGCTCGGCGACCGTTGCCGCCATGTGCGGGTCGGACAACCCGGTCACGTCGTTCACCGCAACTGCTCCGGCCTCGAGTGCTGCCCCGGCCACCGATGCCTTGCCGGTGTCGATCGAGACGGGCACGCCTCGAGCTGACAGCCGAGCCACAACCGGCTCGACCCTCCTCAGCTCTTCGACCGCTTCCACTGGATTGGCTCCGGGCCGGGTCGATTCGCCGCCGACATCGACCAGGTCGGCGCCCTGGTCCCAGAGTTGCAGCCCGCGCTGCACGGCGGAATCGGGGTCGGCGTAGCGGCCCCCGTCGGAAAAGGAGTCGGGGGTGACGTTGAGGATCCCCATCACCGCCACGCGCCGCGCCTCCCCCAGGAGGCGGTCGCCTACCCGCCAGGGTCTCGGTGTCGGGTGGGCTACGGCTCCGTCTGAGCTCCGACCGGATGAGCCGCCGACGGGAACTCACCGCCCGCCGTTGAGCAGCGAGAAAGCTTCGGCGCGGGTGGAGGGACTGTCGGCGAAGATGCCCCGCACAGCCGAGGTGACAGTCATCGCCCCCGGCTTGCGCACCCCCCGCATGCTCATGCAGAGGTGCTCGGCCTCGACGACCACCAGCACCCCGTGCGGTTCGAGCACATCCATCAAGGTGTCTGCCACCTGGGCGGTGAGCCGCTCCTGCATCTGCGGGCGACGGGCGTAGACGTCGACGAGACGGGCGAGCTTCGACAAGCCCGGTCACCTGGCCCTTGGGCAGATAGGCGACGTGCGCCCGCCCGTGGAAGGGGATCAGGTGGTGTTCACAGCACGAGTAGAAGGGGATGTCGCGGACCATCACGATCTCCTCGTGGTGCTCCTCACCAAAGAAGGCGTCGACGACGTCGTCCGGCTGCTCTCGAAGCCCGGAGAAGATCTCGGCGTAGAGCCTGGCCACCCGCTCCGGCGTCTCCACCAGACCCTCGCGCTCGGGGTCCTCGCCGATCGCCTTGAGAATCTGGCGGACCGCGTCGGCGATCGCGCTCTGGTCGACCTGTCCCGGCTCGCCCGGGTCCATGTCAGGGGGTGGGCCGGGCCTCGTGGGTAGCGGTGGTAGCCGCAGCCACACCGTTTACCGCGGCCCTCCCGTTGGGGTGCTGGATGCGGATAGCGCCGTTTGGAGCGTGCTCCCACTTGGGGACGTCGGCGAAGATCTCCCCCACCTCTTTGGCGTCGACAGTCTCCTTCTCCAAGAGCACTTTGACCATCCGGTCCATGGCGTCCTGATGTGTCTCGATGATCTCGCGCGCCTCCTCGTGGGCCTGCCCGATGAGTCGGCGCACCTCCTCGTCGATGTGGGCTGCCACCTCGTCGGAGTAATCCTGTTGGCGGGCGTAGTCACGCCCCAGGAACACCTCACCCGATGGGCGTCCATATTGCATAGGCCCGAGCCGGTCGCTCATCCCGTACTCCATGACCATGCGCCTGGCAATCTCGGTCGCCTTCTCGATGTCGTTGGCAGCGCCGGTCGTGGGGTCGGTGAAGATCCGCTCCTCGGCAGTGCGGCCCCCAAGCAGCATGGCGAGCTGGTCGACCAACTCGCTCCGCCGCATCAGGTACTTGTCTTGGGTGGGGAGCGCCAGTGTGTGCCCCAGCGACCGGCCGCGGGAGACGATGGTGACCTTGTGGAGCGGGTCGGCGTTGGGCAGTGCCCACCCCACCAGGGCGTGACCTGTCTCGTGGTAGGCAATGACCAGCTTCTCCTCGTCGGAGATGATCCGGCTCTTGCGCTCCGGGCCGGCGATCACCCGGTCGATCGCCTCTTCCATCTCGGACATCCCGATCTGCTGCTTGTTGCGCCTGGCGGCGAGCAAGGCGGACTCGTTGATGAGGTTGGCCAGATCGGCACCGGTGAAGCCCGGGGTCTGACGGGCCAACACCTCGAGCTCGACACCCTCCTCGAGCGGCTTGCCCCGAGCGTGGACACCGAGGATGGCGACCCTTCCGACCAGATCGGGACGATCGACCACGATCTGGCGGTCGAACCGTCCCGGACGAAGCAGCGCCGGGTCGAGGATGTCGGGCCGGTTGGTGCCGGCGATGACGATCACACCTGTCTGCGCCTCGAACCCGTCCAATTCGACCAGCAACTGGTTGAGCGTCTGCTCCCGCTCGTCGTGGCCGCCACCGAGACCGGCACCACGATGGCGGCCGACGGCGTCGATCTCATCGATGAAGACGATCGCCGGAGCGTTGTTCTTGGCCTGCTCGAAGAGGTCGCGCACCCGGGCAGCGCCGACGCCGACGAACATCTCGACGAAGTCCGACCCCGAGATGGAGAAGAAGGGGACGCCCGCCTCGCCGGCTACCGCCCTGGCAAGCAGCGTCTTCCCCGTCCCCGGTGGGCCGAAGAGGAGGACTCCCTTGGGGATCTTGGCACCCATGGCACGGAACTTGTCCGGGTGCTGGAGGAACTCCTTGATCTCCTGCAGCTCCTCGATCGCCTCGTCGAGCCCGGCCACGTCCTTGAAGGTGACCTTGGGCGTGTCCTTGGTGATCTGTCGCGCCTTCGCCTTGCCGAACTGCATGACCCGGTTCCCCGACCCCTGCATCTGCATGAAGATGAAGATCATGAACCCGATCAGGAACAGCCACGGGAGGAAGTTGATGAGGATGTCGAGCAGGCCGGGTGGCTCGGCATCGGTGTCGATGTCAACATTGGCCTCGCGCAGGTCGTTGACCAATTGCTCCTGGTAACCGTCGGGATACCGCACCATGAAGTCGTAGTTGTCGCCGGGGGTATCTTCGAACTCACCGCGGACCACCTGGGAGCGCTCGAATATGGTGGCCGATTCGACCCTGCCCTCCTCGAGCGCGACGAAGAACTCGTTGAGCCCCATCTCCTCGGGCTCGTTGGCGCTGCTGAACCACTGCTGACCGACCACAGCGATCATGAGGATGGCCAGTCCGTATATGAGGATGGTGCGAAGCGTCCGGTTCACCGTTCTCCCTTTGGGACCAGGACACGAGCGTGCGTCAGAACGGTATCACGCCAGGTCCGGCAGGTTTCGTTGCCGGTCATCGTATGGCAAGTCCGGAGCTATGCGGCGGTCAGCGGCGAAGCCGCTGCGTACTTAGTACTCAGTACTTAGTACTTAGTACCCGGAGGGAGACGGCGGACGGCGGTGGACTCCGTCCCCCCGCAGGGGGGAAGGGCCCCGCCGCGCAGCGGCGGGTAGGGGGGCTGCCGAGCTCCCAACGGTGATCGACCCGCGGCTGTCGCACCCTAGGGAGTGAGCCAGCCCCCCTCCCCCGACGCCTCCGGCGTCGGGTACTCCCCCCGCCGGGGGGAGGGAAAAGATCTCTGGCTTCCGTCTTCCGTCTTCCGCCTTACTCATCCATGACGGCCACGTACGGCAAGTTGCGATAGCGGCCGGCGTAGTCGAGGCCGTAGCCGATGACGAACTGCGGGCCGATACCGAATCCGACGTAGCGGACATCGAGCGGCACGCGCTGGATGCCCTCCTTGACAAGCAGCGCCGCCACCTCGAGCGATGCGGGCCGACGAACTCGCAGGCTCTTGAGCAGGTAGTTGAGCGTCAAGCCCGAATCGATGATGTCCTCGACGACCAGGACGTCGCGCCCGGCGATCTCCTGGTCGAGGTCCTTCAGTATCCGGACGACCCCTGAGGTCTGTGTGGCCGCCCCGTAAGAGGACACGGCCATGAAGTCGAACTGGACGGGGAGGTCTATGGCGCGCGCCAGGTCGGCCATCACGATGAAGGCCCCCTTGAGCACAGCGACCACCAACAGATCCCGTCCTTGGTAGTCCTCGGTGATCTGCCGGCCCATCTCCTCGATCTTCGCTTCGATCTCGGCGGCCGAGATCAGGACCTTGCCTACCTCCATGGTTCCTCTCGTTGCGCCGCCAGCCAAAGGTAGCGGGTCGTCGTGTGCCCCACGGCTGGACCTATCACGCGTACCCGTGGGACCCAAACGAGGTCGCTTCCCGAGGCCACCACAGGCCACGCCGTGCGATCGGCTAGATCCACGCCGGCGGATGCCATCACCTCGCTCAGCGGAGCGTGTCCCCCGGGCACCTCCACCCGGTCGTCGTCATGTGGAGGGCGGACCACCAAGGCGTCATCGAATCGGTCGCCGTCGAACACCGCCCACCATGCGCCGAGTGGGAAAGCGACGGGCGGGGCCGTCTCGACCCAGGAGTCCAACTCCCAGGATCCGAAGCGGATCGGTCCGGGGACCGCCCAATCGACCGGTGATGGCGGCTCGAATACCTCGCTTGACTCGATCACTACCAGCGCCCCCCGGCGCCGGACCACCAGGCCCCCGGTGAGCGCCACCCCTTTCCGGGAACCCTTGGCGACCTCCATAACTGCGATCACCTCGTCGTGGCTGCCGGCGTGCGGACCGCGCACCAATCGCAGAGCCCGTCGCACGACCTCGCGACCCACCGCTTCCGGACGGGTGGTGATCTCGGCGCCTGCGATCGCCACCAGGCCGTCGCCGCGATGGATGTGGACCCGTTCGGCCAGATCCTCGACCACATCGGCGGCATGGCCGACCGATTCGGCCATCCGATTGAGCGCAGACCGGAGAGCGCGGTTGTAGCGGCTCTCCAGATCGGGGATGAGATAGCGGCGGATGTCGGTCCGCCTCCCCATCGACCCGATCTCGGCCGGGTCGTCTTGCCAAGGCAGCCCGAGCGCCGTGGCCAGTCGACGGGTCTCCGATCGGCTTATGCCGAGGAGGGGGCGGATGATCCGGCCGCGTCGCGCCGGGACCCCGGCCAGACCTCGTATCCCGGTCCCCCGCAAGACCGCCATCAGCACCGTCTCGGCCTGGTCGTCGGAGGTGTGCCCGGTGACCAACCAGGACGACCCGGCCATCTCGAGCAGCGCCTGATACCGGGCGCGGCGAGCGGCGTGCTCCCACGAGCCGACGTGGTCGACGGTGACGCTGCGGGTCATGAGGTCGATCCCAAGCCGGCCGGCGACTGCGCCAGCCGCGGTCTGCATCTGGTCGGAGGTGGGCAAACCGTGGTGAACATGGGCAGCCGCCACATCACTCCTTCGCTGGCACGCCGCCCAGGCGGCGACGGCGCTGTCGGCGCCGCCGCTGATCGCAACCACGAGCGGGCCCTCCGGGAGAGATGCCGCTGCCCCGAGCACCCGGCGGCGGACGGGGTCCATCAGCGCCTGGTCAGGCGACCCGCGCCAACCACCGCCCCGGTTGCTCGATCTCGTCGAGCGAGGGGAGGCTGGCCGGATCCTCCCAGACGGCGTCGAGTGCCGCCCACCCGGCTACCGCCTCGACCCCGATGACGAAGCGCTCACCCAGTTCGTACTGCTTCATCTTCAGATCGAGCCCGGTGAGCCTGAACAGCGCCGCCAGCCTCGGGTCGGAGCGACGCGCTTTGAGGAGACGCGACATTCTCTCCTGGGTCTGCAAAACACGCCCTCCCACCCGGTCCATCACAACGTGCCCGTGACCCTCGAGCAGCGACATCAGCGCCTGGACGCGTCGTAGCACGGCACGCTGCTCCGGGGAGGCGAAGAGCCCGATAAGCCCGGTGTCGTCGACCACTGGTTGCCTGGTGCGCAGCGCCTTTGCTACCTCGGCGGCGACCCTGGCGAGCCGCCCCGGCTCGGGTTGAGCGCTCTCCACGAGCTCGTTCACCAGGCCACGAAAGTAACCGCGCAGCCATGGGACGGCGGTGAACTGGAGGCGGTGGGTGCATTCGTGGAGTGCCAGCCAGCTGCGGAACTCGGCGGGGTCGAGTTGGTGAGTGCGCTCCAACGCCAGGATGTTGGCACCCACCAGGGTCACGATATCCGCCTCCGACCCGGTGGGGAGGACGAGTTCGTATTGGCCGAGCACACGCCTTGCCAGCAGCCCGAGGAGTGCCCCGGTCTCGGCGGCGAGCACCCTCCGGCTCAGCCCCGAGCCGGAATCACCGGCGGCGGCGGCGAGTCGCTCCTCGGCCGGCGCCAGCAACACCGAGAACGACGCCACGTTCCGCTCGGCCCACTCCGAGCGGGTTACGACCACCACCTCGGGCATTCCCTGGCTCCGCAGCCCGGTCTCCTCCTCGACCAACCGCGCCGCTCGGTCGACCAACTCGGGCGCCTGCTCGGTGAGGTGGTGGAAGTGGTACGAGCCCTCTAGCGGGTAGCTGCCCGCCAGCCGAGCGGCGACGCGCGATGCGCTCGACCAGGGAATGGTCGATGTCACCGTACCGGCCGATACCTGGCCCGGACCACCCTGACGAAGTATTGGATGACTGTCACCACGACGGCGAGCCCGCCGATGACGAGCACGGTCGGGATCAGGTAGCGGTAGGTCCAAGGGACATCCTCGGGGAGCGCGGCTGGCTCCTCGACCGGGGCGGCCGGAACGATGGTCGGGCCGGGGGCGGTGGTCTCGGCGCCCCCACCCTCGCCGGCAACGGTCGTCCCCGTCCCCTCTTCACCCGCCACGGTGGTGGGGCTTGGCACGGTCGTCTCCTGGGCCTGTGCCGCACCGCCAAGCAGCGAGGTCGCAACGGCGACGGCGAGCAACGTCAGGGTGAGAAGGCCGAGGAGCCGGGTGGGGCGATCCCGCATCCCGGCCGAGGATACCGATGCCGGGATCAGGGGTCGAGCCAGGTCAGGCCTCGCTCCCGGCCCCTGCTTCGCGGAGCATTCGATGCAGCTTCTCCAACAGCTCGGCTGGGCACTCGTCCTGGCTGCGCTCCCTGATCACCTCGCGCAGCCGGGTCTCGAAGACGAAGGCCACCTCGCACGGCGGGCAGCGCCGCAGGTGGTAGCGGATCCTCACCTTCCGATACCAGGTCATCTCCTCGTCGAGGTAGTCGTACACCTTGGCGATCGCCTGGTCGCACTTGTGGTCAGCCATCCGCCGTCTCCGGGCTCACGAGTCCGCGTTGCGTTGCGAATTCCCACAACGCTCGCTGCAGCGCTCTTCTTCCGCGATGGAGCCGCGACATCACGGTCCCGATGGGGATGTCCATGATTTCGGCGATCTCCTTGTAGGAGAAACCCTCGACGTCGGCGAGGATGACAGGGAGCCGGAAATGCTCGGGGAGGCTCTCCAGAGCAGCCTTGACATCGGCATCCACCAGCCCCTCGAGTACCTGCTCTTCTGCGCTCCTTGCCGCATCCCCCGCTTCCCCGGCTCCGATACGCCGGTAGAGATACAGGTCCTCGACTTCGCCGAGGTCGACCTCAGAGGGCTGGCGAATCTGCTTCCGGTAACGATTGATGTAGGTGTTTGTCAGGATGCGGTAGAGCCACGCCTTGAGGTTGGTGCCCTCCTCGAAGCTGTGGTAGGCCCGGTACGCCTTGAGAAAGGTCTCCTGGACGAGGTCCTCGGCATCCGCTGGGTTGCGGGTCATACGGAGGGCGGCGGAGTAGAGCTGAGGGGCGAACACCATGGCGTCGTCCTCGAAGTTCGCCTGATCAGCCACCGCCCAGTCCCGGCTCGTCCAGCAGAGCGACCCTAGCCAGCGGGCACGTCCCCCCAGCAATCAGCCCGCCGAACACTCACTCGAGCACCACCAGTCCTCGTGATACGAGAGCGTCGATGAACTCGACCACATCATCAGGCGTCTCGGGGGGAGCGTCCTCGAACGCATCGGTGACGGCTGTCACCAGGTCGGCGACCCTCTCATTGCCTGACTGCACAGCGAGCCAGATGATCCGTCCCGTTTCGTTCAGTGCGAAGTAGTGGCCGGAGTCGGTATCGAACAGCACCGGCCCGTGGTCTTCCAGGACGCGGTACACGACATTCGGATTTCTGACCACCCTGCCATCTCCTGCAGCGCCCAATCGCGTCTCCCCCGCGGCGCCTGAGGCCGACCATACCCTCGGTGGTCGGAGACGAAACAACGGGCGCGCCGACCGAGTGGAGTTGATCGACAGCGTGGTTGCCACTTAGAGTGGCGGTGGAGTGATCGTGCGTGGTCGTGGTAGGGAGTGGCAAATGCGCTATGTCAAGCCGGCTCTGGTCGATCTGGGCCTGCTCGAGGATCCAACCGTGATCGAACCGACCGAGGATCACGAGTTGACCGCGCCCGTGCCCGAGGATGCCGGTGAGGAGGGGACGCCGGGCCGGAGCGTGGCCAGCGCAGTCTGAGTCGCTGGACCCATTGTCAGCGCTCCGTTTCGGGGCGTACGATTCACCGCGGCCGGTCTCGGGGGTCCCCGGCCACCTGAAGGGGAGTCAGGCTGGGGAACAAGGGGGGTGGGGAGACCGCGAAATGGTGGCGCGAGAAGACGACCCGAGCGGCGTCGTTGGTGGGACAGTTGTAGCGGCAGGCGGCGTGTTGAGCACCGCACTGCCTGCATTCGAAGTCATACCTCTCATCGCAGCACCTGCGACCAATTCTCCCGCCGATCCTCCCCGGGTGCAGCCCGGTACCGGCCTTCTCGCCGCGACCGGCTGGCAACTGGCAGCAAAGCGGATGCTCGACGTGATCGGCGCTTCGCTGGCACTCCTGATCCTGTCCCCGGTGTTGCTGGTCGCGGCGATAGCGGTCAAGCTCTCGTCGCCGGGGCCCGTGTTCTACGTCTCGGACCGGGTCGGCAAAGACGGAGAGACCTTCCGCTTCGCAAAGTTCCGTTCGATGCGATCCGACGCCGAGTATGAGAAACCGCGGCTGGTCGAGCTGAACGAGGCGACCGGCCCCATATTCAAGGTGCGCGATGACCCAAGGATGACCAAGGTGGGCCGGGTGCTCCGCAAGCTGAGCATCGACGAGATGCCCCAGTTGCTCCATGTGCTGTCGGGCAAGATGTCGCTCGTAGGCCCGCGTCCCCCATTGCCCGAGGAGGTGGTGACCTACAGCGAGCTCGAGTGGCAGCGGCTCTTGGTCAAGCCGGGTATTACGTGCATTTGGCAAGTGAGCGGCCGCTCCGACCTCGACTTCGACACCTGGGTGCAGATGGACATCCAGTACATCGAAGAGTGGACCGCAACGGGCGACCTGCGGTTGCTGCTCCGCACCGTCCCTGCGGTGCTCTCCGGCCGCGGCGCCTACTGACCCGGGAGGCCTCTCGTGCCTCGTAGCGAGGCACGAGCTATGGTCGATGCCCCGTCCTCGCCGAAGCCAGGTGAGGCTGACGGATGAGGAAGGCCATGGCTCTCGATTTGCGCCGTCTCAGGGCGTCGCTCGCACTGACGGTGACCGTGGGGGTGATCACCGCTTTGCTGCTCCCGGTCCCGGTCGCAGCCGCTGACGAGGTTTCGGCGCCGATAGACGGGGTCGAGCTGATCGACCCTCCGGCGCGCATCTGTGGCAAGAAGGGGAAACTCGACGGCCCGTCGAGCCCGCCCGACGGGGCGGTGGTGATCCAACCGGGCAGCAACGTCTCGAATGTCACCGATAACAACCCAGCCGGCACCGTCTTCTGGCTGGCACCTGGGACCCACACCGCTGGATCGGGTCAGTACGACAACATCACCCCAAAACAAGGGAACAAGTTACATCGGTGCGCCCGGTGCGATCCTCGACGGCAAAGGGGTAAACGCATATGCCTTCACTGGTACGGAGACCGGGGTCCGTATCGCCTACCTCACCATCCAGAACTTCGTCGCCCCCAACCAGGAAGGCGTCGTAAACCACGACCAGGCCAACGGCTGGCTCATCGAGCACAACACCATCTCCGACAACTCTGGTGCCGCGCTGATGGGTGGGGCCCGCCAGGTCCTCCGGTACAACTGCATCGCACGCAATGGCCAATACGGGCTCAACTACTTCCAGAGCGGCGACGGCATCAAGAACGTAGTGATCGACCACAACGAGATCGTCCGCAACAACACCGACCGCGTCGACCCCGATTGCGGCTGCTCGGGCGGGGCCAAGTTCTGGGCGGTCGACGGCGCCGAGATCACCAACAACTGGGTCCACGACAACTTCGGCGTCGGGCTGTGGGCGGACACCAACAACCGTGACTTCCTGTTCGCAAGGAACCTGATCCAGGACAACGACGACGTCGGACTGTTCTACGAGATCAGCTACAACGCCGTGATCCGCAACAACACCTTCAGGGAGAACGCCCATGAGGTGGGGCGGGGCGACGGCTTCCCCACCGGCGCCATCTACATATCGGAGGCCGGGGGCGATAGCCGGGTCGCCGGGCCGGCATCCATCGAGATCGTGGGCAACTGGTTCAAGGACAACTACAACGGGATCACGCTGTGGGAGAACGCCGACCGTTTCTGCAACTCCCCCAACAACTCGAGCAGCGACTACTGCACCCTCGTCGCCGAGTTCGACCAATGCGACGAAGGGTCCATCTCGAGCCAACCCAATTACGACGACTGCCGGTGGAAGACGCAGAACGTCGACGTTCATGGCAATGTCTTCCAGATCGACCGCGCCGCGATAGACGGCTGTGACGACAATTGCGGCAAGAACGCCCTCTTCTCCAACTACGGCACCAGTCCCGACTGGTCGCCATACATGGGAGATGTCATCGAGGAGGCGATCACCTTCGACCAGGGAAACGTCTTCCACGACAACACCTACATCGGCTCGTGGAAGTTCGTCGCCTTCGACATCGGCAATGTGATGGGGTGGAGCGATTGGCGGTCGGGTCCCTACCACCAGGATTCGGGGAGCGAGAAGGTCACGTTCGTCGACGTCCTCCCGGGCCATACCTTCTTCGATGACATCGAGTGGCTCAAGTCCGAGGGCGTCACGCTCGGCTGCAACCCGCCCGACAACAACCGGTTCTGCCCCGAGGAGGACGTGTCCCGCGGACAGATGGCCTCCTTCCTGTCCCGCGCCATGGATCTCCCCGCAGGCGAGGACGTCTTCGAAGACGACGACGGATCGACTCACGAGGACAACATCAATCGTCTCGCCGCCTCCGGAATCACCTTCGGTTGCACTACAAGTGGCCGCAGCTTCTGTCCCAATGAGCCGGTGACGCGGGCACAGATGGCCTCGTTCCTGGCACGGGCGTTCGATCTCCCTGCCGCTTCCGGGGACGCCTTCGACGATGACCACGGGTCGCCCCACGAAGACAACATCAACCGTCTCGCCGCCACCAGCATCACCCGGGGGTGCACCACTGACGACGCCAGCTACTGCCCGGCCGAGCCGATCACCCGGGGCCAGATGGCGGGATTCCTCCACCGCTCCGAGGAATATCTGCCCGGCTGAGATAGTCGACAGCGCTCAAGTCAGCTAGCTCTGGTGCCGATTCCGATATCCGAGAGCCGACGAGTGGCGGGGGCACGGAGTCGTTCTCCGAACGGACCATCGGACAAGCGCGCCAGAACCGGGAGTGGGATGCCAGACGAAGCCGGACTTTTCGAGCCGACGATCTTGGGTTCGGTGCGCCGCTACTGGCGCCTCCTCGTCGCCGTCTTCGTGCTGTTCCTCGTGCTCGGCCTCCTAGGCACCCGGCTCCAGCCGTTGCCCGACATCTGGACGTCAGAGGCCAGCCTTGTCGTCCAGGATCCCAAGACCGGAGCACTGTTCGATCAGAACAACGCCCAGCCGGGGAGATACGTCGAGAACCAGGTGGCGTTCATCGAATCGACTCCTGTGGCCCGTCGCGCCGCCCAAATCGCCAGCCGACAACCCGGCGTCGACCTCACCACCGAGGAAATCGCCGCAGGTCTCACCGTGCTCGCCAGCGCCCAGAACGATGTGATTCGACTCACCTTCTCTGCGGACGGTGAGCCCAATGCGATCGAGGGCGTCAACGCGGTCATCACCGCCTACCAGGAGGTGGTGGTGGAGGAGGCAAAGCGCAGCCTGGAGGATGTCGTTACCCGGCTCGAGGAGTTGATCGCCGACAGCGATGAGCGAATCGCCGCTCTCGACAAGCAAATCGAAGAGCAAGGAGGGTCGGTGGATACGGGCTCCGGCGAGGGAGTTCCTGACCTCCTCGCCCGCCAGGCGGAGCTGGTAGCGGCCCGCGCCGGCGCCAGCGATGCCGAAAGGGAGCGGATAGACGCCGAGTTGGCCTCCATAGGCCAACAGCTCACCAACCTGCAGACGGCCGGAGCCATCGAGACGCAAGACCCGGTCGTTGGCGAATTGGTCCAGAGGCGTCAGACAGAAGTGGCCAACCGTGACCTTCTCCGCCAACAGGCTACCCAGGCCGAGGTCGACACCCAGATCGCCGGGAGCGGCGTGATCCTCGCTTCGGCAGCGGTGGACGCCACCCCACCCCCACAACGAGAGTTTGCCCGCAACGTCGGGCTGGCGGGTGCACTCGGGCTCGTGATGGGGATCGGCTGCGCCTACTACTTCGCGCTTCGTAAGCGTTCGTTCACGGTGAAGACCCAGCCCGAGGTCGTGCTCCGCGCTCCCCTCCTCGCCGAGGTCCCTGATTTCCGCGACGAGAAGATCCGGTCGGTGCTGCCCGTGCTGACCGATCCGAACTCGGCGTCGGCCGAGGCGTTCCGCTTCGCGGCCTCGGCCCTCATGAGCAGACGACGCGAGATGTTCCGTCCGGACCCCGATGCCGCCGATTGCCTGGTAGCCCTGGTCGTCTCGGCGGCCGACGGAGCCGGGAAAACGGTGGCGGTGGCCAACACCGCGTTGACCGCGGCTGCCGAGGGGGCAAGGGTGCTCGCCCTCGACGCCGATCTGGGACATCAGGGGTTGAGCGCGCTGTTCGAGGGTGGAGGCGACACCAAGACCGTGGTCACCGCGGCGGGCATCACTGCCAACCGGCTCGCCCTGGTCGACGGTGGACGGCTCGACCTGGTCGGCTCGCTCGACTTCCCCGAAGGCGGGCTCGAGATGCTGGCCTCGGAGCAGGGAGAGGAACTGCTCGAGAAGCTGCGGGGCGACTACGACCTCGTCCTGATCGACGCACCGCCCCTGCTCACCGTGGCCTACACGAGCAGCCTCCTCGGCCGCGTCGACGGGGTGATCGCGGTCGTGCCCCACGGCAGCCCGGTGGTGCGGTACGAGGAGGTCCGCGACCGCATCGAGCTGAACCCGGCTCCGCTGCTCGGGTATCTCTACAACCTCGCACCGCTGAGCCGCGAGATGGCATCGGTCTCGGTTCGGGCCAGCACCGTGTTCCATCGGGAGCGTCTCCGCAGCCCGGACGACCTTGATGAGGCTGCCCCGCAACCGAGCAACGGCAGAACCTCCAATCAGCCGGCCAAGAGATCATGGCGATCGGCGCTGCGCCGGACCGAGACGCCTGAGAGGGCGGAGCCGGCGGCGCCCCCGCTGGCGGCAGCAGTCACCCCTCGACCCGAGCCGGCCCGCCCGGCGGCCGGAAACGGCAGCCACGTCGCCGTGCCGCAGGCACCGGTTCTCTCCGAGCTGGTGCTCAGCAACGGGGCCTCCTCCGAGCTCGACGACTATCTGTACGCCACCATCCTCGAGACGGTCCTCGGGGATCGCTCAGGGCAGATGGTCGGTCCGGCCCCCGAGGTGAAGACCCAGCCCTTCACCCCTCTGCTCAGGATCAAGGACTGGCCCACGCTGGGCACCATCGTCTTACGGCGTCTCCAGACGGGGTTGGACGCGCCCAGCGCCCGGACGTTGGAGAAGGAGCTCGTGGCGGAGCTCGACTACCCGGCAGCCGACGCGGCGGCAGCCATCGACAACTGGGCGAGAGAGCGCTTCTTCCCCCGTCATGTCGAGCTCACCGACCGGAACCCGGAGATATGGCACCTCAAGAGCAGCCAGGGCACCTTCCAGGCGCTGGTCGACTCCACCGCCTGCACCCGCGCCAGCATCGAACAGCTTCGTCTTGGGATGCTGAGCGACCTGATCGAGGTGTTCAACCGCAGGCTCAGGTCGGCGGTGGAGGCGGGCAGGGAGGCTGAGATCGCCGAGATCGACGCCCGGCTCAAGGAGCTGCGCACCTTCCACATCGCACTCGGCTGGCTGGACGAGGGCACCACCCCTGACGCCCGAATCTTCTATCCCTGGCGTGACGCAGAAGCCCAGCCGGCCGGCTGGCACCCCCAGTTCAGCGAGGGGATCCGCCCGAACATCGCTCCGATCCAGCGCCTCGGATTGCTCTCCGCTCCGGTGCTCTCCGGAGAGGAGCTGCAGACCTTCGCCCCGGCATGAGGCTGCTCCGCCGGCTCGAGCGACCAACGCCGGCGCTGCTGGGCATCATCGTCGCCGTCCTGGCTCTCAGCCCCGACTCAAGATGAGGGTTCGCGACGCCGCGGCCCCTTTCGGAGGCTCGGTCGACCTACAGATCCTGGTCGAGCTCGCCCTGTGGATCGCGATCGGGTCCTGGGTTGGTGTGATCCTCGCCAAGGGACTGGCGGCACGCACCTACTCCTTCGCCACGCTGGGCGGACCTCTTCGCCTGGTGTTGATCTTCGTGTGCTTGGTGGTGCTCACCGCAGCCGTCTCCTTCTCGATCCGGTCGGTGATCCGCAGCATCCAATTCGTCGTCCTCGCGATTGACCATGTTGTTGGTCTCTGGGGAGGCCCGCCGCGACCCCGAGTTCTTTCCGGCGATGTGGATCTGGGTGCGACGGTGCTTCGTTGCGACGATCGTCATCTCCATGGTCGTCTCGGCCGTGCTCCCAATCTGGGAGCCGCACATCGATGTCGACGGTTTCGCCCGTTACCGCTGGTTTGCCGTACATCCCATCCCGGTCGGTGGGATGACCGGAGTGGCCATCCTCATGCTGATGGGGACGAAGCTCGGACTGCCCGATCGCACTGTGGGTCGGGTATGGCGGCTGCTGGCCCTATTGGCCGTCCCGGCACTGGCGGTGGCGCTGGTGGCAACACGCACCAGAGGCGGGCTGCTGGCTTTCGTGGTTGGGTCGTTGGTGCTGCTGGCGCTGGCGCCGCGCGGGCCGGCCAAGCGTATCGGCACGATGGCGCTCGGCGTCATCATCCTCGGGTTGACCATGGCGCTTGGCCACGCCGGCAGGTCAGGACGTCGCCGAGCGAGTGCTCACCCGAGGTCAGACCACCGAACAGATCACCTCGCTGTCACAACGCACCGAGTTGATGGCAATTGCCGGTGACCTGTTTGCCGAGAGACCACTCTTCGGCCACGGATACATCATGGCGGGCCCGATCTTCACCACCTATTTCCCGTGGGCGGGTGATGGGCACAACGTGCTGGTCGAAATCGCGGTCGACATGGGGATCGCCGGTTTGGTCGCCTTCCTCACCTTGCTTGCGGTCTCGGTGGTCGCCTTCGTCCGCGGCTTGGCGGTCACGACGCAGCGCGGCACTCCGCTCGGTGGCGCCCGAGATCGCCGCCGTGTTCGTTCTCATCCTGTTGATGGGGGTGATCTCACCGGGGATCGGCGGTCACGTAGGGTACGAGGCTGTCGGCTTTCTTTTGTTCGTCACCTTCGCCGACGTCTACCGCAGCAGCACCCGCCTCGAGGGGCGAGGCGGTGGGCGCCGGGCTCAGCCCGCTCACCGACCGGTCGCGCTCAACCCGACCGAGCCAGGGTCTCGACATAGATCTTCTCCAAACCCGCCAGACCGGCTTCAGGGGTGTAGCGGCTCTCGTAGCGCTCCCGGCCGGCCGCTCCGGCGGCATCGAGCTCGTCGCCCCCGGCGGCCAGCATCGACAACGACTCGGACCACGCGGTGACATCGCCCGGAGCAGGCAGGAAAGCGGGGTCTACCTCACCGACCACTTCGGGCATGCCGCCGATGGCGGAGGCGATGATCGGCAGCCCGGCTGCCATGCCCTCGATCAAGACGAGCCCGAAAGGCTCGTACCAGATGGAGGGAACCGCCAGCGCCCGAGCCGAGCGGAGCTCTTGCGACACCCGGTTCGGGTCCAGCCATCCGGTGAGCTCGACGCCGGGTACACGGCGCTGCTCCAGCGTCGCCCGCAACGGTCCGTCCCCCACGATGCGAAGGGTCAGGTCGGCGGTCTCAGCCTGCGACCAGGCCTCCACCAATCCATCCACCCCCTTCTCGGAGCTGAGCCGTCCCAACGAAGAGGACGGTGCCCGACTCGCTTGGTGGGGTGCTTCCGCCGCCCCCGGTCTGCCACGAAGTGGGGCTTGACCCGCACCCGGTCACCAGGGAGACCGGCGGCCGCGAGTAGCAGCCGGGAGAACTCGGTCATCACCACGAATAGCTCGACCGCGCCTTCCCACAACCCGAGCCATCGCTCTATCCCTACTGCTCCGGCGACAGCCAGGGACGCCGGGAGAGATCCGCGGTAGCAGCGGTACCCAATGCCGGGTAGTGGCGGCCGACCGAGGCAGAGCTGGCACACCGCTCCTTCACGAAAAAGCTGCCCATTGAGACAAGTGAATCGGTAGTTGTGCATCGTCATGACCGTCGGTATCCGCCGCCGGCGCAGCGTCGACAGCACCGAGGAGGACAGTGAGTACCAAGTGTTGTGGACGTGGGCCAACTCGGGCCGATGGGTGTTGATCACGCGGCCCAAGGCCAGCGCGGAAACCGGGTTCCAGGGCGATAGTGCAAGCGCCCCAGCAGCGGCCAGCGAACCCGACGGGTTCTGCACATCGTGCACCGCAACCCTGTGGCCGGCTGCGGTGAGCACCTCCCGCTCGGCTGCCACAACGGCGTCTTCGCCGCCCGGGTCGCGGTACCGGTTGTGGACCTGAAGAACATCGAAGCGTCGGTTCGGAACGGGCCCAGGTCTGCTCCCGGTCGTGTGGCGGAATTGCGAACCGTTGGTGATATCCGCCATCTCCACTCAAATCAGGGGCCGATTCAGCCGAATATCCTATGACGCCACGGCAGCACCATCGTTGTCGTCAACTCCCGAGGAGTGGGGACTCTGTGGCCGATCAGGAGCGGCTTGCCGCGCCTTTCCAACATTGGGTCTTGTCAGCGCCGAGCCGCGGCATGCCCGGCGCGCCTGGCGATTTCGCGCGGAGTGCCAGTTGAGATCGCTCAAGGTCCGCGTCTCGGCTGGCGTGGTCGACGCCGGGCTGTCGTCGCTGCAGGGGTTCGCCATCGGCTTGGCGGCCACCACCATGCTCGACCCGGCCAGCCTTGGCGTCTATGCCGTCTTCTACGCCGCCTGCCAGCTGGCGATGGCGCTTCCCGCACGAGTTGGTGTTGGGCCCGGCCGAGCTGGCCGTCGTGTCTCTGCCAGAACAGAAACGGCTCGCTGCGCTTCCCCGTTCGCTCCGGGTGGGCATCCTGCCAGCGCTGCTTGGCGGTCTGCTGACACTGATCGCCGTCCCGGTTACCGCGGGTGTCACCGGGGCCGAAACCATCCTTGCCCTGGCCATTCCCACCGTGGTCGCCGCCTCCCTGGGACCACCCGAGGAGCACATCAGGAGGATGCTCCACCTGGACGGTCGGTCCCTGGCCGCGGTGGCTGCGGCAACCGCATGCTGGTCGCCTCCGGGTTGGTGATCGTCGGGCTCTCGCCCTCACCCCGATCGACCGTGTCTGGATACCGCAGACGGCGCTCGCCGCCGGCAACCTGGCCTCGCTCATCACCGGGTTGCTCCTGGCCCGCTCCGGTTTTGCCGGGCGCGCGCCCTGGGATCGACATCCGACTCCGCAGCCTCATCCGCACCGGACGCTGGATGCTCGTCCAGGGGGCGACGCCGATGGTCTCGCTCTTCATCGCGTCGGCGCTCGTCACCCGGCTCGCCGGACCGGAGTACCTCGGGTATGCCGAAGCGGCGCGCACCGTCAGCCAACCGGTCATCGTGCTCGGGCTTGGCCTGTTGCGGGTGTTGGGACCCAGATCGGTCGAGGCGGGCCTCTCCCAGAGCGCCGAATGGGGTCGACGCAACGCCCGTATGTACCGATTGCTCCTATTCGGAGGGACGGCGCTCTACATGGCGCTTGTCGGGTGGGACTGGGCGCTCAATCCCTTCGCCCACCTGGTCCCTTCCGCCTACGTCATGCCGGGCCTGGTGCTGCTGACCGCGGCAGGGAACGCCCTCAACAGCTCGGTGTTCCCCGAACGCGCCGAGCTTTGGGGAGGGGGCAAGGCGCCGGTGGTGGCTGTGATCGAATCCACGACGTCTTTTCTCACCGTTGCGGTGGCGGCTACGGCGGGATGGACGCTGGCTTACGCCCGGCCGCTCGGTCGTCTGTTCCAGGGCGTGGGCAACGTCATCGCCTACCGTCGTCAATTGGGCCGGATGTACGTCCAAGGCGGAATACGGAAGGCGGAAGAAGAGACGGAAGACGCAAGACGGAAGGCGGAAGTCGCTCGACTGTCGGATTGACGGCAAGCATCCCCCTCTCTGGCTCAGAGTTGACCGGCTCGCTCCAGGAGCAACTGCCGTTCCGGGATGTTCCGAACCAACTGGGCGGCCCGTGTGAACTCGGCTCGCGCCTCCTGGGTCCGTCCGAGTCGGCTGAGGAGATCGCCTCGGACGCTGGGCAACAGGTGATACTCGGCCATCGCCGGGTCTCCGGTTAGAGCGTCCACCAACTCGAGACCCGCCTCGGGGCCGATCGCCATCCCCACCGCAACCGCCCGGTTCAATTGCACGACGGGTGAGGGCACGAGGCGAGCCAACTCGTCGTAGAGACCGGCGATACGTGCCCAGTCGGTCTCGTCCGGCGTCATGGCACGGGCGTGACAGGCGGCGATCGAAGCTTGGATGGTGTACGGCCCCGGGCTGGTGCTCAGCGTTTCGGACCTCTCCAGGGCGACGAGACCCCTGTTGATGAGGAGGCGGTCCCAGTGGGCACGGTTCTGGTCGAACAACAGGACCGGCCTCCCGGCAGGTCCCGAACGGGCACGGAGTCGCGACGCCTGGATCTCCATCAGCGCCACCAGTCCGTGCACCTCTGGCTCGGAGGGCATCAGCGTGGCGAGGATTCGCCCTAGCCGGAGAGCCTCCTCGCACAACGTGGGCCGGGTCCAGTGCTCGCCTGCGGTTGCGGTGTAACCCTCGTTGAAGATGGCGTAGATCACCTCGAGCACGGAGCCGAGCCGGCTAGGGAGTTCATCTCCCGACGGGACCTCGAAGGGGATCTCCCCCCTCGCCAGCATCCGCTTGGCGCGGACGATCCGTTGGGCGATGGTCGCCGGTGGGACCAGAAAGGCGTGGGCGATCTCTTCGGTGGTCAGGCCGCCGACGAGGCGGAGGGTGATAGCGACCCGAGACTCCGGCGAGAGCGCCGGGTGACAGGCGGTGAACACCAAGCGCAATAAGTCGTCGCCTATGTCGTCGTCGATGTCTTCGGCGACCTCCGCTTCGAACCCCTGGTCCGGTTGGAGCCCACCACCGAGTACGGCAACCTTGTGGGCGAGCCGCTCGTCCCTTCGGTAGCGGTCGACGGCGCGCCGCTTGGCCACCGCAACGAGCCAGGCACCGGGTTTGTCGGGGACTCCCGACTCCGGCCACTGTTCCAATGCGGCGACCAGGGCGTCGTGGGCGAGATCCTCGGCAAGCCCGACATCCCCCGTCGTCCTTGCCAACGAAGCAATGACGCGGGCCGACTCGATCCGCCAGACCGCCTCGATTTCACGGGTGGTGCGTTCCACGGGGTGCCATCAGAGCACATACCCCGTGGAACGCAACACCGGTCTCTGCGTCAGCCCTGCTGGCCCTCGACGATGGCCCGGGTGCGCTGCTCCTGCTCGGCGACTTCCGGTGTGTAGGCCTCGCCGAAGTCCTCGGCCTCGAACACCTGTCGTAGTTCGATCACACTGTCCTCGCCGGTCGGGTTGGGGCACCGTCGGGCCCACTCGATCGCCTCATCCATCGACTTCACCTGCCAAAACCAGTACCCCGCCACCAGTTCCTTGGCTTCGGTGAAGGGGCCGTCGACCACCGTTATCTCGCCGCCCTTCCACACGATCCGAGCCCCTTTGGAACTGGGGTGCAAACCTTCACCGGCCAGCATCACGCCGGCCTTGGCCAGTTCCTCGTTGTACTTGCCCATCTCGATGAGCATCTGCGGATCGGGCTCTGCCCCCGCCTCGACCTCGGGGTTTGACTTGACGATCGCCATGACTCGCATCTTCGCCTCTCCTCTCCTGGACCCGGTTCGGGCCTCTCTTCAGCTAACCGTCGATTGAGGATGACCCAGATCGACAGCCTTTGGAGATTTTTCCCCCAAGTCGCATCGGGTATGCCGGCCGCCGCTACGTTGACTGTCGATGGCGACCGACTTCTCGTGGCGTGGCGAATTCGACAATCGAGAGCTGAACCGGTTACACGCCGAGGCGTTCGGACACCGGGTATTCGACGAAGAGGAGTGGGACTGGTTCCGTCAGGTCTCCGACCACAGCCTCGGCTGGGTCCTGGCCAGAGAAGACCGGGACCTGGTCGGATTCGTCAACGTCCCATGGGACGGCCTGGTCCACGCCTGGCTCCAGGACGTGATGGTGGCGACCAAGGCCCGACATCGCGGCGTCGGAGCCGCGATGGTGAGATTGGCGAGGGAACAGACAGTCGCGGCCGGATGCGAGTGGCTCCACGTCGACTTCGACTCGGATCTCGAAGCGTTCTACATCGCCGCTTGTGGGTTCAGCCCCACGGGCGCCGGGCTGATCAGCTTGGCGGGCGGTGCCGATTCGACAACGGCCTAAGGCAGACGCCACCGGTACCGATGGCGTCGCTCTTAGCGGCCGAAGGCGGTCTCGTAGGCGGCGAGGAGGTGCGGCGCCGACCGATCCCAGGAGAGGTCGTCGTGGAAGTGGCGCAGAGCATCCTCCGACATCCGGGACCGCCGCTGCGGGTCGTCGAGCAGATCGTTGATACAGGCCGCCAGGGCCTTGTCGGTGTCGCCTTCGGCGAAGGCGCCGGCCTCCCCGGCCGAAACCCGCGCCTCGGTGAGGTCGAACGCCACCACCGGTAGCCCGAAGAACTGGTACTCGATCACCTTGTTCATCGTGCTCCGCTCCGACCACGAGCTCCTCGGCACCGGGTCGACCCCGATGTCGGCCGAGGAGAGGATTCGGCAGAGCTCATCGTCGCTGACCACCCCGGTGAAGGTGGTCCGGTCCCCCAGCTCGAGCTCGGCTGCAAGCCGGATTACCTCGTCCCGGTTGGTACCGCCACCGATGAACACTCCCTGGACGTCGTCCCTGCCAAACTCGTCGCGGAGGATCGCCAACGCCCTGACCAGGGAATCCACGCCGTCCTGGTGTCCGATCTCACCCAGATAGGCGACTACGAACCGGCGGCCGCAGCGCCACATCTCGTCTGCCGGGTAACGACGGAATCGCTCGGGGGAAGGCCCGGAGCGGACCACGAACACCCGCTCCGGCGCCATCCCACCGCGGTCAACCGCCACTTGTTTGTGGCTCTCGTTGGTAGCGATGGCGACGGTCGAGGTATGGAAGGTCGCCCGCTCCATGAACCGGAGGAAGCGGTACATCACGTCCCGCCGCCCGGGGAACTTGACCTCGTACAACTCGGGAGAGAGGTCGTGGTGGTCGAAGATGTAGTGCTTGCCGAAGAGCCTCCAGAAACGGCCGATGATCCAAGACGTTTCCGGCGGGTTGCAGGCGTGGATCACATCGAAACCCCTCCCGAAGAGTGCGATGCGCACACTGAGCAGCAACGTCCGGAGAAAGGCGTAGACGTACTCGCCAACGAAGCCGAGCTTCGTCCGAGGGTCGAAGGGCATTCCATACCGGTAGATGTCGACCCCCTCGAGCCTCTCTCGCGAGGCGACCTGGCCCTTCATCTTGGGACAGACCACGCTGACCCGGTACCCGGCGCGCTGCAACGTCGTCGCCTCCATCCACACCCGGCGGTCGAAGGGGACCGGCAGGTTCTGAACGAGGATCAGGACCCGTCTACCAGCAGATTCCGACATAGTTTTCCAACTCCCGTGGGTCCTCGATCAAACGGACGAAATCGATCACGAGCTGGCCGGGCCGGCGGAGAGCGAGTGCGTCTTTGAATGTCTCGTGAGCCGTCCCCAGCACGAGGACTTCGGTGTCCTCAACGAGATCCTCCATCCGGTCGACCATCAGCCCCGAGATGTGGGGGATCTGGTTGAGCAGGTACTCGCGGTTGGCCCCGACCAGCGAGCTCAGTCTGACCACCGGGTCGTGGATGCGCACCCGGTATCCCTTGCCGATGAGCCGCTCGACGATGGTCACCATCGGGCTCTCCCGCAGATCGTCGGTCTCCGGCTTGAAGCTCAACCCGAGCACGCCGACGCTCCGTGCGCCGCTCTTCTGAATCAAGTCGAAGGCCCAATCGGTGTGCACTTGGTTGCTGGGCAGGATCGACCGGACGATGGGGAGGTCGATGTCGAGGTGCCGCGACTTGTACTCCAGGGCGCGCAGGTCCTTAGGGAGACAAGAGCCGCCAAAGGAGAACCCCGGCCTGAGGTACTTGTCGGAGATGTTGAGCTTGGTGTCGAGGGTGAAGGCCTCCATCAACGGGCGAGAGTCCATCCCCAGCCGCTTGGCCAGCCGACCCACTTCGTTGGCAAACCCGACCTTGAGGGCATGCCAAGCGTTGTCGAGGTACTTGAGCATCTCGGCGCTGCGGAGATCGGTGAGCACCTCGGGGGCGTCGAGATGCCGGTACAGACCGGCTACGACCTCGCGCGCCCTGGGGTCGGACCCACCGACCACGACCCTCGGCGGCGTGGTGTAGTCGAGCAAGGCGCTGCCCTCACGCAAGAACTCGGGGTTGAAGCAGACTCCGATGTCGGTGCCGACTGGCCGTCCGGCCTCCTCCTCGATTGCCGGGATCACCTCGTCCTCGGTGGTCCCGGGGAACGAGGTGGAGCGAACACAGACGGTATACGGGGTTGTCCGGTCCGAAAGGGCATGGCCGATCTGGCGGGCGACGGCGCGCAGATGGCTCAGATCGGTTTCGCCGGTGTCACGGCTCGGGGTACCCACGCATATCAGCGCCACGTCGCTCTCGGCGACTGCCTCGCTGTAGTCGTCGGTGGCTCGCAGCTGCCCGGTGGCGACCATCTCGGCGACGAGCTCGGTGAGCCCTGGCTCAACCACGGGCGAGCGCCCCTCGTTGATCATCGCCACCTTGAGCGGATTGGGGTCGACGCCAATCACCGTGTGGCCGTCGCGGGCGAGACAGGCGGCAGAGACGGCTCCGACGTATCCCAACCCGAACACCGCCACCGATACTGAGTTCGAGGACCCGCTCATTGTTCGTGATGCCTTTGCGCATCGAGCCCGGATTCACCGTTGCCCCGAGACCCGTTGACGGAACGGGTGATCGAGACCGGTGTCGGGGCGGCCTCCACCCGGCGGAGCCATATCTCCCGCCAGTAGGGGAAGCCGCTGCGGGGGCACAGCTCGTGGTAGTCGCCTTCGCAGATGAAGCCTTCGATGATGAGGCAGTCCGATCCGAGATGGTTCATCCGGCCGGTGGCCTCGTCGATGATCCGGTCGACCCGGCGCAACACCCGCGCCTGGCGGCCCACGTAGCGGATCGACTCCCGGTCGAAGCTGAGCCCGCGGTTCTTGTTGTCGTGGTTGAGCGTCGCCTCGATCTCTGCCAGCGGCCGCACCTCGACCAGTTCACCCGGTTGGAGGTCGAGCGTCTCCTTGGGTGTCTTGGTCAGCGTCCCTTGGACGAAGGGGTACTTCACCGCCCCCTTGATCCGGAGGAAACGGGGCAGGTAGCGGCGGCTGAACCCCTGCAGCTTGTTGAACGCCTGGATTGCGTAGCCGCGCACCGCCGCCCGCCCGGTCACGTTCCCCGACTTGACGTCGCGCCACCAGGGCCGCGGATCCCACCAACGAAGCCGGATCGGCGCCGCCTCGATCATTTGGGTTGCCTGGCAGCGGTAGGCCTCGGGGTCGTGCGGCTGGCGGGTGTTCTCCACCAGCAGCGAGGGCAGGTCACCCACCGGGCCCAACTCGGCTGGGTCATCCGACGGCTCGTGTGGGTCGACCCGCTCCAGCCATGCCTCGCGCCAATGGAACATGCAACCCGCCTGGCAGCCACCGTGAGCGGCGCCGTCACAGCGCGCCTCAGCGAGGTGCACCGTGTCGAACATCTGCCGCATGTATGGGCCGACAATGGTGTCGCATACCTTGTCGGCGCGACGCCACACCGTGAAGGTCTTGCCGCAGTAGGGCGTCATCTCGGGCATGAACGGCAGCCCGTCGAGGGCGCCGTGTTGGTCCAAGGTCGCCATGATCTCGTCGAGGGGGCGGACCCGCACCCTCTCCCCCGGTCGGAGGTTCAACTGAGCCCGAGGTGGCGCCACCGCCACTTGGGTGCTCGATCCAGACCCCGCCATGTTGTTGTTCTCCCTTCGAGTGATCGTCATAGCGCACCGGCCTCGCCGGTCCCCCCGGCCGCCGCCACCGCCAGCGCGGTGGGTGTGAAATCCATCTCTGTCCGCAATCGCATGCCCGCCGGCAGGTCGCCGGCACCGGCGAACGAGGTGGTTGGAACGCGCTCGCCGAATCGTGGCGAGTACCAGCCGTCGATCGGTTCGACCCCGCCACGGGTGATCGACCAGTCGAGTTGCTCGGGGAAGGTCATCACCGCCGAGCCACCCGTCCAGGTCAGCTCGGCGATGTTCCCGTTCAATCGGGCATCGACCTCCGGACCGAGGTGGAAGGACATACGGACCCTCGACCTGCCACCGCTGATCTCATCCTCGATCACCAGCTGTCCTTGGTCTGTCGAGTTCCACCGTGCGGTGGTGGAGCCGCCCCGGTTCGAGCCGGCTGTAACCCTCGTGGCTGGCGGCGGCGCTCCTCGTCGGGTCGAACTTGTCGAGACGGGTATCGGCGTGGCGGATCCAGAGGAAGGGCCCACCCGACACCGACTGGTCGAGGCCTTCGAGCTCCAGCGTGTTGTGGGCTCGTGTGGAGCGGAAGTAAGACCGCCATTCGGGCTCGGAGTGGTAGGTGTACGTGCCGGGATCGGCCAGCACCTCCACACCGTCGTGGCGAACCTCGACCGACAGCGCATCGGCGTGGGCGTGGGCGGCGATGGAGAGGAAACCGTGCGGTCCGGCATCGAAGCGGCACCAGATCTCTGGTGTCTCGCCTTCGCTGGTGCGAAGCAGCACCAGCCCGGCGTCACCGAAGAGGTCGGGTCGGATTGAGGGGCGATCGGCTGCCAGCGGCGGCGGCTCGGCCAGCCCGGTGATCAGCCAGGTTCGGAGGTCCGTCCCAGGGAGCTCCGGCCACCAGCCGGTGGCGCCGAAGAGTGCGGCACCGGTGGCGAGGAGCGATGCCCAGCGATCCTGGCCGGGATCGATCAGGAGGGCGATCCCATCGTCGGAGTCCCCCTGACGGGGTGGATGGAGCTGGACGTCGACGACGGCGGCGAGGGCGTCGCTCATTCTCCGCAGCGTCTCCCAGAAGCCTTCACTCAGCGGCTCGCCCGAAGCGTCGGCTTCCGCCGCGGCGACCAGGCAGAGCTCCATGGCCAGCCCGTGGTAGTCGGTGGCGAGCTCACGGTTGAGCCCACTCGGAAAGGTCTGGGCGACCGCCTCTCGCTCCAGCAGCAGTCGTGCCTGCTCGGCCCACCGAGACGACTGGGGAAACCAGGGAAAGGCCGTGGCGGCGACCAGCTGACCCGCCGCTTCGGCAAGGAGGTGGTTGTTGGCCGATGACCCACGGCTGGGGAACCGGGCGAGGTGCCACTGATGCCAGGCGAGCTGGCGGTGGAACTCGGGGTTGAGGTCGAACAGGCCCTCGACCCCGGGCCAGCCCGCGAGCAGTCGCCGGATCCAGGTCCAAGAAATGACCCGGATCCCCAACTCGATCCCGCTGATCCAATGGGGGCCTCGGCCAAGGGGGTTGCGGTTCCACCAATCGCGCAAGTGCTCGGCGGCCATATCGGCGTAGCCAGCCCGGCCGGTGATGGCATATGCGGCGGCGAGCACGGTCAGGTGGTGATGGCGGGACAGCTCCCAGATCTGCTTGATCGACCCGACGCGGCTCGGGTCGCGGTACTCGATGTCGTGGGAGAACACGGCGTGAGGCGCACGCATCCCGCTCACCGGGTCGAGAAACCAGTCGGGGATCGGGGCCATGTCGGCCCGGACGAGGCCCAACACGGTCCACCTGCCCTCGAGCAACTGATCGGCTGCGGCGAGCACGCCATCGGCCCCATGGAAGGACAGGTTGGATATGGGGGCAGGGAACGGCGTGGTCCGCACCACCGTCGGCTGTCGGAGGTGGGCGGTCAACCGCAGCGTGGTCTGATTGAAGCGGTCGGCAACACGCCCCACCACCTCACCCGGGGTCATTCGCCCCAACCGGCGCAGGTACCACTCCAGGTCCACGCTCGCTCCTCAGTTCCCAGCCGAGCCGAGGGCGACACCCCGGCCGGAAAGCGCTGCCGCCGCCACCGAGAACGTCGCCTCGGAGGTGCGGTGGAGCGACTCGAACGGGATGGGCATGGGGCTGCCCCGCCGCACTGCCTCGATGAACGAGTCGAGTTGGCGCCGCTGGCCCTTGTCGACCCCACCGGGGAGCCCGGATCTGATCCGATGTCTGCGGCCACCCCGATACAGCCCGGCCCTCCTGAAGTTGGACATCCGGGCAACACGGCCATCACCGACGACGGTGAATGTTTCCTTCGGGTAACCGGCGTCCCCTTCCGTCAGGTAGGAGATGGTCGCTACCGACCCATCGGGGTAGCGGAGCCGGCACACCAGGTTGTCGGGATCATCCCCGACCACGGTTGCCGACACCTCGATCGGGTCAGCGCCCAGCCACCACGACACGGTGTCGACGAAGTGGCCGCCCTCGCCCACGAAACGGGAGCCCTGGTGCTCGGAGTCGCCATACCAGCTACCCGGCTCGAGCCGCCCGGCATTGACGGTGTAGTCGATCACGACGGGGTGATGGAGCGGCCCGAAGTTGCTGCGCAGCGCGCCGAGCATGGGGGCGAACCGCCGGTTGTACCCCACCATGAGCCGGTCGTTTCCGCTGGCGGCGACGGCGGCGGCGACCGAGTCCAACTGGGCGCGGTCCACGGCGAGCGGCTTCTCGACCAAGACCGCCTTGCCCGCCTCGAGCGCCCGAACCACGAGGGCGGCGTGGCTCTCGTGACGGGTGGCGATGAGCACAGCAGAGATCCGCTCGTCGGCGAGCAGCCCATCGAGGTCGGTCGCGGTGATGGCGAACCCGAACTTCCGAGCGGCAGTGGCGGCGGAGAGGGCGCTGCGGGTGACGACGGTGGCCAACTCGATGTCGTCACGCCCGGTGAGGTGGGGCAACAGCATCGTGCTGGCGTAGTTGCCGCAACCGATCACCCCCAGCCTGACCAGGTCACCCGCGGCAACCGCCGCGCGCCGGGGGATACCGACGGGCGTGCGCACCTCCCGCTGGGGGAGGTCGGGGGCTTGGTAGCGAAAGACGTTGCCGATCCCACCCAGCGAGCCGTCGTGGAGCCGGTCGTAGACCTCAACAGCCTGATCGAAGTCGAATACCTCCGAGATGAGGGGGACGAGGTCGATCCTCCCCTCGGCAACCAGATCGAGGAAGGCGCCCAGGTTGCGCCGCTCTGTCCAGCGGACGTACCCGATGGGGTAGTCGACCCCCTGCTCCTCGTAACTCGGGTCGTATCTCCCCGGCCCGTAGGAGCGGGACAGCCTGACTTCGAGCTCCTTGTCGTAGTAGCTGTTCCAGGGCAGATCGAGGTTGGTCTTGCCGATGTCGACCACGGTGGCCCGGTCGCGCGCTAGCTCGGCAGCCAGCAAGACCGGGTCGCGCTCGGTCGTCCCCGCGGTGAGGAAGACATGGTCGGCCCCGGCGCCATCGGTCAGGTAGGCCAGCGCCTCGCGCACAGGCTCGAACTCGGCCGAGCCGGGAGCGGCGGCCGCGGTGGCCCCCATCTTGACCGCAAGGTCGCATCGCTCGGCGGAGACATCGACACCGATCACCCGCACCCCTGCGGAGCGGAGGATCTGGACCAGCAACTGTCCTACCAGACCGAGCCCGATCACAACTGCGGTCTCACCCAGCACCGCCCCGGAGCGTCGGAAACCGTGGAGGGCGATCGAGCCGACGGTGGCAAAGGCGGCCGCCTCGGGGGCGACACCGTCGGGGACGGCGACGCAGAGGTTGGTCGGCACCCAGTTGAACTCGGCGTGGTGGGCGTACTGGTCGCCGGCGCACGCCACCCGCTGTCCCACCCGGAACTCGTCGGCGCCTTCACCGACCTCGACCACTACCCCGGCCAGCGAATAACCGAGTGGCGTGTAGCTGTCGAGTCGGTTCATCGCCTTGCGGTAGGTGGCGACAACGCCCTGTTGGGTAGCGCTCTCCACCACCTTGCGCACCTGGTCGGGCCGCGCCCTCGCCTTGCCCGCCAGCGAGAGCTTGCTCTCGGCGACCTTCATCCGCTCGGTCCCCGCCGAGATGAGCGAGCACTCGGTCCTCACCACCACCCCGCCGGGGCGCACCGCCGGCGCCGGGACCTCGAGGAGCGTCAACTCCCCGCTTCGGTAATTCTGCGCAACCTGTTTCATCGTCTCCCTGCCATCATTTCCGTCCCCAACTGCGTGCCCAGTCCCGAGCCGACCTCGTCGAGCCAGACCTCCATGGTCAGCAGCTGCCACAGTTCTTTCGATCGATCGGCCACCCCGGCGCGGTCCTCGGCGACCAGCCTCTCCAGCGCCGGGCGCTGCAGGAACCCGGACCTGACCAGCGTCCCGTCGAGTACCAGGTCATCGATCATCGGCTTGAGCTCGCGCCTGATCCAGGCGCGCAGCGGAGCGCTGAAGAGCCCCTTGGGCCGCTCGATGATCTCGTCGGGAAGCCAGCGTCGGGCGGCATCGCGCAGCACCGCCTTGCGGCGGCGGCCGGCAATCTTGCGGTCGCCAGAGATGGCGAAGGCGGCCTTACCCACCTCGAGGTCGATGTAGGGCACGCGCACCTCGGTCGATGCGGCCATCGACGCCCTGTCGGTGTAGGCGAGGTTGAGCCCGACCATGAACATCTGGACGTCGGTGAGGCACATCCGGTTCACCGGGTCGAGCGATTCGGGGCGCTCATAGATGGCGGCGTGCTCGTCGAGCAGCCGGTCGACCGCAGGCATCAGGTCGGGGTCGAGCAATTCGGCGAACTCGGGGCGGCCGAAGAGGGCGTAGCTCCGCTGGAAGGCCTCCGATTCGGGGAGCGAGGCGAACCCGACGAACCGCTTCGCCCAGCGCGAATAGCGGAAACCGCGCCTCTTCCCAGCAACCGGCACCCGATCGACCAGAGGCTCGATCACCCCGTTGCGAAGTGACACCGGGAGTCGCCGGTAACGCGAGGCGAGCAGCGCCGCCTGGTGCTTGCGGTAGCCGCCAAAGAGCTCGTCGGCGCCCATCCCCGATAGCAGGACCTTGATCCCGGCCTGGCGCGCCCCTTCGCAGATGAGGACGGTGTTGATCGCTGCCGCGTCCCCGATCGGCTCGTCGAGGGTGCGGACCATACGGGGGAGCAGGTCGACTATGTCGGGGGCGATCTCGATCTCGTGAAGCGGCAGGCCGAACTGTCGGGCGACGATCCGGGCGTAGCGGGCATCGTCGGGCATCGCCTCGAACGAGGCGTCCTCGCTGCGGAACTTGATCGTGTAGCAGTTGAGCGCGGCGTCTTCGCGTGCCGCAAGGGCGGTGATGATCGAGGAGTCGAGCCCGCCGCTGAGGAAGGCGCCTACAGGGACGTCGGCGACGAGGTGAGTCCGCACCGAGTCCTCGATGACGTCGGCCAGCTCGTCGGTGGACAGCTCGGTGGTCGGGTCGATGAGCTCGATCGGGTCCCAGTAGCGGTGAACCGTCAACCCAGCTCCCGGCGAGATCTCGGCCCAATGCCCCGGTGGGAGCTTCTCCAACCCTTGGTAGGCGGAATGCTCCTCTGGGAGCCAGTAATACATGAGCGAAGCCACCAGCCCGGTGGGATCTACTCCGAGGCCACGACCGTTCGCTGCCACCAAAGCCTTCGCCTCGGAGGCGAAGGCGATGCCACTGCCGTTGCGGTGGATGAAGAGCGGCTTGATCCCGAACGGGTCGCGGGCCAGGACGAGACGCCCGGTCCGTTCCTCGAATATGGCGAAGGCGAACATACCTCGCAGCTTCCGGAGCGACTGCGCGCCCCACCGCCGCCACGCCTCGAGCAGCACCTCGGTGTCGGAAGAGGTCCGGAACCGAATCCCCTCACCCTCCAGCCGGTGCCGCAGCTCTCGGTAGTTGTAGATCTCACCGTTGAAGACGATGGCGAGCCCGTTGGAGACGAACGGCTGGTTTGCCGCCTCGGACAGGTCGATGATTGAGAGCCGGCGGTGACCGAGCCAGACCTGCGGTGACGGGTGCCGGTACTCGCCGGCGGCGTCGGGACCCCGGTGGGCGATGGCATCGAGCATGGCCGGGGCACGACCCATCAGGGCGCCCAGCTCATAGATGCCGGCGATACCGCACATTGCTACTGCTCCTCCGCGCCGGCCCATAGGGGCGCCAGCTTCCGCCATTCCCCCCTTGGACCGCTCCCCCAACCCCCCGAGGAGCACACATCGGTATCGGCTTCCGCCGAGCGCATCTACAGCCCTTCTTGGTCAGGCAGCGCCGGCGCGACGACCAGCAGAGCGGATGAGCGTCGAGACCGCCTCGCCCAACTCCCTGATGAGCGTCGGGATCCAATGACCGGCGCGGGAGATGCCGTACCGGACGTACTCCATGAGACAAGCCAGGCGCTCTCGCCGGCTCAGCGGCGCCGTGCGGAGCATGTCGAACCCATGACCGAGGCGCTTCCAGTACCCCATCTCAGCGACCGCCCCTCGCTCCGGGGCCCACCACTGACCCTTGTTCTCCTTGTAGTCGGACCGACCCTCGTGCTCGCGGTGAGAGGCGAGCGGCTCGTCGACCCGCTCGAAACCGCCTTGGAGCGTCAGCTCGAGAAAGAGCGCCCGCTCGGCGGCGAACCAGTCACCCATGAGATGGGTCTGCTCCAGCGCGGAGCGTCGGATCACGCCGTACATGGTCTGGTGGACCGGGGGCTGTCGCCAGAAGGAGCGCAGCCGGAGGTGTGGTTGTGGCTCCCTTATCCGTGGTGGAGGGTCGGTCTCCCCCAATAGCGTCCCGGCACCGTCGATCACCTGGATCCGACTCGTGGCCAGCACGGCATTGGGGTGGTTGTCGAGGGCCTCCACGCACCGCTCCAGGAAGGTGGGCGCGATCAGGTCGTCGTGGGCAAACCACTTGAAGTACTCGCCGCTGGTCAGGTCGATGGCGCGCAGGTGATTGAGATGGGGGCCGACGTTTCTAGGGCTCGGCTCGAAACGGACCCGCGAGTCGGCGGCGGCATAGGAACGGGCGATCTCGGCGGTGGCATCGGTGGAGGCGTTGTCGCAGATCACCACCTCGAAGTCGGTGAAGGTCTGCGCCAAGATCGAATCGAGTGCGTCCGACAGATAGTCGGCTCCGTTGTATACGGGCAGCCCAATCCCCACCCGCGGCGCGGCATGCATTTGTTCCCCATCCCCCGTGGACACTCCCCCGCGGAGATCGTACCGACGAGGAGCCGGCTTCGCACTGGGCCAGGAGACTCATTCTGGGGAACCGGGCCAGGGCTACCATCGCCCCTCCCGCCGGAGTAGCTCAGTCGGCAGAGCAACGCACTCGTAATGCGTAGGTCAGGGGTTCGATTCCCCTCTCCGGCTCGCTCTGACCAGGGGTTTTACCGATTCGAGGTACCCGGCTCGGCCGATTTGGTGGCCGCTAGTTGAGAAGTCCTGCGGCGAGCGCCGCTGCTGCGCCCGTTGCCGGGGGAGAACGTGACCGTACCCGGCCAGGATCGCGTAAGACCGTCGGGTCTCCCGGGTAGCGACGGCCACTTCAGTGCTTCATCAATCTTGACGATGACAGGAGCAGGGCTGCAATGCAGGATCGAAAGATTGCAGGCCGTGCTCAGGTGCATGAAGCCGCCCTGCACGAGGTATTGGCCACCAACATCGAGGAGTAGGGATGACACGCGCGGAGGGGCGCAAGGCCAAGCCGCTGGAGAAGATGAAGAAGCTGATGGCACGATTCGGCTTGGCCGAGGCGTTGTCGGTTGCCGGGCATTGCCGGTCGTGTGGGACCGCCTATCGACCCGGTGCCGCGGTCTGCGCGTTGTGCGGAACGGAAGTTGATGCCTGATTGGCAGCGGGCAGGGGATGGGTGCCGCGGCTGGGTGTCGTCCTAAGGAGAGGTGGAGGAAGAACGCGACTGGTCGGATCAGCTTGGTTCGGGTTCATCACCCTGATGGATGGCGTGGACGTAGCGGACAGTGGCCGGCGCCGGCGGCGGTGGAGGAGGTTCTGGGTCCTGGTTTTCCGGTCGACCCTGAACAAACCAGGCTGCTGTGCCTTAGGGCCCCATCGTCTGCCAGTTCAAGCCATTGAGTCCATCGACAGGTTGCTCCAGGCTGGATCACCACCGGCACCTGATCCGGGTCGACCGGTACCGCCAGTAAAGCTGCATCGTTGGTATCCAAATCGGGGGTCGCGACGAGGAGTTGGGACCCGTCGGCAGACCAGATCGGTCCTGCCTGCAAGCTGTGCCGGAGCGGATCGAGGGTCAGGTGCGTCACACCACCGGTCTCTGGATCCAGACGACGATGCTGCTCTGAGCTCGATCCAGGTAGGCGAGACGGGTTCCGTCCGGAGACCAGGCGACCGACGAAAAGTCCCAACCGTCGTTACTACCGCACCCTGGTTGCCTCGAGGTCTTTGTTGTTGCCGCTGTGCGGATCCGGTTCGTTCGCCGTCACCTCGGCAATGTTGCGAAGCAGTCCGGGAAGACGCGCCTTGACGATGATCATCACATTGGCGTGCTCACCGGTTTCGAGAGACGCTAGTTCGCAGGTCAAAAGCCTCCCGGCCCGATGGCACGAGCCCTGATTGGGTCTGGCCGACACGATCCTCACAGAGGTCGGCAGCTTGTCGGTGACAGTGACACCTGTCGCCTGGCCTGGACCGAGGTTGCTGACCTTCACGGCGTAGACGAGCCTCATGCCGGGACGCACCGGGTCGTGCCGATCTCGCTTTCGCACGGAAAGGTCCGCCGACGGAGCGAGCGGGCCAAGATCCTTGACGTAGACATCGAGAGTGTTGTCCGTGTCGGCGGGGTCCAGATTGGTGGCAAAGGAGACGAACGCCACCCTGGTGCCGTCGGCTGACAGGCTGCCGGTGAAGCTTTCGCCGTCGCCTTTGATGCCGCTTTCGGAAATGGAGACGAAGGTGATGTCCCCGGTTGCCAGGTCCTTGACGTAGACATCGGCGGTGCTGTCGGTGTCGGCGGGGTCCAGATTGGTGGCAAAGGAGTAGAACGCCACCCTGGTGCCGTCGGCTGACAGGCTCGGGGAGTTGAAGTTCTGGATGAAGCTGTCGCCGTCGGCCTTGATGCCGCTGTCGGAGGTGGAGGCGAGGGTGATGTCGCCGGTGGCCAGGTCCTTGACATAGACATCGGCCGTGCTGTCGGTGTCGGCCGGATCGAGATTGGTGGCTTCGGATACAAAGGCCACCATGGCTCCGTCGGCAGACAGGACCATGAAGTAACTGTCGCCATTGCCCTTGATGCCGGTGTCGGAGGTGGAAGCCAGAGTGATATTCCCGGCTGCCAGGTCCTTGACGTAAACGTCGAAGATGCTGTCGGTGTCGGCGGGGTCCAGATTGAAGGCAGAAGAGCCGAACGCCAGGCGAGTGCCGTCGGCCGAAAGGCTGGTACCGCCACTGCCGCCGTTGCCCTTGATGCCGGTGTCGGAGGTGGAGACCAGGGTGATGTCCCCCGTGGCCACGTCCTTGATGTAGACGTCGGTGAAGCTGTCGGTGTCGGCGGGGTCCAGATTGGTAGCAAAGGAACCGAACGCCACGCGGGTGCCGTCGGCTGAAAGGCCCGGACCGTGGCTGTGGTGGTTGGCGTCGATGCCGCTGTCGGAGATGGAGGCCAGGGTGATGTCGCCGGTTACCAGGTCCTTGACGTAGACGTCGTTGAAGTCGTTGGTGTCGGCCGGGTCCAGATTCCTGGCACTGGAGCTGAAGGCCACCCTGGTGCCGTCGGCCGACAGGCTGGTAAAGGCGCTGCTGCCGTTGGCTTTGATGCCGCTGTCGGAGGTGGAGGCCAGCGTGATGTCCCCGGTTGCCAGGTCCTTTACGAAGACGTCGAAGAAGCTGTCGGTGTCGGCGGGGTCCAGATTGGTCGCAGAGGAGCCGAAGGCCACCCTGGTGCCGTCGGCGGACAGGCTGCTGTCGCCGCTGTCGCCGTTGCCTTTGATGCCGGTGTCGGAAGTGGAGACCAGGGTGAGGTCCCCCGGTGCCGCCAGAGCCGCCCCCACCAATGTGACCGACATCCAGAGTCCGACGAGCGTTGCCACCCGTGCCGCACGCGTGCCCGTAATGTCGCACCTCCCCCACAGAGAGGGACCCGCCGGTCCCCCGGTGACCCCTCACCATCACCCTACTCTGATGGGGCGCAAGGACATCCTCCCCGCCGACGCGCTCACCGTTCCCACCCTGGCACCCCCCGGGGATCGTCTCCGAGGCCGCACCGCGCCTGAGGCGGACCGGACAGGTGTAGTCTCGGCTGGCGGGAGGCAGCGTCCATGTGGCGTGGATTGGGCAGGATTTTGGCCGCCGTGGCCGTCGTCTTATGGGCGGCATCGACCGGCCTACCCCGGGCCGAGGCAACTCCACCCGGCGAGGAGGGAAGGGTCACCTTCGGCGGTGACGAGACCTCCTCCGGGCTCGACGAGGAGATCTACTCCGCCAATTCCGACGGGACCGGATTCACTCCTCTTACTGCCAACGATGTCGACGACTCGATGCCGGTCTGGTCGCCCGATGGGGAACGGATCGCATTCCGCCGCCAAGGCGCCGATACCAACGAGATCTGGGTCATGAATGCCGACGGCAGCAACCAACGGCTTCTGCTGCGCACTGAACTCGACGTCGTCGCTCACTCCTGGTCCCCGAACGGGCGTCGTATGACGTACCTGGTCAGCGATGACGGCGTCTACTTGGCCAGCCAGGCGATGGGTGGTGGCGGGGGGTCGGTCACCTTCAAGGGAGACCTTGGAGACCACTTCGAGGAGGGCCGTTCATTGGAATGGTCACCCGACGGGACCCGCCTCTTGGTGATCGGCGAACGCGACGGGGTGGCGTGGGTTGCCACCACCGATCTCGACGGCGCCGACGTGAGGCTGCTTCGCACCGCAGAAGAAGCGCGTTGGCTTCCGAACGGGTTGGAGATGGTTCTGAGGGTGTCGAGTCAAGAGGCCCGGGGAATGGGAATCATGAACTCCGACGGATCCGAATTCCGCTACCTCTTCTACACCGACATCGGTTCCGGTGCCGGCTACTTCCCGGCCCCGTCCCCCGAGGGACACCGTGTTGCTTTCGCCGTTCCACTCCTCAACCGCGTCCTCGCCATCGACGTGTCCGGTAGCTCCGGTGAGGCTCTCTTCTCCTGGACCGGGGGAACCCCGCTCGATATCTCGTGGCAGCGGGTCTTGCCACCTTCAGGTTTCGTCGACGTCGGCCGTGGGCACACCTTCGAGAGCGAGGTCGCATGGTTGGCCGCCGAGGGCATCACCAATGGTTGCTCAGCGCTGCGGCTCGACATCTACTGCCCCGATGAGTCGGTCACCAGGGCCCAAATGGCCTCGTTCCTGGTGAGGGCCCTCGCCGACGTGGAACCTTCGCCATCGAACCGCTTCGCCGATGATGACGAATCCGAGCACGAGCCAGAGATCAATGGGATCGCCGATGCGCGGATCACTGGCGGATGCAACCCGTCGGACCCTTCCCTTTTCTGTCCCGACGACCCCGTGACGCGTGCCCAGATGGCGAGCTTCCTGTACCGAGCTCTCGACCTACCAGATGCTCCCACAGACACGTTCACCGATGACGACGGTTCGGTCCACGAACCGGCGATCGAGTCGATAGCCGCCGCCGGGATCACCCTGGGTTGCGACCCAGCGGACGTCTCACTCTTCTGCCCCGGTAAGGCTGTTACCCGCGCCCAGATGGCGGGCATGCTGTCGAGGGCGCTGGGCGGAGACTGAGGTCGGCCGACTCCGCGGACCGCCGCAGGCCTTCGGATTAGCCCCCCGACCGGAATCACAGAGCCAGTTAGCTGACTGAGAACGGTTCTCACTGTTTTGTAGGCGTTTGGTAGGTGGAGCGTCTACCAGGAGGCTCATTTCGGCTGCTCAGGACCGCGCCGCTTAGGGGCGAAAACACAGGTGACCAGCGAGAACGCACCTCTAACTACGTGAGGTACCGTGACCCGACGCAGCTCACCGGACTGAGAGCCACCATCGGGGGCGGTATCGCGCTCGAGCCTGGCGAAGTCATCGCGTTGAACGCCCATTTCTTGAGTGCGGGAGATCCGAGGATCGGGGCACGGGTGTTCAACGTGGACGCCCAGCAGTTCGGCAGCGATGAGCTGATCGGCGGCGTGCGGTTCGTGCTCCGCACCGAGCCGGCATTCCGACCGCTATACGAATGCGGGCCCGGCGGCAGACCTCTCGCTGGCCCACTGGACGGCGACAATTTCATCGGCGGCGCCCAGCAAGGCGCCTCCGTCGGCGACTGCGGCGCTCGTCGGTAGATAGGGTCGGCGATCGGTACGGGGCATTCGCGCCCGCCAACCGACCAAAGGGGACCCATGTCACCGATCAAACGCAGCTTCGACGTAGTTGTCGTCGGGGTCAGTTCCGCCGGTGTGGCTGCCGCCCTCGCCGCGGCGCGCACCGGGCGGACGCTGCGTCATCGCCTGTCGATTGCCCTGGTTTACGACCATCCGCGGACCACGGGGGGGATGATCACCAACGGTGTGTGTTCCACCGACATCCGCCCTCCCTACTCGGCGACCATCCCCAATGGTCTGTTCCGGGAGTTCATCGACCGCGTCGCCAAGCACTATCGACGCAGCCGCCCTGACACCACCGGGGTCGATATGGATCGTTTCAAAGAGGGTCTCATATACGAGCCCGAGGTTGCATTCAGCGTGGTCAGAGCAATGCTCGCCGAGGAGAGCGACGTCGAGGGCATGGCGGGGATGGTCATCCACCGAGCTCTCACAAGTGGGAAGCGCGGTCGTCGGGGTTCGCTTTAGGAGGCGCAACCAGGGGGATCTTGTCGACCTGATGGCCCCGGTGGTCATCGACGCCACCGTCGAAGGGGACGTCCTCGCTTCCGCCGGCGAGGAGGGAGCCGACTGGGTGGTGGGGAGGGAGTCGGTCAAGGCGCTCAAGGGTCGGCGGGACGTGCACCCAGTCACCCGGAGACGCGGTGAACCGCATGCCGGCAGGATAATCGTCTACCCCCGGACCCAGGATCGAATCGGCGGCGATGGCGGCGGCGACCAGATGTCCCAGTCGTTCAACAACAGGGTCACGGCACAGTGGGACGGATGGGTGCCGGAGGGATGGCCGAGCCAGGCCCCACCGGGCTACTCGGAAAACCGTCCGTTCTACGAGATGATGCTGCGACCGCCGGTCGCTTGGGGTCGCGCCGCTCCCCACCTCGGGGTTCCCGCGGGGAGGTGGGTGCAACAGGTGCTGCCAAACGGCAAGCTCGACCTCAATCTCGACCCGATCGGGATGAACCAGGGCTATGTGAAGGGTTCGCGGGCGAAGCGACGAGCAATTGCGACGAGGATCCGGAACTTCGAGCTCGGATTCGTCTACCACCTTCGTTACGTCCTCGGTCACTCCCGTCTCGGCTTGAGCAACGACTACCCGGACTCATGGCCCGGGATCCACCGGCTGGCGGTACCGCACTACCCGCCCGAGCTCTATGTGCGCGAGGGGCGCCGGATGGTGGGCGAATATGTCTTCTCCGAGTGGGACGCCCGAAAGGCGCAGGGCGGCCTTCGGCCTACGCCCTCGGGTCGACGCGAACATCGTTGCCATTGGCGAGTACCCCATGGACTCGCATTGCGTCACCGCAGTCCTCCTCAAAGAGTCGGCGAGGTTCGGCGCTCGGGTTTGTGAGGGTGCCTTCTGGCTATCGAGCACGGCACCCTTTCAAGTGCCCTACGGGACGATCCTCCCCAAGCGGCTCGACGGGCTGCTGGTACCGGTGGCGGCTTCGGCGACCCACGTTGGCTATTCGGCGCTGCGCATGGAGCCGGTGCGTATGGCACTCGGTCAGGCGGCCGGCACGGCGGCGGCGCTTGCAGTGCACCGCGATGTCACACCGCGCCGGGTTCCCGTTGCCCTAGTGCAGTACAGGCTCGCGGAAAAGGGCCAGATGCTCCGATATTGGTCTGACATGACGTGGCGCTCCCGATACTGGCGCGGTCAGACCCGCAACCGGCGCGACTTTGCGGCGATGCAGCTTCTTGGTGGGCGGGGCCTCTTGGTGGGATCGGCGGGCAGCTTCCAGGTTCACCCCAGTGCAGCGGTGACCGGAAGCCAGCTCACCGACTTGCTCAACAGGTTGGGCCGGCGGCCGACCGGACTGGGGAAACTCCGTACCGTTCCCCGCGCCCGGTTCGCTCGGGAGATGGTGGCTGCGTTGAAGCTGCCGGAACGCCGCTCGGCAACACCCACGTTCGCCGACGTCGGCCGGACACATCCCGCCTACGGCGCGGTTGAAGCACTTGTCTCGCGCGGATACATACGGCCCCGCAAATCGGAGCCGAATTTCAACCCAGATGGCAAGACCACACGGGGGTTCGCGGCACGAGTCCTTGCCCGTCACATAGTCAGAAGCGCCGACTAGCACGGGTCGGTGACATCGATCGTGCGTGGTGTCGGGCTGTCGCCGAGGAGAGGTTCAGCCACCTCGCCAATTCGAGCGGCTACGTCGAGGCGTACCGATCAGAGATGACTCAATCCATCGCCGCCAGCACATCGGATACCGGGGCTGTGGCCACCGAGATACGGGTGTCCGATATCCCATAGGGAACAACCAGCATGTCACGGTGAATCAAGCCGCCGCAGGAGTACACCACGTTGGGGACATAGCCATCCCGTTCCCAAGCCTCCGGTTCCAGCAATGGCTCGCGGAGCCGTCCGATGACCTTGGTCGGCTCGTCCAAGTCGAGCAGCACCGCCGAGAGCACGTAGCGCCGCATGGGACCGACGCCGTGCATCAGCACCAACCATCCGTCTGCTGTCTCCATCGGTGAGCCGCAGTTGCCCGCCTGGACCACCTCCCACGGCTCGGTCGGGGTGAGCGCCAGCTCGGCGACGTCCCAGCGGAGAACGCGATCAGACCTCAGGACATAGGTGCTCTCGTTGTCGGTTCGAGCCAGGGCGACATAGTCGCCCCCTATCCGACGAGGAAACAGGGCCATGCCCTTGCCCCGGGCGCATATCCCGGAGAGCGTCGAGATCTTGAAGGTGGAGAAGTCGGCGGTCTCGATGAGCTGGGGAAGCACCTCGAACCCGTCGAAGGCCGTATAGGTGGCGTAGTAGCTGGTCGACCCGTCCTCCTCAGAGAATCTCACGAAGCGAGCGTCCTCCATCCCTCTGCTCTCTGCCGGACCGGCGGGAGAAAGGACCCGCTCGCCCAAAGGGATCTCACCGAATGAGACCTCATAGTTGGAGGTTGCCAGCCAATGCATGGCGCGTTCGGTCTCGAAACGGATGGCCGCCATGTCGTCGCTGTCGGCACGGTGACCCAAAACTTCCTCCAGTTCCGAGAGCTTGAAGCTCTGGCCGAGGTCGTCGAGCACACGCTCCGAGAGGTGGTTTTGGACTCCCAACTCGCTCAGTCTCAGGCGGAACGTCTCCCGATCGAACGGCCCGATGCGACGCTCGCCGTTGTCGGCCCATGGGCTGGGGCGATCAAACCGCACATTGCCTTCGGGAGAAACAAGACCTCCGCGGAACGTGATCGATGAGATATGGCCCTCTCCGATCGCTCGGGCACTCATCACGATCGGTTGATCTCCGTCCGGAGTCAATGCCCCGAGTGCGACCATCGACGGATTGCACAATGAGGCAGCCTCGAAGGTGTACTCCATGGTGAAGGCCATCCCCAGCAGCAGCAGCCTCTCACGATCGAGACCAGAGCATGAGTCCTTACTCAGATCACAGGCGAGTCGGCCATTGGCAATCCAGGTGGATTCGATGTCGCGGTGGCGCCGCTTCGCCCGCTGCCGGCCGTCGTCTATCGCCGTCGACACCTCGGGGTCGTCCAGTGCCCGGAGACGCTCGATGATCCGGTCGACCCGCATCGTCGGGCCGCCGAAACTCGGGTGGCCGGGAATGAACGGCTTGGCCACGACTCTGGCCGGATCGGGGCCGATCCTCACCGCCGTTCTCTCCATCACGACCATTGTCCTACACCGCGGCCCGAGAACGCGGGATCACGCCACGGCATCACCTCGATGAGCCGAACGGAGCAGCTCGGTGTACAGCTCAGCGACCGACTCCCAGGAGAGACTGTCCGACGCATGCAGCGCCTGGCGGGTGGCCGAGGAGTAGGCACCATCATCCTCGAGAAGGTGACGTATCGCCGAGGCCAGCGCCTCGTCGGAGTGAGGAACCACCAAACCGGCACCGTCCGCCAGCAGCTCGCGGGCGTGTGGGAAATCGGTTGCAACCACAGGCCGTCCTGCTGCGACCGCGTCGGTGAGGACGCCTGAAGACACCTGCACATTGCTGTCATAGGGGATCACCACAACATCGGCCTGGGAGACCAACCGCTGAAGTTCGCCATCCTCCAGATACCGGTCGACGAATCGGACCCTCGATGCGAGCCCCAGATCTGAGCTGAGCCGCTGCAGCGAATTTCGATACGACTGCCCCGAACGCGCCAACACCTTGGGATGCGTCTGCCCGATGATGTCCAGGGTCACCGCTGGCTCGATCCGGATCATTGACATGGCTCGGAGCAACCGCTCGATGCCCTTGCCCGGACCGAGAAGGCCCCATATGACGAGGTGGCGGCGCGGCTTGGAAGCTGCCGGTGACGACAGAGGCCGCCAGGACGACCCGTGCGGAATGACGTGGACGCGTGGTTCGGCAACCGAGTATGCGTCTCGCAGCCACGAGCGGGCGGTTTCGGTGGACGCCACGATTGCGCCCGCGTCCGCAAGGCCAGCGGCGATACAGCGCTGATTGGCGTTGGGCGATGGAAGCACGGTGTGCAGGACCGTCGTAACCGGCACGCGGATCTGATCGACCAGGTCGAGGACAGCCGTGCCCTCTTCGGGACCGTACATGCCGTATTCGTGCTGGATCAGTGCCACATCGCTCCGGTTGACGTGACCCGCAGCGGCGCGCACCGCGATGCTGGAGGCCGGGTCGAACTGGACCTCCACTCCCGGGACTGGATGACCCGGATCCTCGGCTCCCGCCACACGAGCCACACGCACCACGGTGTCGGGCGCGGTTTCATCCCACGCGGAGACCAGCGACCGGGCAAACCTCCCGATCCCACACCTGGTGGGCGGGTAGGTCGAGATGAGCGCCACCGATAAGTCTCCGGGCAGGGCAAAGCCACGCCGACGCATGGTCGTGACAGCACCGGTCGAGTACCCCGGATTCGGCATGGGCACCGACTACCCGCAGATCCTCTGGTCGAAACGCAGCCCGTTTCCTGTCGCCACTGCCACGGCCCGCGATTGCGACTGCCCCATATACCCTGCGCACCCGATGGACACGGAGATCGAGGCCGTCGCCGATCGATACATTCCGGAGGCTCCGATCGGGAGCGGTGGTATGGCGACGGTTTGGCGGGCGCACGATCGGGCGCTTGACCGCACCGTTGCCCTGAAGCGGCTCCACCCCCATCTGGCGGTGCAACCCGATGCGGGCGCGAGATTCCGCAGGGAGGCGTTGGCAGCGGCCGCGCTCGACCACTCCGGGGTCGTGACGGTTCACGACGCCGGGGTTGACGCCAGCGGTCCGTACCTCGTGATGGAGTTCGTCGAGGGCGAGAGCCTCTCGTCGCGACTTGGCAGGCTCGGAGCGCTTCCCCCGGCCGAGGCTGCCCGCATCGCCCTGGCTGTGGCAGAGGCGCTGGATCACGCCCACCGTCGTGGCGTGGTCCATCGCGACATCAAGCCCGCCAACATCCTCCTCGGTCCGGGAGACCGGGTGCGGGTGGCGGATTTCGGGATCGCCCGCCATCTCGTGGCTGACGACCGGCTCACCGACAGCGGAGTGGTGCTCGGAACGATGCCGTACCTGGCGCCCGAGGTGATGGCGGGCGGCGAACCAGGGCCACGGGCCGACTTGTACGCCCTCGGTGTCGTCCTCTACGAGATGCTCACGAGTCGATTGCCCTTTTCCGGCGAGAACGCATTGGCTGTGGTAGTGGCCAAGAGAGAGCATCCGCCGACACCACCATCTGCGCTGGTCGATCTTCCAACAGGTTTGGAGCGGGTCGTCCTAAGCGCCATCGAGGGAGATCCGAGTGACCGTCCGCCCGACGCCGCGTCATTCGCCGCGGCACTGCGACCGTTTACTGAGGTCGTAACACCGACATATCAGACCCCACTCGACGCTGGGGCCCGGCCGCCGCCGACGGCGGTCACAACTGTGGTAAGGACGCCACGACACGCTGGTGGCCAAACCCGCCGACCCTTGGGCTGGCTGCTGGCCGGGCTGATCACTGCGGCCGGATTGGCGGCGATCGTGGTCACACTCCTTGACGGCCCGAACGACCTAAGGGGGACCACGCCCGCCACATCGATTGCGATGACAGCGGCGAGCAATACGGAGCCGACCACGACCACCATCATCGCAATCGCGTCGGCGCCGACGCCGACGACAGCTTTTCCGGCTACCGCCAACACAACGCCGTCGCAGGGAACCCCGGCAGGTGCCGTTCACGACCTCGGCTCTGACATCGCCGGGCTGCTCGCCACCGACTCGATCGACAGGCGACTGGCCAACCACGTCGACCGAGGCGCTCAAAGAGCGCTCCGATACTGGCAGCGGGGCGACGAAGAGCAGGCCGATGAGGAGCTCCGCGGCGTCCTCGACGAGCTCGACCAAACCCAAGACGATGTCGCAGAGTCTGCAATCCGCGAGCTCCACGACCGGATCGCCCGAATCGCGCGAACGATGGGCTTGGAAGAGTTCAGCCAGAATGATGACCAGGACCAGGACGACTGAAGAGTCTGGTCACAACTCGGCGGTCTCTTCGGAATAGAGGCCGCGTTTGATGGCGATGGCTGTGGGGTAACGCCGATCCCGACCGAAGAGGGAGGATCGATGCCAGTCCATCGGGGCAAGGATTCCAAGGGACCGTTCTACCAATGGGGCGGCGAGGGCAAGAAGTACCACTACAAGAGCGGCGACAAGTCCAGCCGCGCCGCCGCCAAGAAGAAGGCCGAGAAGCAGGGCCAAGCTGCCAAGGCCAGCGGCTACTAGGCCTGAATTCGCCCGACCTCCTGGGTCAGTGCGGTCGCTGCACCGGTATGACATCGGCTGCGGCAAACCCACCCGAGATCCGGTAGGCGGCGTGCTCCAGCAATCGGCGGCGTGGAACCCGCCAGCAGCGGAGCGAGTGATGGCCCTCATGCATGAGGCACAGGTTGCACGAGGTGCAGCCAACCAGCCCCTCGCGCCCCGATTCGATCTGGCGCACGATGTCTGGCTCTCGGATCAGAGGGCGCGCCATGGCCAGAAAGTCGGCGTCGCCCGAGTTGAGGACGTCGCGCATCGTGGTTGTGGTACGCAGCCCGCCGACCAGAATCACCGTCGTATCGGTAGCCCCCCGAAGCGCCCTCGCCCAATCACGAAAATAGGCCTCAGGAGCGGGCTGGGCCAGTATGCGGTGGAACAGCAGATCCTCGAGTGCCCGCCGCCGATCGACCGCCACATAGGCCTTGGCCGAGTCGGTAGGAGCTTGCATCAGACCCGACGACACCTCGATCCCGTCGACACCGGCGGCAACCAGCACCGCCGCCCGACGGACAGACTCGGTGAGGTCGACACCACCGGGGACCGCGTCCACCAATCCCATCTTCATGGTCACCGGGAAGCCTGGGGGGACGGCCGATCGCACCGCCTCGACAATGACTAGAGGGAGTCGGTCTCGCCGCTCGGGCGAGCCGCCCCAGGCGTCCCCACGTCGGTTGGTCACCGGGGAGACGAACTCGCTGATCAGGTAGCCGTTGGCGCCATGGATATGGATCCCGTCGAAACCGGCGAGAACCGCACGATGAGCCGCTGAGGCAAATGCATCAACTGCCTCGGATATGTCGGCTTCACCGGCCTCCACGACCTCCGTTCCGGTCAGTGGGTTGGGCACGGGCGATGGGGCGACAGGTCTGTTTCCGGGCACTCGAGACTGGCTTCCGGCATGGGCGAGTTGCGCCAGAATGGGGGCGCCTTCGGCATGCACCGCATCGGTCAGTCGCCGCAGCCCTCCGACCTGTTCGTCTCTATGGATACCGGTCTGGCCGCGGGCGTAACGGCCCCGGGGGTGGGTGAACATGTGACCGGTGATGATGGCGCCCACCGAGTTGGCTGCGAGCCGTCGATAGAGCTCGATCAGCCCGTCTGTGACCTCTCCGTCATCCACGGTCGCCATCGACTCGGATGTTCCGGCCCTCAGTAGCCGGTTCCTCACCTTCAAGGCTCCGATCGTCCCCGGCTGGAAGAGGACGTCAGTCATCGATCTCAGCAAAGGCTGACAACAGTGCCTCTGGGTTGATGGGGAGCCGGGTGACAGTGCCGGGGCGACCCAGCGCTTGGTCGATGGCGGTGGCGATCGCGGCGCCGGCCGCGGTGATGCCACCCTCACCGGCGCCCTTGACGCCGAGTGGGTTGAGTGGGCTTGGAGCCGCCTCGAGGACGACGGTTTCGACCGCCGGCATCTCGGACACCGTGGGAAGGAGGTAGTCGACAAAGCTGGTGGCGAGCGGTTGCCCCTGCTCGTCGTACTTGAACTCCTCGAGGATCGCCCCTCCAACGCCTTGAGCCACACCCCCCACCAACTGACCCTCTACGAGAAGGGGGTTGACGGCTCTCCCAAGGTCATACACGACCACGAATCTCTCCACGGACACATGACCGGTTTCACGGTCGATCACGACAAGCGCCAGGTGCGCTCCGTATGGGTAAGTCATGTGGTCGCTGGCGAACCACTCTGTTGCCGAGAGGCCGGGTCGCCTTCCGGCGGGGACCGAGAACTTCGCCGATGCACGTTTGGCCAACTCCCCCATTGCCAAGCGCGGTCCGCCGGGCGATCCCCGGACCCAGGCGACACCGGACTCGATCACGATGTCCTCGGGCGCCGCCTCTAGAACCTCCGCCGCCAGCTGAGCCGCCTTGCGTCGCACGGCCTGCGCAGCCAGGTGCGTCGCCGAGCCGGTCATCACGGTCACGCGGCTGGCGAATGCGCCCATGCCCTCATCGATCCGATCGGTTTGACCATGGACGACGTTGACCGATTCGAGGTCGACTCCCAGCTCTTGGGCACACACCTGGGCGACAACCGTCTCGACTCCCTGCCCCATGGACGCGGCACCGGTCACGACCTCGACGGCACCGGTCTCGTCGACCGTCACCCTGACGCCGTCGAACGGTCCGAGCCCACTCTTCTCGACGAACAGGGCCAGCCCGCAACCCGCTAACTCCCCGTGGAGACGTCGGCTCTCGACGTCACGGGCGAGATCGGCAAGCGCAGCCCCAGCGTGCTCCAACATGCCCGGATAGTCGCCCGAGTCGTAGACCACCTCGGTGCCGAGCGCCAGCACACCGCGTTCATATGGCATGGAATCCGTTGGGATGAGATTGCGGCGTCGCAGCTCGACCGGGTCGATCGCGAGCCGGTGAGCGATTGCGTCGACGAGCCGCTCTCTGGCGAAGCTCCCTTCGTACCTGCCGGGCCCTCGATAGGTCCCAGCCGGGGTCTTGTTGGTGACGACGATGTGCCCCCGGCATCGATATGCAGGCACTCTGTAGGGACCGGGGAGCATGGCGGCCGTCAGATCTGCGACCGTGGCCGCGTGGGTTCGCAGGTAGGCACCCTGGTCCAACCAGAACTCGTCTTCGATTCCCAGGATCTCGCCGGCGGAGCTGACCGCTGCCCGCAGCCGGTGAACCTGGTCTCGGGAATGGTTGGCTGCAACGAGGTGCTCGCGGCGATCCTCTATCCAACGGACGGCGCGCTCCAAGCGGAGGGCGCATAGAGCAACGAGCACATCCTCGGGATAGAGCTCACCTCGCACACCGAATCCTCCGCCGACGTGTCCTTCGTGGAGGTGCACCTTGGAGGAGGGGAGTCCCAGCATTTGGGCGATGGCGTCTCGGTTGTAGTGGGGCACCTTGGCCGCTCCCAACACATGGAGCACTCCCATGGCGCTGTCGTGCCAGGCCACGGCCCCACGGGTTTCCAGCGGGACCCCGGTGTGCCGCCCCACCCCAACCTCGAGTTCGACGACGACATCGGCCCGACCGAAGGCCGCATCCAGATCGCCGTATCCCTTGTTCAACGTAGCGGCGTGGGAGGGGAGGTCGGGCGGGAGAACCGCTGGCTCCCTTGGGTCGAGAACCGCCGGCATGTCCTCCAGATCCAAGAACACGAGATCGGCCGCGTCCTCTGCCAGGTAGGCATCGGTGGCCACGACGACCGCGACGGGCTCGCCGACGTAGCGCACGAATTCGCTGGCCAGTATGGGCTGTCGGTAGGGGGTGAGCTCTGGCAGCGAGACCTGCCGGTACTCGATGGGTGGTATCCCACGGACATCCTCGGCGTCCCACACCGCCACGACACCGTCCGCTTGGCGGGCGTCGTTCAGGTTGGTTGAGACAATGCGCCCTGAGGCAACAGGCGACCGCACCACCCTCATGTGCAGCATCCCCGGTACGACGATGTCGGCGGCGAATCGTCCGCGGCCCCTGAGCAGGGGGGGGTCCTCGAGCCGCTTGACCGAGCGGCCGATCACCGCGTGGCCGGCCGCCGCATTGCCTCCTGCGCAGCTCGCACCGCGGTCAGGATGTTCTGGTATCCGGTACAGCGGCAAAGGTTGGATGACATCGCCTCCCTCAACCCCGCCTCGTCGATCTCGGGGTCGTCTTCGAGCACAGCGACGGCCAGCATCAGAAACCCAGGAGTGCAGAAGCCGCACTGCAGGCCGTGGTTGTCCCAGAACGCCTGCTGCAGTGGGTGAAGGGTGTCGCCATCCGCCAAACCCTCCACGGTCCTGATCTCGGCTCCATCGCACTGCACCGCGAACAGCAGACAGGACCGAACCGGTTCGCCGTCGACCAGGACGGTGCACGCCCCGCAGACCCCGTGCTCGCAGCCCAGATGGGTGCCGGTCAGGCCGCAGTCCTCGCGAATGGCATCGGCGAGCGTCTTGCGCGGCTCAACCTCGACCTCGTACGTGACCCCGTTGACCTTGAGGCTGACGTCCACCCGGTGGGCAAGCATCAGGCCGCTGCCTGGCGCATCGCTCGGAACAGCAACACGCTCACCAAACGGCGCCGGTACTCGGCACTGGCGTGGATGTCCTCGAAGGGCCGGACTGAAGTGGCTGCGATCTCGGCGGCTCGTTGAAACACTCCGTCTTGAGGTGTCTCGCCGATCAGAGCGGCCTCTGCCTCGGGTAGGCGAAGCGGACGATCGGCCGCGCCCCCGACGCCGAGTCGGGCGGCGGCGACATGGCCGTCGACGATCCGAAGCACCGCCATTGCCATCACCAGCGCGAAGTCCCCAGCGCGACGGCTGAGCTCTTCGAACCCAACGAACTCATCGTCGGCGAGAAGGGGGAGGCGCGCCTCGACGAGCAGTTCGTCGGGACTCAGGGCGGTGGTGAAGACGGTGTCGAAGAACTCATCGGCAGCAAGCACCCGCTCCCCCCGCATCGAGCGCGCCACGATCTCGGCCTCGAGAACGACCGCAGCAAGGCACCACTCGGCCGCTGGGTCGGCGTGAGCCAGGCTCCCACAGAACGTTCCTCGGGTCCGGATAGGGAGGTGCCCGATGTGGCGCGCCACTCGGGGCAGGATCTGGCCGAGCGGGCCCGGGGCCAACGATCGTTCGAACCGGCGATGCCGGGCGAGTGCACCAACACGAAGGACCGCCCCATCGACCTCGACTCGATCGAGTTCATCAACCCGATTTATGTCGACGAGCGCTTCGGGGCGCGCCAAGCGGAAGTTCATCGCCGGCACCAGGCTTTGCCCGCCTGCCAAGACCTTGGCCCCCGGTCTCTCCGCGAGGATTGTCAACGCTTCGTCGATCGACGAGGGGGCCGAATACTCGAACCGCGCCGGCTTCATCGACCCGAGAGTGCCATCGAGCGCGGATCAATCGCCATCAGCACCATTCAATCACTCTGCTCGGTCGAGGTTGACCCACAGCGCCCGTGCCATCCGTTTCCCGGGGTTCGATATCCGGTGCGGCGCCCCAGAGTTGTATGACACCAGATCGCCGGGCCGAAGTTGATGCTCCTCGTCGCCGATCTGCACCACGAGCTTCCCTTCGATGAGCACTCCGTACTCGAATCCTTCGTGGTGGAGGGGTCGCTCGGCGCTGGAGGTTCCCGGGGCGTACTCGTTGATCGCCACCTCGAGGCCGCGTTGCCGATCGTCTCGGAGGACACGGCGCCTGACTCCGCTCGGAGTCTGGAACTCGGGCTGTTGCTCGCGACGGGACACGGGGTCGGGCTCGGATGGTCGGTCGCCCGATACCAGGTCGCGCATGTGTACCCCGAGTGCGTATGAGATGGCCACCAAGGTCCCAATAGAGGGACTGGTCTTGCCACGCTCGACCAGGCTGAGCATCGAAGCACTCAAGCCGGTCATCTCACCGAGTTCCTGAAGGGTGAGGTTGCGGCTCGAACGGAGACTTCTGATTCGAGTCCCGATCGCGTGCAAGGTCTCGACAGCCGCCGAGTCGGAATCGGCGAGCTCGGCGTCTGGTCTGGCTTTTGTCTTGGTCATGACCTCGGCGTCCGAAGCCTAGGCCGAGGTTTGGTCCTGGCCCGATCGTCGTCTTTCCGATCTCCACGTCGTGCGAGGCGCACTCCGTCAAGACCCTGCCCACCATCGCACGTTTAACATGATCAAAATGCCTTCAATGGCCACCAATGACTTCGGCTCACCCGATCTGGGGGCGGTATGCATACTCGAAACGGGTGACGCAAACCCGGAAGTGCCGATCATCGAGGTCGATGGAGTCGCCCGGGCAGTGGTCTGGCCGGGCACCGGCGCCTCGTTGCGCTCGATGCACACCATCGACCTGGGACCGCGGGGAGCCACCGTCGAATTGAGCCACCCCATGGAGGCGGTGTACTACGTGCGCGCCGGAACCGGCCTCGCCCTCGAGCCCGATGTCGACGACGGATTCGCGCTCGAACCCGGATCGATGGTCCACGTCGAGCCAGGCACCCGGTACCGATTCGAGGCGGGGCCGGAGGGCATGCGAATCGTGGGTGGGCCGAGCCCTCCGGACGCAGAGTGGTATCGGCACCTCTCGGTGAGCGGTTCCGCCGGAGCCGTCTGGAATGCGTTTGCGTCGGCGCCCCTCGACACACCCCGGGACGGCCTGGTCAGGAAGATGGTGCACGGGGCGAACATGTCGGCAACCAGGTACCGGTTTGACGAGGGTGGGACCTTCCCGCTCCATAGCCATCAACAGGAGCAGATCACGTACGTGGTCAGGGGTCATCTCACCTTCGAGATAGATGGTCTCTCGCACCGGGTCTTTCCCGGTGACGTGGTGGTGATTCCGCCCGGGGTTCCCCATGCGGCACTAGCAGGCGCGGGCGGTGCCGATGTCGTCAGTTTCGTGTCCCCGGCCCGGACCTCCTCCGACGGGATCGTCATGATCCCGGACTCGGGTGCCAATTGACACGGTTGGGCCGTTGGACGGTCGCCCGACTGGGTAGGAGAGCCTGATGGCAGTGCGCGTCTTTCACCGCGACCGGCCGGGTCTCATCGTTCCGATGATCGCCAGGGATGCCCGCCTGGTGGTCTGGCCAGGTGTCGGGGCGGAGACCGCCAACATGAACTACGTCGACATGCAACCGGGCGAACGCAACGTCCCGCACGTGCACAGCGAGTCCGAGGACACGATATTCATCCTCGATGGCCGCGGGACCATCGATGATCTCACCAACGATTCTCGGCTCGAGTTCGAAGCAGGGCAGGTTGTCCACGTCCCCGTCGGGGTGTGGCATTCGGTCACCGCCGACCGGGGGTCGCGAATCGAGAGTGTGGGTGGCCCGTGCCCAGCCGACTACGTCATGCTCGCGCGCCGCAGGTGCCATTTTCGACTCCAGTCCGTGACCATCCGGCTGGCTGTCGCTCAGATCACAGGCATCCCCTTCCAAGCCGACCTCAATCGCGCCCGCACCATCCGAGTGGCGGAAGAGGCGTTTGTCGGCGGTGCCGATCTCGTGTTGCTCCCCGAGCTCATCATCCCGGGCTACGTCTCGGATCCGGAAGGTCTGGCGACGGTTGCCGAGCCCATCGATGGACCCACAGTCGATGCCTGGCGATCGCTGGCGGCCCAGCATGCCGGGTGGGTGGCGGGTGGTTTCGCCGAGGTCGACGACGGCAGGCTGTACAACAGCGCCGTCCTGGTCGGCGCAGAAGGTGTTCTCATCCACTACCGCAAGCTCCACCTGTTCTCCGCCGAGCGCGGGGTGTTCTCGCCCGGCGATCTGGGGCTCCCCGTGGTCGACCTGCCCTGGGGAAAAGTCGGTCTGTGCATCTGCTACGACCTTCGCTTCCCCGAGATCGTGCGCGGGCTGGGACTACGCGGGTGTCGGGTCGTGCTCGTGCCAACCGCGTGGGTGACCGGCTTCGACGCCGAGCGGCGTGACACCGAGGGATACGCGCCCCAGGCGCGAGCAGCGGCTGTGCAGGCGAATCTCAGCCAGGTGTTCATCGCCTGTGCCTCGCAGGTAGGAGATACCGGCCATGCCGACCTCCTCGGCTCTTCGCTACTGGTCGACCCGCATGGTCGAAGTGTGATCGGGCCGCTGGGCGACGCCGAGGAGACCGCTGCCGCAGCCATCGATCCATCTGTTGCCGATCAGGCACAGAACCGCGGCTCGGGGATCAATCCTCGCCAGAACCGGAGGACCGATATCTACCGACTGTGGCTGGAAGGCGAAGAGCTGTGACGTGCCCCCCGCTTCATGTGACCGCACTCAAATCCTTGGAGTAGGGTTCACAGAGGTCGAACTGGGACGTGCGGTAGGGGTCTAGGAGGTCAGGTGAGACTGGTTGATCTCACGCACACCATGAACATCCACACGCCCGGGTGGGTGGGTTACGCCGGGAACAAGCTCTACTACGCGCAAACCCTGCAGACGCATCGGATCGTGGCGCAGCGAGTCGAGATGGCGATGCACGCAGGCACCCACATCGATGGCGGACTCCACGCTGCAGATGGTGGAGGTGACATGGCCTCCTATCCCCTGTCCTTCCTGGTCAACCACGGCGCCATCATCGACATCTCGGACATGGTCGACGACTGGGACGTCATCACCCCAGATATGTTGACGGCGCGCGTCGAGATCAAGAAGGGCGACATCCTCATCATCCACACCGGCTGGCACCGGTACTACGAGGGCCAGTCTCAACAAGACCTCGTGAGGTACTTCTGCATGCACCCGGGCGGCAACCTCGACTTGCTCGATTGGATGCTCGACATGGAGATCGCCTGGTTCGGGATCGATACCGGTTCAGGCGACCATCCCATGAACACGACGATTCGCGACATGCGCCCCGACCTGGCCGCACAATTCGAAGATCACGTCGGAATGCCGGTCAAGGAGTTCTTCCCGCCCTTCGAATACACCCACAAGCTGAGCGGTCGGACGGTTCGCGGCGACATGTTCCCTTTCCACAACTACGCCTTCCAAGAGGGACTGATCCACGCCGAGAACGTCGGAGGAGACATCGAGCAGGTACTCGACCGGCGGTGCATCGTCGGCGCCTTCCCATGGAAGTTCGAAGGCTTGGAATCGTGCCCGTGCCGCATAATCGCCTTCCTCGATGTGGACGAGGTGGCCGTTGGGGCATTGGCTGAGGCAATAGAAGCCCACTGACCGGCGGTCCGGAGTCCGTCGTGGTGGGCGACCAAGAGGAGCGGAGTGGATACACGTGCCGCAGTCGGCTCCACCGGTCCGGCCGCAGGACCGGGCCCGGACGCCGACGCCCAGTCGGGTGGAGCCCCCAGAGGGGCGCTCCGACTGGTCCTCGCCATCGGCGGCACCCTCGCCATCTGCTCGCTTCTCGTCTGGCTGCTCGGGGCCAGCCCACTGGAGGCCGGCCGGGCGATCATCGTCGGCTCGATGGGGAGTGTCTTCGCCCTGGCGCAGACCATCACCGTGACCGGAATCCTCATCCTCACTGGTCTCGCCGCCGCCGTCCCTTTCACCGCCAAGCTGTGGAACGTTGGGGGAGAAGGACAGATGACCATCGGCGCGGTGGCGGCGGCGGTGCTGGGCATCGTCCTGCCGGAGACGTGGCCGGCCGCCGTCCTCATCACCGTGATCGTGCTCACAAGCGTGGTCGGAGGGGCGCTCTGGGCGGCGATCGCCGGATGGCTCAAGGCCAGATTCGACACGAATGAGATCGTCTCGACGCTCATGCTGAACTTCATCGCCGGCTACCTGGCGATCTGGGTCATCTCAGAGGTGTTCCCACAAGGCTTCGTCAACAGGACCGAGGACATACACCCAGCTGCCGAGCTGCCCGGTTCAGGACTCACCGGTCTCGGCATCTGGCTTGCCCTGGCCACCGCCGTCGCCGTGTGGATACTCATGACCAGGACTCGACCCGGGTTCGAGATCCGGGCCATCGGCGCCAACCCGAGGGCCTCTCAGCTGGCCGGGATCAGCCCCGGGCGGGTGACGGTGCGTGCGTTCCTGGTGGCCGGGGCCTGTGCCGGTCTCGCCGGCACTCTCGTCGTGTTGGGACGAGATCATGCATTGTTGGAGAGGTTCTCCGCCAATTTCGGCTTCCTGGGAATCGGTGTCGCCTTGGTGGCACGGCTGCATCCACTCGCCATCCTCCCTGTCGCCTTTGGCTTTGGGGCGCTTCGCGTTGGGAGCAACAGCCTGCAAGCGGTCGCCGGGCTCTCTCCTTCGATGGGCGAGATCCTGGTGGCGACGCTTGTCGTCCTGCTGATGGTTCTCGGGGTGATCAGATTCCGCTACCCGGAGGCGGCCGATGCCCTCTGAGGCCGTTCTGCTCGCCTTCTTCGTGATCGGGATCCAGTTGATGGTGATCGTGGCGATACCTGCTCTCGGAGAGGCGATCGCCGAGCAGAGCGGGGTACTGAACGTGGGCATCGAAGGCGTGATGCTCATTGGCGCCTTCGTGACCGCAGTCATGACGGTGAACTACGCCAACCTCCCCGGATCGGTCCTGGCGGCTGTCGGAGCGGGAGTGGTATGCGGAGTCGTGCTCGCCGGGCTTTACGTATGGCGGGGTACGGACCAGATCGTCACCGGCCTCATGTTCAACATCTTCGCCCTGGGACTCACCGGCGTGCTCCACAGCCGCTACCTCGCCGGGCAGATCGGCCCCACTCTCCCGACATTGTCGCTGCCGGTCCTCGACGACATCCCGTGGGTCGGCGAGGTGCTGGGTCAGCAGAACGTCATGCTCTACGGACTGGTGGCGCTCGCCATAGGCACCTATCTGTTGCTGCGCCGGACCTGGTGGGGTCTGTACGCCCGAGCCTCGGGCGAGCGTCCGCTGGCTGCCGAGTCAGGAGGACTGGACGTCGTCCGGCTCCGCACCGGCGCAGTCATCCTCGCCTGCGTCTTGGCGGCGCTCGGTGGCGCGGCGCTCGTGCTCGGTACCTCGGGTGGCTTCGTGCCCGGCATGACGGCGGGTCGAGGGTTCATTGCTCTCGGCATCGTGGTGCTCGCCAGGTGGCGACCATTGTGGATCGTGATCTACGGCCTGCTCTTTGGTCTGACCCAGGCCCTCCAATTCCTGGCGCCGGGGGTGGAAGCCCTGAGCGATGTGCCTCGGCAGGTCTGGCTGGCTCTGCCATACGTGGCGACCCTGCTGGCGGTGGTCTTCGCACCGGGCTCTCGCTACCCGGCAGCGGTCGGAATCCCCTACCGAACGCAGCGGGAGGCCATTTGATTCAGCGGGCGACGAAGGTGATGCGGTAGTCGGGAGCTACAACTCCCGACCGAATGAGAGGAGCACGAATGAGGACCGAGAGACGGCATATCCGATCGGCGACGATGACAGCCCTCCTGGCATTGATCGTGGCTGCTTGCGGCGGCGGGACAGGTGGCGACACGGCCACAACTGTGGCGAGCGATGAGACCACGGCCACCACGGGTGCGACCGACACCACGGCCACGACCGAGACGACAGCCGGCGCCACGGACACGACAGCTGCCGAGACGACGGAGACCTCGGCTGCGGCAGAGGCCTACCGGGCGGTGATCATCTACCCGGGCACCAACGACGACCAGTCGTGGTCCAACTCCTGGTACGACGGCGCCCAAGCGGCGATAGAGGCCAACCCCGGGCTCGAAGTCGAGACGGTGGAGTTGATAAACGACGTCGATGCTGCCATCGCCCAGGGCTCTGCCTTTGCCGCCGAGGGAGTGGACCTGATCCTCATCGCACATGGCGGTCTGGTGGATGCCGCTCTGCAACTCGCCGAGCAGTTCCCAGATGTCCAGGTGTGCCTGGCGCCGTACCAGCCGGCGCCCGACGAGGAACAGCCGGCCAATCTCTGCTGGATCGATATCGAACAGCACCATGCCAACTTCCTCGCCGGGGCCTTGGCGGCCCTCGTCTCGGAGACCGGGCAGATCGCCTCGGTGAATGGCTTTGCCTTTCCCGGGCTGACCCGCCAGCCGGAGGCGTTCCATCTCGGTGCGAGGTGCGTCAACCCCGACATCGTGTTCAATCAGACGTACATCGAAAGCTGGACCGACACTGCACTGGCCAAATCTGCGGCTCAGGCGCTCATTGCCGGCGGTGCCGACGTCGTTCTCAGCGCAACCGACTCGGCGGTGTTCGGGATCATCGAAGCCGTAAGCGAGGCTTCGGGCGATGCCTGGGTGATCCCCTCGTACTACGACAGCGACTCGATCGCTCCCGAAGAGGTCCTCACCTCAGCGGTGCACGGCTTGGCCTTTGCCTCTACCGCTCTCCTGGAGAAAGGCGTGGCAGGCGAGCTTCAGCCGTTCGAGAACTTCACCGCCCAGAACGATCCCGAGATCGCGGCGGCGCCTCTCTACGACGACGAGGATCTGCTGACCGACGAAGCGCGTCCCGTTTTCGAAGAGATCGAGACCAAGGTCCGCGCTGGCGAGATCGTGATACCCGACGAGACCGAGGGCGACAACCCGATCGGCGTCGAAGGTGCCGGCGGAACCGTCGATCCGGCATCGATCGGCTGCTGATCACGGGCGCGAACGAAGGGAGGCCCGGTGCTGACTGAAATGTATTGCTACCTGGAGGATCGCGATCGGGTGGTCCTCCCCGGCGGTGTGCCCAACCATCAGGCGGCATTTGACGATTGGCTCGACCCCGACCGGACGGCGGTGATCGAGATCGACATGCACCGCGGTCATGTCGGTCCCGATCAACGGCTCACCCTGCCGGCGCCCCGTGCCCGGGCCCGAATCCCGGCGCACAACCGTTTCCAGCACGAATGCCGCCAGCTCGGCATCCCGGTGATCCATGTTCAGCACTGGCAGCGGCACGGAGGGATCGACGACCTCAACAGCCGCAAGCACAACCGGATGGCCAACTGGAGAGTGCTCTACTACCTGTACCTCACCGACAACGAGCTGATGGATGAGCACAGTTGGGAGGGCACCCCCTGGCTCGACCTCATGACCGAGGAAGAGGACGGGGACTATTACATCCGTACCAAGAAGCGCCTCTCGGGGTTTTACCCGACCGACCTCGAATTCCTCTTGCGAAACCTGGCGGTGGAGAACGTGGTTTTGACCGGCACCTTCACGGATGCCTGCGTGCTCTCTACCGCCTTCGACGCGGCCAATCGGGACTTCAGGGTGATCGTTCCCCGCGACGTGGTGGCGGGGTACTCCGCTGAAGCCGAGCACGCCGCGCTCCACATCGTCGCCCTCCACCTCGGGCTGGTGGTGGATTCTCCGGCGTTGCTGGCGGAGTACTACGCCCGAAAGGAGAGAGAGCTGCCGGCCGACTTGCGGGGTGTCACCGAGATGGGAGAGGTCGCTGGCGTGCTGGAGACGGTGCCGGCCTGACGGATCGGGAGCAAGGGCATCCACAAGGCAAGGGAGGGACATGAGCGATAGGCATGCCGTATGGGGGGATGAGCCCAAACCGCTCATGCCCTACAGCCCGGCAATCAAAGCCGGAGGATGGGTATTCCTTGCCGGCCAACTGGCGAGTGACTTCGAGACGGGTCTGGCGCCCGAAGCTGGCGGGGACGGCCGCAACCCCTACGTGGACAACGCGCTGGAGCTGCAATCTCGCTTTACGTTGACCAATTTGGCCAAGACACTGGCTGCGGCCGGAGTCGACATAGCCAAGGACGTGGTCCGTATCTACCAGTGGTTCACGTCGCCATACCCCACCGCGGAAGAATTCGCCGAGGGAAACACCTGGCCACGCATATCGATCACGCCCTATCTCGACACTCGCAACGAATTCATCCAGGAGCCCCGTCCGGCATCGACCGGCATGGGGATCAAGCAATTGCTCGTCGAAGGCACCATCCTCGAGGTCGACCTGATCGCGATCGAGGGGGGCGAGAGCGAGGGGTTCGCCGTCCCCGAGGGCACTCCCTCGCCCCTCGCCGGATACTCACCGGCCATTCGCCGTGGCGATTGGGTGTTCCTCGCCGGTGAGATCCCCGTCGACTGGGTTGGCGACTGGGGGCGGCCCGAGTGGTACGGGACGCCGAGCGGCGTTTCCCTGGAGGCCCGTGCCAACCCGAACTTCTGGTACGACTCCGACATCGAGCGCCAGACCGACTACGTCCTGCAGAAGCAGGCCGCTATTGCCGAGGCAGCCGGGACATCGCTCGAGCACGCCGTCAAAGCCACCGTCTATATCGGTCATCCCACCGACTTTGAAGGTATGGACAAGGTCTGGCGCCGCTGGTTCCCCGAGAATCCGCCGGCTCGGGTGGTGATCCCATACATGGGTCTCGGCGGGAGAGGCAGCCGGGTTGAGGTGGCTTTCAAGCTGCTGGCAGGCGACTCGGCTTTCGAAAAGGAGACGATCGAGGCGGAAGGGGTTCCGCCCGGCTTGGGTCACGAGCCACAAGCAATGAAGGCGGGCAAATTCCTCTTCTTCTCAACCCAGCTCCCCTTCGACCACAAGGGAGCCCTGGCCGAGGAGACACAGCGACGACCCGGTTTCCCGTGGTACGGACAGCCACCGAAGCTGGAGATGCGGTACATGCTGGACAACGTGGCGAAGATCTGCGAAGCGGCGGGGACGACGCTCGATCAGATCTGTCGCCGTCAGGCCTTCCACGACGACTTTCAATGGTTCGCGCAATCGATCGAGGAATGGGCAGCCCACTTCCCCGGTGACAAGCCGGCATCGACGACGATCGAGGTGGGTGGGCCGCTACTCGTCCCTGGATCGCACGTCCTGCTCGACCTGATCGGGTACGTCCCTGACTGACCTCGTAGGGCGCGGAGGACGGTCGCCATCGCCCGGGGGGACCGACTTCGGTCCCCCCTATTGGGCGCCAGGGGACTTCGATGAAGTCAACGGATTCCCCCGCTACCGCACCGGTGAAATGCGACGTCGCCACCGGTGGATCGACGAGATGTGCGATCGATTCAACCTCGACGGCAGTATTGGTGGCAGGGCCCACCGGCCCGCTCGAGACCTCGGTGCAGTACTTCACCAACTGGCCCGCCCAGGTCCAGAGCTATGCGCTGCTCGGAGGAGGCGAGCCGACCACTCTGTGGGTGCGGTTGTGGAACCACTTGCCTGACGCCGAGCGAATCGCCGTCTCCGAGGAGATCCTGTATGGGGGGGACACACCAGCAGGCGCTTGCCGAGGCGGTGGCCGAGCGACTGGCGCTGCGCCGTGCCCGCCGCATCGGTGTCGTTGGTGTCGTCCCTCACCGAGAGGCCGCGCTCCTGATCGGGCGAAATCCCCAAATCGAGCTTGTCGATCTCTTGGCCGAGTACCAGGCACTGCGGTTGGTGAAGAGCGAAGAGGAGATGGTCTATACGTCGATCGCCTCGCGCATGAACGATGCTGCGGTGGCAGCCCTCGCCGAAGCACTCGCGCCGGGACTCCCGGAGTCGGAGATGGCCAGGGTGATCGAGAGCGTGTACCTGGGCCACGGCGGGACCAACCTCATCCACTTCACGATGTCGACCCCGATGGGCGAGCCGACGACCTGGGTTCCTCACCAGCAGGTTCCCGAACCGGCGCATCGCAGCCGGCGATGTGGTGGTCACCGAGATAAGCACGACGTTCTGGGGCTATGCCGGACAGATCCTGAGGACCTTCACCGTTTCAGCGGACCCGACGCCTCGGTTCGAACGTCTCCACGAAGTGGCCGAGAACGTGTACCGCCAGATTTCGGCCAGGCTCCGGCCCGGGGTGACCGTAGGCGAGCTACTCGACGCGGCCGACGCCGTCGAAGAGGCCGGGTATGACATTTGGGATGATCTGGTTCACGGGTTCGGTGGCGCCTACCTCCCACCGATCGTGCGGACCCGAGCCTCACGTGGCGCCACCCATCCCGAGGAGTATCGCTATCCAGAAGGCTCGCTCGTGGTGGTGCAACCGAACGTGATCGACGGAACGGCGGGGGTGCAGGTGGGGAACTCGATCCAGATCGGTCGAGAGGGACCCTTGCCGACACAGCACTATCCACTCAGCTCTCATCAGGTGCGGTTGACCATGGGCGTCCACCCGACCCCCGTCGTCGAAATGCTCGGGATCTGCAAACGCTTCGGAGACACGGTCGCCAACGACCAGGTCGACTTCGATCTCGGACCGGGTGAAGTCCATGTGCTCCTCGGCGAGAACGGGGCCGGGAAGACGACGCTGATGAACATCCTCTTCGGTCACCTGGCTCCTGATGCCGGGGAGATCAAGGTGGGGGGCGAGGTGGCTTCGTTCGCATCCCCGCACGACGCCATCGAGCGCGGAATCGGAATGGTCCACCAGCACTTCTCACTGGTCCCGTCGTTCACCGTCGCCGAAAATGTGGTCCTCGGTTGGAAACCGACCACAGAACTCGCCTTCCGATCGGCATCCGTTGAGAAGGTCGTGACCGATCGAGCCCAGCAATTGGGGATCGATATTGATCCGTCGGTCCGTGTCGGCCGGCTTCCGGTCGAGATGCAGCAGCGGGTCGAGATCGTCAAGGCGCTGTTTCGGGGCGCGGGAACTCTCATCATGGACGAGCCGACATCGCTGTTGGGACCGGCACAGATCGAGAACCTGCTTGCGGTGTTGGACCGACTGCGCGCCCAGGGCACGTCGATCGTGCTGGTCACCCACAAGCTGGCCGAGGTCATGGAACTGGCCGACCGGGTGACCGTGCTGCGCCGGGGCCGCAAGGTCGAATCACTCCAGAGCGGACACTTCGACGAGAGATCGCTTGCCAGGGCGATGACCGGCCATGACCTGGCGGGGCTTCCGGAGCGGACAGCCTTCGCATCGCAGTCGGCCGGACCGGCGCTGGAGATCCGGGACTTGTCAGTCCGGGAGTCCAGGGGCGAGGGCTCCGCAGTCGACGGCCTGTCTTTGAGCCTCGGGCCGGGCGAGATCCTCGGCGTCGCCGGGGTTGAGGGGAACGGTCAGCGTCAGCTCGTCGATGCGTTGTGCGGACTGATCACGCCCGATGGTGGTTCGATCTCAATCAATGGTGACGACGTGACTGCCGCCAGCCCTGGCGAACGCCGCAAGGCCGGACTGGGCGTGGTGCCCGAGGATCGCCATCTCATGGGTCTGGTCCTCGATATGACCCTCGCCGAGAACCTCGCTATCAACGACCTGGCAGCCGGTCGCAGAACCAGCCGCGGCTTGATCCGCTGGTCGGGGATCCGTGATCGCGCCAGGCGGCTGCTCGAGGAGTACGACATTCGACCGCCTGATCCCGGTATGACCGCTGCTTCGCTGTCCGGAGGGAACCAGCAGAAGGTGGTGCTCGCCCGCGAGCTGTCGGGCGGACCGTCGGTGCTCATCGCCGACAACCCGACATGGGGACTGGACGTGGGCGCCATCCAGTACGTGCACGCTCGTCTGCTCGAACTCCGTCAAGCCGGAGGTGCCATCCTCTTGATCACCCTTGATTTGGACGAGTTGTTCAAGCTGGCCGATCGGCTGGCAGTGCTCTACCGGGGACGAAAGGTCCTAGAGGGCGATGCTGCCGAATTCGACACCGAGGCGCTTGGTGTGGCGATGGCGGGTGGGTCCGCTCGAGGTGAGGGCGTGGGCTAGGGGAGAGGCGGACCGCCGGTCGACCTCGCCTGGACATACCGTTCCGGGTCTGGTCAGGCGTCGGTGGTCGCTGCCTTCGCGGTCAAGTCTCGCATCAGGGCAAGTGCCTCGTCGAGGGAGAGTGCCGCCCCCTCGTCATAGAGCTGCTGGGCTCGGTCCCCCATCTCGGCTGCTATCGCATCCAACCGCGCCCTTTCGTGGCTGCGGAAGTCGACGATGTTGGCGCCGCTCGAGTCGCGCAGCGTGCTGGTTGCGCCATCGAGACGCAACGCCGCATCCAGATCACCCAACGCGATAGCGAGAGCGGCGTGGTCCGAAATGAGCACGGTGAGCGCCGACACGTCGTTGACCGGGGCGAAGACCTCCACCGCCTGAGCCAGATGGCCGGCACCGTCCTTGGTGCGCCCCAACTCGACCAGAACTCTCCCCACCATCCGCAACGCCCAACCCAACTGGAAGACATCTCCCGACGCCCGGGACAGCTCGGCGCTCTGCTCGAAGTAGGGCACAGTCTCGACCAGGTCGGCGGGATCGCCACGCACCCAGATCACCGCACCCAGAGCCCACAGGACACGTGCGACCCCGGCGTCGTCGCCGAGCCGCTCGTACAGCTCTTGGGCCTCAGCGAGCATCGGCCGGCTCCTTGCGATCCCCTCCGTGCCCGATTCTGCGTTGTAGGCCACCGGGAACGCCGCGTTGTAGAGCGCATTGGCGACCTCCGACTCGTCTCCGATCTCCCGCCACAGCCGAAGCGCTTCCAGGTAGTGAGGCTCGGCATCCGCCGGACTCGAGGTCGCCCAGTAGGCGATGCCACCCGCCCCCTCGTGAGCCTTCGCCCTGGCAATGAGATCGGTGGCGGGCACAGCGAGAACTGCCTTTGTGAGCCGCCTCGCCTCGGCGAGATGCCCTCGTATCTGGAAGAACCGCCAGAGGGCGCCGAGCAGCCGGTCGGAGATCTCAGCCTCACCCCCCTGCACCGCCCAGTTGATCGCCGCCCGCATGTTGTCCTGGTCCAGGTCGAGCCTGTCGAGCCAGGTTGTCCGCTCAGATCGGGTCAATTCGGGGGCTGCCTGCTCCGCCAAAGCGAGGAAGGCGATGGCGTGGCGCCGGCCGATCTCACCGAACTCATGCGATCCGGCCAGCTCATCACGGGCGAACTGTTTGATGGTCTCGAGCATCCAGAACCGGGGGACACCTTCGACGTCGCGCTGTTTGACCAATGCCTGATCGACGACCTGCTCCAGAGCCGATTCGACATCGCCTTCCAGACCCGGCCCGCATATCTCCTCGACCTGGTCGAGATGGGCGCCACCGTTGAAAACCGACAGACGCCGGAGCAACCGCTGGGAAGCGGGCTCGAGAAGGGCGTAGCTCCATGCGATCGTGTCGGCGAGCGTCTGCTGACGAGTAGGGAGATCTCGCGAACCCCCGGCCAGAACACCGAGACTCGAGTTGAGTCGCTCGAGCAAGGTCGCCGGTGGGAAGAGTCTGACCCGGGCGGCAGCCAACTCGATTGCCAGAGGAAGCCCATCGAGGCGTGTCACCAGTGCCGACACCGTCGCCGCGTTGTCCGCGGTGATGTCGAAATCTGGGCGGGCGGCGCGGGCTCGTTCGACGAAGAGGCGCACCGCTTCGACAGCCGAGATCTCGGCCGGATCGTCGTCGACCGGGAGCCGGAGCGGAGGCACCTCGATCTCGTGCTCGGCTCGGATCCGCAACGGGGCCCGAGAGGTGACGAGCACGCCCAGTCGTGGGGCCGCGTCCAGCAGCGCGGCAACCCGGTCGGCGGCATCGAGCACATGCTCGAAGTTGTCGAGCACCAACAGGACCTGGCGTCCCTCGAGGTAGTCCTCCAGCTGCTGCGAGGGGTCGCTCGCGCCACGGGACGTCACCCCGAGCACCCCAAGGATGGTTCCTGTCACCAGTTCGGGATCGGTCACCGAGTCGAGCGGCACGAAGAAGACCCCATCGGGGAACATGCCAGCCAGCCGGTGGGCGGCGGCGATGGCAACACGCGACTTCCCGGTCCCTCCGGGGCCGGTGAGCGTGACCATTCGGGCGTCCTCCACGAGCGACACCACATGCGCGATCTCCTCGCTGCGACCCACCAGCGTGCTTCGCGGCGTGGGGACGCGAACGGTCACCTCGAGGGTTCGCAGCGGAGCGAATTCGGTTGACAGCCCGGCCACCAATACCTGGCTGAGCTGCTCGGGATCGTCGAGGTCCTTCAGCCGGTACCTGCCCAACCTCCGAAGCTCGACGCCCCCGGGAAGCTGGTTTTCGACCGCGGTCGCCATGCTTTCCGAGAGCAGGATCTGACCACCGTGGCCCGCAGCCGCGATCCGAGCCGCCCGATGGACGTCGAGCCCTACGTAGTTGTCTCCGCCGAGCACGCCATCGCCGGCGTGGAGCCCAATACGGACGCTGACGCGACCCTCCTCCGGCCAGCTGTGCATCGCCATCGACCTGACCACCCCGACCGAGGCCCGCAATGCCGCCGCAGGGTCGACGAACACGCAGAAGAACGAATCGCCCTCGGTGGAGACCTCGACACCGCCCTCCGAAGTGACCGCCTTGCGGATGAGAGACGCATGCTCACCGAGTACGGCAGGCCAATCGGGACCGAGATTCGCCGCTAGGCGGGTCGAGCCTTCGATGTCGCTGATGAGAAAGGTGACGGTCCCGGTTGGAAGCTCCACCACGCCTCCGATCGGGGGACCACGCTACCGAGCCGGTCAAGCGGCATCCACCGAATGGCCCTTGGATGTCGCCTTGACCTGGTCGATCGATCTCTAGCGTGGTCATGTGGACAAGCCCGTGGTGAGCCGTGCCGGCGTCCTGTCGGCGGTCGTTGTCGGCTCGGCGATGGTGTTCCTCGACGGGACTGTGGTCAACGTCGCGCTGCCCAAGATTGGGCAAGAGCTGCCCTCCACCCTGTTCGGGACTCTCGAGGCACAGTCGTACGTCTACAACGTCTATCTGCTCTCGCTCTCCTCCTTGCTCATCCTCGCCGGTGCCCTAGGCGACCACTACGGGCGACGCCGCATGTTCGCCCTCGGGTTGATCGGATTCACCCTTACCTCGGTGCTCTGCGGAATCGCCCCGACCATGGAGTTCCTCATCCTGGCTCGATTCCTCCAAGGTGCTGCCGGTGCGCTCTTGGTCCCCGGGTCGCTATCGATCATCACCGCCAACTTCCCCGAGGGCGAGCCACGAGGGAGGGCCCTGGGGATATGGGCCGGAGCGACGACCCTGGTGACGCTCGCCGGACCGTTGGTCGGCGGCTTCTTGGTCGACACCATCTCGTGGCGGGCGGCGTTCCTGATCAATGTCCCCCTTGGTGCGGTGGCGTTGTGGGCGACGCTCAGATACGTCCCCGAATCCCGCGACGAGTCCGCGTCCGCCCGGCTCGACTGGCTGGGCGCGGCAGTGGTGGCCGTGGCCATCGGGGGTTTGGTCCTCGGGGCGATACGGGGCCAGGAGAGTCAGTGGCAAGACACCGCGGCGTGGGTGGCTCTCCTCCTCGGGCTGGGGGCGGCGATCGCCTTCCCCTTCCTCATGAAGCACTCGGACCATCCCCTCGTTCCGCTCGAACTATTCCAGAACTCGAACTTCACCATCACCAACATCTCGACTCTTCTCGTGTACGGGGGGATCTACGTGGTTGGCTACGTGATGGCCCTGTTCCTCCAGGGCACGGTGGGGTACACCGCCCTCGCTGCCGGTCTGGCCGGGATTCCCGGATTCCTGCTGCTCGGGCTGTTCTCGGAGCGCTTCGGCGTGTTCGCCGGGCGGTACGGCCCGCGTCGTTTCATGGTGATGGGCCCGGCGGTGATGGCACTGGGCATCCTTTGGCTGGGACGATTCCCCGCGGACAGCCAACCATGGAGGCTGGTCGCCGGCGACCCCTCGAGCTGGCTGCCGCCCACCAGCTACCTGACCGATGTATTCCCGGCGATGCTGATCTACGGGTTCGGGTTGACCATGCTGGTGGCGCCACTCACCACCGCGCTCATGGGATCGGTCCCGGTGGAACGGGCCGGGCTGGCTTCAGCGATAAACAACGCCGTCTCAAGGGTGGGTCCACAGCTTGCCGGAGCAGCCATCTTCATCGCCATAACCGCCGTCTTCTATGCCCAGCTAGCGGTGTCGGTCCCTTCGCTCGATGTCGACAACCCCGAGGTCCGGGCCCAGGTGGCACCGCTCAACCCGCCGGCCGACGGTGTGGCGCCCGACGTCGCCGCGGCAGCCAACGCCGCTTCCACCGACTCATTTCGAGTGGCGATGTGGATCTCGGCCGGGCTGATGGCCGCCGGTGCGCTGGTCAACCTGCGGATCTCGGATTCTGCCCGGGGAGGGCAGCAACCGGGCGGGGTCGTCGCTGGTGCCAACCAAACGCCGGTGCCGTCGAGCGAGGGAGAAGACGGGAGCTGAGCTCAGCCAGGTTGGGCGGTGGGGAGCACGATGCGGAAGGTGGTACTCCCGGGCCTTGTTGTGAAATCGACCGTGCCGTGATGCTCGACCACGATCGCTTTGACGGACGGGAGGCCGAGCCCGGTGCCTTTGTCGAGCTGCTTGGTGGTGAAGAAGTCGTCGAACACGTGGGGCTGCACCTCGTCGGGGATCCCAGGGCCGCTGTCGATCACCTCCACCGTCACCTCGCCGTCGGCGGCCTGGGTGCGCAGGGTGAGCGTCCCGGTCCCCTCCATGGCGTCCACCGCGTTGGCGACGAGGTTGGTCCACACCTGGTTGAGCTTGCCGCCGAAGGCCTCGATCCGGGGAAGTTCGGGATCGAACGCGCGCACGACCTCGATGTGGTCGAGACGCCCACCGAGGATGAGCAGCGTGTCCTCCAGACCGCGGTGGACCTCGTAGTCCGGGATGAGCGCCCGGCCCTCGTGGGCATAGCGTCTCACCGCTCCCACCACCTCTGAGACCCGTTCGGCGGTCAACGCCAACTCGGCAGCGAGCCCACGCACCTCGACGTCGGCGGCCAAGGCGGTCACCACCACTTGGAGCCGGTCGGCAGGAACGGTCGATTCCACCCCATCCAGGTCGGCCAGCGTGATCCCTCCACCGACGAGCGAGTCCGACAGCGCCGATGGCCGGGGGAAATCCGCGCTTCTCCAGCCAGGCCCGGATGAGCTGCTCGCTGCGTGACCGCTCCAACCCCACCGCGGCCGAGCGAACGGACACCTGCTCCAGGTAAGTGACCTCGTCGAGCTCGAGCGGCGCCACCGCCTCCCGCCAGCGCGGCACCGCCTGATCCAGATAGGCGGCGGCGCGTCGCGCCGCCGCAGCCGGGTTGTTCAGGTTGTGAAGCAGCAGCGCCGTCGTCTCGCCGAGCAGTTTCATGTGCTGCGATTGCCGCAGCGCCAGTTCGGTCGAGCGAAGCCGCCCGGTCACGGTCCGGACCATCGCCAACGCGGCGGCTGGGTTGTTGAGCAGCTTCTCTATTGCGGCGCCCGGAACTTCAACGACCTGACTGGGAACGACCGCGGTCACCGTGGCATTGCGCGGCGCCCTCTCCAGCATCGCCATCTCGCCGACCACCTCGCCGGGGTCGACATTCCCCAGAGGAAGCTGCACCCCCTGGGTGAGCCGGGTCACGTCGAAGCTTCCCTCCAGCACCACGTACAGGGCGTCGCTGTTGCTGCCCTCGACGATGAGATCTTCCCCGGCTGCGAGGTTCTTCGTCTTGGCGCTATGGGCGAGCTCGTCGAGCTCAGCCTCGTCGAGCCCCTGGAACATCGCGACGGCGCCGAGACGCTCGCGAACGTACGGTTCGTCGCTCACGGTCCGGCGAGGTGCTCATGGACCATGCGCACCGCCATCGCACCCTCGCCCACCGCAGAGGCGACCCGCTTGATCGAGCCGTGGCGCACGTCACCCGCCACGAACACGCCGGGCAGGCTCGATTCGAGTCCGAGAGGCTGCCGGGACAGCGTCCACCCCGTCGGGCGACTCCCGCAGTCGGCACCGGTGAGGATGAACTCGGCTGAATCGCGCATCACCTGCCCGTCCAGCCAGTCGGTGCGCGGCGCCTGTCCGATGAATATGAACAGGGCGGCCGCCTCGAGCTTCTCTTCGGACCCGCCGCCGACCGCTTGCGATGTCGACCGCCTCCAGCCGGTCCTCGCCGTGCACCTCGGTCACTTCGACCTCGGTGCGGACCGAGACATTGGGGATCTTCCCCAGCTCATCGACCAGGTACTGCGACATCGACTCCTCGAGCGTCGGCGGTGCGGACCAGGATGGTGACGGTCTTGGCGAACCCGGCGAGATAGACCGCCGCCTGCCCCGCCGAGTTGCCCCCGCCGAGGATCAGCATGTCTTCGTCCCGATGGATGTTGTGCTTCGACCTGGGACGCCCCGTAATAGACCCCGGCCCCGGTGAGCGCCTCGCAGCCGGGCACATCCAGCTTCCGGTACGACACGCCGGTGGCGACCACCACGGCCTGGGAGGTCAGCTGCCGGCCGTCGGTCAGCATCAGCGTCTTGAACGGGCCCTCGATCTTCATCGACTCCACCTCGACGGGAACCCAGAGCTCCGCCCCAAAGCGGCGTGCCTGGGTCACGGCGCGCCTGGCGAGGTCGGCCCCGCTCAGCCCCACCGGAAAGCCCAGATAGTTCTCGATCCGGGCGCTCTGACCGGCCTGCCCTCCGGGCGCCTCTCGCTCCAGCAGCAGCGTCGACAGCCCCTCGGAGGCGCCGTACACCGCCGCCGCCAGCCCGGCGGGGCCGCCGCCGACGATGACCAGGTCGTACGAGGGCCGGGTTGGCTCGCCCGCCAGACCGAGTTGGGCGGCGAGCTGCGCCGGTGTCGGCTGGACGCTGGTCGATCCGTCGGCGAAGAGGACGACCGGGAGCTCGGCCGGATCGAGGTCGGCCACGGTGAGCAATCGACTGCGCGCCGGGGTCCCTATCGATGTCGAGCGCCGAGAACGGCACCTGGTTGCGGATCAGGAATGCCTGGAGATCGTGGAAGTCGCGCGACCAACGGGCGCCGACGACGCGAACACCCTCGTAGGCCATGACGTAGGCACCCTCCCACCGCTCCAGGAGGTCGTCGAGGGTGGGGTAGAGCCTCTCCTCGGGAGGTTCCCACGGCTTGAGGATGTAGTAGTCGACGCCCGCCTTGTTGATGGCGGCGATGGCGGCGTCGGTGTCGCTGTAGGCGGTGAGCAGGGCGCGGCGGGCGTCCGGGTAGATGTCGCGGGAGGCCTCGAGCAACTCGACACCGGTCACCTCGGGCATCCGCTGGTCGGCGAGGATCAGGGCGACCCGATCGCCCTGCAGATGGAGCTGCTTGAGCCCTTCGAGAGCCTCGCTGCCACCTGTGAAATCGACGACTTTGTAGTCCTCGCCGTACTTCTGTCGCACGTCTCTCGCTACGGCGACGCGCACCGCAGGTTCGTCGTCGACCACCACCAAATACGGAGTTTCCGCCACGCTCCACCCCGGCCTCTTCGGGCCACTCCTCTGGACTACCCATCCTCCCGGGGATAGATGCTACCTGCCCCCCTTCGGGACCAAGCCGGCGTGGACCGGTACCCAGCACCAGCCCAGGGTTGGCAGCAACCTCCTGGGTAGTCCCCAACCCAGGGTTGGCAGCAACCTCCCACCCAGCTACTGACCGCGGCGTCGGTAGAGGGTCACGCCGCCGGCTATGAGTGCCGCGGCGGCGGTGGCGCCCAGCAGACCAAGGGCCACCGCGCCGAATCCACCGCCGGCAGGGCCGGGTTCCGTGGTCGGTGGAGCGGCGAGCGTCGTCGGCGGAACGGAGCTGGTGGTCGTCCGCCGCTCGGTGGTGGTGCTCCGGTCCGGCCTAGTGGTTGTGGTCGATGGCTCGGTGGTGGACGAGGCGACCGTCGGTGGGGCGGCATCCACCACGGTCGAGCTGGTAGTCGCCGGAGGGGTCGTGGTGGTCGTGACCAGCAGGCTCGTCGTGGTCGGCCCGGAGCTGGTCGTGGTCGGGGGACGCGTCGTGGTCGTGGGAGGACGCGTGGTCGTGGGGGCGGTGGTGTGGGCGGACGGGTCGTCGTGGTGGGCGGGCGGGTTGTCGTCGTGGCGGGCTGCGTGCTTGTGGTCGGAGGTTCTGATGTCGTCGTCGGGGGCTCAGTTGTCGTGGTCGGAGGCTCGGTGGTCGTCGTTGGTGGCGCCGTTGTCGTGGTCGGAGGCTCGGTGGTCGTGGTCGGAGGCTCGGTGCGTCGGAGGCTCGGTCGTGGAGGCACGGTCGTGGTGACGGGGGGCACCGTGGTCGGTGGTGGCTGCCCGCAAACCGAGCCCGCGGTGCTGTCGACAAACACCTCGTCCGGCGTACAGCCAGCGACACCGTCCCATCCGGTGCCGGGGCCAGGAACCACCACGAGTCACCGGGGGCGGCGACTCCTTCGACCGTGCCGGCACCGCTGAGCCGGACAGAGACGCCGACCGCCGTGCCATTCCCGACCCGCCACCATCGCTCGGTTGCGCCGTCGACCGTGGCGCATGCCGACTCGAGCGACTTCAGGCCGCTGGCCGGATCGGGGCAGTCCGCCGGCTCGGCGCCGGCGATCACCTCGCCGCCGACCACGAGGCGCGCCGGACCAGAGGGGAGGTACCAGACAGATCCGCCGCTCGCCGTCCCGGTCAAGGAGCCACCCGGGGTCTCCAGCGTGGCGACCACGGCTCGATCGCCGGATTGAAATGTCCAGGCCGTGACGTCGCCACCCAGACGGCATCCCTGGACGATGGTGGGGAGCTGAGGTCCCGGATCCTCGGGCTGGCAGACCGGACCGGCCTCATCGACACTTGCCACGGTCGATCCGGCGAACACCAAGCTGGCGGGGTTGGGCCCGTCTTCGGCCGGCGCCAGCAGCCAGGTCGTTCCCGAGGCGGCCGAGAAGGTGATCGGGGCGCCGCTCCCGGGGACGAGAGTCACTTGGACCGGGACCTGGTTGGAGCTGACCACCTCCCACGCCCTCCACCCAGGGAACCATTGCTCGGGGGTGCACGTCGCCACCAGCGCCGGCGCCCCCAGGTCGGGAAGATCTATGTCGACCGCTTCGCCGGCGGTGAACCCCATGGCGGCGACCGGCCCCGACGCTCGGGCCACGGCCACGGTCGTGCTTGGCGTCGTGGTACCGACCGCCTCGGCGGTCGCCGTCGTCGAGGTCGGGGGCTGCTGCGGCATGGCCGCGGTGGCGCAGGCGGCAAGTGCCAGCCCCACCAACAACGCGCCCACTCGACGCCGCATCCAATCCTCCTCATGACCCACGGTGGCACGACGCGTAGGGATGAGACGCCCCGGAAGCCCCTCCAGTTCCGCAACGCCGCCTTTCATAGCGGCGGGGACCATCAGCCTCCGAGGCGAACGTCGATCCACTGGCGCCAGCGTCCCATGAGCTCGGCAACGGGGTCGGCGGCGGCGGGATCGGCATATAGCGCCGGCCCAACCGACACCCGGACAGACCCTCGCTGCAACCGGTTGTCGATTCCCAGCACCCTGTCGGTTCCCACGATCGCCACCGGGACCAACGGGACTCCCGCTTGGTTGGCGAGCCACGCCGCACCACGCTTCACGGGCTCGGCGCCCCACCTCGTGGCTCGGCGACCCTCAGGGAAGACGCCTATCGGCTCACCCGCTGCCAATGCACGGAGCGCGGCTCGCACCGCAGCCACCGGCCTCCGGTTGCGGGAGACCAGGATGGACCCGTATGTCGTGGTTGCCCAGGCCAAGAAGCGGTTGGCGCTGGCCACCTCGTCGAGCGCCAAGAAGATGAGGGGTCGCCGAAGAACCGCCCCGATGAGCGGAGGGTCGAGCTGGGAGAAGTGGTTGGAGGCAAAGACATAAGGAGCCGCCGGGAATCCGTCATCGATCTCGGTTTCCAACCTCCATGCCGCCTTGCCGATCACGGTGAAGCATTGGCCAGGCGATTGCCCACGTCACCTTGCCTGAGCGGGGGATGGTGGGGACACTGCCGTCGCTTGTCGCCAACGCTCCTCGGTGCATCACCTTCCCCATCATGACGAGCCCAATGATGACGAACGCTGCCCCAGTTCGGTAAACAGCGAGGCGAGCACCAGTGTCGGCCGTTGATTGGCTCGCAGCTCGACCGCGGCATCGAGTACCCGCTCGGCCGACGCCACCGCCACCGCCGGAGGCACCTCGGTGAGGTCGGTGAGCTCCAGGTCGCGATTGCGCGGCGTGGCGCCGAACTGGACGGCGGCGGCGTCGAGGTACCACGAAGCCAGGATCTCGACCCCCGAGATGAGCAGCTCGCGCTTTGCCCTGTGGTTGTCGCGCTCCCGCTTCTCCTTGCTGGCGTGCTCGGTCAGCGAGTGCTCCTCCATCCCGGCGAGGAGCGGCTCGAGCCCGTCGAGCAGCTCCTCGGCAAGAATGAAGGAGTCGCCGGGTGCGGCGGAGACCCGGCCGGGAACGGCCAGCCAGGCGCGGCGAAACGATGCGACCTCGGGCTGTGTGGCCAGCCCGAGCGCCAGCCCTGGCCGGCCCGCTCCGAGACGTGCTGCCTCGGTCGCCTGTTCGTTATCGACACCCACCTGCTCGAGGGCAGCGATCACCTCGGCCTCGTCCACCCGCCCGAAGTGGATGATCCTGCATCGGGAGCCGAGCGTGGCGGGCAGGTCTTCCTCGGAGTCAGCCACGAGGACGAAAGCCGTGGTGGCGTTGGGCTCCTCCAGCGTCTTGAGGAGGGCGTTGGCCGCGCCTTCGCTCATCACCCCGGCCTCGTCGAACACGAAGACCTTCCGGGCGGACTCAACGGGCGCCAGGGTGGCTTGGGCCATCGTGGTGCGTGCCTGGCTCACGGTGAGCATGGTCCGCCCCTCGGGCTCGACGATGTTCACATCGGGGTGGTTGCCCGAGGCCGCCCGCCGGCACGATGAGCACTCCCCGTCGTGCGCTCCCCCCGTCGGGCACACCAGCAGAGCGGCGAAGGCACGCGCCACGGTCCCTTTGCCCACACCCTCCGGCCCGACGAACAGATATGCATGGGCTGGTGAGGCCGGTTCCGAGGAGAGCATCGCCAAGGTGCGCCGGTGCCCGACAACCGAGTCGAACGGATGGGCCGCCACCAGGTCTCCGGTTTGTGCCGGGCTCATCGCACCCTCTCGGCGATCCCCGAGCCTGCCACCCGGCTGATGTCGTCGAGCGCCGTCTTCACAACGGAGCTCAGCGGGAGGGAGGCATCGATCACGATGAAACGCTCCGGCTCGGCGGCGGCGAGGCGGTCATAAGTGCTCGACACCCGGCCGAGGAACTCGGTCGGCTCCGCCCCGATGCGATCGGCGATCTCTTGGCGGGACGAGCCAGTGCCTGGATCGACCCGGAGCAGAACCACCCAATCCGGCCAGGTCCCTCCGAGCCCCTGTTGGTTGACGACACGCACCCTCTCCACCCCGAGCCCACGGCCACCGCCCTGGTAGGCGAGCGACGAGTACACCGACCTGTCGGAAATCACCACCGAGCCGGCGGCGAGCGCGGGCCGGATCACCTCGGCGGCGAGTTGGGCGCGCTGTGCGGCAAAGAGCAACGCCTCGGTCCATGGCTCCAGCGCCGCGCCGTGGAGCAACACCTGGCGTATCGACTCCCCGGCCTCGGTCGACCCCGGCTCGCGCACCTCCACCACCGATGCCCCGGTAGCGGTCAATGCATCGGCGACTCCCCTCGCCACGGTCGACTTGCCGGCACCTTCGATGCCTTCGAACGCGATGTAGGTACCCCCGAGCACCGGCCCGGCGTCGGCCGATTCGCTGGCCGCGGCCATCAACTGTCGCCCGGGGAGCGACGCTTGCCCCTGATCGAGGTGAAGGCGTCACCCGCCTCGCGCAATGCCCGGTAGCCGGTCTCGGTGAGCTTGGGACGGTGCAGGGTCATTCGGACCCCCCAGAGAGTGGCGGCGCCGGCAATGAAGACGATGGCCCCTCCTGCGAGCAGCGTGAGCCGCAGCCCGCTGTCGAAGGGTGCGTGGAAGATGTCGTCGAGCAGCGGAACGACCAAACCGGCCAAGGTCACCGAGGCGAGAAGCGAGGTGCGGACCACGGTGTACAGAGCGGCGAAGGTGCGCCCCCTCAGCTCGTCCTCCACCTCCTCGTGGAGGTAGGTGAAGCCCATGACATAAGAACTGCCGGCGCCCAATCCACCGACGAACAACCAGGCGGCGGCCGGGATGACGCTCGAGGTGGTTGCCGATGCGGTGATGGCGACGCCGGTAGCGATGAGGCTGGCGGCGAAGAGCACCTCGCGCCTGCCGCGCAACGTCCCCCCGATGGCGAGAGCCAGCATCCCGAGACCCACCCCGCATCCCAGTGCGGTGATGAGCACCCCGAACCCGGCCCGGCCGGCCCCCAACAGAGCGATCGAGAAACGCTGACCGAGCACGAAGAAGGCGCCGGCACCGAACAGTGCTGCGGCCATGCCCAAGATGATCCCCCGCACCGTCGGATGGGCCAGCACGAACCGGACCCCCTCGATGAAGTCGCGCAACGGAGCCCGCAAGTCGACCCGGCGAGCCGGGGGACGTTGTTGGCCGGCGACCCGGCGCGGTCCGGGGATGCTGGCTATCAGCGCGGCCGATGCCAGGAAGGTGAGCGAGTCGACACCGAAAGCGAGGGCGACCTCGCCGTCGATCATCCCGGAGCCGGTGAAAATGCCGCCTACCTTGGCCAGCAGGGCAAATGCCAGGGCACCGACCGGGAGCATCCCGTAGGCGGCAACCAGCGTCAGGCTGTTGGCCGCGACCATCCCGCCCTCGGGGACGAGGTTGGGCACCCACGCCTCGCGCGATGGCTGCCACAGCAGGGTGAGGGCCTCCAACACGAACGAAACAGCGAACAGCTGCCAGAGGTTGGTGACGAAGATCAGCGACAGCACCAAGACGGCACGGGCGATGTCGCTGACGATCATCACCTTCCTGCGGTCGAACCGGTCGGCGATCACGCCGGCGACCCCGCCGAACAAGCCTGGTATCAGCCGGGCCAGCAGGGGCACGAGCACGGCACGAACCCCGCCGAGCGAGTCGGCGAGAGCGATGGTGGCGAAGAGAGCCACCCAGTCGCCAAAGCTGGAGAGGAGCCCGGCATACCAAAGCCGTGCAAATGGCCCCCGACGCAGCAGGGCGAACGACGAGGTAACTGGCCCCCCGGCCGCGGTCATTGGGGCGAGGTTACCGGCCGCCGGGTCATCCGCTGTACAAGACAGCGGTTGATGGCCGTCTAAGTTGTGGCGCCCAATGGCGAAAACCCTGGTCATAGTCGAGTCGCCAACCAAGGCGCGCACCATCGAGGGCTTCCTTGAGAGAGGTGTCGCCGTCGAGTCTTCGATGGGGCACGTGCGCGACCTGCCCCGCAACTCGGCCGAGATCCCCGAGAAGCTCCGGTCCGAGCCGTGGTCCAAGCTCGGGGTCGACGTGGACCACGGCTTCCAACCTCTCTACATCGTGCCAAAGGAGAAGCGCGACCAGATCCGCAGGTTGAAAAAGGCGATGGAGGGGATCGAAGAGCTCTACCTGGCGACCGACGAGGACCGCGAAGGGGAGTCGATCGCCTGGCACCTCGCCGAGGTCCTCGGCCCCAAGGTCCCGGTGCGACGGATGGTGTTCCACGAGATCACGCCGCGGGCGATCCAGGAGGCCTTCGCCAACCCGCGCGAGATCGACCATCGACTGGTGGAGGCGCAAGAGACGCGCCGTGTCCTGGACCGGTTGGTCGGCTACGAGGTGTCCCCGGTGCTGTGGAGGATGATCCAACCACGGCTCTCGGCGGGGCGGGTGCAGAGCGTCGCGGTGAGGCTTGTCGTCCAGCGTGAGTGGGAGCGGATCCGGTTCCGCAGCGCCGGGTATTGGGACGTCGTCGGAACCTTCCCGCGATGACCAGTCGGTCGCGTTTCCGGCGACGCTGGTCGAGGTGGAGGGGCGCCGGCTCGCCACCGGGCGCGACTTCGACTCCTTCGGGGCGCTCAGCAGCGCCGATGTGCTGGTTCTCGACGAGGCGAGCGCCCATTCCATTCGCCGCCGCCTCAGCCGACGCTGACATCTCGGTCCGTTCGGTCGAGCGCAAGCCCTACCGGAGGAGCCCCTATCCGCCCTTCCGCACCTCGACGCTGCAGCAGGAGGCGGGCAGGAAGCTGGGCTTCTCGGCAGCGCGCACCATGTCGGCGGCGCAGCGGCTCTACGAGCGGGGATACATCACGTACATGCGGACCGACAGCACGGCCCTCTCCGAGTCGGCGGTGGCGGCGGCGCGGTCAGAGATCGAGCAGCGCTTTGGGCACGCGACTTCCTGCCCGTCGAAGCCCCGCTCCTACCAGGGAAAGGTGCGCAACGCCCAGGAGGCGCATGAGGCGATCCGTCCCGCCGGCGAGCGGTTCCGCCATCCCGACGAGGTGGCGCGGCTCAGTGGGGAGCGACGATCGCCAGTCTCTATCAGCTCATCTGGAGGAGGACGATTGCATCCCAGATGACCGACGCAACCGGGGAGAGCGTGGCGGTGAGGCTCGGCGGACACGCTGATCGCCAGGATGTCGTCTTCGCCACTTCGGGCCGTGTGCTCGACCACGCAAGGATTTCTCCGCGTGTATGTCGAAGGGAAGCGACGACCCCGAAGCCGACCTCGACGACCAGGAGCGTCGCCTCCCACCGCTTCGGGAGGGTGACCGGGTCGAGCCGGTGGACCTAGAGGCAAAAGGGCACGAGACCAAGCCGCCGGCACGATTCACCGAGGCCTCGCTGGTACGGCGTCTGGAGGAGCTGGGGGTGGGACGGCCCTCCACGTACGCCTCGATCCTCACCACGATCCAGGATCGTGGCTACGTGTGGAAGAAGGGCTCGGCCCTGGTGCCGACTTGGACCGCCTTCGCCGCGGTGTCGCTGCTCGAGGCCCATTTCCCCACCCTGGTGGATTATGAGTTCACCGCCCGGATGGAGGACGAGCTCGACCGGATCGCAGCCGGGGACGAGGAATCGCTGCCATGGCTCTCCCACTTCTACTTCGGCGAGCAGGGGTTGCGAGAGACTGTGGAGGCGTCCTACGACGCCATCGACGCCCGCAAGGTCAACTCGATCGAAGTGGGGGTCACGGACGACGGGGTGACGGTGTCGGTACGAGTCGGGCGATACGGGCCCTTCCTCGAGCGGGGGGAGGACCGCGCATCGCTACCCGAGGACCTCGCCCCCGACGAGTTGACCCTGGAGAAGGCGATCGAGCTTCTCGATGCCCCTTCAGGCGACAAGATCCTGGGGACCGATCCGGACAGCGGACTCGACCGTGCTCGGCAGGGCCGGCCGGTACGGCCCATACGTCCAACTTGGTGCGGCCGAGGAGGTCGAGGGCAAGCCGAAGACAGTCTCGCTGTTCAGCGGGATGGAACTCGACGAGATCGGCCTCGACACGGCCTTACGGCTCCTCTCACTCCCCAGGTTGGTCGGGACCGACCCAGAGGGCCGCGAGATCCTCGCCCTCAACGGGCGGTACGGCCCGTTCCTCAAGCGTGACGACGAGACCCGCAACCTGGACGACGAAGGCCAGATCTTCGAGGTTTCCCTCGACGAGGCGCTGGCCCGGTTCGCCGAGCCGCCGAGACGTCGCGGTCAGCGACGCACCGCCACCGCGCTGCGAACGCTCGGTGAGAGCGCCGAGACGGGCAAGCAGGTCGAGGTGAGGGACGGCCGCTTTGGGCCCTATGTGACCGACGGTGAGGTCAACGCCTCGCTCCGCAAAGGCGACCAAGTGGAGAGCATCAGCCTCGACCGGGCCAACGAGCTACTCGCCGAAAGGCGAGCCAAGCTGGCCGATGCCCCGCCAAAGAAGCGCAGGGCAAAGAAGTCATAGCTGGCGCCGCGATCAACGCCCCGCCGGCTGAGGACACCTCGGGTCAAAGCACCCGGGCCGCCATCTCGGCCAGTGGGCCGCGCACGGTGCGCTCCAGGGTGACGTGACCGAACAGCGGGGAGCCCTTGAACTTCTCGATGAGCGCTGCCACTCCTCCGTACGGGGAGATGTACGGGTTGTCGACTTGGCTCAGGTCTCCGCAGAACACGACCTTGGCGTCGCGGCTCATCCTGGTGAGGATCACCTTGAGCGTCGACAGCTCCAGGTTTTGCGCCTCGTCGATGATGACGAACTCCCCAGTGATCGACCTGCCTCGGAGGTAGGTCACCGCCGCCAGCTCGAGCTCGTTGCGGGCGATCAGCTCGTCGACCGCGTGCCGGGCGACGTCGGGCTCGGAGTCCGAGAAGAGAGCATGGAGGTTGTCGTGGACTGCGGCCATCCACGGGGCCAGCTTGTCACCCAGATCGCCGGGAAGGAACCCCAACTCCTGGCGGCCAACCGGGACCAGCGGCCGATAAACCGCCACCCTTCGGTAACGACCCTGCTCCACCACCTGCTCCAGCGCGGCGGCCAGAGCGAGGAAGGTCTTGCCCGTGCCGGCGACGCCCATCAGCGACACCGCGGCCACGTCGGGGTCGAGCAGCAGCTCGAGCGCGACGTGTTGACGGAGGTTCTTGGGCTCGACGCCAAAAGCGCGGGGATGACCTGAGGTCCGCTCGAGTACTACCTCGGGCTCGGACTGGACCACCTTCCCGATGGCGGAGCGCGAAGGACCGGAGCGGAGGACGACGAACTCGTTGAGCATTGCGGTGAGACCAGGTAGAGCGACCTTGCCCTCGTGGAAGAGCCGGTCTATCCACTCGTCCTCGATCGTCACCTCCATGATCCCGCTGTAGAGCTCGTCGACCGGGACGGTGTCGCCGCGATAGTCCTGCACGAGGGCGCCCAGCTGCGCCCCTTTGATCCGGAGGGCGGCATCCTTGGTCACCAGCACCGGCTCACCACCATCGTCGGAGAGGTTGAGACAGGTGGAGAGGATCCGGTTGTCCGGCATCGAAGGGTCGAACACGTCAGGGAGCCGATCGGATCGCACCCGGTTGAGCTCGATACGCAACGTGCCCCCACCCGGTAGGGCCACCGCGTCGCGCAACCCACCTGGCTGAGAGGCCCCGAGCCGCTCCAACAGCCGCAGCGCCATCCGGGCATTGGTGCCCACCTCGTCGAGCCTCGTCTTCTTTCGGTCGAGCTCCTCGACCACCACGAGCGGGAGCACCACGTCGTGCTCGTCGAATTTGAGCGGTGCGTTGGGGTCGGCAAGCAACACGCACGTGTCGAGAACGAAGGAACGAGCCACGGAGTCTCCTGAGCCGATCGTCCGCCTAGGTTCGCCCCTTCGAGCCCCCGGATCCAAGGATCTCAAGTAGTAGGTGGTAGGTGGTAGGTGGTAGGTACCCCTCCCCGCCGCCCTAGGCGGCGCACGGGAGGGGTCGGAGCCGCGCAGCGGCTCCGGGGGTGGGGCACTCATTACCCACCACCCAAAACGAGGGCGGCTTCGCCGCCCTCAGAACGAACTGGCAAATATCAGACTCACGATCGCCATCACCTTGATGACGATGTTCATTGCCGGGCCGGATGTGTCCTTGAAGGGATCGCCGACCGTATCTCCGACCAGCACCGCCCGGTGGGCATCTGAGCCCTTCCCACCGTAGGCACCGGCTTCGACGAACTTCTTGGCGTTGTCCCAGGCGCCGCCGGCATTGGCCATGAATATGGCCAGAAGGAACCCAGTCACCAGCGACCCGGCAAGAAAGGCGCCCAGCGCCTCGACATCGATGAACCCGATGATCAGGGGGAGGGCGATGGCGGCGGCGCTCGGTACGATCATCTCGCCCAGCGCGGCCCGGGTGGCGATGTCGACGCAGGCTCCGTAATCGGGTTGTACGCCCGGTTTCCCGTCACGAAGACCGGCGATCTCCCTGAACTGCCGGCGCACCTCATCGATCATTCGGCCTGCCGCCCGACCGACGGCGTTCATGGTCAGGGCAGCGAAGAGAAAGGGGAACATCGCGCCGACAAACAACCCCACCACAGCGTCGACTCGCGTGAGGTCGATCGACGATATCCCGGCAGCCTCGGTGAAAGCGGCGAATAGGGCCAGTGCAGTGACAGCCGCCGACGCGATGGCGAAGCCCTTGGCCACGGCGGCGGTGGTGTTGCCGAGCGCGTCGAGAGCATCGGTCGCCTCGCGCACCTCGCTCGGCAGGTGCGCCATTTGGGCGATGCCACCTGCGTTGTCGGCAATTGGCCCATATGCGTCGACCGAGATGGTCATACCCAGCGTTGCCAGCACGCCGATGGCGGCGATGGCCACGCCGTAAACCCCACCACCATCGCCCAAGGCCCACTGGCCGGCGGTAAAGGCGCCGAGGATCCCGGCAGCGACCACCAGCACGGAGAAGGCGGCAGAGCGCATCCCCTCGGCCAGCCCGGTAATCACCACGGTCGCCGGTCCTGTCTGTGACTGACGGGCGATCTCCTTCACCGATCGATGCCCATCAGAGGTGAACCACTCCGAGATCTGGCCGATGAAGAGCCCAACGACCAGCCCAACCATCACTGCACCGAAAACACCCAACGGGTTACCAACGCCGTCGAAGATCCAGAATGCGAGCCCAGCCACCCCCAGCGCTGTCATCGCCGCCGCACCCAGCGTCCCCCGCCGGAGGGCGACCGCCAGGTCATCTCCCCGTGATCTGACCAGGAAGGAGGCGACGATCGAAGCCCCCATCCCCAGTGCGGCCACCGCCAGAGGAAAAACGATTGCCTGCACCTGAAAGGTGGCGCCGGCGAAGGCGATGGCGGCGAAGGCGATGGGCGCCACCAGTGCTCCGACGTAAGACTCGAAGAGATCGGCGCCCATCCCGGCGACGTCGCCGACGTTGTCTCCCACGTTGTCGGCGATCACCGCGGGGTTGCGGGGATCGTCCTCGGGGATCCCCACCTCGACCTTGCCGACCATGTCGGCGCCCACATCGGCGGCCTTTGTGAAGATCCCGCCCCCTACTCGTGCAAACAACGCCACCGACGAGCCGCCGAGTCCGATGGCGGCGAGGATCTCGGCCCACTCTGGAATCCCCAGAGCCCGATTGAACAGCAGGTAGCCGAGTGCCACACCAAGCAGACCGAGCCCAGCGACGGTGAACCCCATCACCGCACCCCCGCGGAATGCGACTGCGAGCGCCGCCCCGGCGCCACCGCGCCACGCCGCTTCGGCTGTCCTGGTGTTGGCGGCGGTGGCGATCCGCATCCCAACGAGGCCGGCGGCCGCAGAGAGCAGGGCGCCGAACACGTAGGCCACCGATCCCCATGGCGCGCCCCATGGGGTGAGCACCGCGATCAGGACCGCCAGCAGAGCGACGAATGCTGCCATCCACGTGTACTCCCGCCGGAGGAAGGTGTTGGCGCCGAGCCGAATGGCGCCGGCGATGGCGACCATGGTCTCGTTGCCGGCCGGAGCGGAGAGCACGAGGCGGGAGTAGACGGCCGCAACGAACAGTGCCAGCGCTGCCGCGCCCAGTGCCGAGTAGACGATCAGGTCGGTCATCGAACGAAGAACTCCGGGGGGTTCGTAGCCGAGCGAGTGTACGGAGCAGCCTCCACGCTGTGCCGGTCTGGTGGTGGCGCAGAGCTTGACCTCTCCTCCGATAACGGTTTACGGTGTCCGTCGATGCCTCTTGACAAGAGCCGTTCACCGCGTCCTTTTCGAGCCTCGGCCCTTTTCATGATCGCCGCGCTGGCCGTCTCCTGTAGCGGAGCCGGCGCCGCCACGACCGCCGCCCCGGCCACCACCGCGCCGACTACAACGCTCCCCCCGACCACGACCACGACAACGCTCCCCCCGACGACGACCACGACGGTCCCCCCCACCACGACCACGGTCGCTGCGGCCGACTTCTTCGTCAGGGTCAAGGGCGCACCCGAGGCGCTCAGCCGCGCCATTCGCAACCTCTACCGTTTCGCCAACCGGGAGAACGCTCGGGCACCTTCGATGCCCGCAGAGCTCCGCCGAGTCGTTCGAAAGGGACCGCAACAGGGAACGCCTCGACGTCGCCCCCAAGTTGACCATTGGGCAGCTCCCCGGAGCCCGCGTGGCCGTGGCGACCACCAAGAGGGACACCATCCTCGCCGTATCCGACGGCTCAGGGCACTGGCGGATCGTCGGGGCTCATCTCGCCTCGCTGGGCCGCAAGCCCTGGTTCGGCTCCGATGAGCCCCGTCTGCTCATGGTCATCGGCTCGGACGCCAGGCCGGGGCAGAACCCACCCGATTTCCGCGCCGACAGCCTCCATGTGGTGGCCCTCCACCCGGAGAGCCATTCGGCGGCCATCGTCGGAATCCCGCGTGACTCCTGGGTGACAAGCGCCTCGGGCGGCACGGGCAAGATCACCGAGTTCATGTCCAATACCGGCCCCCAAATCATCGTCGATACGGTGGAGCAGATGGGGGAGATCAAGCTCGAGGGTCACGTCCTCACCGGGTTCGCCGGGTTCATTTCGATGGTCGACGACATCGGCGGCTTCTTCTTCGACGTGCCGACAGCCATGTCGGATGCCGCGTCGCAGGCTTACTTCGACGCCGGCGGCCAGAAGTTCGACGGCACCGAGGCGCTCGCCTTCGCCCGGACGAGGAAGACGCTTTCTCGGGGAGACCTCGACCGCTCGTTCAACCAGGGGCTGCTGATCGTGACGGCCATGTTCCGCGCCCAGCGGCTCGGTTGGCACGGCCTCCCCGAAATGGTCGAGGCGTTCGGGAAATCCGGGACCACCGACCTGAGTGCAGAGGAGCTGCTCACCTTCGCCGCCGCAGTTCTCAGGACCAATCCGCGCAAGGTCACCAACCTGGTGCTTCCGGGCTCGACCGGATGGGCGGGCAGCGCCAGCGTGGTCTTCCTCGGCGAGGACTCCTACGACATCCTCTCGGATCTGGAGGACGGTCGTCTAGAGAAGTCCTAGAAACGAGCAGGGCGGCCATGTCGGCCGCCCCCGCTCGATCGGTATATGGATGCTTGTCAGCCGCCGGCAGTTGTGTCGACGGCAACGGAGGTGTCGGTCCCCCCAGTGTCATCCGTGGTGCCGCTATCGCACGCGGCGAGGATGATCTCCGGCTGCCAGCAGCGACATCACTGTCGCCGCGATCTTGGAACGCCTCATCTTGTCGGCCTCCTAATCGGATCGGGTCAACGGGTCCCGCAGGGACCTCGGTCCCCTACCCCCCCATTGGCCGCTTGAACCCTAGCCGGAGGGCCGCCGTGGGTCGAAGCATGTGCGTCGATCGGTCATCATCATGGTGTGATGGCTCACGCATCGCTCGATGACCTGATCAAGCGCTGGGCGGAAACCGGGGAAGGCGACCTGATCCACCTGGAGCGATTCCCCGAGCGGGACGCCATCACCGCCCTCCCCGATCCCCCGCTCCCCGGCGCCCTCGATCAACGGCTCCGGGAGCGTGGCATCGAAAGGCTCTACCGCCATCAGGTCGCCGGGATCCGCCGAATACGCCAGGGGACGCACACCGTCTTGGTCTCGGGCACGTCGTCGGGAAAGACGCTCACCTACCAGGTGCCTTTGGTCGAGCGGGCCCTGGAGGATCCCCGCTCAACGGCTCTCCTGCTCTACCCAACCAAGGCGCTGGCGCAGGACCAACTCGGATCGCTGCAGCGCTACCGGCTGCCGGGGGTGACCGCAGCCACCTACGACGGCGACACTCCCGACGAGCAGCGCCGCTGGGTGCGCCGGCATGCCACGGCGGTGCTGACCAACCCGGACATGCTCCACGTCGGGATCCTTCCCCATCATCAACGGTGGGCCGACTTCCTGGTGCGGCTCCGGTTCGTGGTCGTCGACGAGATGCACACGCTGCGTGGCGTGTTCGGCAGCCATGTGTCCCATCTGCTCCGCCGGCTTCGACGCATCGCCGCTCACTACGGAGCGCGGCCGACGTTCGTCTTCACTTCGGCGACGATCGGAAACCCGGGCGAGCTCGCCGCCCGCCTCAGCGGGCTCGAGGTCGAGGTGGTGGAAGGAGACGACTCGCCACATGGCGAGAAGTTGGTGGCGCTGTGGAACCCACCGCTGCTCGACACCGATGCGGGAAGGCGCCGCAGCGCTCTCAGCGACGCAACCAGCCTCTTCGTCGACCTGGTGCGTGATGGCCACCACACCATCGTGTTCTCGCGGAGCCGCAAGGCAACCGAGCTGGTATATCGGTGGTCGGCGGAACGGCTAGGCGAGCTGGCGGACCGGGTGGCGCCCTATCGCGCCGGCTACCTGCCAGCCGACCGCCGCGCCGTGGAGCAGAGGCTCTTCTCGGGTGAGTTGCTCGGTGTGACCGCCACCAACGCCCTCGAGCTCGGTATCGACGTCGGATCGCTCGACGCCGCCATCGTCACCACCTTTCCGGGGACGATCGCCGCTTTCTGGCAGCAGGCGGGGCGGGCGGGGCGGATGCGGCAGAAGTCGCTCGCCGTGCTCGTCGGAGGAGAGGACGCCCTCGATCAGTGGTTCATGGCGAACCCGGACGATCTCTTCGCCCGCTCCCACGAGGCTGCCGTTGTCAACCCGTCCAACCCGATGATCACCGAGGCCCATACCGGATGTGCCGCCTACGAGTTGCCCTTGAGCCTGGAGGACCGGGACATACTCGGTGAGCAAACCGAGGAGGCCGCCAACCGCCTCGTCCAGGCGGGCCACCTCCGGCTGCGGGAGGGCAAGCTGGTGTGGAGCCGCCGCCAGTCTCCCGCCCCCATGGTGAACATCCGCTCCAGCGGTGGCCCCGCATACACCATCTGGGACGCCGGAACCGGCCGGCCGCTCGGCACCATCGAGGAGGGCCGCGCCTTCCGCGATGCCCATCCCGGGGCCGTCTATCTCCACCAAGGCGAGACTTACCTCGTCGAGGACCTCGACCTGACGCTGAAGCAGGTGGCGGTCCGCCAGGCAACGGTCGACTACTACACCCAGCCGGGCGAGGAGAAGATGCTCGAGATCATCGAGGTGGAGGCCAAGGCCTGGTCGGGCGGGCTACCCCACCGGCTCGGTCGGGTGAGGGTCGAGAGCCACATCGTGGGCTATCAGCGGAAGCTCATCGGCAGCGGCGAGATACTCGACAGAATCCCTCTCGACCTGCCGCCTGCGGTCTTCGAGACACAGGCGGTGTGGTGGGTGGTACCCGGCGAGATCCTCGACCAGGCCGGGGTCAACCCCGCCGAGGCGCCGGGGACGCTTCACGCAGCCGAGCACGCCGCCATCGCCATGCTCCCGCTCTTCGCCATCTGCGACCGTTGGGACGTTGGAGGCCTCTCCACGACCTGGCACCCGGCGACCGGCACCCCCGTGATCTTCATCTACGAGGCCTATCCGGGCGGAGCCGGGGTCTCGCCGATCGCCTTCGCCGCCGGCGCCCGTCATCTCGGCGCCACCATGGAGGCCATAGAGGTCTGCCCGTGCCTTGCGGGATGCCCGTCCTGTATCCAGTCGCCCAAGTGCGGCAACTACAACGAGCCGCTCGACAAGAGGGGCGCCGTCGCCTTCCTGCGCACCGCCCTCACCTCCGGATCGGGGCCAACGAAGCAGTGAGGAGGGCCGTCAAGACCGTGGGCGACACCTCGATCTGGAGCCCGCGCCGCCCACCGCTGACGTAGACAGTCTCATGTTGCTGGGCGGTCGAGTCGAGCACGACCGGGAGCTTGCGGCGTTGTCCGAACGGGCTGATCCCGCCAACGACGTAGCCGGTGAGACGTTCGGCATCGCCGGGCGCTGCCATGTCGGCTCGCTTCCCGCCGACGGCGTGCGCCAGCGCCTTCAGGTCGAGTTGGCCGTCCACGGGGACGATCGCCACCACGGGTCCACCGTCGACCATCGCCACCAGCGTCTTGAAGACCCGACCCGGCTCGACCCCGAGAGTGGCGGCAACCGACTCGCCGTAGCTGGGCGCAGTGCCCGCTCCATCGATCCTGTAGGAATGGGTCTGGTAGCCGACCCCGGCCTGGTCGAGCGCCCGAGTCGCCGCGGTGACGTTGGCTGCCACGGCTGGCGAGGATAGGTGGGCGCTAGCAGCCTCACCGGGTCGAATTCGGCCCTGGAAACGGCCCTGACGGTGTGCGATCCGAACATCTCGATCGTCACCGCCACCTCGACCTCCACCACTCTCGACGACCAACTCGGGTCGAGAGAGCACCCGCATCGCAGCAAAGTGGCGCCGTGTTCGGCGGCCAACCTCTGCGCCTCGTCGGCCGGCGACCCGGCGGCCCCGAAAGGACGGAAGGTGACCGGGGCCGCTGCCAGGGCGGCTGCGTCGGCGGCGGCGACCGCTCGACCCCGCCCCGCCGATACCACACCACCCATCGCCACCGCCGTGGCGAGCAGAGCGATCAGCCCGGCGATGGCGGCAGCGAGGACGGACACCGAGCCACGCTCAAGGCTCACCGCTCCACCCTCATCGCGGCGCGAGCGTGAAGCTCCACGGGCATGCCGCCCAGGAGCGGGCCGAGTAGCCGATGGGTGACAGAAACGACCACCTCGGCGGTGGCGCCCACCTCGGTCGGCCGCCGCACCGTGACCCTCGTCCGGTCGGCGAGTGGCGGTGAGAGCGCGGCCCTGGCCGCCGAGGCGGCCTCGGCTCGGGTCGGGCACCGTCGCCGCCACCCGGGCCCCCTCCCGCGCCGCCCCCGCCAACTCGATCTGGGTCCTGGCCAGAGACACCACCTCGACCGAGGCGATGAGCACCAACATCACCACCGGCAGGACCAAGGCGAGCTCCACAGTCGCCGAGCCCATCTCATGGCTCCCAGGCCGGCCCGGCCGTGTCATCCCACGTAGCCGATTACCTGACGGGCCACGGCGTTGAAGAGCTGGCGGAAGGCACCTGTGCCACCCACCCATGTGATCAGCGCCAACGCAATACCAGCAGCGGCGATGATCACCAGCACGTACTCCACCGTGCTGGCGCCAAGCTCGTCATCGAGCAGGCCCAGCAAGCCAGCGCCAGATGCGGTCCATGTCTCTCTCCTTCCTCCCGGCATCCGCCGGGTGCCGGCAGCCGGCCGGCGACGGGGGGAAGCGCCATCTCAGGGGGGAGCACCGGACCGAGCAGCCCATTGATCGCACCAATGACCGCCGGTCCTGCCGCGATGAGCACGAAGCCGGGGAGGATCAACAACGCCAGCGGCACCACGAGGCGGACCGACAACGTCCGAGCCTCATGGATCGCCCGGGTCCGGGCCATGGCCCTTCGTTCATCGACATGGGCGGTCACCGCCGGGATGAGCGCCGCCCCGGTGAGCTGGGCGCGGGCCAGCGTGGTGGCCAAGGGACGAAGCTCCCCTTCGACCCGGCCGAGGGCGGCGGCCAGCCCGTCACGTCTGGCTTGACGGAGCACGTGCTCGGTGGTGGCGCCGACCTCCCCGCCGACCTCGGCCGCTGACCGCCGCAGCGCCGCCGCTGTGGGGAGTCCGGCGCTGAGGCCAACCAGGAGCCCCCGCGCCAGCCGGTCTGGATCGGCTCGACGGGCCCGCCGGAGCCGGGTTGCTGCCGCCCGGCGCCTCCATCAGTTCGATGCCGAAGATCGCCACGGCTGCCACCGCGCCGGCCACCGGGTTGATCACGGCGGCCGTCACGACCCCGGCCCACGGCTGCCACCGCGCCACCCGGGGCCGCAGCGCCAAGCCGGCCAGCGCCCCGACGATCAGAGCGGAGACGGGTCTCACCCCGCCCGCCTTCGCAACAAGACCGATCACCCAGGCCGACCCGGTGGCGAGCAACCCGACGCCGAGCGCCACCATCACCATCCCGGCCGGCCCGCCCGAGACCAGTTCGCCAAGTCGGCCACTGAGCCCGGTCACTGCCAGTATCGCCACCGGGATCCCGGCGACAATGGCTGCGGATAGCCGCGCCTGAGCGGCGGCCGCTGCCCTCTCGCCGGCCAGCTCGGTCTCCTCCCGGGCCATCACCGCCAGCGACTCGAAGACGGCGGCAGTTCTGCCCCCGGTCAAAGATGCGATACGCACCGCTCCTGCCGCCGCCTCACCCTGTGTTGGGAGGCCAGCCTGCAGAGCGGACGCCACACGTTCGATCGGCTGCCCTGCGGTGGCGAGCCGGCAGGCCGTGCGCATGTCCAGGTCCGGAGACCGGCCGGCGGCCGCCACCAGCGAAGCCCGCAGACCGTGACCCGACCTGAGCTCAGCGGCAAGAGCCCCCAAGTAGCCAGCTTCGCTGTTGCCGCCGGACCGTGTTCTCGATCCTGTCACAGCCGACCATGCCGCCCACCCGAGAAGTCCCACCAAGGGCGGGGACCGGCGCCGCAATCGCCAATACGGTCACGATGGCGACCGGAAGCGGTGCCGTCGACAGCAGCAGGGCCGCCGCGGCAAGTGCGATCACCATCGCCAACGCTCCACGCAGCCTTCGGGCCCGACCTCGGCAATCGACTGGATCCGCCGGACGCCCCGGCGTCGGACCACCTGGACCACGAGATCGATACCGGCCAGTAGCTGGCGGTGGATCGCCTGCTCGCCCGCCCTGCGGCGACCAGAGAGCGCCAGGGTCTCCAACCGCCACAGCGCCTCCTCGGCCGAGTTGGCGTGCACCGTGGACATCGAGCCGTCGTGACCGGTGTTGAGAGCCGACACCAGGTCGAGTGCCTCGGGCCCGCGCACCTCGCCGACGATGATCCGATCCGGCCGCAGCCGGAGAGCGGTCCGCACCAGATCCTGCAGCGTCACCGCTCCGGCACCCTCGGCGTTCGCCGGCCTCGCCTCGAGCCGGACGACGTGCCCGGCGAGTCGCAACTCGGCGGTGTCCTCGACCGCCACCACCCGCTCGTCTGCTGGGATCTCGGTGGAGAGCACGTTGAGGAGCGTCGTCTTCCCCGCGCCGGTGCCGCCGCTGACCACCAAGTTGCGCCGGTCGGCCACCGCCTGTGCGAGCTGCCCGGCACCTTCATCGTCGACACCGCCACCTGTGACCAGAGCACCCAAATCGGGAACGGCGGCGGTGAACCGGCGCACGGCGACAACCGGCCCGTCCACGGCGACCGGTGGGATGACGGCGTGGAGCCTGCTGCCGTCGGCGAGGCGGGCATCGACCATTGGCGATGCCTGATCGAGCCGGAGCCCGAGCGGCGCCAGGGTACGCTCCACCGCGGCAACAACCGCATCGGGCCCGGAGAATCGGACCGCCGCCGCGCTCCAGCTCACCGCGTCGCTCGACCCAAACCGTCCCGTCACCGTTGACCAGAACGTCAGTGACATCCGGCTGTCGGAGGAGGCGCTCGATCGGCCCCAGTCCGACCAGGGCGTCGACCACATCCTGGACGGTGCCCGGCGGCGCCAGCGGCGCCTCCTCGGGGAGCAAACGCCCCAACTCTGCGCTGATCGCCTCCTCGTCCAGTGGCACCGAGGAGGCCACGACCCGGTCGACGAGACGGTCGATCAGATCCACGGCGATCAGATCCACGACGACTGCCATACCGGCTCCCATGCCCGCACCCACCGCCAGCGGCGGTCGACAACCCCCCGCAGTAGCGAACCCACCACCGACGGCTTCGGTGGCGGGAGGACCGGGCCCGGGCCGGGGACAGGCGTCCGGAAGCCGGTCCTCTGCCAGACCGATGGTCCCTTGGCGTCCGGTTGCATCGCACCGGGGAGCAGGGGCACCACCGGGACCACCGGCACGTCCACAGGTGGCCGCTGGTCGGGCGTGGCTCGCAGCACCACGGCAGGCCAGCCGGCGATGAGGGCGTCGAGTACCTCGGCCGCCTCGTCGACGGTGACCCCACCGTTGCGGAGCACGGCGACCCCACTCCGAGTGGGAGTCAGCTCGTTCCGGCGGGGGTGGCGCCGCACCAGGTCGGCCAGGGTGGCTCCTTCGCCGTACGCCGGCCCGAAAGGCTCGAGATCTACAACCAGCGCCGTGCCCGCCGAGGCCGCCAGACCGAGCGGTGCGATCGACGACAACAACCGATCGGTCGGACACCACGTCGAGAGAGCAGCCATCCGCCGAACGTATGTTCCGCAAGAGCCGCTGCCAAGGTCTTGTCAAACGGGTGAGTTTGTGGCATGAAGGGGGGTTGTGATCAGACGGAAGACGGAAGCAACGGATCTTTCCCTCCCCCCGACGGGGGAGTACCCGACGCGGAGGCGTCGGGGGAGGGGGGCTGGCTCACTCCCTACGGTGAGACGGCCGCGGTCGATCAAAGTTGGGAGCTCGGCAGCCCCCCTACCCGCTGCTCCGCAGCGGGTCCCTTCCCCCCTCCGGGGGGACGGAATGCAGTTTCTTCCGACTTCCGTCTTCCGTCTTCCGTCTCTCTCCATTGACAAACGGGCGGGAAATGTCGAATATACGGGAATGCACCGATCCCAGCCGGGGCGCCGGACTATGAGCTCGCCGAAACGCTCGATCTCGAAAATGCCGCCCAGCTGCGGGCTCTGACCGACCACACCCGTCTCGCCATCCTCGACCTCGTCCTGGAGCGGGCCGCCACAACCACTGAGTTGGCGGAGACCCTTCAGCGACCCAAGGGCACCATCGGGTATCACCTCGAGGTTCTCCTGGCTGCCGGGCTGGTCCGGGTGGTACGTACCCAGAGAGTTCGTGCCCTTGAAGCGCGCGTACTACGGGCGGACGGCGCGGACCTTCGTCATCAAGAGCTTCGACAAGGGGGTGGTGGAGCCCGACTTCATGATGCGGACCGCCATCGCCGACATGGCCGCTGCCCGGGACCGCCTCCCCGACGAGGCCCACGAGGGAGCCATCCAAACGATGCGATACGCCCGCATCGCCACCGAGCGGCTCGAGGAGTACAGGCAGCGCCTCGACCAGCTCGCCGCCGAGTTCACCGCAGAGAGCAGGGTGGGCGACGTGGTGTGGGCGCTGGTTCTCGCCCTCTTCCCGACCGTGCGACCCCACCTCCCCGACCGATGAAGCGTTCGCTGGGCGCCGGCTACTGGAAGCTGTGGTCGGCATCGGTCATCACCAACCTGGGAGACGGCATGAGCATCGTTGCCTATCCCTGGCTGGCGTCGGCGGTGACCCGCGACCCGGTCCACATCGCGCTCATCGGGGTCGCCACCAGGCTGCCATGGCTGCTCTTCAGCCTTCCCGCAGGAGTGATCACCGACCGGGTCGACCGCCGCCGTCTGATAGCGGTCATGGACTGGTTCCGCGCTGCGTTGACGCTGGCGGTTGCGGTAGCGGTGCTTGCTCGGGCAATCGGTCATCCCCGACCCGGTAGACGTTGCTGCTGGGACCGCCGACCCGCCGGCGGTCGCCGGGCTCTACCTGGCTCTCCTCTACATCAGTGCCCTGCTCCTCGGGTCGGCCGAGGTGCTGCGGGACAACGCGGCGCAGACGCTGATGCCCGCCCTGGTCGACGACCGAAGACCTGGAGAAGGCCAACGGAAGGCTCTGGGGCGCCGAGATGGTGGCCAACTCCTTCGTGGGGACACCGCTCGGCGGCATCCTCGCCGGGATCGCCCTGTCGCTTCCCTTCTTCATCGATGCCGGCTCCTTCGCCATCGCCGCCGGGCTGGTTTTCGCCATCGGTGGCAGTTTCCGGGCGGTAGGCGCCGAGGCTCGCGCCGGGATGCGGGCCGAGTTGGCCGAAGGGCTCCGCTGGTTGTGGCGGCATGTGCTGCTCCGCAACCTGGCCGTGTTCCTCGGCCTGGCCAACGCCCTGAGCACGATGGCGTTCGCCACCTATGTCCTCTTCGCCCAGGAGAGCCTCGGGCTCGATGCCGGCGGTTTCGGGATTGTCCTCACCGGCCTCGCCGTCGGCGGAGTCGCCGGCAGCCTGGCGGCGTCCCGGGTGAGCCGCCTGGCTCGGGCCGGGTGCCTCGCTCTTCCTGGCGCTCGGAGGGAGTGCGCTGGGGTACGTGGTCGTCGCCGTCACCGACCAGCCCTGGGTGGTGTGGCTGATGATGGCTGCCGACGACCTTCCTCGCCATGGTGTGGAACGTGATCACGGTGTCGCTCCGCCAGACGATCATCCCCGACCGCCTCCTCGGCAGGGTCAACAGCGTCTACCGGTTCTTCGGATGGGGGATGATGCCGCTCGGCGCGGCCGCCGGCGGCGCCGTGGTGTGGCTGGCCGAGGTGTTGGGCTGGGGACGGGATTCGGCCCTGCGCGCCCCCTTCTGGGTGGCCGCGGCGGGTTACGCCCTCCTTTTCCTGGCGGCGCTCCCCCGTTTGGGAACCGAAAGATCGAGCAGGCGCGACGCGACGCAGCGGTCGATCAGCCCGACCTAGCGCGAGTTCACGACCGGCTGGCGACCGTCGGGAGTTCGGCGCCCCTACCCGCTGCTTCGCAGCGGGTCCTTCCCCTCGGGGGACGGAGGGATCGCCGTCTGTCGTTCGCTTTCCGTCTACCCTCCGCGCTCGTGGCCTCCGCTCCAGACCACGTGGTCGTTGCCGTACGAGGTGATCTCACCACCCAACGGGTCGACGCCGTGGTAAACGCCGCCAACGAGCATCTCGCCCACGGTGGCGGAGTGGCCGCGGCGCTTTCCAGGGCCGCAGGCCCCAGCCTCCAGGAGGAGTCCGACAATTGGGTGGAGGCGCACGGGCCGGTCGGCCCGGGCATCGCAGCCGTGACCGGCGGTGGGCAGCTCCCGGCCCGCTGGGTGGTGCACGTCGTCGGCCCCCGCTATCGGCCGGGTCAGGACAACCCGGGGCTGCTCACCCAGGCGGTGGAGGCGGCGCTCGATGCTGCCGTCGGTGTCGGAGCCCGCTCGGTGGCGCTCCCCGCCATCTCGGCTGGGATCTTCGGCTATCCCCGACCCGAGGCCTGCGCCGTGATCGCACGGACAGCCTCGGATTGGGTAGGTCGCAACCCGGAAATGCTTGACGAGGTGCGGCTGGTGGGGTGGGACGATTCGACGACTGCCGACTTCGCCGCCGGCCTCGAAGGCAGGCAATGAGCACCGCCCGTCGCCGCTCCGGGTGGTGGCCAGCGGGAAGATCCGCCACACGCAGACACGAATTCGGTGCTGCCTTCGAGCCCGGCGAGCGGTGGGAGGCGGTTTGGGTGGGGGAGGAGAAGCGAGGGTTCCTCCGCCGCACCGTCATGGCGGAGGACACCGGCCCGATCACCGTCGAGCAGCGTCTGGCCGTCATGTCCCAGGGTGAGATCTCCTGGTTGACGAGCACGGTATGGGTGGCGGATGTCGACGACTTTCCCTGGTATCGGTACGAGATCACCGTCGGGTTCCGCCCGCCCGTCGTCTGGCTGCGTCACGGTGACACGCTCACCTGCGAAGGGGCAACCGTCGAAACGACCGCCTTCCCGCTTCCCACGTTCGGGGCCTACCCGGCAGTCGTGAGCATGCCGTTCGACGAGGGCGCCGTGGTGGAGATGACACGGCTGTTCGACACCGGTGGGATCGTCGACGACGAGGCGGCTCTGGTCTCCACCGGTTGGGATGAGGTCGAGATCGGGGGTGAGCAGCAGCCGCTTTGGCGGGTCGATCTCTATGCCGGTGGTCAGCTGAGTGCCAGCTTCTGGATGGACGCCGTCCGGCATCTCCGGCTGTCCGACTGGAAGGGGGCGATGCTCTCTCCAACCCCAGTCTCCGAGGTGCTCGACGGGTTCCCCCAAGACATGTTCCTGCTCGCCGCCGGGACGCGCGGGTCGCTTCGTTGACCGGCAGGACGGTTGCCGTCCAGCCGCAGTTACACTCCCGGTAACGATCCGTTCGTGTTGAGTTCCCTCTCCCCTCGGAGGTCGATGGATGAGGTTCGTGCTCGCATACCTCGATCCCGGTTCCGGAAGCCTGATAGTCCAGGTGCTGCTCGGCGGGGCAGCCGGCGTCGCGGTGATGATGAAGACGATGGGCCGCCGCTGGTTCAAGCGCGACGAGGAGCCGGAGCCCGACTCCGAACAGGCCGACCCCGAAGCGCTCGCCGATAGCGGCGACGAGGGGAGCATCGACCGGGCAACAAACTTGCCCGGCGACCGCGCCTGAACCCAGAGCCGCTCGAGTTGGTGTCTTCCCAGTTCCGACCCGAGCCAGGCTCGTTCCGCGACCCGTCGGGACGCGTCTTCCACGCCTCGGGAAAGGTCTACCGCGCTCTCGACCAGCGGGGACTGACCGACTTTCAGGCCCTCGAGAGCGCCGGATTGCTCGGCGCCCTCATCAGTGAGGGAAATGTGGTGGCGACGCGCCTCCTTGCCGAGGAAGAGGCGTCGGCACTTGACCCGCCAGAGGGGCGGGCCGGGATCTTGGAGCACGAGGCGATACCGTTTCTCTCCTACCCGTTTGAGTGGACCTTCTCCATGCTTCGGGCAGCGGCGCTGCTCCAACTGGACATCCTCGAGCGGGCTCTCGCCGCCGGGCTGACACTCAAGGACGCCACGCCATACAACATCCAGTTCCGCGGCGCTCGACCGGTGTTCATCGATGTCGGCTCGTTCCAGCGTCTCGGGGCGGGTGAGCCTTGGGTCGGTTACCGCCAGTTCTGCCGCCAGTTCCTCTACCCGCTGATGATGCGCGCCCATCTCGGCATCCCGTTCCAGCCCTGGCTGCGAGGTGATCCCGAAGGACCAAGCGCCGCCGACATCAGCGCAATGATGTCGGGGCGTGACCTGCTCCGCTCCGGAGTAGCCATGCACGTCTCGCTCCAAGCGAGGGCGGAGCGGCGTTTCCAAGGCGATGCGGTGCGCGACGACCTTCGCCGCGCCGGGTTCAGTACCGAGATGATCCTGGCCAACGTGCGTGGGCTTCGGAAGGTGGTGGAGGGCCTGGCATGGGACCCACCGTCCTCGGAATGGTCGGAGTATGCCGAGGACTGCCAACACGTCACCGCCCATCGCGCCACGAAGGAGACCTTCCTGCGCGCCGCCATCGATCGGGTCCGGCCGACGCGAGTGCTGGACCTGGGCGCCAACGACGGGTTCTTCTCCCGAGCGGCTGCAGAGAGCTGCGAGGTCGTGGTGGCGGCCGACGCCGACGAGTTGGTGCTCGACCGGTTGTTCGAATCCCTGGCCGCCGCCGGCTCGGATCGTGTCCAGCCGCTGCTGGTCGATCTGTCCAACCCATCGCCACGGATGGGTTGGAGAGGACAGGAGCGGTCGGCGCTTGCCGAGCGGGCACGACCCGACCTGGTGGTCGCCTATGCGGTGATCCATCACCTGGTGGTGGGGAGGAGCGTCCCGTTGGCGGAAGTCGTCGGGTGGCTGGCCGACTTCGGGTGCCCCGTCGTCCTCGAGTGGGTCGGTCCCGAAGACCCGATGGCCAAGCGGCTCGCCGCCAACAAGCGGCCCGAGGAGATCCACCTCGATTACCGGGAAGGGGGGCTTTCGCCCCTCGTCGAAGAGCAGTTCGTGGTGCAGCGTGAAGAGCCGCTCCCGGGAGAGACGAGGGCGCTGCTCCTACTCATCCCCAAATGACCGGTCGTTCCGGCGTCGCCGCCGAGGAGCGCGGCGGCGACTCGGTCTCGCGGGTCGATCTGGCCCTGTCGGCCGTGGCCGTCACCACCATCGCCGTCGCCCAGCCCATCCTCGATCTTCTCGGCCGCACCCCAGAGTTCTTCATTGCCCGAGCGGCGCCCACCGTCGACGTCGTGCTGCTCGGTGTGGCGCTCGGGCTGGGCCTCCCGCTGCTGGTGGCCGGGATCGTCCTCTTGTCCGATGTCTTGTCCCACCGCGCCGGGATAGCGGTCCATGGAGTCGTCCTGGTCGTCACCGGGGGCCTACTGACCCTGCAAGTGCTGAGACGCACCGCAGCGTCGGAGTGGCCCGGCTGGGTGCAGATCGCCATCGCCGTCGCGGCAGGAGCGGCGCTCGTGGTCGGTTACCACCGCTGGCGACCGGCACGCCGTCTACTCGACTACGCCGCGGTCGCTCCCGTCGTGGTGCTGGTGGTGTTCGCCCTCATCGCCCCGACCTCGACGCTCATCTGGGGACAGCCGGCCGCTGCCGCCGCGCCGGTGGCCCCGCCCGTCGAGCCAACGGCGCCTGTGGTCATGATCGTCTTCGACGAGTTCCCCGTGGCCACCCTGATCGACGAGCAGGGCGAAATCCGCGCCGAGGATTTTCCCGGCTTCGCCCGCCTCGCCCAGGACGGGACCTGGTTCCGCAACGCAGTCGGGTCCCACGAGCGGACCGAGGAGGCGCTACCGACCATCCTCTCCGGCCAGCTGGCGCCGCTCGACGAGAAGGTCCCAACCGCGGCCGAGTACCCCGAGACGCTATTCACTCTGCTCGGGGGGAGCTATCAGGTGTCGGCATCCGAGTCGGTCACCGAGCTGTGTCCGCCGACGGTCTGCATAGGCGGCAGCCGCCAGACCCTCCCGGCCGGTCCGAGGTGGCGGTCGCTGGGCAGCGACCTTTCCGTGGTGGCGGGGCACGTCTTCCTCCCCACCCAGATCGCGTCCGGGCTCCCTCCGATCGACCAGAGCTGGGCGGGTTTCGCCGTCCCCGAAACGCAGGAGGATTGGAGCCTCAACCGACGGTTCATCGACCATGTCGAGGCGGACCGACGGATCGTGGTCGATGAATTCCTCGATGAGATCGACCATCCGCTGGCAGCCGACGAGCTCCACTTCGCCCATCTCCTCCTCCCCCACAGCCCCTGGGACCTCCTCCCCGACGGAAAGCGTTATGTCCCGGCTTTGCTGCCCCCGTCGGAGTCCACTACCTGGTCGGGAGATGCCTGGCTGGTGGAGCAGGCCTACCAGCGCCACCTCGTCCAGGTGATGTACGTCGACACTTTCATCGCTGAGTTGATCGAACGGATGGAACGCAATGGCACCTACGACGATGCGCTCGTCGTAGTGACGGCCGACCACGGTGTCGCCGTCAGGCCGAGGACGCTGCGTCGGATCATCGCCGACGACAACGTCGGCGAGGTGGCCGCGGTCCCGCTCTTCGTCAAACCTCCCCACAGCGCGGGCACGGCGCCGGTGGACGACCGGGCGGAGTCGGTGGACGTGCTCCCGACGATGGCTGCGGCCCTGGGCATCGATGTCCCGTGGGAGGTCTCTGGCGTGAACCTGTTCGGCGATGATCCGCAAAGGACAGAGAGCACGATGATCGGCTCCGACCAGCCGGTGACATTCGGCGTCGACGGGACCGAGAAGCTCGAAGTGGCGCGCTACCACCTGGAGTGGTTCGGTGATCGCGGACCATACGGGCTGGTCCCGACCGGCTATGCCGACTTGTTTGGGGCGGACCTGTTCGGGGCCGGTCTCGACGGGCTCACCATCACCGAGAGTCCGCAGGCAGGGGTCCGTCTCGACCAGCGGTACCCGGTGGCCGATCCCGATGAAGACGACTTCCCCGCACTGATGAGCGGGGTCATCACCGGGGTCCCGCCAGCCAATCAGTTCGTGGCGGTCGCATTCGACGACAGGGTGGAGGCCATAACCCGCACCTGGTACCAGGATGGCGAGGTGCACTTCCAGGCGCTGGTTCCTCCGGAGTTGATCGCGAGCGGCGGCAGCCCCGAGATCTACCTGGTCACGGGGACCGAGGGAGACCGTCGGCTGACCCACCTTCCCGGCTGAGCTCGGACCCATCGGCCCAATGCCGGACGATGGCATGGATGGCGTCCAGCCCGTCGGTGAGCGCCGCCGGGCCGGGTTGGAGGATGATCTCGGCGGGAATCTCGTGGGCGCGCCGCTCCCTGACCGGCTCGAGGTCCTCCCAGCCGGGACGGACCCAGACCTTCTCCGGCTGGTACTTCTTGCCGCACCAAGAGGCGAGGAGCAGATCGGGCTGGCGCCGCACCACCTCGGTGGGGTCGGCGATTATTCGGTCCTTGGCCAGACCCGAGGAAGCGCGATCGGAGAAGACGTCGATGCCACCGGCGATCTCGATGACCTCGGAGACCCAGCCGATCCCTGAGATCATCGGGTCGTCCCATTCCTCGAAGTAGACGCGGGGACGACGCCTCAACCGCGATGCATCCTCCCGTACCGAGTCCACGTGTGCGATCAGCTTCTCCGCATAGTCATCTGCCCTTTCGGCAGCCCCGACCATCGCCCCCAGCCGCCGCACATAGCCGATGATCCCGGCCACGGTGCGATGGTTGCTGATCCAAACCTCGATACCGGCGGCGATCAGATCGCGGGCTATCTCGGCCTGGATATCAGAGAAGCCCACGACCAGGTCCGGCTCGAGGGCGAGGATCTTCTCGGTCTGGGCGCTGGTGAACGCCGAGACGATCGGCTTCTCGGTCGCGCGCCCGCGAAGGACGCTTGGTGAACCGGGAGATGCCGGCGATGCGGTGGGACTCGCCGAGGGCGTAGAGGACCTCGGTCGGCTCCTCGGTGAGGCAGACAATGCGCTGTGGGAATGTATCGGGCACCGGGCGTCGCAGGTTAGGTAGCGGTGGGAGGATCGCCCAGGGCGACCCCGACCATCTCCTCGAGCGCCTTCACCAGGGCGTGGTTCCCCTCGGCCCCAAGGCCCCTCGCCTGCAGCGCCCGGTACAGCTGGAAGACGAGCGCGGTCCCGGGCAGAGGTGACCCGATCTGATCGGCTGCCTCTAGCACCAGCCGCAGGTCCTTCTGCTGGAGGTCGATGGTGAACCCCGGCGTCCAGTCGCGCACGATCATCTGGGGACCGCGGTTGGCCAGCATCCACGATCCCGCCGCCCCCCCGACGACCGCATCGAGAGTCGGCTCCAGCTCGAGCCCACCCATCTGGGCAAAGAGCAGCGCCTCCGAGGCGGCGAGCTGATTCACCACCACCAGGATCTGGTTGACCAGCTTGACCATCTGACCGGATCCGACGGGCCCGACATGGATCACCTTCCCGCCGTACGCGCTCAGGTAGGACCGCGCTCGTTCCACATCGGTGGGGTCTCCCCCGACCATGATCGAGAGGGTTCCCTGAGCCGCGCCCTCGGGGCCACCGGAGACGGGGGCATCGAGCCACGCCACCCCCCGCTCTGCCATCTGGGCGGCCAGCCGCCTCGTGGCGTGGGGGCTGATGGTGGAGTGGTCGATGATCAGGGTCCCGGGAGCAAGACCCTCCACGAGCCCGTCGACCACCTCCTCGACGTCGGGGGTGTCCGACACGCAGATCATCACCACCCGGCACTCCCTCGCCAGCTCAGCCGGGCTGGGGGCGACCTCGGCGCCGCGCACCTCCTCCGCCTTTGACCGCGTCCGGTTCCACACCACCACACGATGGCCTGCGGCCACCAGGTTGGCGGCCATCCCGGCGCCCATGCTGCCGATCCCGACGAACCCCACACCGGCCGCCATATCTCTCCTCCTTGGAAGCCGACAGTATGGGCGGCGGGCTCCGGGCGCCGCGGCGGGCACAGCTACCCTGCTCATCCCCATGGCCACAGCTCTGAATCTCTTCTCCAAGGTGTGGCAGCGCCACCTCGTCCGCTCCGCTCCGGGCGAGCCCGACCTGCTGTTCGTCGACCTCCACCTGGTGCACGAGGTCACTTCACCGCAGGCTTTCGATGCCCTCCGGCTGGCCGGCCGCACCGTCCGCCGACCCGACCTGAGCCTGGCCACCATCGACCACGGTGTTCCCACCCTGGGACGGGAACTGGGGATAAGCGACCCGCTGTCAAAGCGCCAGATCGACGCCCTCGTGGCCAACTGCGCCGAGTTCGGCATCACCCTCTACGGGCTCGACGATCCGCGCCAGGGGATCGTCCACGTCATCGGTCCCGAGCAAGGGATCACCCAGCCGGGGATGGTGATCGTCTGCGGCGACAGCCACACCGCGACCCATGGGGCCTTCGGGGCGCTCGCCTTCGGTATCGGCACCTCCGAGGTCGAGCACGTTCTGGCCACCCAGACGCTTCCCCAAGCACGGCCCAAGGCGATGTCGATCACCCTCGACGGCACTCTGCCCTACGGCGTCACCTCCAAGGACCTCATCCTCGGGATCATCGCCCGCATCGGTGTCGGCGGCGGCATCGGTCATGTCATCGAGTACCGGGGAGACGCCATCCGCTCGCTCTCCATGGAGGGCAGGATGACCATCTGCAACATGTCTATCGAGGCGGGGGCGCGCGCCGGGATGATCGCCCCAGACGACACCACCTTCGCCTATCTCGAGGGGCGGCCCCACGCCCCCTCGGGTGCGGATTGGGAAATGGCGCTCGATGAGTGGCGGTCGCTCCCCAGCGACGATGGTGCCGAGTTCGACACCGAGATCGGGATCGACGCCCAGAGCCTGGTGCCGTACGTCTCGTGGGGCACCAACCCGGCGCAGACGGTCCCTGTGACAGGCGCGGTCCCCGACCCCGAGACGATGGAGGATCCCCTCGAGCGGGACGCTGCCGCCAGAGCCCTCGCCTACATGAATCTCGAGGCGGGGAAGCCCGTCGGGGAAATCCGGCTCGACCGCGTCTTCCTCGGATCGTGCACCAACGGCCGAATCGAGGACCTCCGTGCCGCCGCCGAGATCGTCTCAGGGCACTCGGTGCACTCCTCGGTCTCGGCGATGGTCGTGCCCGGCTCGGGGTTGGTGAAGCTCCAGGCGGAGGAGGAGGGTCTCGATCGGGTTTTCAAGGAGGCCGGCTTCGAATGGCGAGACGCCGGCTGCTCGATGTGCCTGGGGATGAACCCCGACATCCTCCAACCAGGCGAACGTTGTGCCTCGACATCGAACCGCAACTTCGAAGGACGGCAGGGACGCGGCGGGCGCACCCACCTGGTTAGCCCGGTCATGGCAGCGGCGGCGGCGATCGCCGGCCACTTCGTCGACGTGCGCGATTGGGAGAGGTCATGACGACACCGAAGCGAGATCGGCCGGTCATACCAGCGGGTTACGGGATCAAGACCGACGCGGCGGGAATGCTCGAATGGGAGAAGATCCGTGGCCTGATCTCCTCCGCCAAGACCTACTGGGTGGCGACCACCGGCCCAGACGGCGCCCCTCATCTGACTCCGATCCATGCCAGCTTCGCCGCCGACCGTATCTACCTAGGCGGAGATCCGGCGACCCGGTGGTGGCGGAATCTGGCGGAGAACCCCGCAGTCCAGGTGGGGGTCGAGGACGGGGAGACCCACGTCCTCTTCCGGGGCAGGGCGGTCTTCACCAAGCCGAGCCCGGAGCGCTTCGCCGAGCTCTCGGCCAACGTCGACTCCAAGTACGGCTGGTCGATGGACGAGAGCTGGGAGCTCTGGGAGATCAACCCCACCACGGTGATCGCTTACGACCTCACCGACTTCGCATCGTCGCCAACCCGATTCCGCTTTGGGGAGGAGTGATGGACCCGGTCCCGACCATCACCGGCACGCTCGCCGCTCTCCCCAGGGCGAGCGTCGACACCGACCAGATCATGCCCAAGCAGTTCCTCAAGAGGGTGGAGCGGACCGGGTACGGCGAGTTCCTCTTCTGGGACTGGCGGCGCTTGTCCGATGGCCAACAGGATCCTGAGTTCGTCCTCAACAAACTGCAGTACTCCGGGGCGAGCATCCTCGTCACCGGCCCCAACTTCGGCTGCGGCTCGTCGCGCGAGCACGCCCCATGGGGGCTTCAGGACTGGGGCTTTCGCGCCGTCATCGCCCCCTCGTTCGCCGACATCTTCCACACCAACTGCACCAAGATCGGGCTCCTCCCGGTGACGCTCACCGAGAAGGAAGTCCAGTGGCTGGTTGAGCTGGCCGAGGCGGACCCCACGGCCGAGGTGGTCGTAGACCTCGAGGAGCAGACGGTCACATCGGCCGGTTTCGAGGCCCGCTTCGATTTCGACCCCTTCACCAAGTGGCGCCTCCAAGAGGGCCTCGACGACATCGGCATAACCCTCCGCCACGAGGAGGACATCACCACGTTCGAGCAAAGCCGACCGAGCTGGATGCCCTCGCTGGGCTGACAGAGCCTCCCCCGGTGAGGGGGAGGCGCGAGCGGAGCGAGCGGAGGGGGTGACCCTGCCGTCGTCTTTCACCCTCCCCCCAACCCCCTCCCTCGATCAGGGAGGGGGAGCCGGATTCCACGGTCCTCCGTTGCCGCGGGCTAGGTAGACCTGCTTTAGGAGGTCGATGCGGTCGGAGATGATGCCGTCCGCTCCGAGGTCGAGCAGGCTGTTCATCTGGTCGGGGCGGTTGACCGTCCATACGTGCACCTGGAGTCCGGAGGCGTGGGCGGCGTCGATGGTCTTGCGGTCCACGACACGTATCCCGCGGTATGTGACCGGCACCTGGATGGCATCGGCCGGGGTGTCGACAGCCAACCCCTTCCGAGCGGCTCGCCAGATCCGATAGGTCTCGCCCGATCCGGTCGATGTGGCGGCTCTACCCCTCGCCAGGGCACGGAAGGCCTGGAGCCGCTTGTCGGAGAAGGAGCCGACGATCACCCGCTCCCACATACCAAGCCGCTCGATCAGGTCGGCCGCGCTTCGCTCGATCGCGTCCTGTTTCAGGTCGAGGATCAGCACCGCATCGGGGAAGGTGGTGGCCAGCTCCTCGAGCGACGGCACCACGATCCCCTTCCCCCGCGCCGGGAAACCCCTACGCGCTCCGAACCGGTAGCCGGCGTCGTGGGCCCGAAGCTGGTCGAAGGTCATGGCCGCGACCCGCCCCCGACCGTTCGTGGTGCGGACCACGGTGTCGTCGTGGAAGCAGACCACCACTCCGTCGGCGGTGACATGAAGGTCGGTCTCCAGGTAGCAGAACCCGAGATCGACCGCCGCCTGGAAGGCAGGCATGGTGTTCTCCGGATGGAAGTGGCGGGTGCCGCGGTGGGCGATGGCTAGAGGGTGTTCGTGGGCGAGGGCCGGCTTCATCACGACGCCGAACCGTGCCTCAACGGAAGTCCCGGGTCCATCGATTCGAGCGCTCCCACAGCTCGGCAGCCAGTTCGGCATCAGAAGCCAGCGAGGTGGGAGGCCACGGGGTTGTCCGGACCCAATAGGAGCCCGATCTGACCTCTTTCGCATTGCAGAGGCGTACCACCGATGCCGCGCCTTCCTCTGGCCTAAGCATGTTCCGCGTCATCAGCCACCGCAGCGGTTGAGGCACCCTCCGCCACATCCCGGTAGCCACGACGCCCGGATGCACAGCCGCCACCTCGATTGTCGGGTTGAGCCGCGCCAGTTCGTTGGCGTGGAGGATGTTGCACAGCTTGGAGACGGAGTACTCGGGGAGCCCGGTGAGCGAGCGGGTCCTCCGTTGTACCGCATCCCAATCCGGTCGCCGTGCCGAGCGGTGGGCCTCGCTGGCGACGATTACCACACGGGGTAACGCTGCCTCCAACGTCCGTGGGAGCAACGACTCGATCAGCAAGAAGTGACCGAGGTGGTTGACCCCGAACGCCAGCTCGAACCCGTCCGCCGTCGTGCCCCGCCCCGCCACCCCAGCGTCGGCGAGGAGCAGATCGATCGGCCCGGTGAAGCTCTCCGCCACCGCGGCCACCGACCGCAGCGAGCCGAGGTCGAGCCTGATGAACTCCGCCGTCGCCCCGGCACTCGCTACCTGCTCCATGATTGGCCGGGTCCGCTCCTCGGAGCGGCCGGCGAGGACGAGGTGGGTGCCGGGACCGGCCAGAGCCAGCGCGGCGGCGCGGCCGATACCCGAACTGGCCCCGGTCATGAAGACGGAGCGGGGCATCAGCCTCTCAACGGGACCGAGCCACCGAGCGCCACACCAGCAGAGCGACCATGGCGACCACCTGCATCCCGAGCACGATCTTGTTCACGTCGACCGCCGGCTGCCAGGAGAGTTTTCCCTCGCGGATCACCCAGGCACCCGCCGGACGAGCAGTCACGCCATGGCCGGTACCGGTTCCCTGGCTACCGCTCTCGTCAGTACCCGACCCACCGCCGGCGGCGCCGGCCAAACGGGCAGCGGGGATGATGATCGTCCCGTTGTTCTCGATCGGCTGGCCATAGACCCGTGTCACCGACATCGACTCATTTGCCTTGGCGAGCAGTTCATCAACATCCATTTGTGCTCCTCTCTCCAAGGGTCGCAACGGTTGGGTCTCAACCGGAGACGACCACACCTCGCTTGACCACCTTCCACGTGTGGTCCGCATCTGGACGGTAGGAGAGATGGAGGTGAGAGTCCGCATCGAGCACGACCATGTCGGCCAGAGCTCCCGGCCCGAGCCGCCCCCGGTCGGGGAGTTCGAGGGCGATCGACCCGCCCCTCGTGGCGGCCCACAGCGCCTCTTCCGGTGTGAGGCCCAGTTCGAGCACGCCGAGGGCCACGACGAAGGGCATCCGCTCCACGAACGACGTTCCTGGGTTGCAGTCCGTGGCCAGGGCCACGGTGACTCCCTCGTCCCAGAGCATCCGAGCGGGTGGATTGGTGCCGAGCGACAACGAGGCGGCCGGTAGCAGTACACCCGCCACGCCGGCCTCCGCCATCAGCGCAGCCTGCTCTTTGGTGCAGTGGTCGAGATGATCGGCGGAAGCCGCCCGCAGTTCGACGGCCAGCTCGACCGCCCCAACGTCTGCCAGCTGGCCGGCATGGAGCCGGGGGCGGAGCCCATGCTGCACCCCGGCTTGGAGGACGCGCCTTGCCTCGATCGGGTCGAAGGCACCCCGATCGCAGAAGACATCACAGAATCTGGCCAGCGGCGCGCACACGGGGAGCATTTCCTGTGTCACCGTCCAGAGATAGGCGTGGCGCAAGTCCTCGAACTCCTCTGGGATGGCGTGGGCGCCGAGGAAGGTCGGGACCACGTCGATCGGAAGCCGCTCGCCGATCTCGTTGGCTACCTCGAGCAGATGCAGCTCGGTCAGCGGCTCCAGCCCGTAACCGGACTTGACCTCGACCGTCGTCGTCCCTGCGGAGAGCATGCGCCCCGCTCGGGCTAAGGCATCTTCTGCCAGCGAGTCCGGTCCGGCCTGGCGGGTGGCGGCGACGGTTGACCGGATACCGCCACCGGACGCGGCGATGTCCTCGTAACGCTCACCGCGCCGCCTCCTCCCGAACTCGATCGACCGCTCGCCGGCAAACACGAGGTGGGTATGGGCATCGACGAACCCGGGGATCACTGCCCGTCCTTCGCAGTCGAGCTCGGGAAGCTCGCGGAACCGATAGGGAAGTGCCGCCGCCGGACCGCTCCATGCGACCTTCCCGTCACGGACGGCCAAAGCGGCGTCGGGGACCTCGCCAATGAGGTCGCCGCCGGTGGACTCGTTGGTGACGAGGCGTCCGATGCCGGTGACCAGCAGGTCGCCATCAAACCGGGGGTCGGTGCGCTCCCGGCCGATCTGGACCGCCAAGTCGGCGCAGTCCGGGCAGATGGCGACACCGCCCGGGCCGGCGACGAGGGTCGGCACCTCGATGTCGCGCCGCCCACAGAAGCTGCATCGCCCGGCTGCCACCGCTCAGCGCCCGACCTCTGATCGGCGGGTCTCATCTCGGGGACGGCCGGTCGGTCCCATCGGGAGCCGGATCCCCCGCTCCTCGGCAACCTGGCGGGCGCGGTCGTAACCGGCGTCGGCATGGCGCATGACCCCGGTCCCCGGGTCGTTGGTCAGCACCCGCTCCAGCCGAACAGCCGCATCGTCGCTTCCGTCGGCGACCACTTGGGCTCCGGCGTGGATCGACTTGCCCATCCCCACACCACCTCCGTGGTGGACCGCCACCCAGGCAGCACCCGAGGCGACATTGAGCAAGGCGTTGAGGATCGGCCAGTCGGCGATGGCGTCCGATCCGTCGGCCATCGCCTCGGTCTCCCGATACGGCGAGGCCACCGAGCCCGAGTCGAGATGGTCACGCCCGATGACGATCGGAGCGGTCACCTCGCCCGATCGCACCAGGTCGTTGAAGGCGAGCCCTGCCCGGTGGCGCTCCCCGTAGCCGAGCCAGCAGATCCTGGCCGGGAGCCCCTGCACCGGGACGCGCTCTCGGGCAAGTTGGAGCCAGCGCTGCAGCCCGGCGTCGTCGGGGAACAGCTCGCCGACAGCCCGGTCGGTGGCGGCGATGTCGGCCGGGTCTCCGGACAGCGCCACCCAACGAAAGGGCCCCTTCCCCTCGCAGAAGAGCGGCCGGACGTAGGCGGGGACGAACCCCGGGTACTCGAAGGCGTCGGCGAACCCGCCCAGCCTGGCCTCGCCCCGGAGGTTGTTGCCGTAGTCGAACACCTCGGCACCGGCCCGGTGGAACCCGACCATCGCCTCGCAATGGCGCGCCATCGACTGCCTGGCCTCCTCGACATACCTCCCCGGGTCCTTGCCCCGCAGCTCGGCCGCCTCCTCGAGGGTCAGCCCGGCGGGTATGTATCCGTTGAGCGGATCGTGAGCGGAGGTCTGGTCGGTGACCACGTCGATCTCGACATGGCGCCCCAGCAGGTCGGGGACGGCATCGGCGGCGTTGGCCTCGACCCCCACCGAGAGCGGGCGCCGATCTCTCCGTTGCTGCTGCGGCCAGCTCCAACGCCTCGTCGAGCGACGAGGCGACCGCGTCGAGGTACCCGTCACGGCGACGACGCTCGATCCGGGCCGGGTCAACCTCGAGACAAAGCGCAACCCCGCCGTTCATGGTGACGGCCAGCGGTTGCGCCCCACCCATCCCACCCAGCCCGGCGGTGAGCGTCAACGTCCCCGCCAGCGACCCGCCGAACCTCTGCTCGGCGACGGCGGAGAATGTCTGATAGGTGCCCTGGAGGATGCCCTGGGTGCCTATGTAGATCCATGAGCCTGCGGTCATCTGCCCGTACATGGTGAGACCGGCCGCTTCCAGCTCCCAGAAGTGCTCCCAATCGGCCCAGTCGGGGACGAGAAGGCTGTTGGCGATCAATACTCGGGGCGCCATCGAGTGAGTGCGAAAAACACCGACCGGCTTCCCCGACTGGACCAGAAGGGTCTCGTCGTCCTCGAGGTCGAGCAATGCGGCGACGATGGCGTCAAAGGCCTCCCATGACCTGGCCGCTCTCCCCCGTCCTCCGTAGACCACCAACTCGTCAGGGTTCTCGGCAACCTCCGGATCGAGATTGTTCTCCAGGCACCGCAGCGCCGCCTCCTGGAGCCACCCCTTTGCCCGGAGCGTCGTCCCCCTCGCGGCGCGGATCGGCCCTCTCATTCATGGGACGGTAGACGGGGCGGAAGACGGAAGGCGGAAGGCGGAAGGCAATCCAAATCCGCCCTCACCGGGGAGGCGGGGTTCGGCTCCCGCTCCCGGTGAGGGAGGGGGTTGGGGGGCAGGGTGATCTGGCGCCGCTCGCCAAGTCACCCCCTCCGCTCGCTCGCGCTCCCCTCACGGGGAGGCACGTTTCCGTCCCCGCAGGGGGAGGGACCCGCTGCGGAGCAGCGGGGGAGGCGCGAGCCTCCCAATCGAGCGCAGCCGCCGTCTGCCGTCCATAAGCGGGATTACCGGGAACACTCCCCCGGTACCCTGCGGCGATCGTGCCAACCCAGATACCTGACAAGCCGGTGCCCGACGGGCTCGAACCCAAGTGGGCGGAGCGGTGGGAGGCCGAAGGGACCTACCGGTTCGACCGAGAGCGAGCGCGACCCGAGATCTTCAGCATCGACACCCCGCCGCCGACAGTGTCGGGCGAACTCCACCTCGGCCACATCTTCTCCTACACCCACACCGACGCCATAGCCCGCTACCAACGAATGAAGGGCATGGCCGTCTTCTACCCGATCGGGTTCGACGACAACGGCCTCCCCACCGAGCGACGGGTCCAGAACTACTACGGGGTGCGCTGCGACCCCAACCTCCCCTACGACCCCGGGTTCACCCCACCCGAGCAGCCATTCGACCCACCGGAACTGGTGAGCAGGCGCAATTTCATCGAGTTGTGCGAGCGGCTGACGTTGGAAGACGAGACTGCCTTCGCCACCCTGTTCCGAACCCTCGGGCTGTCTGTCGATTGGTCGATCAACTACCGGACGATCGACCAGCACGCCAGGCAGGTGGCACAGCGGGCATTCCTGCGCAACCTCGATCGGGGAGAGGCATACACCGCCGAGGCACCTGTTCTCTGGGACATCGACTTCCGGACCGCGGTGGCGCAGGCGGAGCTCGAAGATCGGGAGGAGCGAAGCGCCCTCCATCGCATCGATTTCCACCGTCCAGGATGGGTCGCCGGTGACGATCGAGACCACCCGCCCCGAGCTGATCGTCTCCTGTGTGGCGCTCGTGGCTCACCCCGACGACGACCGGTACCGGTCGCTCGTCGGGACGAACGTCACGCTCGCCGGTGTTCGGGGTCGAGGTGCCGGTGGTGACCCACGACCTGGCGGCACCCGACAAGGGCACCGGAATCGCCCAGATCTGCACGTTCGGCGACACCACCGACGTGACCTGGTGGCGGGACCTCGACCTCCCGACAAGGGCGGCCCTGCAGAGGGACGGGAGGCTCGCCTCCGAGATTCCTGAATGGATCACCACCGATGGCGGGCCGCGCCGCCTTCACCGAACTGGCCGGCAAGACGGTCAAGCAGGCGCGGCGCCGCATGGTCGAGTTGCTGACCGAGTCGGGCGACCTCCGGGGCGATCCCGAGCCCATCACCCACATCGTCAAGTTCTACGAGAAGGGGGATCGCCCGCTCGAGATCGTCACCAGCCGGCAGTGGTACATCCGCAATGGAGGCCGCGATCCCGAAGCTACGCGAGGAACTGCTTCTCCGCGGGAAGGAGATCCGCTGGATCCCCGACTTCATGCGGGTTCGGTACGAGCACTGGGTGAACGGGCTCACCGGTGACTGGCTCATCAGCCGGCAGCGCTACCTGGGAGTGCCCGATCCCGGTGTGGTACCCGGTCGGGAAGGACGGCAGCATCGACTACGACCATCCCATCGCCCCCGACGTTGTCCGACCTCCCGATCGAGCCGGCAACCTCGCCCGCCCCTGGCTACGAGGAGTCCCAGAGGGACCGACCCGGCGGTTTCGCCGCCGACCCGGACGTCATGGACACATGGGCGACGTCGTCGCTGACTCCGCAGATCGCTGCCGGGTGGATGGACGATCCCGACCTGTTCGAGCGCACCTTCCCCATGGATCTCCGCCCTCAGGCGCACGACATCATCCGCACCTGGCTCTTCGCCACCATCACCCGGTCCCATTTCGAGCACGACTCGGTGCCCTGGTCGAACGCCGCCATCTCTGGATGGATCGTCGACCCCGACAGGAAGAAGATGTCCAAGTCGAAGGGCAACGTGGTGACTCCGATGGCCCTGCTCGAGCAGTACGGCTCGGATGCGGTCCGCTACTGGGCTGCCTGCGGGAGACCCGGCGCCGACACCGCTTTCGACGAGGCGCAGATGAAGGTGGGGCGGCGGCTGGTGATCAAGGTGCTCAACGCCTCCCGCTTCGCCCTCGGTCTGGGTGAGGGCGCCGAGGGCGACGTCACCGAAGCGCTCGACAGGTCGATGCTGGCCGGATTGGCCGCCGTGGTGGAGGAGGCCACGTCCGCCTTCGACGGATTCGACTACGCCCGGGCGCTGGAACGCACCGAGTCGGCGTTCTGGGCTTGGTGCGACGACTACCTGGAACTGGTCAAAGGCCGGGCGTACGGGGACGGTCCCGGTGCAGGATCCGCCCACCGCGCCCTGCGCTCCGGCTTTGTCGGTCTTCCTCCGGCTCCTCGCTCCGTTCCTCCCGTTTGCCACCGAAGAGGTTTGGTCGTGGTGGCGGCAGGGGAGCATCCACCGCTCCAGCTTGGCCAACTGCCGCCGAGTTCGCTGGGCTCACCGGCGACCCCGCGGTGCTCGACGCCGCCTCGTGGGTGCTCGGCGAGGTGCGGAAGGCGAAGAGCGAGGCCAAGCTGTCGATGCGCAGCGCCGGTGGAGTCGGTCGAGGTGAGGGCTCCCGCCGAACGCGTTGCCGCCCTCGAACTCGCCAGAGATGACCTGTCCCATGCAGGCGGCGTCGAGCGGCTGGAGATGAAGATCGATGAGGAGTCTTCGGTCGGCGTGGTGCTCGCAGCCACCGCCTGACGCGGCTGCGCCGCCCGAAGGCGGCGCAGCGATCGACCTTGTCTCTGGTGTTCAGGGCGCTTCGGTACCCCCTACCTGGGGATCAAGCCCTTGTCGATCAGCTCCTGGCGCAGCTCGGCGTCGCTGATCTGCTGTTGGCGCAACAGGTCCGGGTCCACCGGCACCGTGCCGGTCGGGATCAAACCCCGCTCGATCAGCTCCTGGCGCAACGCGTCGTCGGTCATCGCCTGCTGCCGCAGCAACTCTGAGCTCACCGTGACAACCGACCCGGGGATCAAACCCCGCTCGATCAGCTCCTGCCGCAACGCGTCATCGGTCATCGCCTGCTGGCGCACCAACTCAGAGCTCACCGCCACCGCCGACCCGGGGATCAGACCCTTGGCGATCAGCTCCTGGCGCAGCTCGGCGTCGGTCATCGCCTGCTGGCGCAACAGCTCGGCGTGCACCGGCACCGCTTCGGGCACCGCCTGCCGTCCGCTCCAGACGGCGGTCCCGGCCACGGCCACCACGGCCACCGCCACCGCCCCAGCCGCCCATAGAGTCCACCTCTGGGACGACCGCCCAACCTGTGTCGTCGGAACCCGATTCGCCCGCTCGGTCGTCGTAGCCATCGGAGACCTCCTCGTCTCGTTGCCCGTCCGGGCTTCCGTCCCGGGCGCCCTCGGCTCGAGGACGTGGCACCAAGCTGATACCGGCGGCTTACCGCGGGCTTGACCCCACTTAAGGGCGCCTTAAGTGGGCGCGGTCATTGATGGGACGAGGCCGGCATCTAGGCTGCACGCCGCTTGGAGGTGGGTCGGAGTGGAGTTCTCGGTTCTCGGACCGCTCGAGGTCCGCAGAGACGGCTCGAATGTGCCGTTGGGCTCGTTCAAACAGCGGTCGCTTCTCGCCCTGCTGCTGATCCACGCCAACCAGGTGGTCTCCACCGACCGGATCATCGACGAGCTGTGGGGAGACGACCCGGCGACGGGTCACCAGAACTCCCTCTGGGTTCACATCTCGCATCTGCGGACTGCCCTCGAGCCAGACCGTGAGAAGCGGTCGGAGGGGACGGTGCTGCTCACCCGGGCACCCGGTTACCAGTTGCAGGTCGGACCAGCGGAGCTTGACGCCTGGAAGTTCGAGCAGCTCATGGCCGAGGGTCGCGGTCTGCTCGAATCGGACCCGGGAACGGCATCGCTTGTCATCGGCGAGGCTCTGGCGCTCTGGCACGGCCGTCCCTACGCCGACGTCACCTATGAATCCTTCGCCCAGGCCGAGATCGGACGGCTCGACGAGCTGCGTCTGGAGTCCGTCGAGCTCCGGCTCGACGCCGATCTCCGTCGGGGGCTCGCACCCGAGCTGATCGGCGAGTTGGAAGCACTAGCTCGCCAATATCCAACCCGCGAGCGATTCACCGAGCAACTGATGGTGGCCCTGTACCGGTCGGGCAGGCAAGCGGACGCGCTCAGGGCGTTCGGCCGTCTCCGGACCCGCCTCGGTGAGGATCTGGGGATCGAGCCATCGGCGTCCACCCGGGCGCTCGAGGAGCGCATTGTCGTCGGCGACCCCTCGCTCGACAGCGCTCACGATGGGGTCGGAGCGGCCGCCCGGCTCGCAGTACGCGGCTACGAGATGCGCGAGCGCGTCGGCGAGGGCCGATTCGGACCTGTCTATCGGGCGTTTCAACCCACGGTCGGTCAAGAGGTCGCGGTGGAGGTGGTTCGCTGCTCGAACTCGCCGACGACCCCGGGTTCATTCGTCGCTTCGACGCCGAGGCCGATGCGGTCGCCAGGCTGGATCACCCGAGCATCGTCCCCCTCCACGACCACTGGCGAGAACCGGGTGCGGCCTATCTGGTGACCGGACTCGTGCCTGGGACCAGCCTGGCCGAATCTGTGCGCCGCCGGCCGATGCCACCCGTGGAGGGCGCTCGCTTGGTCGCCGACATCGCCGGCGCGCTGACCCAGGCACGACGCAACGGCGTCCACGACCGGGTCACTGTTGACAACGTGGCGATCGACTCGAATGGCAGAGCGCATCTGCGCGAGTTCGGCCTGCGGTTCACAGACGCCAACGAACTGACCGAATTGGGCGCCGCCGGCGGTGATTCGACCCGAGACCAGCCGGACCTGGCGCGCCTGCTCGAGTTCGCCATCACTGGAGGTTCACCGCTCGCCGACGCCGGCGTTCCCAGTTCGATGATCGACGTGATCGTGGAGAGCCGCGGCGCCCGGCAACGGTTTCCGGGACCTCGCCTCGTTCGCGGCTGCAGTCGAGTCGGCGGCTGGTTTGGCGACACCTGTAGAGACGCCCGGTTCCGGCAACCCCTACAAGGGATTGCGTCCATTTGAGGAGTCCGATGCAGCCGACTTCTTCGGGCGAGAGCGCGTCGTGGAGCGGCTGCTGGGACGGTTGGGTGAGACGGGCATCCGGGGCCGTTTCGTCGTGCTGGTCGGTCCGAGCGGGAGTGGAAAGTCGAGCGTCGTCAAAGCCGGGCTGCTCTCCGCGCTGCGTCGCGGTGCCCTGCCCGGGTCCACCGAGTGGTTCATCACCACCATGACACCGGGGAAGCATCCCTTCGAGGAGCTGGAGACGGCGTTGTTGCGGGTGGCGGTCAACCCGCCGCCCAGCCTGCTCGAACAACTCACCGATGGTGAGTCGGGGATCCGCCGGGCGGTGCGCCGTGTTCTCCCCGACGATCAAGCTCAGCTCCTGGTGGTGATCGACCAGTTCGAGGAGCTGTTCACCCAGACAACGGACGCCGCCACGCAGAAATTCTTGGAAGCGCTGGCCGCCGCAGTGGACGACCCCGGGGGCAGGCTGCGGATCGTGGCAACCCTGCGCGCCGACTTTTACGACCGCCCCCTTCGCCATCGCGACATCGGTGAGCTGGTCCGCCGCGGGACCGAGGTGATCACACCCCTGTCTCCGGCAGAGGTGGAACGGGCGATCACAGGCCCGGTTGAGAGCGAAGGCATCGGATTCGAGCCGGGCCTGGTTGCCCAGATCGTGGCCGATGTATCCGAGCATCCCGCCGCCCTCCCCCTCTTGCAGTACGCCCTCACCGAGCTGTACGAGCGGCGACGCGATCGGCTGATCCGACTGGAGGACTATGTCGAGCTGGGCGGTCTGGCCGCCGTCCTGGCACGGCGCGCCGAGACCCTCTACGGCGACCTCGATGCCCTCGCCGCAGCATGCGGCTCGTCAGGTGATGCTCCGATTGGTCGCGGTCGGTGACGATGCCGATGATGTCCGGCGGCGAGTGCTGCGAAGCGAACTGCTGACGGTGGGTGACGGCGCCGGCACGCGTACTGGATATCTATGGCCGGCACCGCCTGCTCAGCTTCGACCGAGACCCGGTGACCAGAGGCCCCACGGTCGAGATCGCCCACGAAGCGCTCATCGTCGAATGGGACCGCCTCCGTCGCTGGATCGAGCTGAGCCGCGACGACCTCCGCATGCAGCGCCGGCTCGCCGCCGGCGCCGCCGAGTGGCTGGCCGCGGGACGTGACGCCGAATACCTGCTCGGCGGAACCCGGCTCGACCAAACCGCCGAGTGGGCGGCGACCACCGACCTCTCGCTCGACGGGGTCGAACGGAGCTTCCTCGAGGAGAGCTTGGCCCAACGGGATCGCGAGCACGCCGCCGAGGAGACCCGCAGTCGCCACGAGGAGAAGCTGCGTCTCCGGACTCGGTCGCGTACCCGGTTGCTCGTGGCGAGTGGAGCGGTCCTCGCAGCGCTGGCGGCGCTGGCCGGATTCGCCTTCGTGCAGCGCAACCAGGCCGATCGGCTCGCCGGTGAGCTGGAGGCACTGGGCGAGATCGCGCGTTTGACCTCGGTATCGTCGCTCCTCGCCGAGAGCGACCCCGAACTGTCTGCCCTGCTCGCTCTCCAGTCGATCGATGCCAGTGCCCGAGCAGGAATCCCGGCTACGGCGGAGACCGAGGAGGCGCTCCATTGGGCGTTGCAGGCAGCCCGGGTGGCCTATCCGGTCGCCGAGGCCCCCGTAGAGGTGCGGAGTGGCCCGCATGGCCTGACTGGCATCTATCGGCTCCCGCTCGACGAGTTGGTGGCGATGGCCAAGAGCCAACTGGTGAACCGACCCCTGACGGCGGAGGAGTGCCAGCGCTACGGCATCACCCCATGTCCAGAGAACAGCTCCACGTGGCCGGCTCTGGCGGCCGAACCGAGCCGGCCCGATGTTTCCAGCGACGGGCAACCGCTCGCCGGGACGCAGGTCTCGTTGGTCGGGGAGATGCCACCGGAGGGACTCGTCGACGAGTTGACGAGGTTCGAGGAAGCGACAGGGATCGAGGTCTCCTACGAGCTACCGCCAGGACCACTCGAAGCCCAGATCCAGTACACCGGGGCGACGCCCATCGACCTCGGGATTGCACCCTGGATGTTCGTCAAGGACGAGGCCTCTTCGGGCCAGCTCATCGACCTCTCCAACTACGTGGACCGGAACGAGGCTGAAGCCGCATTCGGGTCCTACTTGGTCGAGGCGGCCACGCTCGGGTCGGGTCTCTACGGGTTGCCGATGGGTTCCGGAGTCAAGGGGCTCGTCTACTACCCGCTGGCGCCCTTCACCGAGGCGGGGTACACCGCACCGCGGAGTTGGGACGAGCTGATCGCCCTCTCCCGCCAGATGGTGGCCGACGGTCGCACCCCTTGGTGCATCGGCCTTGGATGCCGACGGCGCAGACGGTTGGCCGGCCACCGATTGGGTGGAGGCACTGGTACTGCGCACCGGCGGTGTCGATCTTTACGAGCGCTGGGTGTCGGGTGAGGTCGGATTCCAACATCCCACAGTCCGACAGGCGGTGGCGATGTTCGGTGAGATCGTCTTCGGCGACGGCTTCGTCCGCGGTGGATCGGGCGCGGTGAACTCAACCCACTTCTTCGACGCAGTTGATCAGCTGGGATCCGACCCGCCGGGGTGCTGGCTCACCCTCCGGGGCGGATGGGATGCCGGAGCTGGTCCAGAGTCAGAGCGGACAGGATCTCGGATTCTTCGTGCTTCCGCCGATCGACCCCGGCGGGGCGGCGCCGCTGGTCGGCGACTCGATCATGGTCCGGTCGTTTCGGGATCGACCTGAGGTCCGAGAGCTTGTCAGATCTCTGCTCGATCCGGGGTGGGGCACCGCATGGTCCGCCTATGGCAGCTGGGCGGCACCGCACATGACGGCTCACCTTGGCTTCGATGACGAGAATTGCCGTTCACCCGACGCCAGCGATCAGGTCAACGCCATCCGTGTCGAGATGTGCCGGGTCAACCACGATGCCATGCGCGCCGGCCAGTGGAGGTTCGATGCCTCCGACGCGATGCCGCCCTCCGTCGGGATTCTCACGGAAAACAACCGACCCGGGACCTTCCTTCAGGGGATGATGGATTACATCGAGCGGGGTCCGGAGAGCCTCGACGAGGTGCTCGCCGAGATCGACGCCTCGTGGCCATCTGGCTAGCCCGCCGGCTTTGCCGCCCGACTTCACCGAAGAAACGACTCGCTCCGGCCGCCTGACCACCACCGGTACCCTCGGGCTGTGAGGTTGGCGTTGATCTGCTCCCAGTGCGGGACCGAGAACAGGTCAGGACGGCGGTACTGCGCCGATTGCGGAGCGGCCATGGAGACGCCCTGCCCTTCCTGTGGCAGCGGCAACCTCGCAACCGACCGCTTCTGCGGCGAGTGCGGGAACAGGCTGGTCGGCGACACCGAATCGGAGGGTCTCGAGCCGGTGGCGGGCCGCAGGGTGGTCTCGGTGCTCTTCGCCGACCTGGCAGGCTACACCTCCTTCGCCGAAGACCGAGATCCAGAGGAGGTGCGCAGCTTCCTCGGCGGATACTTCGCCACCGTCCGACAGGTGGTCACACGGTTCGGCGGCAGGCTGGAGAAGTTCATCGGCGACGCGGTGATGGCAGTGTGGGGAACCCCCGTCGCCCAGGAGGATGACGCCGAGCGAGCGGTGCGTGCCGGCCTCGACCTCGTGGACACGGTTGCCAAGTTGTCGGCTGCCGCTGGCGTCCCCGAGGTCCAACTTCGAGTCGGCGTACTCACCGGCGAGACTGCGGTCGGATCCGGCGCCGGTGGCGCCGCACTGGTGGTGGGAGACCTGGTGAATACCGCGTCCCGCCTTCAGGAGGTGGCGGAGCCAGGAACGGTTGTGGTCGGAGAGGCGACCTACCGCTCCACGCGGCGAGCGATAGACCACGAGTCGCTTGGCGAGCGGTTGCTCAAGGGGAAGTCACAGCCCACCGCCGTGTGGCAGGCCATACGCGTGGTCGGCCGGCGCCGGGGTGCGGGCCGGCCGGAGGGCGTCGAGCCACCCTTCGTCGGCCGAAAGCACGAGTTGCGGCTGCTCAAGGACCTGCTCGAGTCCACCATGCGCGACCGGCGAGCTCGCCTGGTGTCGGTGGTCGGGCTGGTTGGGGTGGGGAAGAGCCGGCTGGTCTGGGAGCTGGCCAAGTTCACCGATGGGATGGTCGACGACGTCTACTGGCACGAGGGGCGGTCACCCTCCTATGAGGAGGCGGTGCCTTACTGGGCGCTCGGCGAGATGATCCGTCAGCGCGCCGGGATCGGCGAGGGCGAAGCCGCTCCCTTGGCGCGGGAGAAGCTCCTTGCCACTCTCCGCGAGTTTGTGCCGGACCCGGTCGAGCGGAGCCGCCTCGAGCCGAGTCTCGCCGGCCTGCTGGGGCTGGAGGAGGTGCCGGGAGGCTCCCGGTTCGAGCTGCACCACGCCTTCAGGACCTTCTTCCAAAGGGTGTCCGAGAAGGCCCCGGCCGTGCTCGTGTTCGAGGATCTGCACTGGGCCGATGCCGGCCTGCTCGACTTCATCGAGGAGCTGCCCCAGTGGTCTCGCGGTGGGCCAATCCTTGTAGTCACGTTGGCCCGACCGGAGCTGCTCGAGAGGAGACCGACGTGGGGATCCGGTCGCCCCGATTTCATCTCGTTCCATCTCGGGCCGCTGACGGCCGGAGAAATGGAAGAACTCGTTTATGGGATGGTCCCGGGCACGGCCCCCGAGGCCGTGGCGGCGGTCCTCGACCGGGCGGCCGGGATACCGCTCTACGCGGTCGAGCTGGTGCGGATGCTTCTCAGCGAAGGCCGGTTGGTCCCCGAGGCCGATGGATACAGCCTCGTCGGAGGGACCGAAGAGCTTCCCGTCCCCGAATCGCTCCACGCCGTTGTCGGCGCCCGGTTGGATCGCCTCGGGCCTGAGTTGAGCCAGGTGGTGGACAGCGCCGCGGTCATGGGAGATGTCTTCACCGAGGACGCCTTGGTGGCCGTGACCGGCCTCGATCGGGAGTCGGTGACCCAGCGGCTCGATCAGTTGGTGCGAAGGGAGATCGTCGAGCTGCGCCGTAGTCCTGGCTCGCTGCGGCCAAGCGGGTACGCCTTCGTTCAGGGTCTCATCGGGGAGATCGCCTATGCCCGTCTCCCGCTGGGAGTACGTCACCAGCGTCACCTGGCCGCTGCCGCCTACTTGGAGAGCCTCGACGATGAGACCATCGCCGGGATTGCCGCCTCGCAGTACATCAGCGCCGACCGGGCCGCCGCTGCCCTGGGAGACCGCGAGCCCACGGTCCGACGTGAGCAAATACGCCCTCGTCGAGGCCGCCGAACGCGCCGCCTCGCTGCACGCCCATCGCGAGGCGCTGCGCTTGGCACAACTCGCCATGCAAGCTGGCGCCGAGCCGAAAGGCGCGATGCTCGAGCTGGCGGCGGCCTCGGCGCATGCCCTCGGAGAGTCCGAGCGGGCCGATGAATTCGCCTCCCAAGCCGTGGAGAGCTGGCGAGCCCGGAGTGATCGAGCTGGCGAGCTCCGGGCGCTGACCCTGCGTGGCCGTATCGCCATCGAGGATCAGGCCGCTCAGCGCGCCGCCGCATTGCTGGCGCCCGTGATGGAACAGAGCGCCGCCGACTTCGAGCCGGAGATGCTCGACGTGGCCGCCGAGTTGGCTCGGGCGTTGGTACTCATCGACGAGCCGGACCAGGCGCTCGAGGTCGTCGATCGCGCCCTGCCCGTCGCCGAGCGTCTGTACCGGATGACGCTGGTGGGCCATCTCCTGAATACGAAGGGGACCGCGTTTGTGATCCAGGGACGGAATGCGGAGGGTGTCGCACTCCTCCAGGGCTCGCTCGATGTGGCGACCCGGTTCGGCCCGGTTGTCGGCGAGCTGCGAGGTCTGGCAAATCTGCACTATGCAGTGAGCGCCGATGACCCACGCCAGACCGTGGCCATCCTGAGGACCGGTCTCGAACGATCCGAGGAGGTGGGTGAGGCGACATTCGAGCTCTTCTTCCTGCGCCAGCTGATGGAGACCCTCGTCCGGATCGGCGAGGTCGACGACGCAGCAGCCCTGCTCGACCATCCGCAGTTGGCGACCGACCGTGGCCAAGACGTGGCCGAACTCGTCCGAGGCTCAATCGATGCGCTTCGCGGTGATCTGGCCACCGCAGTCGGACGTTTCGAGCGCCTCTCGCAACGGTCGACCGAGATGGATCCACAGTGGCGGCGCGGGGAAGAGAGCATGCAACCATTCATCGATCTCACCGCCGGCCACCTCGAGGCCGCAGTCGATGGTTCTCTGCGGATCTTCGATGCCGATCCGACCTCGCATTTCGGGTTGGCCCTGCTGGCGGCGGACGCTTCGCTGCTGCTCGGCGACGCAGGCTTGATGGCGATGGCGGCGGAGGCATTGGATCGCGTACCCGCCCGCGGCCGGGTCGTTGACGCTGGCCGGTTGGGAATCGCGGCTGGCAGGGCGGCGCTCGACGGCGACCTGGACGACAGCTGACCGTGCTTTTCAGCAGGCGATCGAGCTGTGGCGCCAGATCGACAATCCCTGGCAGCTGGCCTGCTGTCTGGTGGCCGCCGCCCGACTGCTCCCCGATCATCCCTTGTCGGCAGCGCGCCACGAGGAGGCGGAGCGACTCTTCGCCGCCATGGGCGGGCCGACGCTCCTCGGCCGTCTCACCGGCGCGTCGTCGGCCGATCTGTACGCCTCTCAGGCGCCACATGGCGGATCCTGAATCGGGCGAACCGCTGCCTCGCCGTTCGAGCTAGCTGACCGGCCTCCGCGGCGACACCCTCCTCCGCCTCCGACCGATCCGGCGACGCTTTCGCGGCTGAGCCGTGGTCGGTTGGCGGCCCTTCCACAGATCGATACCGGTGAACCGGGCGGATAGCAGTTCCAGGTGTGGCATCTCGCCTCTTAGGAGGCTCGAACTCGCTCATTGATACCAGCTTCCGGGGGTCGTCGTGATGAAACCCGGCAACCCAGGGTTCGAGCCGACACACAACAGCGGCTCGAGCCCACAGAACGCTCGGAAGACCCGCAACCCAGGGTTCGACCGACGCCACAGCGGCTGAGCCCACAGAACGCTCGGAGCAACCCCGCAACCCAGGGTTCGAGCCGACGCACAACAGCGGCTCGAGCCCACAGAAGAGGTCACTGACGCATCCACGGCTCGAGCCATTCGAGCGGTCTGATCTTGATCAGCCCGGGGCGGACTCCTCGAACTCACCACTCTCGATCATCTGCGCCACGATCTCTATCTCGTCTGCCAACACCCGGTCCTCGGTGAGCGGCGGGACCCGACCACGGATCGCTGCGAGGACCGCGCCGCTGCCAGGCGCAGGCTTGAGCGGAAGCCGCGCTTCCGCCCCTTGCGCCGCACAGAGCAGCTCCACGGCCAGCACCCGGGAGGTGTTGTCGAGCACATTCCACAGCTTGCGACCCGCACCCCAACCCATGGAGACGTGGTCCTCCTGGCTTCCCGAGGTCGGGATCGACTCGACACTTGCCGGGTGGGACAGCACTCGGTTCTCCGCCACAAGTGCGGCTGCGGTGTACTGGGCGAGCATGTAGCCGCTGTTGACCCCGGGTCGAGGCGAGAGGAATGCGGGCAGTCCGGATGAGTGCTGTGGGTCGAGCATTCGGTCGGTGCGGCGCTCCGAGATCGAGCCGAGCTCGGTCACCGCGATGGTGAGGAAGTCGAGGGCGAAGGCGAGCGGCTGACCGTGGAAGTTGCCCGCCGAAACGACCTCACCGGTCTCGGGAAGCACGATTGGGTTGTCCACCACGGACCCGAGCTCGCGCTCGGCAACGCGTTCCACGTGTTCGATGGTGTCGAGAACCGCGCCGTGCACCTGGGGTGCGCAGCGCAGGCTGTAGGCATCCTGGACGGCGTGGGTGAAGTCGTCATGATGGCTGGCGACGATCTCCGACCCTTCGAGCCGGGCGGCGATCGCCGCCGCCGACGCAAGCTGACCGGGGTGGGGGCGGAGCCGATGGATGTCGGGACGGAAGGGGCGGGCACTCCCCAGCAGCGCCTCCACCGAGAGGGCACAGGCCAGCGTCAGCGGCAGCGGCGAACCGTCTCGCTCGGTGGAGCCCGAGAACGGCGTAGGACAGCATCCCCTCGGTCCCGTTGAGCAGGCTGAGACCTTCCTTCGGACGGAGCCGCAGCGGTTCCAGGCCCTCGGTGTGCAACACCTCGGCAGCCTCCCCGACCTCGCCGTTGCGCTGCAGCCGACCCTCACCTATCAGTGGCAAGGCGAGGTGAGCGAACGGCGCCAGGTCACCGGAAGCACCCACCGAGCCCTGTCCCGGGACGATCGGGAGCAGATCGCGTCGCAGCAGCTCGACCAGTCTCTCCACCACGACCGGCCTGACTCCGGAATGGCCCTGTGCCAGCGTCCGTGCCCGGAGCAGCAGCATGGCCCGCACCAACTCGTCGGGGAGCCGCTCGCCCACGCCCGCCGCATGGCTACGCAACAGGCTCACCTGGAGGGCCTCCGCCTCGGCGGAGTCGACCCGGGTGTTGGCCAAGGCACCGAACCCGGTAGTCACCCCGTAGACCACTCGGCCGTCTCGCACCGCCCCGTCCACGACCTCCAAGGCGGGGCGCATCCGCTCCTCCAAGTCAGCCCCGACGACGACCTCGTCCGCCCGTTTGGCCACCGCCACCACCTGGTCGAGGGTCAGGGCGGAGCCGTCGAGCACCACCGTCACTGGTGACGTCCTGTCTGCGGGGCCGGTCGACGCGCCATCAATCGTCGCGTGACGACAGCACGCAAAACTCGTTGCCTTCCGGGTCGGCGAGCACATCCCAGGTCACATCCGCCCCCTGCCCGACATCGACTCTCGTGGCGCCCATCGCCAGCAGGCGTTCGATCTCGGCATCCCGGTCGTCGCTGGTGTGTGGCGCTAGGTCGATGTGCAGACGGTTCTTCAGGGTCTTGTCCTCGGGAACGGACACGAATGCCAGCGCTGGGGGTACCTGTTCGAACGGAAAGTCGCGGAAGATCTCCTCGTGGGCCGGCACGATCACCACCTCGTCGTCGTCCTCGTATTCGACCTTCCATCCGAGCACTTCGGCCCACCAGCGCGCTTGGGCCGCGATGTCTCTGCAGTCGACGATGGTCGTGTACCAGCGCAGGGCCATTTGACTCCTCGATCGGTCAACGCACCGTACCGACCACCAGCGAGCCGCACCGTGTCTGCTGCACGATGGAATGGCATCACCCGCGGCCGAGACGCCTGGCCAGACCGGCGGCGAAACCGAGGAATGCCCTGGTCAGGGCGTCCACGGTCACCCCGCCAACATCGATGCTCGGATCCACCTCCACGAAGTCGGCCGCCCGGACCTTTGGGTGGAGCCCGGCCAACCAGGTTGCCGTCGCCAGTTGGCGGGGGGTCATCCCTCCCGGGCGTGCTCCGGGGCAACCCGGGGCGAAGACCCCGTCGAGCACGTCGACATCGACGTCGAGGAACACCCAGTCGGACTCGCCGGCGACTAGCGTCGAGCGCCACCCCCATCGCCTCCTCTATCCCCCATGTCTCCACATCCGCCATGGTGATGACCGTGAAACCGTGGCTGTCGCAGAATTGGCGATACACCGCGGAATTGGCGAAACCGGCGATCCCCACCTGGGCGACCCGACCGTGCCCCAGACCGTCTTCGATGAGTCCCCGAATGGGAGTCCCATTGGTAGGCCCGCGGTCGAGCGTCCTGACGTCGTGATGGGCGTCGAGGGTGATCACCCCGACACCGCCCAACGACCGACCGGCCAGCCCTTTCACCAGAGGCCTGGTGATTGCATTGTCCCCACCGATGAACCCGAAGCATTGCGCCGTGGGGAGGGAACCCGCCTCGTTCTCGATCTCGTGGAGGGCCCCGTCGAGGTCCAGGCCTTCCACCCCCCAGTCACCACGGTCGGCGACCACCAGACCATCGATGTCAACGCCCCTCTCCCCGTCGAAGGTGGCGAACCGACCCATCGCCGAGCGCCAAGCCGAGGGGGTGAGATGGCCCTGCGACGGCGATAGCGACCCGACGGCGGTGGGGACACCGGCGACGATCAGGTCCGGAATCCCATTCTCGGAGGGCGTGGCGAGCCATTGATCGGCACGCCGCCAGGAGAGATCGTCGATCGGCACGAGCCGAGGCTACCGGTGGTGCCCCCCACCTAGGCTGGCCTCTCCGGTCCAGAGGAGGCGTCAAGGTGGCGGTCGAGTACCAGCTCCGGGGTGAGGTGGCGCTGGTCACATTGGACCGTCCCGATGTCTACAACTCGGTGGACCAGACCATGGCCGAGGAGCTTCGAGCGGCCCTTGCCCGGTCCGGCGAGGAGGCTCGGGCAGCTGGTGGTCACCGGCGCCGGGAGGGCGTTCTGCGCGGGCGCCGACCTGGCCGATCTCGCCGCCGACTACGAGGCGGGATCTCCCAACCTGGCCGGGGTGATCCGTGAGCGCTTCAACCCGGTGATCCGGGCGCTGGTCGAGGTGCCCGTCCCCACCGTCGCCGCGGTCAACGGTGTCGCCGCCGGCGCCGGGATCGGGCTCGCCATGGCGTGCGACCTGCGACTGGGCTCGGAGCATGCCTCGTTCATCAGCGCCTTCATCAATGTGGCGCTGATCCCCGACTCGGGGAGCACTTGGTTCCTCACCCACAGCATCGGCGTGTCACGCGCCATGGAGATGGCGATGACCGGTCGCCGGGTGGAAGCGGAGGAAGCGGTTGCCTCCGGCTTGTTGCACCGCATCGAAGACGACGTCGTCGAGTCCGCCCTCGAGCTAGCCGGCGGATTTGCCGAAGGGCCTACCGGGGCCTATCTCGCCACCCGGCGGGTGCTGCACGCCGCAAGCTCGGCGACGCTCGATCAGGCGCTTTCCGAAGAGGAGCGTGTCCAAGGAGAGCTCGGCTCGCTCCCAGCCCACATGGAGGGGGTCAGCGCCTTTCTGGCGAAGCGCCCTCCTGACTTCAGAAGACGGAGAAGACATGACCGAGACCATCTACTCGACCCAAGCCTACGAGAAGACGATGGATGCGACGGTCCTCCAGACCAACGAAGAGGAGAGGGCGGTCCTGCTCGACCGCACCGTGTTCTACCCGGGTGGAGGGGGACAGCCACCCGACACCGGTGCGCTCTGGGTGGGCGATGACCGGCTCACCGTCACCACCGCGGGGAAGGACGGGAGCGGCGTGTGGCACTGGGTGGAAGGCGGCCTCCCCCGGGCCGGGACCGCGCTCCGGGGCGAGATCGACTGGGATCGGCGCTACCGCTGATGCGGACCCACACCGCCATGCACGCGCTGTGCGGGATCATCTGGGACCGCTTCCAGAGCCCGGTCACCGGGGGGAACATGGAGCCGGGTGAGGGAAGGCTCGACTTCGAGCTGCCCGACTGGGACGGCGTCTCAAGCCCGAGTCGGGCGGCGCTCAACATGGCTCTGCAGAAGGCGCTGCCCGTCGAGGTGTCGTTTCTCCCCCGCGAGGAGGCCGACCAGGACCCGAGCCTCATCCGGACCAAGGTGAGCCTGCTCCCCTCCGACCTGACCGAGGTACGGGTGATCGACATCGTCGGTCTCGCCCGCCGGCACCGACGGCGGTCGCACCCATGTCGGCTCGACCACCGAGGTGGTCGAGTGAGTTCACCAAGATCGGGAGTCGAAGGAAAGTGGCCTCCGGCGAAAGGTCGTAGAGCCCGCGTCGAGTAAAACCTCTCGGTCATGTCTTCACGGTATCGGTCGTAGTACTAAGCGACTAAGTACTGAGTACTAGCCGCTCCATTTCCACACCACCATCAGGTCGCCGACGTTGGTCCCGGTGGGGCCGGTCACCAGGAGGTCGCCGGTGGCGCGGAGGTAGGGGTAGCTGTCGTTGCGGAGCAGGTGGTCGGGGGCGCTCAATCCGAGGCGGCGCCCGCGGCCCACGGTGGCACCGTCGGCAATGCCACCAGCGGCGTCGGTGGGACCGTCGACGCCATCGGTCCCCAGCGAGGCGACGATCAGATCGTCCTCACCTTCGATCAACAGCGCCGCCGCCAGCACCACTTCCTGGTTGCGGCCGCCAAGGCCGCTGCCCTTCACCTCGACGGTGCTCTCACCGGCAAAGACCCGCATCCCGGTTCGGCGCAGTGCCCCCCCTTCCTCGACCAACCGCGCGGCCACCTGGGTGGCGCTCCCGGTGAGGTCGGTCCCCCCAAGATCGGCCTCGATCCCCTGCGACTTGGCCGAGGCAACCGCCGCCCGCGCCGCGGTGGCCCCGCTCCCGACGACCTCGATCACCTGCCGCACCACCTCGTCCTCCCCGACCGGCGTCTCCGGGCGTCGGCCGGCGGCGCCCTCGGCGAGATGAGCCATCACCGCCGGCACCGAGACTCCCCTTCCCTCGACCACGGCGAGGGCATCGAGATAGGTGGACGGATCGGGCACCGTCGGTCCCGATGCGATCACGTCTATCGGGTCTCCCACCACATCGGAGAGGATCAAGGTGATCGCAGCACCAGCACCGGAGGCGGCGGCACCAAGCCGCCCGCCCTTGATGGCGGAGAGGTGCTTGCGCACCGTGTTCAGCCCGTTGATCGAGACCCCGGATGCCAGGAGCCGGCTGGTCACCGCCGAGAGATCGACGATGGTGAGCCCGCTCGCCGGTACCTCGGCCAGCGACGACCCGCCGCCGGAGAGGAGAAACACCACCAGATCGGACGTGACCTGCGCTCGCCGCCAGCTCCAACAGCCGGTTTCCCGCGGCGAGACTCCCCGTCCCCGGGCTCGGGGTTCTCGCCCACCAGAGTCTCTATGTCCCCCAGGTCGGCTATCTCGGGGACGGCGAGCGCCCCGTTGACCGACACTCCCGGAATCACCTCGAGCAAGCCTCTGGCCATGCCGACGACGGCCTTGCCCATCCCGAGGACGAGCACCCTCTCCACCCCGTCGAGCGGCAATCGACCCGCCCCGCCACCGTCAAGGCTCATCCGTCCCGACTCACGGCGGCGCGCACCGATGCCGCCGGGTCCACCGCGTCCAGCGCCGCGGAGAGCACCTTGATCAGGACCCCCCGTCGATCGGGGTCGTTGTCGAGGACGGCCCGATCGAACCGGTCGATCAGCGGCGGACCAAGAAGAACTCGAGCGACAGTTCGGTGCCTTCGCCCCGTCCGAGGACCACCCCCACCGAGGTGTTGAGGAAGTTGAGCGACTCGTCGCCGGTCTCGAACAGAACCAGCTCTTGGGGCTCTGCTGTGGTCCGGTCGATGGCGATGGACACACCGGTGGCCCGGTAGCCGACCGTCTCCCGGCCCTCGCCGATGCGGCCCCGGATGACGAGGTCCATGTTCCCGTCACCACGCACGGTGACGTGGTCGATCCCCTCCACCGGACGCTCCCCCTCCCAGTGCGGGCCGGTGGCGGTCCCATGGAATGGCATGTCGATGCGCACCCCCATCGGGGTCTTGCCGATCATGTTGAACTCGAGGGTGGCGTCGACCTTGCAGAAGTGCTCCAACGTGGGCACGGATGTTCCTCCTCGCTGGTCATCGAAGACGGTACCGGGCCAGACCCGCGGCGCGGCCCGGTTCACCCGCCTTCCGTCGTGTCCCCGCCTCCGGTCGGGCGGTGTCAGGCTGCCGCCGGACGGCGCCACCTCGGCCGGCGACGGGCCCACCACCGGGCGAGAGCACCACCTCCTCACCGACCGCCAGGCCTTCGACCACCGCCCAGCCGTTGGCTGCGGCCGTACCGTTACCGGAGACCTCACCGCCGTCGGCCAGCCGGACCATCCAACCGTCGGCCCCGTCGGGCTGGAGAGCGGCCACCGGCACCATCGGACCGGTGGTGGCGGGAACCACGGTGATCTCCACCGGGTAGAGGGCGGTCTCGCCGAGCGGCACCGCCTCGCCGCAATCCTGGCCGCACACCGAGCCGCCGTCGGCGCCGGTGAGGTGATCGCCGGCTCGCCGTGGGCTCTCAGCCATTCCCGACACCAATGCCTCCCACCGTTGCCCGTCCGGGTCGACCACCACACCCGAGTTCGCCGACACCACCGGAGGCTCCCCCGTGGGCAGTTCCACCAGGAAGGTTGGGCCATCGCCGACTGCGGCCAAGGCCGGCCTCGCCCCCCACCACCACGGCTCCGGGACGGATGTCCCGGTCGGGACGAGCCTGCGCCGGCAGCTCGGGCACAACGATCAGATCGCCTTGGAGAACGGCCCCGTCGCCGGTGAGTCCGAGCGACTCCTGCCAGGCGACGACCGCCGCCGCCATCCCGTCCCGTAGACGCCGTCGACCTCATCTTCGTATAGACCGACGACGCCAGCAGTTCCTGGAGTTGTCTGTCGTCCTGCCCCGAGGCGCCCGGCGCCAGATCGGGAAGGCAGGCACCGTCCCCGCTGCAGCCGAAACCGGCCGCTGGTTGACGTTGATAGACCACGTCTCCCGGCGACACCTGACCGCCCGCGCCGAGGTCGACCGAGGTGATCACACCGGCCGCCGGGTTGGCCGCCACCGGGGTCCCGTCCCAAGCAGCCGTGGGCGATGAGCCGGACCGTGCTCCACACCGACCCCTTGACCACCTGGTAGTTGGCCGTTGCCGTAGCCACCTGTTGCGGGGCCGGCTCCTCGGTAGTGGCGGCGTGGGCGACGAGGTAGCCGCCGGCGAACACCGCGGCCAACACCAGCGTGTAGATCAGCAGCCGGTCCCGAATGAAGCCGTGGCTGGGTCGGGGTTGTCCTCCGGGGGCGGGGGCGATCGACCACGGTTGGCCTAGCGAGGCTACAGCAGACTCGCCCGGCCGACTCCGGGCTAGAAGGGACTTTGCCCCGTAGCCTTCTTTTATGTCGAGACCACCGAAGGCGGTTAGGGCACGTATCCGAAGCGTGGGCGACCCCGGTGGCGAGTCTCGCGGCGCCGCCGGTATCCCAGCCACCAAAGATGGGCAGTCCGCTGACCTCCACCCGCCAGCCGCTTGGTACCCACAGATCAATCCGAGCCGAAAACGGCCGTGGCGTCGATCCCAGCGCCATCCAGGGCCGACGTGGCGGCGGACAGGCCGACCTCCACCCGACCAGACACCGCCACCAGGCTCCGACCCTGGAGGGACCGCGAACTGGATGCGGCTCGACGCGGAGCCAAAGACAGCTATGGCGTCGATCCGGTCACCGGCCGCGGCTTCGCCTTTCTGGCCGATACCCGGCCGATGAGAACCCGACACCGATCCCGATCAAGGCGAGCGGCGAGAGCAACTGCCACACCGAGATGTCGAGCCACCCAAGGTGCTCAAGCAGCAGGATCGCGCCGGCTCCCATCACGAGCAGCGGGCCGGTCGCGCTCGCCGGGTCTCTGCAGCAGTAAGAGGGCACCCCCGATGATCACCAGCAGAGGCCACCAAACGGGAGATCAGTGTCCGGCGTCGACAACTCCGGTCCGGTCGAGCAGAAACACCAAACCCGACGACGAGCAAGAGAGCTCCCCAGAAGATGCGGCCCCGGTCCATGGCTTACCTCTCGACGTCGACCGGTCAACCTTAACGGGTGAAGCAACGAGGGAGTAGGTCGTAGTACTCCTCGAGTGTCGAGTCGAGAGCGGAGAAGAAGCGAGCGTTCTCGTCCTCGGTGCCCACGGTGACCCGCAACCATCCCTGCGACATGGGACGCACGATCACCCCTTGGTGCAACAGCGCCTGGTAGAGGTGCCGCTCGTCCCCGCCTGGCCGGATCGAGACGAAATTCGCCTGGCTGTCCGGGTGCTCGATGCCACGCGCCTCAAGCTCGACGTGGAACTTCTCCCGGGGCAGCCGTGTTGCGGCGCACCCGCTCCTCGACCCGCCCCTGGTGACGAAGCGCTTCGAAGCGCCGCCGCCTGGGCGAGGTCGCTCACCGAGAAGGGCGCTTGGACCTTGCGCAGCTCTGTGATCAGTTCCGGGTTAGCCACCGGGTAGCCGACCGCAGCCCGGCGAGGCCGTACACCTTGGAGAAGGTGCGGGTGACTACCACGTTGTCTCTCTCGGTCGCCACCGGGAGCATCGACTCGTAGTCGGGTGACCGAACGTACTCGTGGTAGGCCTCATCGATCACCACCAGGACATCGTCGGGCACCCGCTTCGATCAGGCTTCGCACCGCCGCACCGGCGATATGGGTGCCGGTGGGGTTGTTGGGGTTGCACACGAAGAGCGCCCTGGTGTCGCTGCGACCGCCGCAGCCAGCGCGTCGGGCCGCGGCGGAGATCGGAGTCGCCCGGCACTTCGACCGCCTCGCTCTCGGCCAGCTTGGCTCCCGATCCGGCACATGACGAACGCTGGCCAGGCGTAAACCATCGAGCCACCGCCACCGACCGCCCCGGCCAAGCAGAGCAGCAACTCGGTGCTGCCCGCCCCGATCAGGACGCTCTCGGCAGGGACGCCGAGGTGCCTCGACAGTGCCTGGGTCAGTCGGAACCTGTCGTTGTCCGGGTAGCGGTTGACCGCGGCCCGCGGAGGCGGCGATAACGCGCTCCACCTCGGGGAATGGCGGCTCGGGGCACTCGTTCGAGGCGAGCTTGGCGATGTCGGTGAAACCTAACTCCCGAGCCACCTCGTCCTCCGGCTTGCCGGGCCGCAGGAGACGATCTGGCGGTCCTCGGGCGGATCCTCACCATCCGTTGGTCAGCGCAGCCGCACCTGTGGAAATCGGGCTGCCGCAGGCATTCACGGCACGGCAGGCGTGGTCGGAGATGCGGGCGGGGAGTGCCTTCGTTGTCTTCTGAGATGGGGGTCGCATGAAAACGCCGGGTGATCGTCGCCTTCAAGATGAGGGCCCGCACGGTCCAACTCCCGAGCCGGACAAGTTGGAACTCCTCGCCGAGGCTGTCGGCGTGGAGATGCCCGTCGCCGGGGCAAGCTACGGACCGCTCCCCCGTGGGCTCGACCTCGACCGGGTGGTCTACGACGTGGACGAGTACGAGGCGCCGATCGTGGTGGCCACCCTCGATGATGACCAGATCGATGCGGTGAGGAGCGCCGAGGATGTAGCCGTGGTGGAAGAGGAAGCCCCGATGTACGCCTTCGGCCCCCGGTGGTCGAGGGCCAGCCTTCGGATGTGAGGAGAGCGTACCGCAGACTGGCTGCGATAGACCCCGCCGCCTGGAATTGTTCCAGAGGGAAGACAATCAAGGTCGCGGTCCTCGACACCGGGATCGACCCCGCCCACCCCGACCTCGCTGCCAACTACCGGGCCGGGATGAGCTTCGTCGCCGCGAGACCAGCCCCGCCGACTTCAACGGCCACGGCGCCCATGTGCGCCGGGACCAAGACCGGCCGCCCACGACCAGATCGGGGTGGGTCGGGGTTCTGCCGGGGCCGCCCTCTACACGATCAAGGTCCTCGACCGCGCCCGGCCCGGGCAGTGGAGCAACCTGATCGCCGGGATCGACTGGTGCATCGACGCCCAGGACATCCGGATCCTCTACATGAGCCTGGGCGGCCCCCGGCGCACCCGCCGCACTGAAGCAGATGTGCGACCTCGCCTGGGTAAGGGTAGCCTGCTGGTCGCCGCCGCCGGCAACGAGGGCGGCCCCGTCAGTACCCGCCAACTGGGCTCGGTGGTGGCGGTCTCGGCGCTCGACGGCGCCGGGAATGATCGCCGCCATTCTCCTCCGCGGCCTAGAGTCGAGGTCATCGTGTCCCGGTGTGGATGTGCTCTCACGGTCCCGGCGGTGGGTACGGCACCGATCGGGTACCAGCATGGCCAGCCCCGCGTCGCCGGGGCGCGGCCATCGCCGGGGCTCGCACCGCTTGCCGACGACATCTCAATCGGCCGCCTTCTGGCCGGCGGCCCTCCGATGGGTCGGATCGGCGCCCGACGAAAACGGGTTTAGGCCGGGTCGACGCCGAGGCCGCCGCCTGTCGAACTCGACAGCCACCCCCAGGGGATGCCGAGTCTGTCCGCGTGCGTCCCAGCATTCTGCTTTGGTTCCCCGGGCCCGACCGGGAGCGTCGGTTTAGGGCGAGCAGAAGCTCGTGTGGGAAGTCCTCGTCTTCCGTCTTCCGTCTTCGATTCCTTACTTCAAAAGGCCGTCGCCCTGGCCAGCAGTCTGCCGAGTTGTGGGGGTGTGGTCCCGGTCACCGGCCGCCCACGGGATGAAGGCCAGAGATGGCGTACCTCGATGCCCAGCGCGCCCAGTAGCGTCTCGTCGAGCTGGTCCGGAAGGTGACGATCGCGTCTGTGCACCCATTGCTCAGACCGTATGTCCGTGTGACGCCGAATCGCCGAGGCGGCGCCCGACCCTTGGCGCACGTACACGGTTGCCTGCCAAGCCTCATGGCAACCCCGATGTTCCAGATCCTCGGGACCGACGGCGCCCTGGTGGGGGCGACCCCGGCGTCCCCATCAAGGAGGTCGAGGAGCTCTACCGGCTGATGGTGCTCGCCCGCGAGTTCGACCGCCGGGCGCTGGCCCTCCAGCGCCAGGGCCGCTCGGCACCTACGCCATGCTCGAGGTCCAGGAGGCGGCCCAGGTCGGATCCGCGATGGCGCTCGGCCCCACCGACTTCGTCTATCCAGCTACCGGGAGCACGGCGTCCAGCTGGCCCGCGGCATCCCGGTCGAGGTGATCCTCTCCTACTGGCGAGGTCTGCCCAACACCGACTGGGACGTGCTCCGCCACCGGTGCGGGATCGTCTGCGTCCCATCGGGAGCCACATTGCCCATGCCGTCGGGCACGCCTATGCGGCCCGGCTGCGGGCGAGGCACCGTCACCGTCGCCTACTTCGGCGATGGGGCCACCTCGGAGAACGACTTCCACTCCGGTCTCAACTTCGCCGGGGTCTGGCGGACCCCGACCGTGTTCTTCTGCCAGAACAACTTCTACGCCATCTCGGTCCCCTACCCAAGCAGACCGCCTCCGAGACGATCGCCCAGAAGGCCGACGCCTACGGGATCCACGGGATGAGGGTCGACGGGATGGATACGCTGCGGTGTACCTCGCCACCCAAGAGGCGGTGCGCCGGGCGCGTGCCGGTGGGGCCCGACCCTGATCGAGGCGGTCTGTTACCGCTACGGGCCCCACGCCACCGCCGACGATGCCATGTTCTACCGGGCACCGCCGAGGAGGCGGAATGGTGGGAGAAGGACCCCATCGATCGGCTGCGCCGCTACCTGGAGGGGACCGGGGAGTGGTCCGAAGACTCGACGGCGTGGTTCGCACCGAGGCGGCGCAATCGGTGACGGCAGCAATCGAAGCCATCGAGGAGCGTCCCCTCCCTGGTCGCGACGAGGCGATTGCCACGCCTTCCGGCATGCGCCGGCACTGGTCGACAGTTGCACGAGCGCAGCGGAGCCGGTCGAAGAGGAGACCGAGTTCCCCACGTGAGATCTGGCAGATCGGCGACGACTCGGTCCCCGAAGGTCCCGCCGAGCGCTGGACGATGGCCGAGGCCATCAACGCCGCCTCCGCCAGGCGATGGAGCGCGACGACTCGGTGTTGGTTTGGGCGAGGATGTCGGGCTGGCCGGCGGGGTGTTCCGCATCACCGAGGGCCTGCTGGCGTTCGGCGAGGACCGGGTTATCGACACCCCGCTCAACGAGTCGGGGATCGTGGGGACGGCCATCGGGATGGCGGTGGCGGTGCCCGTCCGGTGGCCGAGATCCAGTTCGACGGTTTCGTCTACCCCGCCTTCGATCAGATCGTCAGCCACCTGGGCCGGACTCGATACCGGACACGGGGCAACCTCTCGCTCCGGTGGTGGTCCGCTTCCCAACGGTGCCGGGATCGGCGCCCACGAACACCACTGCGACAGCCCCGAGGCCTACTTCGTCCACGCCCCCGGGTTGGTGGTGGTGTCCCCTCCTCGCCGTCGACGCCAAGGGGCTGCTCGCCGCCGCCCTGGAAGGGGACGATCCGGTGATCTTCCTCGAGCCCAAGGTCCTTTACCGGGCTGGGCGGGAAGACGTCCCACCGAGCACTACACCATTCCCATTGGGAGAGCCCGGATCCGTCGGCCGGTGACCACGTGACCCTCGTCACCTACGGCGGGATGGTCCCCGTTCGCTTCAGGCCGCCGACGACGTGGCGGGCGACGGTATCTCGGTCGAGGTCATCGACCTCCGCACGCTGTTCCCATGGGATGCCGACGCCGTCCTCTCCTCGGTGGACGAACCGGACGGCTGGTGGTGGTCCAGGAGCCGCAGCGCTCCGCCGGGGTCGGGGCCGAGGTCGCTGCCACCGTCGCCGAGCACGCCGGCTACGCCCTCGAGGCTCCAGTCGTGCGGGTCGCCGGCTTCGACGCTCCCTGGCCCCAATTCGCAATCGAGAAGACCGCTCTGATCGACAGCACCCAAGTTGCATCCGCCCTCCGCCAAGTCATGGAGAGCTGAGTCCGGTAAGATTGTCACTCCAGGGGTTCTTCCTTCCGTCTTCCGTCTTACGTCTTCCGTCTTGTTGGATAGCTTGCACAAGGTGACTCTGCAACTCCCCGCGTCGCCGTCTTCGGGTCGTCGACGCTCCTCCCGACGAACCTGGTTGGGCCGAGGCGGAATGGCTCGGTGCCACCCTGGCGGCGGCAGGCTGCACCGTCGTCACTGGGGGCTACGGCGGGGTGATGGAAGCCGCCTCCGCCGGCGCGGCGAGAGCCGGCGGCCGGGTAGTCGGGATCACCGCGCCCGACGTGTTCCCCGAACGCTCGTCGCCAAATGCGCACCTCACCGAGGAGGTCACTGCCCCGACCATCCCTACCCGCCTCGCCATGCTGCTCGACGGGACCGACGCCGCCATCGTCCTGCCCGGGAGCATCGGGACCCTCGCCGAACTCGTCGTCAGCTGGAACGTGCGATTCGTCGCCCGCCACGGGTTCTCACCAGATCTCGTCCTGGTAGCGGTGGGACCCGACTGGGGTGATTTGATGCCCATCCTGGCCAACCGGCTGGCTGTTCCCATCGAGCTGGTGGAACTTGTGGATACCGCCGGCGAGGCGGTTGCCCTGGTGATGGACCGGCTCGGCTTGAGCAGTCCGGGCAACCCGCCCGCTGACTATCCTCCCGCTGCCCATATGAAGCCCCGACACAGTGACCATCGAGGCCGCCGGAGGGGTGGTCTGGCGGCCAGTCGACAACGGTGTCGAGATTCTCCTGGTGCACCGGCCCGCCCACGGCGATTGGACCCTCCCCAAGGGAAAGCCCCATCCCCGGAGGAGCCTCATGAGACCGCGCTGCGTGAGGTGTGGGAGGAGACCGGTCTCCATTGCCGGATCACGAGCCCTGCCGGGATGATCCACTACGTCACCGGGGGCGAGGACAAGCTGGTCCGCTACTGGGCCATGCGACAGATCGAGGGAACTTCGTCCCCAACCTCGAAGTGGACGAGGTTCCGTGGCTCCCCAGCAGGGAGGCAGTGGACGTCCTCACCTACCGCCACGACGCCGAGTTGGTGGCCTCCCTCGACCCGGACCGCTGGCAGCACACCTCGCGGGTCCATCTTATCCGGCACTCCCATGCCGGGATTCGAGCAAGTGGGGGGGCGACGACCGGATCCGTCCCCTATCGCAAAAGGGGTGGCGCCAGACCGAAGCCATCACCGAATTGCTCCGCTTCGTCGGATCGAGCGGATCATCTCCAGCCCATACCTTCGATGCGCCCAGACGGTGGACCCGCTGGCAGAGGAACTCGGGCTCAAGGTGGAAGAGCACATGCGCTTGCCGAGGGTTCCGACATCGACCAGTCCGAGACCCTTCTCGATGAGGTCGCCCGGACCAGGCCGTGTTTTGCTCGCACGGTGACATCATCCCCGGCTGCTCGAACGACTGAACCACCGCGGCATCGACCTCATCGGCCATGACGCCAAGAAAGGCTCGATTGGATCCTCGAGGCCGAAGATGGGGAGATCAAGGCCGCCACCTACCAACCGCGCTGGCCTGACCGGCTCTTCGCTGGCCTCGGCGCACCCAGCGAAGAGGTCGCGCCACCGGGTGAGGTCGTCGAGAGAGACGTTCCCGCCGCACAGCACCAGCACCACGTGGTCGCCCAGTCGCTCCCTGACCCGCTCCGCCGCCGCCAGCGTGCACGAGGCGGCGGGCTCGGCCAGCACCTTGACCCGCTCCAGCAGGATCTCGAGCGAGGCCACCGCCTCGGAGTCGGGAACCACCACGACATCCTCCAGGTGCTCTCTCGCCACGCTCAGGGTGCTCTCGGCCACCCGGGGTGCGCTCAGCGTGGTGGCGATCGAGGTGGGGACGATGTCGACCGGCTTGCCGGCATCGAGGGCACGGCGCATGGCATCGGCACCCTCGGTCTCCACCCCCCAGACACGGACTTCGGGGCGGAGGGCGATCACCGCGCTCGCGACCCCGGTGATGAACCGCCCCCGCCGATCGAGACGAAGATGTCGGTCAGGTCGGGCGCATCCTCCACCACCTCCAGCCCGAGGGTTCCGTTCCCCGCCCACATCCTCGGGTCGTCGAAGGGGTGGAGGGTGGGGACGCCTCCCGGCTCGGTCCTGATCGAACCGTTCGAATGCCTCCGACATGGTCGGTGCCAGCTCGACCTCGGCGCCATAGGCCATGGTCGCTTCGACCGACCCGGCGGGGGCGCTGGCCGGCATGACCACCCTGATCGGAACGCCGAGCCGCTCGCCGGCGTAGGCGAGACCCTGGGCGTAGTTGCCCCCGCTCAGCCCGACCACACCGTTGACGCTCCTCGTCCGACAGCCCCATCACCTCGTAGAGCGCGCCGCGAGGCTTGAACGATCCGGTCCGCTGGAACAGCTCGAGCTTGAGCGAGACCCGCCGACCGAGACGCTCCGACAGCGTCCGGGATTCGACCAGCGGGGTGCGGTGGATGTGGGGTGCGACGGCCGTGGCCGCCGACTGATCTCGGCGAGTGGCACCAGCGAAGTCACCGCTCGGTCAGGCTTCAGCCTTGGTACGCTTTGCCACCACCGCCAACCCAGGCTCGATCCGCAGGTTCGAGCGGCTCAACTCGCCGCCGCAGTGGGCGCACACCGCCACGGCGTGGGTGGCGCTGCCGCAATCGAGGTGGATCAGATCTCGATGGACCTCTTCGGGTACCGGAGCCCACCGGTCGCCCCAACGCCACAGGGTCAACAGCACGTCGAGCAGGTCCTTCCCCTTGGCGGTGAGCACGTACTCGTCGCGGGGTGGGCGCTCCTGATATTGGCGGGTCTCCATGATCTCCGGCCGCCACCAGCCGGCCGAGGCGGTCGGCGAGGATGTTGCGGGCGATCCCCAGGTCCTCCTGGAAATCGTCGAAGCGCCGCACGCCGAGAAACGCGTCGCGGAGCAGGAGGACCGTCCAGCGGTCGCCGATCACGTCGAGCGTGTTGGCCACCGAGCAATTGAGGTAATCGAGCGGCTTGCGCACTGCCATGGGAGGAATCGTAGAAGTCTGGGTTGCATTTTGCAACGGACGTGATACAACATGGGTTGCATCTTGAAACTATAGGAGGGTCCCATGCGTCGCATCTACCGCCTCATCGTTCCTGTCGACCTCCTTCCAGCCGTGGCGGCTGACCGAACTCGACCTGCTCGCCGACCTCGACCCGGGCATGATCGGATGGGGTGATCGCCGATGAGCGCCCCGCTTCCCGTCCGGCTGCTCCCCCGGCTGGCGGAGCGGGCATGGTTCACCCCACCTCGCCCCAGCGCCGAGAGATCGAAGGGACACGGCGCCCGGCTCGCCGTGCCGAGCCGATCGAGGTGATGGTCGACGGCCGCCGTCGGCCCGGCTACACGATCGGCGAGGGTCCGTTGGTGATCCTGGCCCACGGCTGGGGTGATCGGGCCGCCCAGATGGCCGACCTCGCCACCGCGGTGGCCGCTGCCGGGTTCCTCGCCGTCGCCATCGACGCCCCCGGGCACGGCAGCGACTCCCAGTCCACCTCGGACGGATTCCAGATCGCCGCCGGGCTCCGCGGCCATTGCCGACCATCCGGTCCACCCGACGCGGTGGTGGCCCACTCGCTCGGGGCGATGGCCTCGGTGATGGCGTTCCACGACGCCCCACCGCGTTCCGCCGTGTTTCTCGCCCCGGTGCTCGACCTCGACGAGGCGTTGGCCCGTTTCGCACGTCATGGCCGGGCTCGCCCCATGGACCGCTTCTTCGCTGCGGCGCAGGGTCCGGGGCTTCGTCGGCGAAGATGGCCCGAGCCGACCGCCGGAGCGGAAGCCGACCTTCCCGGCACCGAGATCCTCATCCTCCACGACCCCGCCGACCCCGAGGTGCCGATCGCCGCATCGTCCGAGCTGGCAGGCGCCGGCCGGCGACGCGGCTGTCGAGACGCCGGGGACCGGCCACCGCAGACTGTTGCGTCAACCAGAGCTGATCGAGGCGGTCACAGGGTTCCTCGTCGAGACGTCGAAGGCTGTGCAGGAAGCCGGCTGACTGTCGGGCGGGACTGGCTCACCCGATCAGCGGCAATCGGGGGTCGTCGTGCTCCGCTCGCCCCGACGCCGCCCGCACCCAGGCCAGATCGTCGCTGAGATCGTCTGGTCGCCCGGCGACGGTGCGACGCGCCAGCAACTCGTCGAGGATCCCGGCAGTGAGTGCCACACCGTCGGGGGTGGCGATGGTCTCCCGGCCCAGCGCATCGGTGAGGTCCATCCCGTGGACGACGGCCTCGACCACCCGGCTGGGGACGAACTCGCCGAGCTCGCATCAGGGCGTAGTACCCGGAACCGGTCAGCTCCGGAGGATCTCGACCGCGCCTCCTCGATGGTCTTGGAGAAGGTCTCGTGGAGCACGTCGGGCATGTCGGCGGGGGCCTTGCCGGCCACCATCTGGTAGGCGTAGGAGTAGACGACGGGGGCCACCTCGGTGCGGTGGAAGATGAAGAAGCTGACCCGGTCCCGACCCGGCTGTCCTTCCTGGGGATCGGCGATGAGCATCCGGGTCAGACCGATGGAGATGTCGAAGTGGCCAGCCAGTTCGAACAACGTCCAGTGTGGCGCCGCCGGATCGAGCGGGGCGAGCTTGGTCTCGGTCTGCCACTCCTCGTCGGTCAGCCCGCGGAAGGCGGCCTCGACGCCACCCAACTCGGTCTCCAGGATTGCTATCGACTCCTCGTAGCTGACCATGCTCCCTCCCCGGTCGCCCGAGCCTTTGCCGGAGCGTACCCAAGGCCGTTGATGGCGACTGGCCGCCCCCGATACAGCGGCGCAGATCAGCCCAGCAGATCCCCCACCCGGAACGAGACCCGAGCCGGCCCGATATCCAGATCGACCACGGCGTCGGCGGCGTAGCTTCCCGCCGCCCGATATCCGCCCTCCTGGTCAAGCTCGAAGACGAACAGCTCCGGGCCCTCGGGGTCGATGATCCAGTACCGCGGCAATCCGGCGGCGGCGTATTTCTGCATCTTGCGCACCGTGTCGGCGGCGGGGTCAGAAGAGAGCACCTCGACCACCAGATGTGGGATCTCGGTGTAGCGGAGGTCTTCCCCGTTGTCGTCGAACACGATCAGATCTGGTCCGAACTCGTCGGCGCCCGGCTTCCAGCCCCAGGAGAGCCGCCCTTGACCCCAGCTGGGAGTACCGGCTTGATCCGGACATAGAGCTCGACGCAGACGTCCTGGTGACGGCCGGTTGGCTGGTTCATGACCACCAGCTCGCCGTCGATGTACTCACCGCGGACCCGGTCGCCCAGCGCCTCGTACTCCTCCCACGACATCGGGATCCGCTCTCCCGGCGTGAAGGTGCGGCGTGTCCGAGTGCCATATCGCCACCGTACTTCACCACCCGGGCTCCGGTGGCCAACCAGACGTCCCTGCCCGGCAAACGGCCCCGGCTGCTCGTCGAGCAGCGGCTGGGTGCACTCGGGATCCGATTCGGGATCCCATGGCAGCCGGCCCGCCCGGTCGGCCCACACCAACTGGACGAGCGCGCAAACCGGGATCGCGGCCCACCGCCCGGTAGTAGTCGAACCAGCCCAGCATCAACTCGGGACCATCGAGGATGTGATCCTTTGGGATGGGCAGCAGCCGAAAGCCCAGCCCCTCGTGCGGTTGTCGGCGTCACGTCCGAGAGCGGACGGCGACCGCTCGACCGCGGCGCTCATAGATGTGGTGGAGGATCCGCGAGTCGGCTTCTGCGACAGCCCGAAAACCACCACTTCGGGGTGGCCGGCCGATTCGGTCAGCCCGATGGTGTACGCCCAGGGGATGTTCCGGCTGTCCCCCAGGATGTACGGGATGAAGAACCCGTAGCGGGCTGATGGCTGCCTCGAGGTGGAACAGGTACTCGTCGCGGAAGTTGATCGACTCCATGCGGGCAACATGACAGCCATCAGTGACATTTGGGCCATCCGGGGGAAATGTCACACCGGGGTGGCATGATGGGCGTCGATGGCTTCGCTGATCACCAACGACCGAACCGAATCGGCCTGCCCGAGCTGTCACGCCGCCGACCTCGTATCCCATCCACTACGGGTAGTCCGAAAGCTGACAGGTCCGCCAAGGCCGCTCTCGACAGTCGAGCGCGTGCGGCTGTGTCATCCCATCAGGGACGTTGCGGATCTGGATCATCCGAGATGACATGTTCCGAACTTACGTCGTACCTCGTTCTGCACATGGGCCTTCGCCGGCGATCTGGCGGTCGCCTTGATCAGATCGTCCGCCACCGTTTCGACAATGGTCGAGTCCGGATCGCCCGGCGCGCATCAGCCGCCGGATCTCACCCGCCCGCCACCAGAAGACGTCGCCGGTAGACGACCCGGGGCCCTCGAGGTAGAAGCGGCTCCCCAGCTCGAGCAAAGCCTCGAGGTCCTTGTACAGGCGCCGCCGCTCACCGACCTCGATGTAGAGCAGCGAGTGCCGCCGGGGAAGCATGGCGAGCGCCCCCTGGCGGCGGCGGACGGGGAGGTAGCGGTCGAGGACCAGCAGCCGGCTGGAGGCGAAGAACCCGCCGGTCACGTGGACGACCCGGCCGCCTTTGGGCGAGATCATGATCTCGCGCTCCACCGGGTCGTCCCACAGCGTGTTGTCGCGGGCCTTCTTCCAGACGACTTCGGGATCGACCTCCCAATCGGCAACCGTTTCCGGCGGCACATTGCGCGCCGCACCGTGAAGCTGCAGCATCAGCGTCTCGACCAGACCGGCGGCGACCCTCCTCCAGATGTACATCGAGATGTGGGGAGGGCGCGGACCGAGACGCACCCGGAGTCGGGGGGCGGCCTCCTCGAACCGCTCCGGTATCGCCACGTCGAGGGCGGCGATGGAATCGAAGTGCCGCTGGACCATCTCGGTCCAACGGTCCTCCGGGGTACTCGCCGCCAACTGGATGAGGGACGCCAGACCCCATTCCCGGCCGGTTCGTGTCTCGGTGACCACATCACCGCGCCACGTGATCCCCACGCTGCGACCACTGAAGTAGGCGGCAATGGCGCTGCGCAACCGCTCCCACTGCGCGCCATCGAGTTCCACCGATCGACCATATCTGATTCTTTATGATGTTTAAAGATTGTTATGAGCTGCCGCTCTGCAGGCGCGAAGCAGCGCCCGGGTGGGAACTTGCGGTCGAGGATTGACGGAGAACAGGGCGCGACGCGGTTAGCCTCGCCCGATGCGCCCTCTCCGCCTTCCGATGCTCCTTGCGGTCCTCCTGGTCACCCTGGCCGCGTGCGGCGACGGCGAGGCGACGGAGACCACCAACGGCACCGCCCCGGCGGCGAGCCAGAGCATCGAGGGTCCACCCTGGCGGCTGACCGAGGCCCGCGGCTATCGAGGTGCCGGAGGCGCTCAGCCTCACCATCCAGTTCCAGGACGGGGAGGTTTCCGGTCAGTCGGCGTGCAACCGGTTCAGCGGTGGCTACGAGATCGACGGGAACTCGTTGACCATCAGCGAGCTCGCCCTCACCAGGAAGGCGTGCCCTGAGCGGCTGACCGGGGTGGATACGGTCCTGGTCCGGACGCTGCGGCGGGTGGCGGCATACAGCTTCGACGGTCCCCGACTGCAACTGCTCAACCCCAACGAGCGGGTGGTTCTCACCTACCGGCCGTTTGGTGCCGACGACCTGCGGGGACGGTGGCAGGTCATCGGTCTGCTCAACCGCAACAAAGAAGCTTTCGCCACCCCCATCGAGGGGACAACGATCACCGCCAACTTCAGGCGAGGCGGCCAGTTGCAGGGGAACGCCGGCTGCAACGGCTACTCGGGCAGCTACGAGGCGCAGGGGAACACCATCACCATCGGCGACGCCGCGGTCACCCAGAAGACGTGTCGCGGAGCCCAGGGGAATGATGGGCCAAGAGAACAGGTACCTTCAGGCGCTCAACCAGGCGGTGACCTTCGAGGTCGAGGGGAGGACCCTGGTGTTCTTTGACGGCGAGGGTATCCGCCTGGTCTCCTATCACCCGGCCGACTGACCGCGGTCTCCCACACCTCCGTCGACCGGCTCTCTGCCGCCGAGCTGCCACACCCCACGACGACTGGATTCGACAAAGTCTCGGGTTGACATGTGACCATTTGGTCACCTATGCTGTGCGGTGTGACCGACGACGACCGTGTCTTCAGGGCGCTGGCCGACCCGACGCGGCGCTTCCTGCTCGACCGGCTCTTTGTGCGTGACGGCCGCACGCTCACCGAGCTCGAGTCCGAGCTGGAGATGACCCGCTTCGGGGTGATGAAGCACCTCCGCCTCCTCGAGGAGGCGGGTCTCGTGGTCACCCGCAGGTCGGGCCGGGAGAAGCTCCACTTCCTCAACCCGGTCCCGATCCGGCTGATCCACGACCGGTGGATCGACAAGTACACCGAGCGCCAGGTTTCGGCGCTCGCCGACCTCAAGAGCGAACTGGAGGGCAGTGCATGACCACGAAGACCGAGACAGCGGTGACCACCCAGATGTACCAGGTGTACATCCAGGCCACCCCGGAGGCGATCTGGGAGGCGATCACCAGCCCGGAGTGGATCGAGAAGTACGGCTACCGGGGCCGCGCCGAGTACGACCTGAAGCCGGGCGGGAGCTACAAGGCCCTGGCCACCGAGGACATGCTGGCGATGGGGACCCCCGAGGTGGTGGTCGAAGGGGAAGTCCTCGAGGCAGACCCACCACGACGGCTGGTGCAGACCTACCGCTTCACCTGGAGCCCAGAAATGCTGGCCGAGGGTTTCACCAAGGTGACCTGGGAGACCCAGGACGAGGGTGAGGGCATCACCCGGCTCACCGTCACCCATGAGCTCGAGGGTGCCCCGATGCACGCCGAGCAGGTCATCGGCCTGGTGCCGCTGGCACAGGGCGGCGGCGGCTGGCCGTGGATCCTCAGCGACCTCAAGACGCTGCTCGAGACCGGGAACGCTCTCGGGAACTGATCCGAGCGAGCGGGGACCCCGGCCACCCGGGGTCCCCGCGCCGCGCTTTACTCGGATGGCGTGAGCGATCAACGACTCGAGTTGCGCGGCACGACTCGACGGCCCGCCCTGCTGGGGGCGGTCTTTCTCGCCGCGGTCCTGGCCGTTGGGATCTGGATGCTGGATGACAATGCCGGGCTCGGCTGGTTGGTGGTCATCATCGGCGCCGTCGGCCTCGGCGTTTTCCTCTACCAGTTGATCCGCCGGGACACGCTGACCCTCGACGCCGACGGTTTCACCATCGCCACCCTGGGCCAGAGCCGGACCATTCCCTGGAGTGCGGTGGAGCGGTTCCGGGAGGGGACCCTCGGCTTCCCCGGTGTCGCCAACCGTGCCGTGGTGTGGGATTACCGCCCCGGCGCCGAGCCCCGCGGTGCCGCCTTCGGCAGGTCGATCACCGGCGCCCAGGCGGCGCTCCCCCACACCTTCGGCATGAAGCCGGCCGAGTTGGTGGATCTACTCGAGGAGTGGCGGCGCAAGAGCGCTTCATGAAGGGCCGCGGATGTGCTCGGCACCTGAGCCAGCCGCTTGAATCGCGGCTTCTCCGACCTAAAGGAAGAACCGATGAACGTCATCGAGTGGCTGCTCGACTCCGATCCATCGATCAGGTGGCAGGTGATGCGGGATCTCACCGGCGAACCCGCCGAAGCCGTCGCCGCCGAGCGTGCCAAGGTGGCCACCGAGGGTTGGGGGGCGCGGCTGCTCGCCCTCCAGGGCGAGGACGGCCGATGGGGCCGGGATGCGCTTCCCGCTGCCGCGAGCGAGGACTGGGGGAAGGCCTCCCCGACGTCGCCACCAGGAGGCTCCTCCTCGACCTGCACCGCATCTCGCTCGACGACCTCGGCGGCTTCCTCGACATCGACACCGCCACCCTCTCCGCCTGGGAGGACGGCGAGCCGGATCCCAGTGACGAGCGGGTCGGCCGGTACCGGTCCGCCCTCGTCTGGTTGGAGAACGCGGTCGGCACCCTCAAGCCGGAGTGGACGTCGACCACCTGGACCCTGTCGCTGCTGCGCGACATGGGCCTCGACCCGGCGAGCAGCCAGGCTCGCCGCGCCGTGGCGCCGGTCAGAGACAACGTCAAATGGGAAAACGACGGCCAGGACTACTTCGACGGAGAGGTCGAGCCGTGCATCAACGGCAAGGCGGTGGCGCTCGGTGCCTACTTCGGGGAGAAGGTCGACGGCATCGTGGAGCGGCTGCTCGGCGAGCAGCTCGACGACGGAGGCTGGAACTGCGAGGCGGAGCGGGGCTCGACCCGGTCGTCGTTCCACACCACGATCTCGGTTCTCGACGGCTTTCTGGAGTACGAGCGTGCCAACGGAGCTCCCCCGGCGGTGACCGCGGCCCGTCACCGGGGTGAGGAGTACCTCCTGGAGCGGCGCCTGTTCCGCCGCCTCTCCACCGGCGAGGTCATCGACCCGGCATGGACGCAGTTCTCGTTCCCGACGGGCTGGCGCTACGACGTGCTGCGCGGGCTCGACTACCTGCAGAGCGCCGGCGGCGAGCCCGACGAGAGGTGCGAGGAAGCGATCGATCTGGTGGAGAGCAAGCGGGACCCCGACGGACGGTGGCCGCTGGAGAACACCCACCCCGGCCGGGTCCACTTCGAGATGGATGAGGGCGACGGCAAGCCGAGCCGCTGGAACACCCTCCGTGCCATGCGGGTGCTCGCCTGGTACGGGCGATAGCCTGACCCGGTGGAGGTCAGCAACCCCGACCGGGTGGTCTACCCCGACGACGGGATCACCAAGGGCGAGGTGGTCGCCTACTACGAGGCGGTCGCACCCCGGATGCTCCCCTTCATCGCCGGGCGCGCCCTCACCGTGGAGCGCTTCCCGAGGGGTACCGGAGCCAAGGGGTTCATGCAGAAGAACGCCCCCGACCACTTTGGCGACGACCTCATCCGGCGCCACGAGACGCCCAAGGAGGGCGGGGGGACCACGGTGTACCCGGTGGTCGACTCCGAGGAGGCGATCGCCGCCTTCGCCAACTGGGGCGTGATCACCTTCCACGTCCCCCCGGTCACGGTAGACGACGAGTGGCAGCCCGACTGGGTGGTCTGGGACCTCGACCCTCCGCCGGGCCAGGTCGACCTGGTGCGCGAGGCGGCCCAGCGGTTGCGTGCCATCCTCGACGGCTTCGGGATCGCCACCGTCCCCATGACCTCGGGATCCAAGGGGTACCACCTCCGTGCCCGACTGGAGAAGACGCTCGACATGGAGGCCGCCGCCACCATGGCGCGTGGGGTCGCCGCCCTCGCCTCCGCCGAGCATGACGAGTTGATGACCATCGCCTTCCTCAAGAAGGAACGCGGCGACCGTGTCTTCGTCGATTGGCTGCGCAACGCCCCCTACTCCACCTCGGTGGCGCCCTGGTCGCTGCGAGCCCGTCCCGGGGCACCGGTGGCCACCCCGCTCCGCTGGGAGCAGGTCCCTGAGATCGACCCCGACGGGATCCACCTCGGCGAGGCCGTGGACGTCGACCCCGACCCATGGAAAGGCACCAAGCCCGCCGACCTCACCAATGCCGCCGCCAGCCGTGGAGCAAGCCCTCGCCGACGCCGGGATCGTCCTCGAACCCTTCGACCGGTTCCGCGCCTGATCGAGTCACCAAAGCAAGAACCGATCTTGCCCTGCAACGCGCCATGTGGTGTATGTTGTTGGTGTATGGAGCGCACCAACATATATCTGACCGCTGAGGAGCGAAAGCGTCTCGCCGCGATTGCTCGGGAGGAAGGGACCAGCGTGGCAGCCATCGTCCGCCGAATCCTCGACCGGGCGCTCGGACTCGGCGACGAAATGGTCGACATCGACGCTGCCTTGAAGGGGAGCTTCGGGTTGTGGGCCGACCGCACCGACGAGGAACTGGAATCCGTCACCGCTTGGCGTCGCTCGGATCGGTTCGACCGACTCGGCTTGTGAGGCTCTTCGACACGGATGTCCTGATCGAGCACCTGCGCGGCAACGAGCGGGCCAACCAATTGCTCGAGTCTGCGTTCGCCGACGGTCGCCCAGCCTGTTCCGTGCTATCCAGGTTCGAGCTTCTGGCGGGCATGCGGTCGGGTGAGCGCCACGCCGTGCGGTCGCTGCTCGACACTCTGGAGACCCTTGCCGTCACCGAGCAGATCGCCAACCGTGCCGGCGAATGGGCGCGGTCCTACCGGAGCAGTCATGCGCACATCGGTGCCATCGACTACCTGATCGCCGCTACCGCCGAGATCCATGGTGCCGATCTGGTGACCCGCAACGTCCGCCACTTCCCGATGCTCCCCGACCTGGCTCCAGCCTTCTGAGAGGCGCTCCCTCCCCATTCTCGATTGCGCCCGGTTCAAGTGGCTTGAGGGTACGAGTGCCGCAAATGTGCTACCTTGTGCTACATGGACCGGGTAGGTATTAGGGAGCTGCGGCAGAACCTCAGCGTCTACCTGCGGCGGGTGCAGCAGGGAGAAAGCCTGGAGGTCACCGAGCGGGGACGTCCCGTGGCCGTGCTCGGACCGCTCGAGCGCGGCCTCCTCGGCACTCGAAGACACATCCAGTCGGGCCGGGTTCGACCCGCAGTCACGTCGGGGAGAGCCCTTCCTCGCTCCTCAGGGCGTTCCGTCGACGGCCGGCAGCGACGCCCTCGCCGCCGAGCGCGCCGAGCGATGACCGTCGCCTATGTCGATGCCTCCGCAATCGTCAAGCTCATCGTTGCGGAGGCCGAATCCGAGGCACTCGTCTTGTCGCTCGGCGGCTACGACGCCTATGTCACCAGCGTCATCGCCCAAGTGGAGGTACCACGCGTGGTCCGCCGCACCGGCTTGGACCCCGACCTGGTGGTGACCAACGACGTGCTGTCGCGGTTCGCCACAGTGGTGCTGGACCGCAGCGTGATCGACATAGCCCGAGACATCGATCCGGCCAGGATCCGAACGCTCGATGCCATCCACCTCGCCTCGGCTATCAGCCTCGGGATCGAGGATCTCGTCTTCGTGGCCTACGACGAACGCTGCCTCGAGGGCGCCGGCCACGCCGGGTTGGCGACGTCTTCACCCCGCTCGATCGACGGCCTCAGAGAAGACTGCCGCCCTTCGGTCGACGGTGGAGCGGAGGGGTCAGTACCTGGGCTGGCGCAGCTCGAAGTGCACGGCGTCGACCTGGGCAACCGCCCATCCCGTCCCGTCAGCAGTCGTAGCTCTCGGTAGTCGCCGACTCACCTGATATGCACTCGCCTGCAGCGCCGACGCCGGAAGCGCCAAGCCGTGCCCGGTCTCCGCTCTCGATGGCATAAACGACCCCGACGATGCTGCCGTCGGGCGCCAGCAGAGGACCACCGGAGTTGCCGTGTGCCACCTCCGCCGAGATCCGGAGGACGTTGCCGTACGAACCGAACCCCGGGTCGCGGACGTAGTCGATGACCTTACCGGTGGTCATCTCCACTCGGGCCCCCCTTCGGGAAAGCCAACCACAAGTACCTCGTCGCCCGTCTCTGGGTCGATCTCGGACAGTCGTCCCACTGCTCGGAAGCGGGCTCTGCACCTTCGACCAGAGCCAGGTCGGTATAGAAGCCGATCTCTGGCTGAACAGCATCGATCGATTTCCCGTCCCAGGTGCTGACAGCAATCTGGGCCGCGTCTTCGACGACATGGCGGTTGGTCACGATCAGGTTCTCATCGATGGCGAACCCTGAGCCGACGGCTACTCCACCGCCGCAGGTCACCGTCCGAACCCGCAGGCTGAAATCGTCGACATCCGACAGATCCACCCGGGCCTCGATCGGTCGGCTCACGCTTGGGACGATCGGCGGCTCTCTCGAGCAACCGTGGTGGAGGTCGTGGGCACCGAGGTGGTCGTTGTCGATATATCCGCGCGTAGGCGGCTCCAAGCATGCGGCGAGCAGCGCCGACAACGCCAGCACCGTGACGATGCGTCTGATCGTCGTTCATTCAGGAAGTGCTCGCGAGAAGTCCCAGAACGCGGTTCGGGCCTCACCGCAGGCAGCGGAGATCGCTTCGCCGTCGGCGATCCATTCGTCCCACACCCACATCTCGTCGTAAAGACTCGGCCAGTTCGTAATCCAATTCTCGAGATCAACCACGCAGGTATCGAGATCCGCTCCAACGACTGCAGCCTGCCGGCCACCCCCGCCAGGTAAGTCAGCACTGGCCTGCGCCTGCTCTCGCTCATCCTCGACCTGAGCCTTCTCGTTGGCCACAGTGCGGATTTCCCTTCCAGCTCCCTGATGTCACTCGCGTGCTCCCGCGAGCTCCCCGCGGGTCGTGCGCAGCTTGCTCGACCTGTCTCTCGAGCTTCGCTTCGGTCGACTTCAGGTCTGACTTGTTTGCGAGAGCCGTTCGCGGTGTCGCCTAGTTTCGTCTCTGTCGTTGTCAGCTCTGCCCCTCAGATCCTCGGCCCTGTCTTCCCACTCGATTCCCGTCTGGTAGGTCATGTATGCATACACGCCCACGCCGTCAAGACCTAACGCATAGAGCCATGACCACAGCCGCCCTCTCCACCGCCGCCACCATGTCGTCGGCCGCGCGATTGCAACCGGACACGGTCTTTCGGGGGTCTCAAGAATCATCGGCATCGATCAACTCGAGCTGACGTTCAGTCGTATTGGACAAGGCAATTCCTCTTTCTTGTCGTGCCCCGTGAAGCGGTGCCGTCATTGGCCCGTGGTTCCGCTAACCGGGAGCGAGAATTCGAACGCTGCACTCATCGGCAGCGATTGCCCGTCGGTTAGAACTGAGCCAAGCGACCAACTCCGCCGTAAGCACGGCAGCGACCCCCATCTTGATGATCATCCCGGTACACCTCACCCGGTTCCCGTTGAAGGCCGACTCGACCGGCTCGCTCTGGCTGCGGCACCAGTGGTAGAGACCCTGCATGTAGGCGACGCTCTTGGCGACCTCGTCGGCGTCGAGCACCTGGATGGGCGGCTTATCGAGCTGCTGGTGGCTTCAATCGCCGCTAATCTTCTCGAGCAGCGCCAGAAACTCTGCTGGCGCGTACACCGGGAGGATGTGACGCAGACCGAGGACGTGACGATCTCCTGACACGAGAGCTGCCCGGGTCGACTGCGAGCGCGATGAGGTAATCGTCGGCCGTGTCCGTTGAGCGCACACGCGGTTGTCTCGGATCCTCAAGCACCGTTGGTTCGGCCGGAGCAGTTCGACCAGCTGCTGTGTCTCCGATTGTCGTATCCAGTCTCAAGCTTCGGATACTCCAGTTCGCGCTCGAGCTCCTCAATGAGCGCCTCGGAGGTTATGAGCTCGAAGGCGCCCGGAGCCAGAGCCGGACGATCCGGGCCGGCGTGCCCTCCGGCGCCAGCAACGCCGAGATGATCACGTTCGTATCGAGGACCGCTCGCACCCGCTCAGCGCTTACGGCGCCGAGTGGCGTGCTGGGCTTCGACCGCCAGCTCGATCGCCTGGTCCTCGCTCAGGTCGTTGCGTGCCCACAGTCGATCGAGCAGATCAAGTCCAAGCTCGCGGCGGAGCGCCCTCCTCGATGACCTCGCTGTCGCCCTTCCTGGTGCGGGCTGGCGAGTACCTTCACCGCCCGAGAACTCTTCGTCGATGGTGAGCGTGATCCGCTTCTTCGCCATCACAGCATCATAGTCACGATGCGGTTCCGTGATCAGAGCGGGCTGCTCAGCATGACAGCTTCGCGTTGGTCCCAACCAGGGCGCCGATCATTCGGTGCATGCTGTTGGTGTAGCCTATGGAGCGCGTCCAACATCCTTTTCGGTCACTGGTCGACGCGATCATGGCGATCTCGCCGCGACTCTCGGGTAAGAACAAGACTCCTCAGGCGTACGAGCGGGCTCAGAGCGTCGCCGAAGGGTTCCTGGTCGGAATCGCCCTATCCCGCCGAGTCGTCTTGTACACCGAACTCAACGATGTGATTGCCAAGGCGACTGGTCACAAGGTCGATGGTCGTGCGTTCGGCTCGTTCCTCGGACGATATCGTCGAGAGAACCTACAAGCCGCTACGGAGTCATGCTCTCGAGCGTGGTGGTTCGCTCAAACGACTTCGCACCGGGCGAGGGCTTCGGGCGTCTCGCAGATGCGGCTCGATCTACGACAGTCCGGGGAGGATGACGTTGCCATGACCCATCGGCTGCGGGCGAAAACATGGCAGGCCTTTAGCGCCCGCTGACGCTTTTCGACACCACTCGTAGTCGTCGTCCACTCCCCGAGGACTTCGAGAAGAGGACCGCTGCGGCCTTACGTTCGGTCTCGGGAGCATGACCCGCTGCGGCTGACTCGAGCTTCAACCCAGCCTAATCGCCCCCCGTTTCATCGCGGACGGTGGCAGCTCCCACTCGTAGGAGAACTTGGCCACCTTGAGGATGATCGAGGTCTCGACGCTCTTCACCCCCGGGTTTCCGCCGAGCTGCTCGGCGATGAAGCGGAGCAGGTGGTCCTGGTCGAAGAAGAATGCCTCGATCATCACGTCGTGGCGGCCGGTGGCCACCCCGACGTAGCGCACCTCGGGGCACGCCGACAGCATCGCCAGCACCTGGTCGAGCTGGTCGAGCTCCACCGAGATCCCGATGATGGCCGACATCGTCATCCCCACCGCCCGCGGGGTGGGGACCGCCACGATGTTGATCAGATCCTCCTCGAGCAGCCGGCCCATCCGGTTGCGGATGGTGGCCTCGGAGACGCCGAGGCTGCGCGCCATCTCGATGTTGGTGATGCGGCCGTTGCGCTGCAGGGCGGCGACGATCCGCATGTCGAGATCGTCGAGCTGACTCGCCTGCAGCTGGCGCCGGCTCATCCCACACCATTCGGATACCGCAACAGAACACTCCGAGACTGCGAAACTCGCAACATCGTACCCCTCAGCGACCTAGATCGGGAATCCTCGACCCATTCGACCGTTGACGGTCGCAGGCTCGATATCTAGCGTTGCCGCGTCGTCGAGGGAGGGCTCGTGGCAGACGTGGCAGACACCGAAGGGACACCGGCGTCGCCGGGTGTCTTCTCGCGGCCGGCATCGGGGTTGATCCGGGTCGCCGGTTCCTGGGACGTGTTCATCTTCAACGTGGGACTGGTGTCGGTGGGGATCGCCATCGCCCTCAACCAGTACTACGGCCCCAGCCTCTACCCAGGGGTGGCGGTGTGGTTGTCCACGCTGCTCGCCACGCTGGGGATGCTGTTCGTGGCGGCCACCTTCTACGGCTGGTCGATGACCTTCCCCCGCTCCGGCGGCGTTTACGTATCGCTCTCCCGCGCCGTCAGCCCGGGGATCGCCTTCGTCTGGTCGCTGATGGAGACGATCATCCTCACCTATTACGCGGCGCTGGCCTCCTCGCTGATCGTCACCGTGGGCCTCTCCTCCTTCTTCGCCACCATCGGCTTCATCGCCGAGAACGCGACCTTCGCCACCTGGGCGGCCAACGTGGCCAGCCCGGCGGGGATCTTCTGGATCGGGACCGGGGTGCTGGTGCTGGCCGGGGCGCTGCTCACCTCGGGCACCCGCCGCTACTTCACGGTGCAGAAAGTGCTGTTCGTGGTGGCGGTGCTGGGAACGGTGGTGCTGGCCGGAGTGATGCTCTTCGGCAGCCAGGCCACCTTCGAGGAGAACCTCGCCCGGCTCACCGGGTTGGAGTACCAGGCGGTGATCGAGACCGCCCTCGCCAACGGCTGGGAGCAGTCAGGGTTCTCCTGGGCCACCACGGTGGCGTTCTTGGTGTGGCCGCTGCTCCCGCTGCTCGGCGGAGTGCAGTCGATCGGGATCGGCGGCGAGATCAAGCAGGTTCGCCGTTCCCAGCTGTATGGGATGTTGGGGGCGATCGTCGCCACCGGACTGCTCATCGCCCTCTTCGACATCCTGGCCAACAACGCCTTCGGCTACGACTTCCAGGGGGCGGTCGCCTTCAACTCGCTGAGCGGTCTCACCGATGCCTCCACCGAGGCCACGGTGGGGGCGGCGCCCTGGTTCACCGTCCTCGCCGGGATCCTCACCGACAACATCCTGCTGGCGGTGATCATCATGGCCACCTTCGTCGCCTGGATCTGGTTCTGGATCCCCGCCGAGTTGGCCTACACCACCCGGTCGATGATCGCCTGGTCGTTCGACCGGGTCGCCCCGAGCGGGCTCGGCTACGTGAGCCAGCGGGTCCACACCCCGGTGGTCGCCATCTGGCTCTCCACCGCGGTGGCGGTCGTCTTCATGTGGCTCATCGCCTACCAGGCGATCAACCTGCTCACCCTGATCGAGGCGCTGGTGGTGGTGTGGGGCACGGCGATGCTGGCCGCGGTCTGGTTCCCACGCACCCGGCGCCAGCTGTTCGAGATGTCGCCCGCTTCGGAGATGCGGATCGGCTCGATCCCCACCATGTCGATCACCGGGCTCATCGCCGCCGCCTTCATGGCGTGGGTGCTCTACCTGCTGTGGACCGACCCCATCGCCGCCGGCCCGCTATGGACCGCCGAGGGACCACGGCCCGAGTTCTGGCTGATCGTGGGGACGGTGGTCCTGGGAGCCATCTGGTACCTCGGGGTGCGCCAATACCGGAAGCGCCAGGGGATCGACATCGGGCTCGCCTTCCGCCAGATCCCGATCGAGTGACCGCACCGGCTCCCCCGCTCGGTTGGGACCTGCTGCTGACCGAGACCCGCGCCCTGCTGGCCGACGCCGCCGCCCGGGGGATGACCCTCCGGGTGTTCGGGTCGGCCGGGGTGCGGATGCACTGCCCGCCCTCGGACGACACCTTGAGCCAGCAGCGGCGCTCCCCCAAGGACATCGACCTGGTGTGCCGCCGTGAGGACCGCCGGCACCTGCGGGAGCTGTTCGCCGCCCGCGGCTACGAGGTGGACCGCGATCTGCTGGTGGCGATGGAGGGCCGTCGCTACCTGTTCCGCAATCCGGAGAGCGGCATCGACGTCGACGTCTGGGTGGACGACCTCGAGTTCTGCCACACCATCGAGATTCGGGACCGGCTGCTGCTCGATGATCCCACCCTGCCGCTGGAGGACATGCTCCTCTCCAAACTGCAGATCGTCGACCTCACCCCGAACGACCGGCTCGACATCCGCTGCATGCTCGACACCCACGAGGTCGTCCCCGGTTCGGCGGAGCGAGAGGAGATCGACGCCACCCACATAGCCCGGGTTCTGGGCGGGGACTGGGGGTTCTGGCGGACCGCCACCGCCAACCTCACCGCTACCGGTTCCGACGAGGCGACGTCACCGCTGGCGGCGACCCGGGCCGCCCTGCTTCTCGAAACCGTCGAGGAGCAGCCCAAGTCGCTCCGCTGGAAGGTCCGGGCCCGGATGGGCGAACGGGTCCAGTGGTGGCAGGACGTCGACCTGCCCAGGGACACCTACTGATGCGGCGGGCACGCCGGTCGGACGAGGTCACCCTCTTCTTCGCCACCGACCTCCACGGCTCGGAGCTGTGCTGGCGGAAGTTCGTCGCCGCCGCCGGGTTCTACGGCGCCGACCTGCTCATCCTCGGTGGGGACTTCACCGGGAAGCTGGTGGTCCCGCTGGTGGAGACCGCCAACGGGTACCGGGCCGAGGTGATGGGCCGCACCGAGCAGGTAGACGCTGATGGCGCCGCCGCTCTGGAGCGGCGCATCGCCGACCTGGGCCACTACCCGGCGCGGATGACGCCTGACGAGGTGGCCCACCTCGACGCTCACCCCGAAGAGCTCACAGCCCGCTTCGAGCAGCTCATCTGCCAGCGGGTCGTCGAGTGGATCGCCTACGCCAAGGAGCGGCTCGAGGGAAGCGGCGTCCGCATCCTCACCGCACCCGCCAACGACGACCCCTTCGCCATCGACGAGGTGATCGCCGAGCACGGCGGCGAGGTCTTCGTCAACGTCGAGGGCGAGGTCGTCGAGATAGCGCCGGGACACGAGCTGATCTCCACCGGCTACACCAACGAGACCCCGTGGCACACCCCCCGGGAGTACCCCGAGGAGGTGATCGCCGCCCACATCAAGGAGATGGCGTCCCGGCTGGAGCGGCCGGAGAGCGCCGTGTTCAACCTCCACCCCCCCCCGCTACAACTCACAACTCGACCTGGCGCCCGAGCTCGACGACGAGCTCGAGGTCACCTCGGGAGGATCCCCGGCGATGGTCCCGGTGGGCTCCCGGGCGGTCCGCCAGGCGATCGAGGAGTACCAGCCGCTGCTCTCGCTCCATGGGCACATCCACGAGTCGCCCGGTTCGGTGCGCATCGGGCGCACCACGGTGGTCAACCCCGGGTCGGAGTACGGCGAGGGCGTGCTGCGCGGCGCCCTGATAACCCTGGGCGGGGGACGCATCCGTCGCCGGCAGGCGACAACGGGCTGAGTGTCGGAGGAGACCCAATGACCGAGGCGAACGATCTCAAGGAGCTGAGAGACCGGCTGGCGGATGCCGGCGTCGAGTACCTGTTCGGCGCCTATGTCGACATCCACGGGGTCCCCAAGGCGAAATGCGTCCCCATCGCCCACCTCGAGGGCTGGGCCGCCGGGTCGGAGCTCTACACGGTGGGGGCGCTGGAGGGGATGGGGGACCTCGGTCCCAACGAGGACGAGTGCGTCAGCATCCCCGACCTGGCCGGCCTGATCCAGCTGCCATGGGAGCCCCGCTACGCGGTGGCGGCCGCCGACCTCTACTTCCACGACGAGCCATACACCCACGACTGCCGGCGGGTGCTGCGGCGCCAGGTCGAGGAGGCCGCCTCGCTGGGCTACCGGGTGGACGT
>CAWACT010000008.1:0-276756 GCA_963780745.1 uncultured Actinomycetes bacterium | reverse complement strand
CGTTGCTCAACCCCCCGCCCACCAGGGTCAGGATCTCCCGCTCCCGTGGCGTGAGCCGGTCGAGCGCCCCCGCGGTCCGCTGGTCGGCCACCGCCGGCCGGCGGGCGAACTCGCCGACCAACCGGCGCGTCACCGCCGGGGCCAACAGGGCGTCGCCCGGCGGCCACCGCCCGGATCGCCGTCAGCAGCTCCTCGGGGGCGACGTCCTTGAGCAGGAAACCGCTGGCCCCGGCGCGCAGCGCGTCGTAGACGTACTCGTCGAGGTCGAAGGTGGTGAGCACGACCACCCTGACCCGCGGCACCCCGGCGTTGGCGATGATGCAGCCGGGTGGCCTCGATCCCGTCGACCCCGGCATCCGCACGTCCATCAGCATGACGTCGGGCGGGCCGGTGCGGGCCACCTCGACCGGGTCGTCGCCGTCGCCCCCTCCCCCACCAGTCGGGTCGTCGGCGTGTTCGATCATGCCCTCAGCCCGGTCCGCACCAGCGGCTGGTCGTCGGACCACGGCCACCCGGATCACGGCTCTGCAATCCCCAGCGGCAGCCGCGCCTCCACAAGAAAGCCGCCGTCCCCCAGCGGGCCAACGGTCAGCGTCCCCCCATACAGGCTCACCCGCTCCCTCATACCCGATAGGTGCCCATCCCGGCGCCCTCCACCGACGGCCCAGGCATCCCCTCTGCAGGAGGATGGTTCCAGACCGCAATCGCCACCTCGCCCTCAGCGACCGTAACCGCAAGATCTGCGTGCACCGACCCCGAATGTTTCACCACATTGGTCAGTGCCTCCTGGGCGATCCAAAAGGACGCCAGGGCCGGGCCTGCTGGGACCTCGTCGAGAGCGCCCTCGGTCCGTAGCTCAACCTCCACCCCGGCCGCTCCCACCTCCGCCACCAGCCGCTCCAGGTCCCGCAGGCCTGGAGTCGGCTGCAGCGATACGCCGTCGGCGTCCCCCTCCCGGAGCACCCCAACCACCCGGCGCATCTCGCCCAGCGCCTCCCGGCTCGACCGCTCGATCGTCTCCAGAGCGGCCTGGGCAGCAGCCGGATCCCCGTCCCCGATCATCCGAGCGGTCCCGGCGTGCATCGCCACCACCGTAGTGCTGTGAGCGACCACATCGTGGAGCTCGCGGCGATCCGCAGCCGGACCTCGCCCACCGCATCGCGGGCCAGCTCCTCTCGGGCCGCGGTCAGCTCGGCGGCCCTTCGGGCGTGCTCCTCGGCGGCGGTGCGCCACCTCCTCACCACATCGCCGAGAAACCAGGCGGCGGCAACGATCAGCGCGTAGAGGAACACCGACTCCCAACCGGGGAATGCTGATCCGGCGACGAGCAGCCCCACGAGGGCCGCCTCGGTTGTTGCCAGAACGAGCAGCGACCGGGCTCGGTCGAGCAGCGCCGCCACCGTGTACACGGCGATCAGGATCGCCGGCCCGAGCATGAAGGCGGGGAAGCCAAGCGCCACGTACCGAGTCGCGGTGAGCAGCAGTACGACCACGACCGCCAACGGGAATCGGCGGCGGAAGAGGATCGCCCCGCCATGCGCCACCGGCGACGGCCAATGCCAGCGCCGAGACGGCCTCGACTCTGTCAGTAACCACCTCGAGATACAGGAGCACTGCCGCCACCGTGCAGAAACCCGCCAGCCCCACATCCAGAGCCCACACGCCCCAGCGACTCCGGTCCCGGCTCGGGGGCGGCGCCATCTCGCTCATGCGAATCAGGATATTGGAGAGGCCAGACCAAAGGTGGGTAAGGGCGTCGGCTCGGGGTGCCGATGCCGGTTACCGGTTCCGACCGATCACGCGGGCACGTGACAGGAGGATCTCGCCCTCTCGGCTCCGGCTAACACCGACGCACGCCACTCGCCGCCGCGTCGGGCGCCGAGCCCCTTGTCGGCCCGGGCGACTATGGATCGTCCGTCTCATACCTCGGTCGGTGGCCGCGACACAAGAGCCTCCAGCTCCGGTGGTGCCGAAACCGGGCCGGTCGCGAGTCGGAGAGTCACGCGCAAAGATGGCAGATATCGGGAGGGGACATCTGGAGCCGAGATGTCTGCAACGCCTTTGACTCGGTCCGCTGGCGGCGGCGGTCCGCTGGCGGCTCTGTCAAGCCCCGGTACCCGGGCCACACACCCGATCTCGCTATTCCCCGTCGAATTGGAGAGGCAGCTCACGCCACGGGCTCCCAGGCGATTCGCGCTCCCTCCGCCACCGGTGTCGGCGAGGTTCTCGCTGTATTCCCAGAGCTGATCGGGTTGGGCCGTCTGCTCCCCGTACTCGCCGAGCGCTGGGATTCGCCGGAGGACGTCGCGTGACGTTGTTACCGACCGATGGCCCGCTCTGGCGGCCCTGCTGGCTTCCCCGGAAGCATTCGCCCGACCTGAGCTTCGGGGTCGCGGCGATGCTGTTCCGAGTTGGGTAGGCCAAGCGCCTGGTCTCCGTCGGCTTCGCAGCTCTGAAGCAGCCAACTCAAGTCCGGTCGCCGCTTGGTGATGGCTGCAAGGATGACGCTCACGTCCACGGATGGATGCGATGCCGTCGCCCGGTCGGGATTTCCAACGAGCTGGCGCCGTGGTCGGCGATAGCGATCAATTTCCGCTCGCCGCGCAACTGCGGGCTGGTCGATCCACTCCCGTGTCAGCGCCTGGCTGAGCACGTCAAGGGCCGTTCGGCCGTCCTCGGTGACGACGTAGGCGTGGTTGGCGAGGCGGCCCCGTGTCATCGGGGTGTACACACCGCGGTGATCGATGGGCGCATCGACGAGGACGAGGGCTGTATCGACCGTCCGACCCTGGCTGGCATGGCTGGTTTGGGCGTAGCCCAACTCAACGTCGCGAGCCACGTAGTCGGCGGGGAGGCGGATGGTCCCGGTGCTCCCGCTGAGGGTCACGTTGCGATCCCGGTGGATGGCGCTCACGATCCAGTGGTCACGGTTCTTGACCATGAGATCGCGGTCGGTTCGAAGGCGCCGGTCGTTGCGTCGGGTTACCACTTCGTCGCCGACGAGAACCACCTGCTGCCCGATGCGGAGGCGGGACCCTCGCGGATCGAGTTCGCCTTGGTGGATGCGGGCCTGTTGGGCGAGGCGGTTGAGCCGTTCCACGGTTTCGTTGCTGCTGGCCATTAGCGCCACCGTCTCCCGCCTCCCTCGGGCCCGACGCCAGTCCTCGACGATCTCGGGCTCCAGGTCGGCGTGGGTGCCGCCGTGGAGACGCCCTCTCCGGTCGTACTCGATGAGCGTACTCGGATCGCCATTGCGTAGACGGAGACTGGCGTTCCTCTCCCAGTGGTGCATGAAGCGGTGCACCCGGTCGAGCTCGACGGCTCCGTAGGTGGAGACCAGGTGGCCGAACATCCCTCCCCGACCAACCGCCGAGAACTGCCGCGAGTCGCCGACGAGCACAACCCGCCACCGCTTCTCGTCGGCGAGCCGAGCCAGCAGGGCGAGCTTGGGGGTGGAGACCGCGCCCGCCTCGTCGACCACCACAGTCGTCCCCGAGGGGAGGGCGTAGGCAGGATCGGATTGCCGGTCGGGTCGGCAGTGCTCGTAGAGCAGCTTGTCCAAGGTGTCCGATGTCATCCCAGTCTCGGTGGCCAGCACCTGGGCGGCGGCGGCGTTGGGGGTCACGCCGAACACCGCCCGCCCCGTGGCTTGAAGATGGTGCACAGCGGGGGCGAGAGCGGTGGTCTTGCCGGTACCCGCCGGCCCGACCACCAGCTCGAGTTGTCGGGTGCCGGCCACGAGATCGGCGGCTGCTCGCTGGGCGGGATCCAAGTCAGTTCCGAGATTGCTCGGCGCTGGCCCGGGAGCCGGTGGGTCGTTGAGCCGGCGCTCCGCCCAGTCGATAATCTGCTCCTCCTGTTGAACGATGCCCTCCGTGGTGAGCACCCGATCTACTGCCGCCTCGCTGATGGGCCGCCCGTCTCGACGGGTGGGCATGCCCTCGGGCACGGGGCTGGAAATATCGACGCAGTTGGTGACAGCCAACTGTTCTGCGCACCGGTCGAGCCAGCGAATCAGCCGGTCAGGTTCGACGGTGATGTCGGTGGGGACGGCGGCGGCGAGTTCTCGGACTATCTCGGCCGCTCGCCACGTCGACTGTGACTCGGTGAGCGAGCTGAGCGACCGCTCGATCATTCGAGCGGTCGCGGCCTGGTCGATTCCGCCCGGGCCAATCTGCTGGCCGATGGACGCGGCCACGAGGCGTCGCGGATCGTGACCCAACGCGTCCAATCGGTCGCGCCACCATCGGCGCAGATCTGTGGCGCTATGACCGTGCGGCTTGGTCGGTCTGCTGTCGACCACCGCCTCCCGTGCGAGCCGCCACCGTTCCCTTCTCGTGGGCGAACGATCCAGGTCGGTCTCGAATCGCTTTAACTTGTCGGCCAGACGGCGATTGACGTGTCTGGTGCGCTGGGAGAAGTGGTCGAGCACGTCGGACGGGAACTCGGCGATATCGGCGATTCCGTGCTCGGGTGGCCGCCAGCGGACCCCGAGGGTTCGCGTCAGCTCCGAACGGAGGCCGGCGTGGTAGAGGGCGGAGAGGGTGCGCTGATCCACCATCGAGAGAACGAGCATCCAACGACAGCCAGCGGCCATCTCCGGTCGGGACCCGGTTGGCGATGACGGCGTGGGTGTGCAGCTGAGGGTCGAGGACCCGGCTGGTGTGCTGACGGAACAACCCCACCACCAGCCCTCCCGTATCAACAGAGACCACCTGGTGGTGGCGACGCACCCTGGTGTGGGCGTGGGACTCGACCCAGCCGAGCACGGCCTCCACCGCCCGGTCGTGCGCCTCCACCACGTGTCGCCTCTGCTCGGGGTCGGCGAAGGCGAATAGCAGCGACACCGACTTGGGAGCTGAGAAGGTGGCGTCGTAGCCACGCACCGACCCCTCCCCGAAGCGGCGGCCCAGATCTCGGCCGGTTCGCGGGTCGAGCACCGGCCATGACGTCTAGGAACGCCTGGTCGTCGACCGTGCCGTCGAGTCCCAGCAGCGGAGCGGCCCGACCCCACCACCGCCCGTCGGTTCACCGTCGTCGAGGTAGTAGCCGCCCAAACCGGCACTCTCCAGGTAGTAGCGGCCGGCGTCGCCGCCCTTGAGGACGGTCACCCGCACCGTCACCGCAGCCCCCCACCGCAGGTGTGCAACCGTCTGTGCTTGCCGGGCCGTGGTCGGAGATTGGCGGTGGCGATTGCGGTAATGACCAGGGGCTCGGTCGGTTCGCTCGATCGGCTGGGACGTCGTGGATGAGGTGGTCGACTCCCTGGGGGGAGGCCATGGTTCTCGATGGCGGTTTCGGTTCTCACCTGGTGATGCCTATCTCCAGACGTGACCAGCTGGCGGTCATGGCCATTGCCATTGCGGGGACCAGCGAAGGCGACAACGCTGTCGTATCGCTGTAGAACCGTGCAGCGGGGCTGGCCGCCGACCCCGCCCCGCCGCTCCCCGGTGATCCAATCCGTCGCTTCGGCCCGTCTACCAGGGCTTTTGTCCCCGATGCCGCCCCTGACCACGAGATTGACATCTCCTGACCATCTGTTGACCACGGGGGATTGCTCCGGAACCCTCAGGGCCCCGGTACCGCTAAATGCCGGCGGTGAGCCAGCGCCATGCCACAGTGACCGGGCAGATTCGGAGCGATGACCTTGCACTGGACCTTTCAGTGGTCATCCGCTGACCACCTGCTGACCACCCGGTGGCCCCCCAGTAGGCCGAGCTCATGGCCGTGAGCCAGCACCGCGCGGGCAACGCCAGGGTCCTCAACGAGTCGGCAGACGTGGTCGACCTCTCACGTCTAGGTGACCATCTGGTCACGCCGGGGCAACTGGCCGACTACCTCGGTTTGCCCGTCGCCACCCTCTACGCCTGGCGCTATCACGGTGACGGCCCACCCGGGTTCCGGGTCGGCCGCCACCTCCGCTACCGGTGGAGCGACATCGAGGCGTGGATCTGCGGCCTGCTCGAAGTCCAGCCTCAGCCGATCCCTGCGCTCGACGCTCGCTCTGCCCTCCGTGCACGCCGTCCTCGGTAGGCCCAGGGTTTCCACTGATAGATGGAAATCTGCTACGCTCGGTCCATGGTGTTGCCGAAGACGCAACAGGTGTGGCGCCATCTGGTCATTGGAGCCATCGAAGCCGAGCAGCGCCGCTGGCCGTCCCTGGCCGCGCTGGCCGAACAATTGGACATGGGGGTGTCCACAGTTCACCGTGCTCTGGCTCACCCTGCCGAGATCGGAGCTATCCAGGTTCGTCCCGCCGGGGGGATCAGGGTGGTCGATCCGGGGCGACTGTTGATCCTGTGGGCCGGTCACCGGAGGCTAAGCCGGGACATCATCGACCGCTTCGAGGTGGTCGGATCGGCGCCGACGATGGAGCGGTCGGTCACCAACCCGGCGGCGGTGCTTGGCGGGTTCGGGGCGGTGGTCGCCCACCTCGGGCGCAACACAGTCAGCGACTATGAGACGGTGCTCGTCTACGGGAACCCCCGTCTCGGGAGCATCGGCTACCGCGACCCGGATCCGGGGCGGGTCACCGAGGTAATCGTCGCCGCAGCCGACCCCCTCCTCGCCCGCTACGGCCGGATCACGCCCCTGACCCAGGCATGGGTTGACCTGTTCTGCCTGCCCGGCTGGCAGGCGGCACGATTCGTCCACCATCTCCTACCCCGATTGGTCACCGATGCCGTCACCGAACCCCGAGTTCTATCCGCCTGAACTGGCCGAACGGAGCCGGGCCGTACTGCACCGGGTCCGCGACCTGGTGCCCGACGCAGTGCTCATCGGCGGTTGGGCCACCTGGGTACGGACCGGCGGCGCCATGAGCCATGACATCGACCTCATCGTCACTCGGCCCCAGCTCGACGCCATCCGCCGCTTGGCCGAGGACTTCAGCGAATCCCGGCACATCGGCGGCCGCAAGTGGCGGGCGACGGTCGACGGCATCCACCTCGACCTATACGTCCCCTACCAGTCGCGGTTGGGCCAGCACCTCCAGCTCCGCACCGAACGGCTCCTCGACCACCAGGAGCGGATCGACGATTGGACGGTCCTCGACGTTCCCGCCCATGTCGCCACCAAGCTGGCGGCGCTGTTGGACCGGCCCGACACCACACCCGGAGACAAGGACCGGCAAGAGATCCTGGCGTTGCTCGCACTCGGCGTCGAACCACGAGCAGGAGTCGGTGTCATTCACCAGGCCGCGGTGGCGACGGCCGACGAGGTGCATCGGCTCATCGAGCAAGCATTCGCATACCTGGGCGACCTGCCCCTCGACAGAGCGCGGCGCCGCTGGCTCAACGGACTGGCGTCCCACTGGACCGCCGCCTCCCGAACCAGCATTGAGGGACCGGGGTTCGAGACCGAGGACCCGCACCTTCGACCACTGCGGCAGCAGCCGGGCCGAGACCTCGGCCGTTGAAGCCGGCTCAGGTACCCGCCTCGACTCCGAGCACGATCAAGGCCAGGAATCTGTGCCGCATCTGTGCCACGCGAGGCCCGAAAACGACCCTCAGCAACGCGAAAAGCTGCGAAACCATCAGAAACCAGAAACCTACCCTGAGCAGGCACTTTGCCCGATTTTGCTGGCGCCCTCGGTAGGACTCGAACCTACGACACCCAACTTAGGAGGTTGGTGCTCTATCCCCTGAGCTACGAGGGCGTGAAAAAGGTGGTCTGATCTGGGGTTTCGTTTTAGTGGTTTCCTCACAAGAACTAGCACAACGGTGGAGAGCACCAAACTCGTCGAGGACACGAGCACCAAACTTAACAAGCCACACCAATATCGCAGCGGCGCCTGCGACCTCAAGGTGATAGGCCCGCTCCTGGCGCCGGCACCTGGTAGCGACCAACCTGTCGCCCCGCACGGTCGGCGCCTACCTGGAAGCGGTGGGTTGGTTCGCCAGTTTCCTCAGCCAGCAGGGAATGCCCCGCCCGGTCGGCGAGATCCGAAGGGAGCTCGTCGAGGGCTACATCCGCACCTTGCTCGAGACGGGTACTCCCACCTGGCATGAGGAATGATCGCCTTGGGGTCGGTCGACGTCCCCGAGGGACGAGTGCTCAGTGTTGGGTGCGTATTTCGGTGGCGGCGGCCTTTGGGGTGGCGCGGTTCCGGATAAGCCACAGGATGACGCCAATGGCCAGGAGCACGACTCCGCCGATGATGCTGGCGGCGGGGAGCGAGAACCCGAGTGCGACGCAGCCGATGAGTCCCACGACGGGGAGGGCGCGGGGCCAGCGGCGTTCGGTGGCGGTGAGGGTGAACGCGGATGCGTTGGCGACTCCGTAGTAGAAGAGCACCGCGAAGGAGCTGAACCCGATGGCGCCGCGCACGTCCGCGACGAGGACCACGGCGATCACCGCGGCGGCAACGGCCAGCTCGGCTCGGTGGGGGACATGGCGGGTGGGGTGCACCGCGTCGAGCCAGCGGGGCAAGTCACGTTCGCTGGCCATGGCGAAGGTGGTGCGGCTGACACCGACGAGCAGGGAGAGCAGCACGCCGAGCGATGCGACGACGGCGCCGATCCGCACGACCGGCACCGCCCAGGCGAGCGATCCGGCTTCGACGACGGCGGTTAGTGGAGCGGCGGCGGAGGCGAGGGTGTCAGGGCCCGACCGCGATCAAGGCGGCGAAGGCGACGGTGGCGTAGACGACGAGGGTGATGCCCAGCGCGATTGGGATAGCTCGGGGGATCGTGTGGGCTGGGTCACGGACTTCTTCGCCAAGGGTGGCGATGCGGGCGTAGCCGGCGAAGGCGAAAAACAACAGTGCAGCCGCCTGGAGGATCCCGCTGACTCCGCCATCGGTGAGTGGTCCGATGTTCGCCGTCGTCGGGCTCGGCGGTGAGCGCGGCGGTCACCACCGTGGCGAGCGAAGCGATGACGACGGCCACGATGGCGCGGGTGAGCCATGCCGTCTTCTGCACACCGAGCAGGTTCACGGTGGTGAGCGCGACGACGGCGCCGATGGCGAGGGGGCGGGCGAGGTCGGGGACGGCGTAGGAACCGAACGTCAGCGCCATCGCCGCGCAGCTGGCGGTCTTGCCGATGACGAAGCCCCACCCGGCGAGGAAGCCCCAGAGGTGACCGAGACGTTCCCGGCCATAGACGTAGGTGCCGCCCGATTCGGGGTACCGCGCGGCGAGCTGCGCGGAGGATGTGGCGTTGCAGTAGGCGACGCCTGCTGCGAGTGCCAGACCGATGAGCAAACCGCCGCCGGCCGCGGCAGCGGCGGGACCGATCGCGGCGAACACCCCGGCACCGATCATCGAACCCAGGCCGATGATCACCGCGTCGAAGGTGCCGAGCTGACGCGACAGCCGGCTCGGAGGTTGCGTGGGCTCGTCGTCGGTCCGCGGCGCCCTGCGACGGCCCATGCGTGGAGCATCGGAGAACCCGCGGGCTCGTCTCTTGGGATGTTGCCCATGGCGTTCGGTCCGCTCGCTCCCACCTCACCGCTGCGGGTTGATTCCTGTCAGCCGGCCGGTTGGAAGAGCTCGATCAGGTTGCCCGACGGATCCTCGATGAGGATCTGGGAACCGCCGGGTCCGGTGACGACGTCGTTGCGGAACGCGACGCCTTCACCGCGCAGCCGATCGATCTCGGTCGCGAGGTCGGAGAAGATGAGGTGGATCCGGTTCCACCCGCCGGGCGCTGGTTGGGCACCGTCGGGCATCGGCCGGCCGGCGGAGCTCTGCGGGTCCGCTGAGCAGCAGGCGCAGCTGCCCGCGCCGCACGTCGGCGAACGCGGGGGTGTTCAGCTGTTCGGTGAACCCGAGGTGGGTCGTGTAGAAGTCGACGGCCGAAGCGACGTCGTCGACCATGTAGCGGACGTTGACGGTCTCATCAGACATGAGCGTTCTCCTCGTGGTGTGCGGCGGTGATGAGTTGAGGAAGGAGGAACCCGATGCGGGTCTCGAGCTCCTGGGCGGTCCGCTCGAACGCGGGGTAGGTGGCGTCGTCCGAATCGCCCTCGAGGGCTGGGTCGGGAATGCTCCAGTGGGCGAGCGCTGGGTGTTTCGGGAACTCCGGGCACACCTCACGGACCCGGTCGCACAATGTGATGACGTGGTCGAAACGCATCCGCACGAACCGCCGCAGGTGCTTGGTCGACCGATCCGAGATGTCGATTCCTCGTTCGGCCATGACCCGAACCGCGTTGGGATGGAGCTCCTTCGGGTGGCTCCCGGCGCTGCGGGCCTCGACGGTGTGGCCCGACAGTTCCTCGAGCAGCGCCTCGGCGATCTGGGAGCGGGCGCTGTTGCCGGTGCACAGGAACAGGACCCGCGGCGCCCGCCGCTTGATGCCCGGACGGACGTCAGGCGGCAGGAACCCGAGTCGCAGGCCCGGTTGCAGCGCGGTCCCGGTAGCGCACAGCAGCCGGCCGCAGCGGGCGAGGTCGACGCGGTAGTACGAGTCGCGCCCATCGGCCGAGCTGCGACGCGCCGACACCAGCCCCGCGTTCCGCAGCTCCCGCAGGTGGTAGGAGACGAGGTTCTGGGGCTTGCCGGACAAGTCGGTGAGCTCGTTCACCCGTCGGTCGCTCCGGGCGAGCTCCCCGCAGGAGCTGCCAGCGCAGAGGGTCGGCGACCAGCTGCAGGAACTCCATCGGGGACGGATCCGGAGGGGTGCCCACCATCCTCACATAATACATCAGGCTGAATTGATGTATCAATCTCAGGGTCAACCGTCGAGGCAACCGTTGTTGCCTGCTTCTCATGACAGGTAAGCTGAAACCGTGGTTGCAATCAGTTGTCGGGGAGTTGCCTGATGGCGGGGCGGCAGGATTGGGTGTTGCTCGCCTACCGGTTGCCGCGGGAGCCGTCGTCACCGCGGATCACGGTGTGGCGGCGGCTGCGCAAGCTCGGAGCGGTGCAGATCGTTGACGGCCTCGTCGCCCTGCCGGCAGACGCGCGCACGAAGGAACAGTTGGAATGGGTCGCCGACCAAGCCATCGAAGCCGGCGGTGAGGCGTCCATCTGGATGGCCCAGCTCGGTTCGGCGAAGCAGGAACGGGAACTGGTGGCCCGGATGGCGGCCGAGGTGACGGAGGCCTACCAGGCCATCATCGATGAGGTCGCCGAGCTACGGCGTGACTCTCACGGTGTGCAGCAGCGAACCCTGGCGCGGTTGCGACGAGAGTTGCGCCGTATCGGCCAGCGCGACTATTTCACGCCACCGGCACGGGAAGGCGCCGTCGCCGCGGTCGAAGGGTTGGCGGAGCTGGTGGGGGTGAGCTCGTGAGGTGGGCGACCCGGGCCGGGTGTCACGTCGATCGTGCGGGGTGCGCCTGGTTGATCCGCCGGTTCATCGACCCCGACGCGGAGTTTGTGTTCGTCGACGATCCCGACGAGGTCCCCGATGATGCGACGCCGTTCGACATGCGCGGCGTCGATCTCACCCACCACGGCCAGGACTGCACGTTCGAAACGATCCTGCGCCGCTATGACCTGGACGACCCGGCGTTGTGGGATGTCGCCCGCATCGTGCACGAGGCCGACCTCGCCGATGACCGCTTCGACGCACCGGAGGCCGCGGGCCTTGACGTGATCTGCCGGGGCTTGTCGATGGTGCTCGATGACAACGAGGTCCTCGCGGTGGCGGCAGCGATGTTCGACGGGTTGTACGAGTACCGGCATCGCGCGCTGCTGCTGGGCCGCGATCCTGCATGACTCAGACGTCTGACGCCAGACGTTCGGCGGATCCTCGTTGCCCAGGCGCTGCGGGCGTTCGCCTACGGGTTCGGTGCGGTCTTGCTCGGTGTCTCCCTCGACGAGCGCGGCTTCACGTCGTTCCAGGTCGGTCTCGTGCTCACCGCGGTCGTGGCCGGCACGGTCCTCACGTCGGTCGCGGTCGCCAAGTGGGGTGACCGCTTCGGGAGGCGCCGCTCCTATGTCTGCCTCTACCTGATTCTTGCCGCCACCGGCGCGGTGTTCGCGGCGTCGAGCCCGCTGTGGGCACTTGTGCTGGTGGCTCTGGCCGGCGGGTTGTCGACCGAGGTTGTCGAGTCGGGCCCGTTCACCTCGCTCGAGCAGTCGATGCTCTCCGCAGAGCTCTCGGGGCACGAGCTCGTCCGCGGCTTCGGTATCTACAACGCGGTGGCTGCCGCCGCCGGATCGTTCGGGGCGCTCGCTGCGGGCGTTCCTGGACTGTTGCGCGGCGTCTGGAGCAGCCCGCCGAGCGACGACCGGTTCTTCAGCGTGTTGGTCATTGCCGCGATCGCGGCGGGGCCGTCGCCGCCACCCTCTCCCGCGACGTCGAAACGACCCTCACGACGACGGCCTACGCTCCCGCGTCGAGCCTCGGTCGGTCGAAGTCGGTGGTGCGTCGCCTGTCGGGCCTGTTCGCGATGGACTCCTTCGGCGGCGGGTTCGTCGTCCAAGCGTTCATCGCCTACTGGCTCACGGCTCGCTTTGGTGCGTCGGTCGAGCTGATCGGCGTCGTGTTCTTCGTCGTCGGTGTGCTGCAGACGGTCTCGTTCCTATGCGCCCCGGCACTCGCCCGCCGCTACGGCCTGCTGAACACGATGGTCTTCACCCATCTCCCCTCCAATGTGCTGCTCGCCGCGATGGCGTTCGCCCCAACCCTGCCCATTGCGATCGGACTGCTGCTGGCGAGGGTGGCGCTATCGCAGATGGATGTTCCGACCCGGCAGGCCTACATCATGGCCCTCGTCGAACCATCGGAAAGAACCCCCGCTGCCGCCTACACCAACACCGCCCGCTACGTCGTGCGACCCACCGGTCCGCTGCTCGCCGGTGCGGCGTCGAGCGTGTGGCTCGGTCTGCCGTTCCTCGCCGCCGGCACGATCAAAGGCGCCTACGACCTGATCCTGTGGCGCTGGTTCCGCACCGTGCCACTTCCCGAACAACAACCACCCACCGGCCCGATCGGTGACCCGGTCGAAATGCAGGAGGACACGGCATGATCGTCTGCATCCGCACCGTCGGTGTGCCCACCGAGGTCCGCGTCCGCTACCTCCAATGGATCGCCGACGGACGCGCCATACGTGAAGCCCACGGGCTCCTCGCCGAGTGGGTCCTCCAGCCGGCGAACGGCGACGGCGACACCGTGGTGATCACCGTGTGGCCCAGCCACGAGATCTTCGACACCTGGATCGCCAGTCCCGAGCGAGACGCGCTCACCGCCTCCGACGTCCACCAGGCAGTCGATTATCAGCCAATAACCCGCTACGACCTCGTCGGCGGGTACACCAACCTGCCAGGACTGCTCGCAGTGGCCGCCACCAAGGAGGAGCTCTTATGAAATGGGTGACCCGTGCCCGTCCCAAAACCGACCGGATCGCGTGCCCGTGGCTGATCCGCCGGTTCATCGACCCCAACGCCGAGATCCTCTACGTCCCAACCGAACTGGTCCTCACCGCGGCCGACGAGCAGGACGCCAAGAGCTTCGACACCGACGGCGCTACGTACACCCACCGCGGAAACAAGTGCAGCTTCGAAGTCCTCATCGACGACTTCGACCTCGCCGGCGACGCGGCGCTGGTGCGTCTCGCCGCGATCGTCCACGCGGCGGACATCGAGTCCGAGCTCCACACGGACCCGCTCGCCCCAGGGCTGCTCGCCATCGGACTCGGCGGCCTCGACGTCGAAAGTGACGACCATGTCCTTCTGGACCGCGCCTCGTTCGTCTACGACGCCCTCTACGCATGGTGCCAGCAGCAGACCGCCACGGGAGCGGCCTGATGGGGACACCGATCGACTACGACAGCCTCCGCACCGAAACCGTTGTCCAGGTCGCCAAGCTCATGGCCGGCGCTGCAATCACCGCACCGAAGTCGGGAGGGCAGCTGTTCCTGGCCGGCAAGCACAACTTCATCGAGACCGTCATCGTCGAAGCCCCCGAGGACCGTCACGCGCTGGCCGACTGGTGCCGCGCCCGGGGCAAAGAACGGCGGGAAGCGATCTGGTTCCGTGACGCCGACGTCGCCGAAGCGGTCGACGCCATCCTCTTCGTAGGCATCGCCGACTGGTACCCGCCGAACTACGACTGCGGCGCGTGCGGCTTTGCCACCTGCGCCGAGTTCCTCCACGCCACCAAAAACCTGCGCGTCGACTCCGCCGAGCTCGAGTTCACCGGTCCCACCTGCAACCTGCGCGACATAGACCTCGGCATCGCGGTCGGCTCCGCGGCCAAGACCGCGGCCATTCACTCCATCGACTGCCGCTGCCAGACCCGCGTCGCCGTCGCCGCTCGCAAGACCGGCGTCATCCGTGCCGACGTCGCCGTCGCCCTGTCACTCTCGATGACGCAGAAAGCGATCGGGTTCGACCGGCGCATGCCCGAACCCGGCGACTACGACACCATGGACTACCCGCCCACAGACACCCTCCCCATCGGCATGCCCGACGGTGCCCGCTACGGCGGCGCCCGCAACCGCCAACTCCCGCGCACACCACTCCGGCCCGAAGCTTGAGCACAGTCGAGTCCCGCGCTGGCCTCGGCACGCAACCACGGTGACGAGAAAGCTCGCGGCGCCTAATGAACCCCCAACGATCATGGTTGAACGACGCGTGTGGCCCGGAGCAACCGGATCGGTCAAGGCAGTGAATCGTCCCCCGAGTTCGGCGAAACCAGGGGTGTGCGTAACCGGGTTGGCCAGGCTGAACAACTGGCGAGAAACGGGGCCCAGGCAGAAGCCAGGCCGGCGGTTCCCGACTCCTCCCGGCCATGGGTAACCGCAACGCCGTTCGCCGAGTGCCCGTCCAGGCGACAGTCGTCGCCTGGATGTCCGAGTGACTGTATTGATGCCCGACGCCGTCAGACATTGTGTGGGCACGGCAACATGGGGCGCGGGGGTCCTCAACGAGCTGGTCGCGTACTTTCGGTCGATGGGCACCGGGACTGAGCCGGGGGGCGACCCACGAGCACAGCCCGCGGTCTACTGACCGGGGTCGCCGAACCAAGCGCCCCGCGAATCTGTTGGGCTCAGCCGCCGGCGCCGCCGATCCCGGCGGAGTCGGGCTGGTACCCCTCGACATGCGGGCCGGATGGCGTCTGTGCTCCGCTGAACCAGCCGCGCACCTTCTCCACGATGCGGCGTCGGCGCGCCGCCCCCTGCTTGGGGTCGAAGATGAACATGGCGCCGGCCCCGATCAGCAGCCCCAGCAGCAACCTCCCCCGCCGAGGGTTTGGCGGGTGGTATCCCGGAACGTTCTCGGCAATGAGAGCCGGCAGGTCCTCGAGCCGCTCGGCTAGGCCGCTGAGGAGCCGGTCGGCGTCCTGCCGCAACTGCTCCTTGTCGGGCAGGAACTCGGCGCCCTGTTCGCGCAGCTGCTCTATCCAGTCTCCCAATCGAGAGCCGAGACCGGCCGCCTCGGCCTTGATCCCTTCGAGCGTAGTGGTCATGCCCTTCTCCTTCCTCACTGAGACCCGGTCTTACCCGCGGACAGTCACGCCCAATCTCAGTTCGAATAGTGATGTGGCAAGCCCGCGAAAATCCGGCGGCGCTGCGCCTGCTCACCCTGTCCAAATTGCACGGGGACATCTCGTCGAGCGGCTACGCCTCGGCAGGCATATTCGCCGTGGTGCAATGGGCATAACTGAGAATGAGAATCGAATCTGTCCTCTGTCCGTCATCATGAGTACGCGAAACGACGCAAGACGACGAAGAATGACCGAAGGGATATTGCCTGCTCAGATAAGAGTTCTGCGGGTTTCCCCGGTACATCGAGGCAAGAGAGCCCGGGGGTAGGCCCAGGTGCCCATTGGCTGTGGTACGGCCACGTGATGAGAGCGGTAGTAAGGAGCGCCAACCGGCGTCAAGATCCGGCAGTATGCGCTTCTGGAGAGGAGCGACCTTGGCCGCGGAACCGTTCATCCTTCAGCCCGGAGACGGCCGTTCGATCGACCTCGGTAGCTTCATGGTGGCGGTCAAGGCGGACGCGGACGCGACGGACGGGGTATTCACCCTCCTGGAGGCGACGGAGCCGCCGCACTTCGGTCCGCCCATGCACATCCACCACGATGTCGCTGAGGCGTTCTACGTGCTCGAGGGCGAGTACGTCATCTTCACTGACGACCGGAGGACGCGCTGTCCAGCCGGGTCGTTCGTGTACATACCGGCAGGCGCAGTACACGGGTTCCGCGTTGGTGATTGGCCGAGCAAGAAGCTGAACTTGTACGTACCGCAGGCGATGGTCGGCTACTTCGATGAGCTCGCAGCGGCGATCGAGTCTGGGACCGCAGACGAGGCGACGCTCGCCGCGATCGCCGAGCGGCATGGGATGGACGTTCTGGGACCGGTGCCGGAGGGGTACCTCTAGCGCCGCTCCAATGCGCCGATAGCTCGGCTGTCGCGTTCGGCCCGAATATCGCAGGCGGTGTCCGATCTCAAGGTGATGGCCCGATCGCGGCGACGCCACCCGGTTTACGTCATCTCATCCCGCGGCGACAGTGATGTTCCCCGAACTGGTGTGGACCACGATGCTGCTGTCAGCCGCGGGATCCTGGGTCAACCCCACGACCTCCTCATCTCCCGAGGAGGAGTCGAGGTCGATCGCGTAGGCCCCCTCGGGTACCACGAGGCGGGCGTCACCCGATCCGATGGACACCTCCACCCGGTTCGGCGCATCCTGTAGTGCGAGGTCCACGTTGCCCGAACTGGTGCTGGCGGTGAGCGCGGTGGTGGACAGGCTCTCCGACATGATGTCACCCGAGCCGGTCTCCAGGGAGGTCTCGCCGGCGACGCCCTCCACCTCGATCGTGCCGGAGCTCGCAATGGCGGTGAGGGCCGAGGCGGTGAGGCCCAGAGCTCGGATATCGCCCGAGCCAGTCTCCAACGATGCCTCGCCGGCATCGCCCTCGATCTCGATCGAACCGGAACTGGTGGTGGCGGTGAGTACGGGCACGTCCAAGTCGCGACCTCGGATGTCCCCCGAGCCGGTCTCCAGCGAGGTCTCGCCCGCGACGCCCTCCACCTCGATCGTGCCGGAGCTGGTGGCGAGGTTGACGCCCCCGATCAGTCCCCGTGCGTTCAAGTCACCGGAGCCCGAGTCGACGATCAACTCGACCGAGGCGGGGGCAGTGACCTGGTAGTCGACACTGCACGACGAGAAGAACAACTCGCTCGGGCAACGGACCTCGATGTGGAGCACCCCATCCACCACCTCCTCCGTCACGCTCGGCCGGTTGGCACGGAAACGGCTGATCCGCTCCAGCCGAACATCCTCTCCGCTGGCGGCAACCGCAATCGATCCCGAATCGGAGGTCACCTCGATCCGCTGGATTGGGTCGGTGAACGCCGTTGTCGTGGTCTCGATGGTCTCGGGCTCGACCCACCGGCTCCATGCCCAGAAACCAGCGCCGATCAGCGCTGCGCCCGCCACGAGGGCGAGGATCGGCATCAGCAGCCCGGCCAGTGCGGTGCTGACCGAAGGGGGTCGCGTCTCACTGGGGGGACCGACTTCGGTCGAGGGGGTGGGGGGATGCGGACGTCGTTTGACATGTCAGGACTCCAGGTATCGAAGGACGGCGAGCACCCGGCGATGGTCTCCGGGGGTGGGCGGCAGGTCGAGCTTGGTGAGGATGTTGCCGATGTGCTTCTCGACGGCACCGGCACTGACAGTGAGCGCCTCGGCGATCGCGTTGTTGGAGCATCCCTCCGCCATCAACGAGAGCACTGTCCGTTCCCGGTCGGTGAGACGGTCGATGGGGTCTCGGCGGCGACTGCGCACCAGAAGCTGGGATACCACCTCGGGGTCTAGGACGGTGCCGCCCGCGGCGACCCGACGGGCCGACTCGACGAATTCGGCGACGTCGGCCACTCGATCCTTGAGGAGATATCCAACACCTCCGGGATGATCGGCGAGGAGTTCCGAGGCGTATTCCTCCTCGACGTATTGGCTGAGGACCAGCACGGCCGTCTCGGGATGCCGTTGTCGAAGTTCGAGAGCAGCGCGGATCCCCTCGTCGCGGTAGGTCGGGGGCATCCGGACGTCGACAATTGCCAAGTCGGGTCGTTCCCTGGCCACCGCTTCGATCAGATGCGCGCCATCTCCCGCTTCGGCGACCACCTCTTCGCCGGCATCGCTGAGCAACCTGACCAATCCGGCGCGCAGCAGCACCGAGTCCTCGGCGATGGCGATCCGCACCTCATTCCCTCTCTGGACCGCACGGAATCTCGGCGCGGAGCACGGTGGGGCCGCCCGGTGGGCTCACGATCTGGAGTCTCCCGTCGACCGCGGCAACCCTGTCCGCCAGACCGGCGAGGCCGGTGCCCCGCGCCGCATCGGCGCCCCCCCGCCCGTTGTCGCTGACCTCGATCTCGAGTACATCGCCGCGGACAACCGTCCGAACAGAAGCTCCTGTTGCCCCGGAGTGACGGGCGACATTGGCGAGTGCCTCGCATACCAGGTAGTAGGCAATGCCCTCGACCCCGGGGTCGAGCCGACGCGGCACGTTGACCTCGAGCGCCACGGGAACGGTCGAGCGAGCCACAACCGCAGAAAGTGCGGCGCCCAGCCCCCGGTCGGACAGAATCGCCGGGCTGATCCCCCGCACGATGTTGCGCAGCGTGGCGAGGGCTTGCTTCGCCTCCTGGTGGCCTTCGTCAACGAGTGCTCGTGCGGCCTCGGGGTCGGTGCCGAACTTCTCCTTGGCCATGCCGAGCGTCATCGCCAAGGACACCAGCTGCTGGCCGGCTCCATCGTGGAGGTCACGTTCGATGCGGCGGCGCTCCTGTTCGGTGGCGTCGACCATGCGTGACCGGCTCGAGGCAAGCTCGGAGACGCGCCTCCCGAGACGGTCCCCCTCCGTGGGGCCGAGCATCGCGTGAGCGACCGCGATGTCGAGGCGGGCAAGGGCACCGATCATCCAGGGAAGCCAGGCGAGCGCGGCAAGGCCGACGAGAGGCGAAGCAATCGCAAGCATCAGGAACCCGGGAGCAGTGAGGTCGGCGCCGAGTTGAGCCATCAGAAACGGGATTGCGAGCAGGGAAAGCGGAATGCTCCACGCGAGCAGGGCGAAGCTGAAGGTGAAGATCCCAAGCGGGAGCAGCAGCTGCAGGTAGGCGAACTCCCTCCACGTGACCGGATCCGACATCGAGGACCAAAACCGCTGGTGCCACGATCCGCCTCCGCGTCGGCGTGGCGGAAAAGGGATATCCGATCGGAGCAAGGCGCCGATGCGGGCGCGCTCGAACGCCGCCAAACCCCGCACCACCCCGAGCCAGGAGAAGAGCACCAGGAGGCCTATCGGGTAGACGATCAGGAGGGGGATTCCCAAGAGGAGGAGGGTCAGGCTGAGCACGAACCCCACGATCCCCATGGGAAGATCGAGGAGGAGGTGCACGGTGGACCCAAGCAGTCCTTGGAACGAATCGCCGATCCGCCTCCAGTCCCAAGCCGAAGAGTCTGCCGGCACAGCCGGCGTCGGACCCGACGGCCTCGGAGTCACCGGCGTGGAAGGGGGCGAACTGGACACGATGGCACGGTACGTCAGGCGTCGCCTCGGCACAATGAAGCCTCCCGGCGTCTCGGGAGTGGGGTTCGCCCTACCGTGGCGGTGGCCGGGCGATCACCGCCGCTGCTGCGGTCCATTTGAGATGATTCACGAAGGTGCAGGGAAGTGCCGACGTGCGCAAGGCATTGGTGTTGCCCTGACATCGTCCGCCTTCGTGGGGTGCCTTGTCACGGCCGCTTGCTCGAGCTTTGGGGCCCCTGGACGGATCCCTTTGGATACGCTCAGCGACGGAGGTGGGAAGTGATTCTTCTTTGTGGGGGAACTGGCGACCTTGGTGGGCGGATTGCGCGCCTTCTGCACCAGCGGGGTCGGTCGTTCCGGGCCCTGGTTCGTCCTCAGACCGACGGGTCGGGTTTGGCGGCCCTGGGGGAGGTGGTCCGAGGCGATCTGCGGTCGCCGGAGTCGCTCCCGCCTGCGCTGGACGGGGTTGTGACAGTTGTGACCACCGCCAACGCAATCGGTCGCAAGCTCGCCGGCCAGAAAGACATCTCCATCGATGAGGTCGACCTCGGGGGCAACGCCAACCTCATCGCCGCGGCGGAGACCTCGGGGGTGTCGAGGTTTGTGTTCGTGTCGCTGGCAGGGTTGACACCGACGGTGACTTCCTTGTCGCCCTTCGCGATGGCGAAATGGCAGACCGAGGAGCGTCTTCGCGCGTCTTCCATGGAGACGGTGGTTGTGCGTCCCGACATGTTCCAGGAGTTTCACCTGTCGCCGGCAGCGGGGTTCGACTGGCCGAACGGGAAGGTGAGGATCTTCGGCAAGGGCGATGCCAAAGCCGCCTACGTGGCGCTGGATGACGTGGCGGAGGCGGTGGTGCGGCTGGCCCTTGCCGAGGAGCCTCCCAACCTCGTCGAGTTTGGCGGTCCGGAGAAACTCACCCGTAACGAGGCTGCGGACCTGTTCGAGCGGGCGACGGGCCGGTCGATGCGTCGAAGCCACGTCCCTCGGGCCGTCCTCCGCGCCGGAGCCTTGGTGATGAGGCCGATTCGCCCGGAGATGGCTTCGCTGATGGGGATGGCCTACGGCGCCGACGTGGAGGATGCGACCTGGTCGGATGAGCCCCTCCGAGAGCTGGGCATCGAGCCGCGGCCGGCGAGCGTCTACATCGACGAGGTGACTCGGGCCGGGCTGCCGGCGCCGTAGGCGCTCCCGATGCCTTCCGGCACCACGATCGAACGTCGGGTGATCACGGTGCTGATCGCCGATCTTGTCGGGTTCACTTCCCTTTCCGAGCAACTCGACGCCGAGGACATCCAGATCATCCAGGATGCCTACTTCGCATCGGTCGAGGACGTGGTCGGCCGGTATGGGGGGATGGTTCAGAAGTACATCGGCGACGCTGCGGTGGCCACGTTCGGCCTCCACCGGGCGGCCGACGACGATCCGGAGCGGGCGGTGAGGGCCGGGCTCGCCCTGGTGAGCGCCGTCCAGCGGATCGGAGAACGGCTTGGAATGGAGCCGGACGCTCTCAGTCTGCGGGTGGGTGTCAACACCGGCGAAGTCGTCTACTCGGAGGGTGGTCCCACCAGAGGCCAGTTCACCGGCGACTCGGTCAACGTTGCGGCCCGGCTCCAGACTGCAGCCTCGCCGGGGAGTGTTCTTTTGGGGCAGACGACCGCTCTCGCCATCGCGGACAGCATCGAGACGGCTCGGGTGGGGCCTCTCGAGCTGAAGGGAAAACGTGAGCCGCAACCGGCGTGGGAGGCCCTCTCAATCCGGGCGGAGCGATCACGTGACCTGGCAATGGGTCAACTGCACGCTCCAACCGTCGGTCGAAGGGCTGAGCTCCAGTGGCTCCGGGAGGCCCTGAACGCTGTCCGACGGGGGGCTGTGGAGAGCCGAGTGGTGGTGGCGCCGCCCGGTGTTGGAAAGTCGCGCTTGGTAGCTGAGTTCGCGCGACATGGTGGAGGCGTCAGCGGCGACACCCGTATGGCTGGCGAGGGTCGAGGCGCCACTCGCTCTATTCGATGTCGTCCGACAGTTGCTCGATGCCGCTCTACGGACCCTCCCCACCAGCGATGGCCGCGTTGAAGAACCGGTGGTGCGTCAGCGCCTCGAGCAGGCGGGGGCACGACCTGCCCGAGCCGCAGCCGTCGCCGGCCAGCTAGTGAGCCTGCTCTCCGGTTCGGACACCGGGATCGCAGCCCGATCCGCCGATCGCGAAGCCTTGTTCTCGATGTGGATCGAGGGTCTCGACGCGCTTGCTCACCCCGAGGCAGCGGTGTGGGTGGTGGAGGATCTGCATTGGGCGAGCGGCGACCTGCTGGCATTTCTGGCTGCCGCCGGGCAAGTACCGACCGGTCAGGGCCGCCTCATCCTGGCAACGGCTCGACCCTCGATCTTGGAACGGGCGCCGGGGTGGCTCCAGTCTGACGACTCCCGAAGCACAGCGATTCTCCAACTCGATCCACTACCCCAACTGCACTCGGTGGAGCTGATCCGAGCGCTGGTCGGTGGCGCTCTCCCCGACGACGTGGTCGCGACCATCGCAGACCGCTCCGACGGCAACCCCCTGTTCATAGAGGAGCTGCTGCGGTTGTGGACCAGTGTCGGCCTCCTCGCGCGGGATCAAGCTGGCACCTGGCGACTGATGCAGCCACCGATGAAGGTCGAGGTGCCCACGACGGTGCACAACATCTATGAGGCTCAACTCGACGACCTGCCCGAGTCGGCCCGCGAGGTTGCTCGGCGGGCCGGGTGTCGCCGGTCGTCGCTTCCCGGACCGAGCGCTCAACGAGCTCGGGGTCGAAGAGCCCGAAACGGGCCTCACCGTGTTGTCCACCCGGGTGCTCATCGAACCCACCGACCTCGACGAGCTGCTCGGACCGTCGCATACATACCGGCACGCCCTGCTCCGGGATGCGGGGTATGCCACGCTCCCCAGGGCGGAGCGGGCACGTCTTCACGTTCGTTTGGCGCGCTGGCTCGAGGAGACCGCCGGAGACGAGTGGCCGGCCCTCGCCGCGGCGATCGGCAGCCACTTCGAGGAGTCCCTGGGTGAGACGCCGTCCCTCGCCGATGAGGTCGCTGAGGGCCTCGACCGGATCGGAGTCGCCGGGCTGGCGTCGGTCTGGCTCGAACGAGCCGGCCAGGTGGCGCTCGACCAGGCGGAATCCGACTCGGCACGCGTCCTCTTCCAACGCGCCCTCGATCTCACACCCGAGGACGAAACGATCCACCGATCGCGCCGTCTGCAACGGCTCGGCGAAGTAACCGCGTTCGCCGCCGACATGAACCAAGGTGCCCAGGAAGTCGCCGAGGCGAGGGAGATCGCCCGTCTGGCGGTCTCCCAGGCGGCGAGCAATGAGGATCGGATCGCCGCCCGGACAAGGCTGGCCGAGGCAACGGCGGCGCTCGCTTGGATCAGGCAGGCCCAGCTTCGATTCGCAGAAGCCGCCCAGCTCTCGGAAGAGGCGATTACCGAGCTCGGAGAGGATGGCCCCTCGGAACTCGTCGCCCGCCTTCTCTCGCTCAGTGCCTTCACCCACTACGGACTCACCAACCGGTTCGACGACGTAAAGGCCGATGCTCAGCGTGCCATCAACTTGGCATCGGCCGTTGGCAGCGAGGCAACCGAACTCGATGCGACCGAGTGGATGTTCTACCCCCGGGTGGTACACCGGGCGCTGCTGCCCTTGATCAACTGGGATCGCAGCTTTGAGCTCGCCTCGAGCCAGAAGCGGTGGGCGAGTCTGGTCGCGATCTTCCAGGGTCGAGCTCTGGCCGCGCTAGCCGGCGACGAGGAGAATCCCTCAGACCTGCTCGGTCGAGCGGAGGAGATCGCCGAGGCGCATGGTCTGACCGAGAGCCTGATCTGGAATGAGTTCGTCCGCCTCGAAGTCAGCCTCGCATCAGGACAGTGGACCGCTGCACTTGCCGCGGGACGGCGCGCCGTCGAGCTCGGTGATCGCCTGGGGTATGCCCGGGTCGCATTCCGGCTTTGGACGGTCATGGTCCACCTGGCAAGAGAGCGGGCAGAGCCAGGAGCTCCTGGAGCAGGCTTGGGCGTGGTGGGAACCGCGCCGGGAGCGGATTCCGAGGTCTCCGCTGGGACGTCTCATGATCGAGAGCCTCGACGAACAGTTCCGGGCGCTTGGACTGCTGCCCGCAGAAGAGACAACGGTCGACGAGCTGCGACCATCCTTCGAGATCGACGTCGATCAGCCCAGCTGGTACGCCGCCATCGAGTGGATCCTCCAGCGCTGGCTTGAGGCCGGACGGGTTGAAGCGGTCATCGAGGCGCTGCAGACCCTCGAATCTGCCTCGTGGGAACGGTCCACGCTCGGTCGAAGCTCCCTAGCGCTCTTGCGCGGGCAGCTTCTCGCTGCTCAGGGGGGCCCGATCGAAGCTGTCGAACTTGCCGGCTCCGAAGCGCTCGACCTGGCGCGGAAGAGCGAGAGCCCCTGGTGGACGTTGAAGGCCATCCGCCTGCTCGAAGCCGTCGGCCGGAGTTCCACCGAGCTGACCGAGCGAGGGTCGCGTCATCACCGAGGCCCTTGGAATCGGTGAACTCCTACCTGACCCTCCCCTCCTCCCGACGTCATAAATCACCTCGGAGTGCTCAGGTGCTGCGCCTGGGCGGCCGATCAACGGTATAGGCAGACCGGGTAGGATGGTGCGACTGGGTTGGCCGTGTCCGGCAACCCGGGCGGGAGTGGGCATGGAGAGACGATCTCGGTATCTGTTGGTCTTGATCGTGGTGGCAGCGCTCGGCGCCGGTGTCGCCGTGACCGACGATCCCGCCGTTGCCCAGGTCGGACCTACGCCGGTCGTTTTTCACCATGTCTTCAGCGATGGCGATGGCGGGAACAAGGCCTCGTACACCATCCCCGACGCCTATGCATTCACCCAAGGCTCCTACGTCTTGATGGTGAGCGCGTCGGTGGTGTCCGCCGGGACCCCCAACGTCCCCACGGTCACCGGGAAGAATCTCAACTGGCAGCTAGTGGGCACCTCTGCGAGCGGGACCATGAGGGTTGCCGTCTACCAGGCTTGGGCAGACAATCCTCAAGCGTCCCCCAACGTCACGTTCAACTTCGCCGGCCAGACCCAGCTCCGGAGCTCTCGCTCGTTCTTTGAAGCGAGAGGTGGGGTAGTCGACCGCCAGGCGCCGGTCCGGCGGATCGTCTTCTCCTCAGGGACGGGCACCACCGCCCAGGTGGCGCTCCCCGGCTTTGCCAACCCGGTCGCCAACGCCGCGGTGTTCGGGGTGGCCAAGAGCAACAGCAGCACCATCACCCAGGAACTCGCCAACGAGATCGCCGATATCGGGACCGGCGCCGAACAGCATCGGCTCTCGGCGGCATGGGAGTCGGGTGAGGAGACGACCCCAAGCGCCTCTTGGTCGGGTTCGAGCAACTGGATCGCCGTCGGCCTCGAGATCTCGGCCGGGACCGGTGGTCCGACTCCCACCACGACCACGACCGTCGGGCCGACCACAACCACCTTGGGAACTGGCGGGCTCGACGGCTGGATCGGGTGCTCCATGACGGCACAGACCTTTGATGGCTACCGGACCGTGGGCGGGGAGCAGTTCTATGGCAGCCAGGCATACCGGGTAGGGGGAGGCGACCTCTCTCGGTGGGTCTCGTCGAACTCGCGCTGGTGGGTCGAGTACCGCCAGCAGGAGGCGGCGTTCGGGGAGCCCGACCGGTTGGTCGTGATGGTGTGTTCGTCGGGCGGCGCAGCACCGACCAATCCCCAGATGGAGGCGGTGCTCCAGGTTGCTGAGGCCGAAGCACCGAATGCGGAGATCGTCGTGATGCGCCAGCCCGGATACATCGCGGGGCACCATTGCGCGCTCATAGCGCCCACCCTTGCCCAACAGGAGGCCGTTTTCTCGGCGCAGCAGGCGGTGGTGTCTCATGCGGTAGCGCTTGGAGCCACCCCCGGCCCGGTGCTCCCTCTTCTCGGCCCAACCACCACCAGGGACGGGTGCAACGCCAATGCGGCCGGGACGGCGCTCATGGGTCAGACGATGGTCAATTGGACCGGGGAATAGCGCGTCGCAGAGTGCTGGCATCGAATCGGCGCGGGCCGGATCGGGGGTCCGGGCCGCTGGGCACGCCGTTGGCGCCCGCGTTCAGCTGAATCGATCGACGAGTAGGCCGTGGCGAAGGGCCCGGTCGCTCACGGTCAGCGTGTCGCGATCCAGCTTCCTCATCACCGTGGAGACGATGCAGGCTCCTGCCAGGATTATGTCGGCACGCTGCGGTTGGAGACCGACGATGGAACGCCGGTCCTCGGCATCCATTGAGCGGTACATCTCGATCTGCCGCATGATCTCGGCGTGGTCGAGGACCGTCCCTTGGACCGCGTCCGGATCGTAGGTCGCAAGGGATTTGCTGACGGCGGTGATGTTGGTCACGGCGCCGCCCATGGCTACAAGATGATCCGGTGGTGGGCGGCCGTCTATGCGGGACAGGTCGTTGGATATGGCAGCGAGGGCCTCGTCGAGGACCTCGGGCGCAACCACTCCATCGAGCCTGAATCGTTCGGTGAAACGGACTGCACCAACCTCGACGCTGAAGCGTTCGGCGACCTCAGGACCTCTACCGAAGGTGAACTGGGTACTTCCGCCCCCAGTGTCGAACACCACGAGAGAGCCTTCACCCAGCCCGAGGCCGGCCTGCACAGCAAGGTAGGCGAGACGGCCCTCCTCCTCCCCCGAGATCACCTCGATGCTGATGCCGGTGCGCTCTTGAATTGCCTCGACAATTTCCGTTGCATTCCGGGCCATCCGCAACCCGGCCGTGCCCACCACGGCGATCGCTCGGCTGTCATGACGCCTCGCCTCTTCGAGCATCACCGTCATCGCGGTCGCGGTGCGTTCCATCGGCTCACGGGTGATCTTTCCATGCTGTTCCAGACCCTCGCCTAGCCGGGTCACCTCGGCGCGATCGACGACCTTCTTCCACGAGCCGTCGTCGCCCAGCTCGGCGATGTGGAACTTGACCGAATTCGTACCGACGTCGATCACAGCGAAGCGGGTGGGGTTTTGATCGAGGACCGCTGCCAGACCCGCGTGGGTAACTGGTGTTGATGTGCCCCCCCAGACCCATGGCGCGGACCGATGAGATGACTGCAGCCGGGTCCGTTGCCTCGATGGCGATGGTCCGGATGGGCTCGCCGTTCACCTCCACATCGGAGACCTCCGCCATACAGCCACCCACCGTGTAGCGGACCCGTCGTTTGTGCACCTCCACCGGGCGGAGGCGGCCATCTGGCTCGATCACCTCAGCAAGCAGCTGGTCGAGGGTGTAGGCCTCGCGGTTGAGTTGCGGTAGGTCGAGTCCGAGCGTCTCGAACATGTTCGACACGTCGGTTGCCGGGAGGGGGAATCCGGCCTTCATCACCGGAATCCATTGCTCCAACCCGTCGTCATTGACCTCTTGGAGCACCTTGATGTCCATCAGGTCATCACGAATCTTGGCGCTGGCATCGCCGCCGGAAAGGAGGTACAACTCCTCGCTTTCTTGGACGCCTCCCGGAGTCAACGCAGCGAAAGCCGCTTCAGCCGGACCAAAGCGCATCCCGAATGTGCGCCACTCCCACCGTGGAACTATCGCAGCCACTCCTGAGCTCCTTCACCGATGAGAGGTCGAGAATCCAGCATCCGCCGGACCGAAGCGCTTTTCAAACCTATCCGGATTGACAGTAGTTCGCTGCAATCAGCGCGTCATTTGTCTAGCCGGCGCCGGCCGCGGTTGTCGGCCCACGACGCCAGCGCAAGCAGCACATAGACGATCGAGAGCGCGATCGGAACCCACCGCTGCTCCGACTCCGTCACCGGGATCAAGACGGCGCAGGCAACCGCGGCGCCGAGGAAGAACAGGGCACGCCGATCAATCACTCGAATGCTCCCACGACCAGGTAGGTGGTCGTGGCGATCAGCGAGGCGCTAGCGGTGAAGCCCCTGACCAGCGTGATCAAGGATGGCTTCTGCGAGTCCGGCAGGGGCTGACGGACGTTCCTATACGCCGCCGGGGCGCCGCCAACCACCGGTCGATTCGAGGGTGTGCGCAGCAGCGATGGCTACGTGGTCCCGCCATGGCCGGGCAGCGATCTGGACACCGATTGGTAGGCCGTTGGGATCGCGACCGTATGGGACGACCGCCGCGGGCTGCCCGGTGAGGCTGAAGGCGAGGGTGTAGACGAAAGACACGTCCTCACCGTGTCTTGGTGCCGGACGCTCGGCGGCGGGGAGGAGCATGAGGTCGAAGTCCGCCATGAAACGGGCGATGTCGCGGCGGAACCGCCCCCAGCGGAAGCGGAACTCCTGGAGCTCACCCGCCGACAACGATGTTTCAGCGTTGGGCCGCCATGTCTCCAGGTCCTGGGATTCGGGGAGCGACCAGTAGGTCTGTGTGAGGGGCCACGCCTCGTCGAGTGTCTCCGGGCGCGCCTCGATCAGGAGCGCACCGGCTTCTTGCAAGACGGCGGCTGCACGCCCCACGGTGTCCACTGTCTCTGGCGTCGGGTCGGCGTCCACCTGCTCGGTCCACCACGCGATCTCTCAATCTGGCTCAGGTCCACATCCCGCCAATCGCGCAACGGCACTGGGGCCACGCTCGGGTCACGTCCGTCCTCGCCCGAAATGACACCGAGCGCCAAGGCCAGATCCTCGACGCTGCGGGCGATTGGGCCGATGACGGTGCGTGGGTCGAGCATCGGTTCGATTGCGGGGAAGTGCCCGGTCAGTGGGACAAGGCCAGTGGTCGGTTTGATCGTGGCCACGCCGCATAGATGGGCTGGCTGTCGCAGGCTCCCACCCGAGTCTGACCCCAGCCCGAGAGCCGATCCACCGGCGGCGACGATCGCCGCCTCGCCGCTCGAGCTTCCTCCCGGGGATCTGGTGAGGTCGTGGGGGTTGAAAGTGCGGCCGTAGACCTCGTTGTCGGCCATCACGTTCGACTTCCCGAGGACGATGGCGCCCGCTTGCCGCAGCCGAGACACGACCGTGGCGTCCTCGCTGGGAATCCGATTCCGGAACGCGGGGTCGCCACCGGTGCAAGGTAGGCCGGCGACATCGATCCAGTCCTTGATGGTCACCGGCACCCCATGGAGCGGACCGATAGGCCCCCCTCTTGCTCTCAGTGAGTCGGCATCGGCGGCGGCGGAAAGGGCGCTGTCGGCGTCCAGAGCCACGACTGCGTTGAGCTTCGGATTGACCTCGGCGATCCGCCCCAGATGCGCCTCGACCACCTCAATCACGGATATCTCACCGGACTTGGTGCGACGTGCCAGTTCGTGAGCAGGTAGGAACTCGATGCGAGCGTCGTCCATCGTCCCGGGACAGTACGACCAGCAGACAAACGATGGCCGGGCTGGAATAATCGGATCGTGGGCGAGGGCTGGAAGAACAGATGCGCAAGCTGATCGTTTGCAACATCGTTTCGCTCGACGGCTACTACTCGGGGCCCGGCGACGATGTCATGGTCATGCCCTTCGACCGGGGGTTCAGCGAGTACAACGCCGAGCGGCTCCGCGCCGCCGACACCGTCCTGCTTGGTCGGAAGTCCTTCGAGGGGTTCAGGGACTACTGGCCTTCGATCGCCGACGACCCCGACGCCGACCCGCTGGAGCGGGAGATCTCGCGTGCTCAACAACGCCATCGAGAGGGTGGTCGTCTCCGACAGCCTGACCGAAGAATTGACCGGACCTTGGAGCGACACCCGCATCGTCCGCAGGAACGAAGCCCATCGCGTTGTGGCGGAGCTAAAGGAAGGACCAGGCCGGGACATCTTGATATTCGGTAGCCACATCCTGTGGAATGACCTGCTCGCCCACGGATTGGTCGACGAACTGCACCTGATGATCGGGCCAGGCGTCCTCGGTGACGGTATCCGCGCATTCGAAACCCGGCCTCCCGTCTCGTTGCGCCTGATCGACACCAGGACCTGGGAAGGTTCCAGTCTTCTCCTCATCCGCTACGCCGTGGAGCCGGCCTAGCGAATCCGGTCCGGAACGGGCGGCCGCTCCTCGAGCACCGGCTCGGGATGAAAGCCGTCCCACTCGTCAGCGGCGACACCGAACCCCAGACCATCTGGCACCAGCGCCGAATCCAGGTCTCGTTGTTCTCGGTCCAGGCCCTCGACCGCCTTATAGAGCAACTCCAGTTGCTCGTCGAGGACCGGACGACGGTCGGCTGGCGCGATCGAGATGAGATCCTCGAGCGCGGCCACGAGTCGACGAGTGACCTGCGGCGAGCCGGCACCGGCCAGTCGTATCTCATCGAAAGCCAGGTGGACGTAGGCGTCCCAGTCCATCACCGGGACCACGAGCCTTAGGCGGCCAACCTCGTCGAAGTAGCGGCCATCCGGGAACTCACGACGCACCAACTGGCGGAGACCGTCGTGGAGGCGGTCGAGCGCCTGGACAGCAGTGGTTGGGTCGAGGAACGGGGATTCAGACAGTGCCCGCTCAGCCATGTCGACCAGCATCCGGAAGCCATAGGCCACGTCTTCGTCGAGGGTTCGTTCCAAGCCCCACTTCAGTTTCGAACGGGCCGCTTCATGGTCGAAGGGGGTGTTTCCGCCGACGATCCGCATCAAGGTGGCCCCTGCTGGAACGAAGCCGCCAACGGGGGGCACGACATGAAGTACGCAATCGGCTTCGATTGCAAGCTCGATCAGACCGTCTCGGTCGATCTCGGTCACGACCCCCGATTTCGTGGCGACGATGACTCGCGGATCGTCCTCGACGGACTCACGTTCGTCGGGATAAAACTTGTCGAGTAGCGATCTCGTGTCCCTCCCGACCAGTTCAATCAACGCCGACACTCGGAGCGAGCGGCCGATGTGGTTCACGTACAGCACCAACATGGCGATGCTGACGAGGACTAACACGTAGGCGACGATCACGGCTATCCCGGGGACTTGACCGCCGTCCTGGAAACTCACTTCTCGCATCGCCAAGATGGCGTGAGCGAAGGTGGCGACGAAGAGCCCGATGGCGAGCTGACTCGGCCTGTCGCGGAGGAACGTCTGCACGATGCGCGGCGAGAACTGCCCCATGGCCAGCTGGACCACAACCATCGTGATGGTGAGGACCAGCGCGGCCAACGAAACCATCGAAACAGCGATGGTGGTGAGTATGCCGAGAGCGGCGTCGGGTCCCCCGGTCAGCCACTCTGGGACAACACTGAAGTCGAGTGCTCGATCGATGGCCATCGTGCCGATCGAGAGGGCTACACCGGCAAGGACGCATACGACCGGGATGAACCACAGGTTCGACCCCACCTTTGAGATTTTTCCCTTAGACACGGCCCCCTGACTACCCACAACCGCCCGTCCGCAACCTCGGTAATTTCCGAGAACGCATCTTCTGATGGTCGTCATGATCGAGCGTGCTTCGGACGGTCGCAGGCGGAGGAGGTGAAGACGATGCTCAATGGGAAGGTTGCCATCGTCTACGGAGCAGGTTCCATCGGCTCCACTGTGGCCAAGGCGTTCGCCGCGGCGGGGGCCGATGTGCAACTGGCGAGTCGATCGGGTGACCGGCTTGAGAAAGTGGCCCGAGAGATCCGGGAATCGGATGGCAACGTGCTGACCGCTGTTGTCGACGCGCTCCACCACAGATTGGTCGACGAACTGCACCCGATGGTCGGTCCGGGGGTGCTCGGTGACGGGATCCGGGCATTCGAAACCCGCCCACCCATGTCACTGCGCCTGATCGAACCCCGAACCTGGGATGGCTCCAGCCTTCTCCTCACCCGTTACGCCGTGGAGCCGGCCTGGCGAGAGCAGCCCTGAGGGGGTCCGCTACTTTGCGATTTCCCAGATGTGACCACCGGGATCGCGGAAGGCGGCGGTCCGCACACCCCATGGCCGGTCCATCGGGCCGTTCAGTAGTTCCACTCCTCGGTCACCCAGTTCCTCGCACATCGCATCGACGTCGTCCACTTGGATGGTGAATACAACGCGAGATCCAGACTCGGGGCCCGCCACGGGCGCCGGTTCGATCAACTCGTCGGCTGCCGAGGCCTTGAGGAGGTTGACGGTGGCGTTCCCGAAGTCGAAGACGGCGGACTCGTCGTCTTCGAAGGCAACAGGAAGCCCGAACACGTCCGTGTAGAACTGTCTCGCTACCGCCAGGTCTTCGACGAACAAGGTCACGTTGCTGATTCCGCTCGGCCAAGACATTCGAGACCTCCTTGGATACGCGCCGTCCCGATTGTCGCCATGATCAAACGTCATGCTGACCGTCATCGACTGAAGGCCACCTTGAATGTGGCGCCGCCCAAAGGGTCTACCTAGGGCGCCCGGCACAGCCTTCTCCGTCCCCCCGCCGGGGGGAAGGGACCCGCTGCGGAGCAGCGGGTAGGGGGGCTGGCGGACTCCCAACGGCGCCCCCACCACCTCCTCCGCTCGCTCCGCTCGCGCCTCCCCTCACCGGGGGAGGCTCCCTGAAGGGAGGGGTTTGGGGAGGGTGATCGGCCCCGGGGGAGTCACCCCCTCCGCTCGCTCCGCTCGCGCCTCCCCCTCACCGGGGGAGGCGGTTGGCTCCCCCTCCCGGTGAGGGAGGGGGTTGGGGGGAGGGTGATTCCCGCCGCCGCCCGAGTCACCCCCTCGGCTCGCTCGGCTCGCGCCTCCCCCTCACCGGGGGAGGCTGAGTGCGGCGCCGGGCTAGCGCCACGCCCTCAGTTGGCGCTGTCGGTGGGCCTCTCTGCTTCGGCGGGGGCCCCGAGGTCGTCCTTGCCGTTGGGTCCGACGAGGTGCCATGGCACGCTGGTGACGGCAACGCCCGGCTCGAACAGCAACGTCGCCTTGATGGCGAAGGACGTCTGGTTGTGGAGGAACTGGGGGACCCAACCGGGGACGATGAACTCAGGTATGACGACGTTGACCAGCACGTCCGGTCCCAGGTCTCGCTTGAGACGCCGGATGTAGCGCAGGATCGGCCTGACGATGCCCCGGTAGGGGCTCTCCACCACCTCGAGGTCACCCAGGTCGAGGTCCCAATTGCGGAGGACTCGAGTGAGCTGCTCGGACTCGATGTCGAGGTGCACTGCCCGGTACCGAGTGTTGGCGAGCAGGCTGGTGTAAGCGAGGGCGTTGCGCGTCGGCTGGGTCACGTCGCTGATGAGGACCACGGCGTCTTGGCGAACGAACGGTGGCGGGAGCGATGGGTCGCGGCCAAGGCGGGGCCGGCGCTGTTGGGTGAGATCGGTCACCACCACACCTCGTTCGAAGAGCAGCAACAGCTTGATCATCAGACCGTGGGGGTGGATGAACACGCTCCACAACCGGCGACTCCTCACCAACTCGGGTATCACGACGGTTACGAAGCTGTCCGGGTTTCCCTCGTGCTCCTGGCGGATGATTCTCCGCATCGTGCGGTAGGTGCGTCCCTTGTCGGGATCAACAACTGTGAGCGGTCGGTCGGGGAAGAGATGCGGCCATGTCTCGACGAACTCCTCGTCGCGCTCCTCCTTCACATGGAGCGCCCGCACCGCATCGGCGCCAATCATGTCGGCATATTTGAAGGCCCTGAGAGTGGCCTCCCCGAGGTGTGAGACGAGCACCACCACTCGGTTGCGGGTCGGTGAAACGGGTGTGGTCGGGGCGAGCCGTAACTGAGCTGCGACGTTCAGATAGTGCCGCCTCGTCGACGCCATCAGCGCCACGATTAGAGGGATGGCAATCAGGACGATCCACGCCCCCCGAGCGAACTTCACCGAGGCGATCACCACCAGGACGAGGGCAGTCGTCAGGGCTCCCAGCCCGCTGATGGCGGCGTAGCGCCGCCAGTTCGGGGGCTTCAGCCTTATCCAGCGGCGCACCATCCCGAACTGGCTGAGGGTGAAGTCGATGAAGACGCCGACCACATACAGCTGGATGAGCCGGGTCACCTCGGCGTCGAAGGCGATGATGAGGAGCGAGGCGATCACCGCCAGGGCGATGATCCCGTTGGAGAAGACCAGTCGGTCGCCGAGGTTGCGGAACTGGCGCGGCATCAGCTTGTGCCTGGCCAGGATCGCCGACAGCCTGGGAAAGTCCTGGTAGGCGGTATTGGCCGCCAAGATCAGAATTCCAACAGTCACCACCTGCAGGATCCAGAACCCGGCACCGCCATTGAACGCAGTCCGGCCGATCTGGGAGAGGACGGTGCCGAACTCGTTGACGGTCTCTTCAGTGACCCTTACGTTGAAGAGACGCGCCAGTGTGGAGATCCCGAGGAACATGGTTATCGAAATCGCGCCCATGATCCCGAGGGTGCGGGCCGCGTTGTGCGCCTTCGGCTCGCGGAATGCCTGGACGCCGTTGGCTATCGCCTCGACCCCGGTGAGCGCCGTCGACCCGGAGGCGAAAGCACGCAATATCAAGAAGAGGGAGATCGCAGCCAGCTGCGGCTCGACGACGAGCTCCGACGAGGCAGCCTGGGGACACGTCCCGTCGAAGCACTGCACGAGCCCGGTGATCAGGGTCACGAATACTGTCGCCACGAAGGCGTACGTCGGGAGGGCGAAGAGAGTGCTCGATTCCTTGACCCCTCGCAGGTTGGCCAGGGTCAGCAGGATTACCAAGCCGACGGCGATCCCCACTCTCCACGGGAGGAGCGCGGGCAACGCCGACGTCATGGCGGCAACGCCGGCCGACACCGAGACCGAGACGGTGAGCGTGTAGTCGGTGAGCAGGGCGGCTCCGGCCACCATGGCGGGACCCATTCCCAGGTTGTCGAGGCTGACGATGAAACCGCCACCGCCGTCGGGGTAGGCGCGGATCGTCTGTCGGTAGGAGATGATGACGATCAGGAGCAGCGCGGCGATCGCAAAGGAAATCGGGGTGATGTAGACGAACGCCGCCGCACCCGCCAAGGCGAGCACGAGCATCGCCTCCTCGGTGGCGTAGGCCACCGAGGAGAGCGGATCCGATGCGAAGACCGGAAGCGCCAGCGTCTTGGGGAGAAGCTGTTCGTGGAGCTCGTCGGACGCCAGCGGCCGGCCTATGACAGATTTCTTGAAGGTCGCCCAGCGGACCAAATCCACCCTCGTGGTGACGGGAGACCCATGCTATCGGCGGCGACGCCCGAGTCATTCACTACAACTTCGTGGGATCACGATGGGGCGGCACACTGTCTTCCCGTACTCCGCTTCCCGTCGTCGCCCGGCACTAGCTTGCTCACATGGCCCTGCGACGCGCCCCGCGCTGGGCGGTGGCCTCGCTGATCCTCGTGGTCGTCGTGATGGCGGGGCTGGTGGCTATTGGCGCTCGGCAGCTCCCGGGGGGTGAGATCCGACCGCCGCCATTCCTGCTTGAGGTTGACCCCGCCGAGGTCGTCACGTGGGTGTTCATCGTTCTGGTCGCGGCAGGCGGCGCCCTACTGCTCTATCTGGCACTCACCGCCGCCCGACGGCAGGGCAGTCGCTCGCGCCGGAAGACGATGTCCCCGATCGCAACTCTGGCTGCGCTGATCGTGATGGCGGCACTGATCCTCTTCGGTCCGATCGACCGCATCAGGGAAGCACTCAGCGGGATCATCCCCTCGGACGCGGCAGTAGTCGATCAGGGTGGTGGGGTCGTGCCGCCCCCAGGGGCTCCCGGGCCTGTGGGTTCGCCGTGGTGGGCGGCGGTCCTGGTGGCGGTGGTGGCTCTGGCCGTTCTGGCGGTGACCGCCATCTCGAGACGGGGCGGCGCTACCACAACCGGCCGGGAAGGGGCCACCGACGAGGTGGTGGAGGATGCGGTCGGAGAAGCGCTGGCTGCCCTGAGACTGGGCGACGACCCGCGTTCGGCCGTGCTGCGTGCATACGCCGCCATGGAGCAGACCCTTGCCGAGGCCGGATGGGGGCGGCGATCCTGGGAGGCACCGGGTGAGTACCTATCCCGGGTCTCGCCGCGGCTCGGCTCCGGGACTGCTGCCGGGCTCACCCTGACCCGGGTCTTCCAGGGGGCCAGGTTCGGGCGAGATCCCGTCACCGCAGCCGACCGGGCCGCCGCCGACGAAGCGCTGGTCGAGGTGCGCGCCGGGGTGGTGCAGCAGACATGACCGGGATCATCCTTCTCTCGCTGCTCGCCTTGGCGATCGCGGCAGTCGCCCTGCTCTGGTTGGACGGAACCGCCGAGGTGGTGGTCTACGAGATCGCGTTGGTGGTGGCCGGGGTGGCGTGGTGGCGACGCATGGCTGCGGTGACCCGCGCCGGACGACTTCCTCGCAGCACCCGGCACACCCCGCAACGCAGCACTCCGAGCTCGCTCGCACGTTTGGAACGAGTGGTTGCCTTCGCCACCACCGGGTTCGAAGCCGAGCACCGTCTGCTGCCGATCTTGCGCCGGTTGGCCTATGACCGGCTCGCCGCCGGCCACCGCGTCGATCTGGAGCTACAGCCAGACAAGGCGGCTGAGCTGCTCGGCCCCGAGGCGTGGCTCCTGATCGGTCCCCGCGACGAACCATCGCACCCATCCAGCTCCGTCCCGCTCGACCGGATCGAGCGGGTGGTGGCCGCGCTGGAGCGGTTGTGACCCAGTCGATCGCCGCCGCCGCGGTGACCGACCTCGCCCACCGCGCCATGGACGAGGTGGAGCGGGCGGTTGTCGGTAAGCGCGCCGTTCTCGAGCTGCTTTTGGTCGCCATCCTGGCCGACGGGCACGCTCTCATCGAGGACGTCCCAGGGGTGGCGAAGACGCTCATCGCTCGCTCGTTCGCCAAGGTGTTGGGACTGCGGTTCGCCCGGGTCCAGTTCACCCCAGATCTGATGCCGATGGATGTCACCGGTTCGGTCTTCCCCGGTATCGCCGACGGCGACATGACTTTCCGACCAGGCCCGATCTTCGCCAACCTCGTTTTGGCCGACGAGGTCAACCGAGCGCCGGCGAAGACGCAGGCCGCCCTGCTCGAGGCCATGGAGGAGCGGCAGGTCACGGCGGACGGGAAGGCCCACCAGCTCGAGAGACCGTTCCTGGTGATCGCCACCCAGAACCCCATCGAGTTCGAGGGCACCTATCCCCTTCCCGAGGCAGAGCTTGACCGGTTCATCCTCCGGCTCCGAGTTGGGTATCCGACGCCCGACGAGGAATGGCAGATCCTGGCTCGACGCCAAGCAGAGGAGGCGCGACGAGGTCGACCTGACGCCGGTGATGAATCGAGATGCCGTGATCGATGCCCAGCGGGCGCTGGAGAAGGTGCATGTGGCCGATGATGTCGGCCGGTACATGGTGGCTCTGGTCACCGAGACACGAAATCGGAGCCGGGCCCGGATAGGGGCCAGCCCGCGGGGGTCGCTTGCGCTGCTCAAGCTGAGCCGCGGTCTGGCGTTGCTTCGCGGCCGCGACTTCGTGACCCCCGATGACGTCAAGGAGGTGGCAGTGCCGGCGCTGGGTCACCGCCTCGTGCTGCGCCCCGAGCTCTGGGTCCAGGACTTGACAGGCGACGACGTGGTCAGGGAGGTTCTCGAAGAGGTCCCGGTGCCGCCAACGCTCCCCACCGGCGAATGACCCGGGCTGCCACCGGCAGGGTCCGCTCGCTGGCGATTGTGGGCGGGATGTCGCTGTTGTTGGCGCTCGCACTCGGCGTGCCCGAGGTGGCTGCTATCGGAGCCGGGGCGGCTGTACTGCTCGTGGTGGGGCTCCTCACCGCCGGTGAGGCCATGATGGAGCTCTCGGTCGATGCCGGGCAGGTCAGGGTGGTCGAGGGTGAGCCGGTTCGGATCATGGCGCGTCTCGCCACCGATAGCTCGGTGGTTGTTTGGCTGTCAGCCCGCTGGGCCGATGGAGATCGGCTACGTGGGATCCTCGCTGCCGGCAAGGGTCACCCCAAGCGACAGAGGTTTCACCGTCGAGCTGACACCTCTCGATGGGCCGGCCCTGATTGACTTCGAGGTGAGGTACCCCGAATGGGGGATCCACCCGTTGCCCGAGCTGGGGGTGAGGGCCAGTCGACTGGCTCGGGCTTTTCGAGCAGCGGGTCGTAGCTCGGGAGGAGCATCTCAGGGTCCGGGTCCTCCCCACCGAGGAGCGGATCAGACGACTCTTCGTCCCCGATCGGGTCGGTGTGGGACTGGGCGATCTCGTGTCCGCCGGCCGTGGCGACGGGCTCGAGTTCGCCGAGCTCCGCCCCTTCCGTGTCGGCGATGACCTGCGCCGGGTCAACCACCGCGCCAGCGCCCGCGCCGGGGGGCTGTGGGTGGGCGACCGTCATCCTGAGCGCAACGCCGATGTGATCCTGCTTGCAGACCTCCTGTTCGACCGCGGCCCCGGCAACCGAGCCGTGGTCGACCGGGTGGTCGAGGGGGCGGCGTCATTGGCCTCCGCCCATATCGGCCGCCACGATCGAGTAGGTCTGGTGGTGCTCGGCGGGACTGTTCGCTGGGTGGCCCCGCGCATGGGCAGCATTCAGCGCTACAGGATTCTCGACGCGCTTGCTCGAGACCCAACTTCTGCGGGGGTGGGCCGGGCCCATGGCTGGGTTGCTGGTGACCCGGATCGTCACCGGTCATGCGCTGGTGGTGACCCTGACCCCGCTGCTCGACGATGTCACGGTCACACTGGTTTCCGATCTTCGCGGACGAGGGTTCGATGTCCTGGTGGTTGAGTGCGACCCCGAGCCACACCTTCCGGCGGCCCGCAACCGATCGGAGCAAGTGGCGCGGCGCATCTGGTCGATGGAGCGCGCCGCTCTGCGGCGGCGGCTGGAGGAGCGCGGTGTGGTGGTGACACGTTGGCCGCCCGCGGTCTCGCTTGGCGCGGTGGTCGTCGAGGCCAATGGCAGACGCCGATTGAGGAGACCGGCATGAAGGTGACCACGATCCGCCGATTGAGCCGCGGTGTCGCCGCCATGGCGCTCGCCACCGTGCTGGCGCTTCCGGTCGTCGCCGTTGAGCCACCTGCTGCGTCGTTGCTCGCATGGTCGGGTGTGGTCTGCATCGTCGTGGGGCTGGCCGCGGGCCTTCGCGGTGCAATCGATGCCGGGCTCCTCCTACTGCTGGTCCGCTATGCCGCGGTGCTCGCCTTCACTTCGGCGGTTGATCCATTGGTGTGGGCCAAGGCGGGTGCGACGGTGGCTCTGATCGACTTGGCCCATGGCTCGCTCGAGGCGGTCTACCCGGCGATCCGGGGAGGTGGCGCTGGGGGCGGACCTTCGTGGCCGCCGCCATCGCCGCCGCCGCGGCTGGAGTGGTGGTCTTGGGCACCGCCGCCGCTCCCGGCGGGCTCGTCGTCAGAATCGTCGCCTTCGGGGCGCTCGTGGCGAGCCTTGCCCTTCTGGTACTGCTCCTTCGCCGCGGCGCCGAGCCTCCGGTAGCCTCCGACCGGTGAACGTCGACGAAGAGCGCATTGCCCTGTTCCTGGACTACGAGAACCTCGCCATTGGGGCCAGGGATCACCTCAAGGGGTACTCCTTCGACTTCAAGCCCATCGCCGACGCCTTGGCGGAGCGAGGCCGGGTGGTGGTGCGCCGGGCGTACGCCGACTGGTCGTCATGGGGCGAAGACCGGAGGATGCTGACTCGGAGCCACGTCGAGTTGATCGAGATTCCGCAGCGGATGGGGGCGAGCCGGAAGAACGCCGCCGATATCAAGATGTCGGTTGACGCCCTCGAGTTGGCTTTCGAGCGGGATTACGTCACCACCTTTGTGCTTTGCACGGGCGACAGCGATTTCACCCCGTTGGTCCACAAGCTGCGCGAGCTCAACAAGCGAGTCATCGGGGTGGGCATCCGCGGCTCCACCTCCGATCTGCTCCCGCCATCCTGCGACGAGTTCCTCTTCTACGACTCGCTCGAGGGTGTCGAGACCCGGGATCCCCAGGCGGTGACGCCCCGCCGCCGCAGAGCGCAGCCGGTGGAAGAGGTGATCAGCGCACCGGACCGCGAGCCGACCACCGCCGATCTGAGCGCGCTGGTGACCCAAACGCTCTCCGGGCTGCAGCGGTCGACCGGCGGGGCGGTGCTCTCCTCGTCGCTGAAACGGGCCATCCTCCGCAAGGACCCCACCTTCTCGGAGGCGGACCACGGGTTTCGCAGCTTTGGCGAGCTGCTTCGCCACCTCGAGCAGCGTGAGGCGATCGAACTGTCGGAGGGCAGCGCCAAAGGGGACCCCGAGGTGGACTTCCCCAGCACGGCGGGGGGCGAGGACGATGCATTCGAGCTGCTTCGCACCGTCGTAGGAGAGATGGAGAGCCGAAACGGCGCCCCCAACCTCTCGGGGCTGAAGAACCGTCTGCGCAAGAGGGACCCTGAGTTCAGCGAGAAGACCTTTGGTTACGGCGGCTTCCTCCAGTTCGTGAAGGCGGCACAGACCCGTGGCCTGGTCGAGCTGGAATGGGATCCCGAGGCTGAGGACTACGTGGTCCGGACGGTCTGAGAGATGGCCGAGAGAGCCGATGTGGTGATCATTGGAGCGGGGATCATCGGGTCTTCCATCGCCTACCAGATCGCCAGGCGGTCGCCGCGGCGCGTGGTCGTACTGGAGAAGGGGGCCGGCGTTGCCGAGGGCTCGACCGGGGCGTCCTCTTCGATCGTGCGCTGCAAGTACACCCACACCGAAGTGGTGCGTCTCGCCCGTCACGGTCAGGAGGCCTACCGCGACTGGCCCGGGTTCACCGGGCTCGACGCACCGCGCTCCCGGTTGGAGCAGCCGGGGGTGCTTTGGTTGATGGGCGACTCGACGGACAAGGTGGAGCAAGACGCCGAGCGGCTTGGGCGCCAAGGCGTTGCCGTCACCGTCCTTGACGCCGACGAGCTGACTGCCCGGTTCCCCGACTTCTCCAACTGCGCCGTCCCATTCGATCTGACCGGCGAGACCCCGCACACCTGCGCTCCCGGCGAGGCGTTCCTCTACGAGGAGGAGGGCGGTTATGCCGACCCGGCCGGCGCCAACCAGGACCTGGTGGACGCAGCCAGGAGGGAGGGCGCCGACATCAGGTTCGGGACGATGGTGACCTCGGTGCGACGCGATGGCGACCGGGTGACCGGGGTAACCACCGGCTCGGGCGAGACCATCGACGCCCCCCTGGTCATAAACGCTGCCGGTCCCTGGTGCAACAAGCTCAACGAGATGGCGGGCGTCTCATTGCGCTGGACGCTCGACCCCACCAGGGTCCAGATCCTGTATCGAGAGCTGCCGGTGGGGATGGGTCCCATCCCGGTCACAGCCGACGGCTCGACCGGGATCTACTTCCGACCCGAGTCACGCGGTCAGCAGATCCTGGTCGGTTCGGTGCTTGCCGAAGACGAGGCGGAGGTGGTCGACCCCGACGACTACCGGCGCAACGCCGACGCCGTGTTTCGCGACACCAAGATCCACGGGCTCCACCACCGGCTCCCCGAACTGCCCCACCGTGGCGGCCTCTCCGGCATCGCCGGGCTCTACACGATCAACCGCCAGGACGTCCACCCGGTGCTTGGCCCCACCGACTTGGAGGGATGGTGGGTGGCCAACGGGTTCAGCGGCCACGGGTTCAAGCTGGCTCCGATGATCGGCTCGATGATCGCTCAAGCGGTGACCGACGCCGATGCTTCGCACGACACCGACGTGCCTATGTCGTTCTTCTCGGTGGACCGCGAGCCGATCGAGCTTGCCGACAAGCACGTTCTCGCCTGAGGCGGCACGATGCGTTGGCTCAACGCCGGCGACTTGCGGCGGGCCCTGCCGATGGACGAGGCGGTGGCGGCGATGGAGGCTGCTTTCGGCGACGACCGGGAGACCCCGCTTCGCATCGGGCTCGGTGTGTCATTGTTCATGGCGGGGAGGGTGGGGGGCATCACGGGGGTCAAGGTGGTGTCGTCGGTCCCCGGCGACCCGGCAGGGATCGTCGCCGTGTTCGGTCCCGACGGGCATCCGCTGGGGCTCGTCGACGGCCCATCTCTTACCGCCATCCGCACCGGAGCGGCCAGCGGACTGGCCACTCGGCTGCTGGCTGTGCCGGGGGCTTCGGTGTTGGCCATGCTCGGCGCCGGAGCGATGGCCGCCGATCAGGTGGCGGCGACAAGGGCGGTGCGCCCGATCGAGAGAGTCCTGGTTTGGAGCCGATCGGGAGAGCGGGCGGCGGCGCTGGCGGATCGGGTTGGAGGGGAGGTGAGCGGCGGCGCCGATGCAGCGGTGGCCGCGGCCGACATCGTGTGTTGTGCGACGCCGGCATCGACCCCTCTCTTCGATGACAGATCGGTGGCACCTGGCACACACATCAACGCGGTGGGTGCCTTCACCCCCGACATGGTCGAGATCCCACCGGAGACGATGGAACGCGCCTACGTGGTGGTGGACGACGTCGATGCGGCCTCGGCGGAGGCGGGCGACCTCATCCGTGCCGACCGTGCGCCCAACGCCACCATCGGCGACCTGCTCGCCGGTCGGGCCCCAGAGATCGGCGAGGACGTGACAGTGTTCAAGTCGGTTGGGATCGCCAGCCAGGACGTGGCGGCGGCCGAGCGGGCGCTGCACCGAGCCGACCAGCTAGGTCTCGGAGTGGTCCTGGAGTGAACCGCTAGGGGGAGGGGAGGCGACTGCACGTCCTAGTCACCCCCTCCGCTCGCTCCGCTCGCGCCTCCCCCTCACCGGGGGAGGCGGAGACTCCCGTGTCAGGGAACCTGCCGCGCCAGTTCTTCCGCGGTACTGCTCGATCCGGACCGCTCCTGCCAGAGTCCCCAACCGGCTAGCAGCAGTCCACCGACCACGATTGCCCCGGACAGCAGCAAGACCTGGTGGAGCGCGGTGACCTGGACCGATGCCGGGGCGTCGGCGGTGCCAGCGACGACTTCTGTGCCCCCGATAGCAGCGACCCGCGCCGCCCAGATCGTCCCTAGGACGGCGATCCCGGTGATTTGGCCGAGCACCCGGGTCAGCGAGAGCAGGCCGCCCGCCACGCCGGAGTTCTCGGCGGGCACCGAACCCATGATGGCGCTGTTGTTGGGCGACTGGAACAGCCCCATCCCGATGCCGAGCGGGATCATGGCGAGGGCGAAACCGACTGCCCTGGTGTCCACGTCGACGGTCAACAGCCCGACAAACCCGAGGGCGATGACCGCCAGTCCGGCGATGGTCAGCGGCCGCACCCCGAAGCGGTCGGAGAGCCAACCACTCACCGGCGAGACCACCCCGAGGGCGATGGGAGAGATGGCGAGCAGCAGACCGGTGACCTGCTGGTCCAACCCGAGCACATTCTCGAGGTAGAAGGGCCCGAGGAAGAACACTCCTGAGACGCAGACAAAGGTGATGAACCCGGTGACGACGCTCACCGTCAACAAGGGCTGGGTGAAGAGCCTTAGCTCGATCATTGGCTCGGGTTTTCGCAGTTCGACCATCACGAACACGGCGAAGAGAACGGCAGCCGCGGCGAAGAGCGCCGCTATCGGCGGGGAGAGGAACCCGAGTTCCTGACCGAGGGTCAGGGCGAGCATCAACGAGAGCAGGCTCCCGAAGAGGAGGACAGCACCGGCGAGATCGAAGCCCTGCCGCCGCGCCGGCACGGTGTTGGGGACGAAACGGAGAGCTGTCAGCGTGCCGATGATCCCAATTGGCAGGTTGACGAAGAAGATCCAGTGCCAGGAGAGGTGCTGGAGGAGGATTCCGCCCACTGCCGGTCCGGTGACGATCCCCACCGAGACCATCGTGCCGATGACACCGAGGGCCTTGCCCCTTTCTGTGACCGGGAACGCCTCGGTGAGGATCCCGGCTCCGAGGGCGAGGATCATGGCGGCACCCACCGCCTGTACCACTCGGAAGCCGATCAGCCAGCCGACGGTGGGAGCGAGCCCACAAAGCACCGATCCGACGGTGAACACGACATAGCCAATGGCGTAGATCCGCTTCTTGCCGACGATGTCTCCCAGCCGGGCCACACCCAGGGTTAGGGTGGCCATGGCGAGCAGGTAGGCAAGCGCCACCCACTGCACCAGCGGAAATGTCGTGTCCAACTCGTCCACCAGGGTGGGGAGGGCGACGTTGACGATGCTCCCGTCGATGGTGGCGAGCAGCACCCCCATCGCCACCGCAGCCATGACGAACCACTTCCTGGAGTAGTCGGGATGGGCGACGGCAGGTTGCAATTTTTCTCCAACGAGTGGCGCTGCGAGGGCCGCTCGATGACGAGGCCACCGCTTTGGTCAGCAACCACTCGTCATTGGCGCAGATTCCCTGATTCCTGTCAACCGGCTGCCGGGTCCGGCTCCATCGGCTTGTGGAAGTCCTTGTACATGCGGACCACCTGGTAGCCCATCGACTCGTACAACCGGAAGGCGCCGTTGGGGTTCTCGGTGTGCACCGACAGGGCCGCCTCGTCCATGCCCCTGGCGGCCAACTCGCGCAGGCTTGCTGCGATCAGGGCGCGGGCAACCCCGCGCCGGCGCCATGCCCGGCCCGTCGAGATTTCTTCTGTGTAACCGCGTTGCCGGCCGAATTGGGCGTTCTCATCCGGGTCGATGTAGCTCTTCACCTGGCCCGCCACCTCGTCACCGTCCCAGGCCACCCTCCACAAGGTCGTGTCGCGGTGAGGGAAGTCGAGGAACCCCTCGTAATCCTCGGTGGTGGGGGGTGAGGCGCCGGCGTGGTCATTGTTGGCCTCCTGGTCGGCCTCCCAGATGGAGCGGACCTGCTCCTCGCTCACCGGACGGATCTCGAGTCCCGCCGGCAGCGGTGCGTCGGGGATGTCGGCTAGGTCGGGCCGAACCATGTTGGCGTCGTAAGTGAACGGCTCGTACCCGTTCTGTTGCAGCAGGGCCTCGCCTCCAAGGTCGGTCTCGGGGATGTACGACTCGAGCATCTTGGGCCCCGGGTCGTGCCCGGCGGCGATCTCGACCAGGCGGGCCTCGTTGTGGGCGAGCATCAGCGCGCCGATCCCGCGGCCTCTCCACTCCGGCTTGATGAAGCACACCGAGAAGTAGATGGGCGGTCCCTGGTACGGCGCCCACCAGGTAACTCGACCATATCCGACGGGTGAGCCCTCGATCTCGGCGATGACCACGTCCCGCTCCGGGTCGGTATTGCTCAGGTGGGCGTAGTACTTGGTGAGGGAGTCGACGGTCTCGATCGACTCCACGCCGTCGGCGCGGCACGCCGCGTTGATGATGTCGACCATCGCCGGGTAGTCGTCCGGTGCCGAGAGGGGTCGGAGGGCCAAGCCGGTGGTAATTGCCTCAGGACCATGTTGGTCGAGCACCACCGCTTCACCATAAGCGCCGAGCCACCGAACCCGGCTCGATTTCGGGTTGGGGTAACGTGCCGGTCGTGGACGGTGTCCGACTGCGCGCCGTCACCCTGGTCCATAGTGATGGCACGGTTGCGCTCGATCGAGTCGACGTGGCGGTGGAGCACGGGGAGATCCTCGGGCTGGTGGGCCCATCGGGGAGCGGGAAGACCAGCCTGTTACGGGTTGTGGCCGGTCTGGAGAAACCCGAGTCGGGCAGTGTCGAGATCGACGGAGTCGACGTCACCGCCGTGCCCACCGCCAAGCGCGATGTGGCGATGATCTTCCAAGAGATCGCTCTGATACCGCAACGGACAGCTGCTTCCAACATCTCCTTCCCGCTTGAGGTGCGGCGCGTTTCCGAACCAGGCCGGTCGGAGGCGGTCGAGCGCGAGCGTCTACGCGTCGGGCTGGGGCGGGCGGTTCTCCCTCGCCTTCCCTCGCAGCTATCTGCCGGTCACCGCCAGCTCGTAGCGGCCGGCCGGGCGCTGGTGCGCGACCCCAAAGTGCTGCTTGCCGACGAGCCGCTCGCCCATCTCGACGCTGAGGCGCGGCGGCGTGCCCGTATCGAGTTTCTCCGTATCCAGCGCGAAGCCTCACCGGCGACCCTCTATGCAACCAACGACCCTCCCGAGGCGATGACCATGGCTGATCGGGTCGCGGTGCTCAACCAAGGGTCGATCGTCCAAGTGGGCACGCCGCTCGAGGTTTACAGCCGTCCGTCGGACGTCTTCGTAGGGCGCTTCTTTGGTCTGATACCGATGAACATCATCCCCGCCGTTCTCGAGGGCGACTGGCGAGACCCGCAGCTGCGGTTGGGCGGGGACCGGGTATCACTTGGCCGGCAAGCGCCGGCGGGGCTCGATGGCGCGGTATTGGTTGGGATACGACCCGAGCACCTGACGGTGGCCGCTCCGGGGACACCATTCGACCTCTGCTTGCACGGGACGGTGGAACTGGTGGAGCCGACCGGACCACACGACCTGGTCAGGGTGCGCCACGCGGTGGGGGCGATCACGGTGAGGGCCGAATCAGACACTGCACCTGGGGTGGGCAGCGCCATCGAGGTGATGGTGGTGGCTCGCCGCCACATCCGGCTCTTCGATCCGGGGACCGAGCGGGCGCTGGAGTGACCGCGGTTGACGGGCCGTCTGGGGACCGAGGGCCGCTCCCTTCGAAGTTGCTCGACCCCCATCCGGCCCGGCTTGCACCATCCACAGCGGGGTACCTCGAGACGGTCGCCGCCCACCGCGCTGCGGTGGCAGCGGGCTATCCCGGCTATACCGATCCGGCGACCGGCCTGTACGTCCTCACCGCCAGCTACCTGTGGGACCGGGGAACGTGCTGTGAGCAAGGATGCAGGCACTGTCCGTACCTGCCCCGGCCCGGAGGTCAGGAATGATCCCGCTGGAACGACGCCGACAGGTGGAGTTGGAGTGGCTGACCCACGGCCGCCATCCAAAGGCGGGTATGCAATTCCTCGTCAACCAGTTCGATCACCCGGCGCACCGCCTCGACCGACTTGGCGGACGGGGTTGTCGCCACGATGACGCTGGCGAGGTCTACCTTCGCCTCCTCGACCCGGCCGGTGTGGACCTCGACGATCCCGCTCGGCTGGGCGATGACCAATTCGACCCTGCCATCGCCGAGCGATCGGAGGTACCCGCTCTCGCTGTGGAGGGGGAGCCCGGTAGAGGCGTGGCGGGTCCGCTGGATGTAGGAGAGAAAGGGCTTGCCGACATGGCCGAAAGCGATCTCCTCGTGGTAGGCGAAGGGCTCGATCGTCGGGTAGGCGCCTTCGCCGCCGCCAGTCCAGCTTCCGACCAGGAACTCCAGGGGTGTCAGATCGGGGTGGAGGTCCATGGGCCGAGGGTACCGATGGGCCTGGTGGCCGTGGTCCTCACCGTCTTCCTCGCTGGATGCTCCGATCAAATTGCACCTCTCCCCACGGGAGCCGCCCCCGAGGGCGGTGCGAGCGAGGCGGTGGCCGGGAATGTCGTGCTGCACGGCGATGAGGAGACCGGGTGCGTCTGGCTCGAACTCGATGGAGGTGGGCGGATGTGGCCGGTATGGCCGGCGGGGTTCACCGCCAGGTGGGACCCCGGCCTGACTCTGCTCCGACCCGGTGGCGGTGTGGTTGCCAGCGACGGCGACCGTCTCGACGTGGGTGGGGGTGGGGTGCCCGCCGAGGGGGTGGCCTATCCCGAGGCGTGCACCGGGGAGGACCCCGACCCGCTCATCTGGGTGGTGACCTCGGTGTCGCCCGCCCGATGACCATCAGACGCGTCGAGCCTGGTGATCTCGGTTTCCTCGCCGAGATGCTCGCCCAAGCTGTTTTCTGGGAGGGCGGTGACCCCGACACGGAAGCGGCGCTGTCCGACCCGGCGGTCGCCGCCTACCTCGAGGGCTGGGGGCGTAACGGTGATGACGGTCTCATTGCTCTCGAAGGTCGTGAGCGGGTCGGCGCCGCTTGGTACCGCAGCTTTCCCTCGTCGGCCCGGGGCTATGGGTTCGTCGCCTCCAACGTCCCCGAGATCACGGTGGCAGTCAAGCCGGAAAACAGGGCCAGAGGGCTGGGCAAGGGCCTTCTCAGCCTGTTGATCGCTATGGCGAGCGAGGCCAGTTACCCAGCGCTGAGTCTTTCCGTTGCCAGGGGCAATCACCGGGCGATCCGTCTCTATCGCTCGCTCGGGTTCACCGTGGTGGGCGACGACGGCCACTCATTGGTTATGACGCGGCCGGTCTGACCCGAGCCGTTTGGCCCGGTTTGCTCCCGCAGAGGAGTCCGATCACCCCCCTAACCTCAGCCCATGCCCTACGACACCCGGAGGGCCGCGCCCCGATGACGATCCTCGGCGACCCCGATACGCGGCACGGGATGCGGCTGCTGGGGAGGACACTGCTCCGCTACCGCCGCGAGTCCACCCTGGCAATTCTCGAGCGCGCTGATCTGGATGGTGCTCGTCGTGGTCGGCCCCTACCTGGAGAAGCTGGTCATCGACCGGGCGATCCTGCCCGACCAGCCGAGCCTGTTGCTGCCGTTGGTAGGACTCATCGTGCTGATCGGTCTGTTCAAGGCGGTGGGGATCGGCGGCCGGCGATTCTTCGGCTTCGTCCTCTCCTACCGAGCGGAGACCGACCTTCGCAACCGCCTTTTCGAGCAAATCCAGAGGCTTGCCTTCAGCTTCCACGACCGGGTGGCGACCGGCGAGTTGATGGCCCGTGCATCCACCGACCTCTCCCAGGTGCGTCTGGTGTTCGCCATGCTCCCCATCACCGTGGCCAACATCGGCCTAGTGGCGATCACGGTCGTCGTGCTGATCCTGCTCGACCCGTTGCTCGGGGTGGTCGCCTCCCTCGCCATACCGGCGCTGTTCCTGCTCGCGGCAAGATATGCCAGACGAGTGACGCGGCTCTCGTTCGACCTCCAACAGCGCCTAGCCGACCTCGCCAGCGTGGTGGAGGAGGGGATCAGCGGGATACGGGTGGTCAAGGCATTCGGCGCCGAGGCAGCGACCGTGCAGCGGGTGGACCGGGCGGCGGACGGGATCTTCCGGAGGAGCATGGAAATGCTCCGAATCCGTTCGGCGAACGTCCCGACCTTCGAGTTGATCCCGGCGGCCGGAACCCTCGCCGTCCTCTGGCTGGGCGGATACCTGGTGATCGAGGGGAGGATCACCCTCGGCGACTTCGTTGCATTCACCCAGTACCTCGTGTTGCTGGTGTTCCCGCTGCGGATGACCGCCTGGTTCTTCGCCGAGCTGCCCCGGGCCTCCGCGTCCGCAAGCCGGGTCCTGCAACTTCTCGGGACCGCACCGGATGTCACCGACCCCGACAGACCACGCCCCCTCCCCGAGGGCAATGGGGACATCCGCTTTGCCGATGTGTCGTTCTCCTATCCGGGAGGGCCACCGGTCCTCGGCGGGCTCGACCTCCACATCCCCGCGGGTAGCTCGCTTGCCGTCGTCGGCGGCGCCGGTTCGGGCAAGACCACGCTCGCCTACCTCATTCCGAGGTTCTACGACGTGACCTCGGGCGCCACGCTGATCGACGGCGTCGACGTCCGTCATCTCCGACTCGACGAGCTGCGCCGCGAGGTCGCCATCGTCTTCGAGGACCCATTTCTCTTCTCGTCGACGATCCGGGAGAACATCGCGTTCGGCGCCCCCGACGCCACCGACGAGCAGGTGAGGCTGGCCGCTCGGCTTGCCCGCGCCCACGAGTTCATCGTCGCCCTCCCCGACGGCTACGACACCGTGGTCGGCGAGCGCGGCTACACGCTCTCTGGTGGCCAGAGGCAGCGTGTAGCTCTGGCCCGAGCGGTGCTGCGCGACCCGAGGGTGTTGATACTCGACGACGCCACGTCGTCGGTCGATGCGGTAACCGAGCGGCAGATTCGGGAGGCGCTCGAGGAGGTCATGGCGGGGCGGACCACGCTGATCATCGCCCATCGGACTTCCACGCTCGCCCTCGCCGACCGGGTGGCGCTGGTGGACGATGGGCGTGTAATTGCCGTCGGCTCACATCGCGAACTGCTCGAGACCGAGCCCCGTTACGCCGCGGTCCTCGCCGCCACCCTCGAAGAGGAGAGCGGGGTGGCCTCATGATGTACGCCCGCTTCGGAGGCACCGAGAACAAGGTCGATCGGCCATTGGCGCTCTTGCGGAGGGCCGCCCGTTACGGACGGGACCTGGCTCGGCCGGCTCTGTTGGCCATGCTCGCCACCCTCCTGGCCACGGCGTCGAGAGTGGCCGAGCCGTTGGTGATTCGGCGTGGAGTGGACGACGGGGTGATCGCCGGTGACCTCGCGACGCTCACCATTGCCGCGGTGGTCTACCTGGCGCTCCTCGGCCTCCAGTATGTCTTCGGCCGGTGGTCGCTCCAGTCTGTGGGCAGCGTGGCCGAGCGATACCTCCGCGGTCTCAGGGTCAGGGTCTTCGCCCACCTCATGTCGCTCGACATCCCCTATTTCTCTCGGTCCAAGGCCGGGGTCCTCGTCTCCCGGATGACCTCGGACATTGACGCCCTCACCCAGTTCGCATCTGAGGGCGCTTTCAGCGTGGTCAGCTCGGTTCTCACCGTGCTCGGGGTGGGGGCAGCGATGTTCTTCGTCGACTCGACGCTCGCCCTTGTGGTCATGGCGCTGCTCCCGCTATTGGCGCTGGCCACGGTGGTATTCCGCCGCTTCGCCGATCGCGCTTACCAACAGGTTCGTGAGCAGATCGGCCAAGTTCTGGCCACACTCCAGGAAGGGATCGCCGGTGTCCGGGTGGTCCAGGCCTATACGCAGGAGGAGGGACAGGCGACTCGCTTCGGTCGGGTCAACCGGAGCTACTACGAGGCCAATATTGCCGCCGCCCGGGCCATCTCCACCTACTTCCCGGCGATCGACTTCATAAGGACCCTCGGCATCGCCCTCGTGCTGCTGGTGGGCGGTCTTCGGGTTGCCGACGGCCAGATGAGCTTCGGGTCGTTGGTTGCGTTCCTGCTCTACCTCAACTGGTTCTTCGAGCCTCTCGTCCAACTCTCCAATGTGTACAACCTGTTGCAGGCGGCGCTCGCCGCCTTGTCCAAGCTGTTCGGACTTCTCGACGAGCAGCCCGAGGTGTCCGAAGCGGAGAAGGCGGTGCCGCTGCCCGAATCGGGTGCTGGTGAGCTCACACTCGAAGCGGTCACCTTTGGATACGACCCCGCCGCCCCGGTGCTCCATCAGGTCGATCTCACCGTCCCGGCGGGGACGCGGCTCGCGGTGGTGGGTGAGACCGGTGCGGGGAAGAGCACACTGGCGAAGTTGGCGATCAGGTTCTACGACCCGGTAGCCGGGCGAGTCTGCCTCGACGGCTCTGACCTGAGGTCGGTCACGTTCGAATCGCTGCGTAGGCGGATTGCCTTTGTCCCCCAGGAGGGATTCATCTTCCGCGGGTCGCTCCGGGAGAACATCGCTTTTGCCCGGCCCGACATCGATGACGAACGGATCTGGGAGGTATGCGAGACCCTTGGGATTGACGAGTGGGTGCGACGGCTCCCAGAGAGGCTCGACACCGAGTTGCGTGAGCGGGGGAGCAGGCTTTCGTCGGGCGAGCGTCAACTCGTCGCTCTGGCGAGCGCCCTCGCCGCGTCACCGGCCCTGGTCGTGCTCGATGAGGCCACCTCCAACCTCGACCCGGGGACCGAGGAGCAGGTCGAGCGGGCTTTCCAAGCTCTTCTCGAAGATCGGACATCGTTGGTGATCGCCCACCGCTTGCAGACGGCGCAGCGCGCCGATCAAGTGGTAGTGGTCGACGAGGGCCGGATCGTGGAGCACGGCACGCCAGAGGAGCTGCTCGCCCAGGGTGGCGCCTACGCCCACCTCGCCAACGTATGGGCCCTCGCCGAAGAACGGTCGGTGGTAGGTGGTAAGTCCCCATAGGTGGAGGTGTCTGCCGTCTGCGGGGACGATCTGCACCCAGACTCATAACCCACAACCCATAACCGCGAGCGAGCGAAGCGAGCGAGCTAGCTAGCGTCGCCGCACTGTGAGGCTGATCGGAAACATCCTCTGGCTGATCTTCGGTGGGCTCGAGATGGCCCTCGGTTACGTCATCGCCGCGCTGTTCTCGTTGATCCTGATCGTCACCATCCCGATGGTGGTGCCGGCCTTCCGGATGGCTTCGTTCTCCCTGTGGCCATTCGGGAGGGCAATGGTGAGCCAGCCGGGCGCGGGGGCGGGCTCGGCGGTCGGCGAACGTGATCTGGTTCCTACTCCCCGGCTGGATCCTGGCCCTGGGTCACATCTTCTTCGTCGCTGTTCCTCTTCTTGACCATCATCGGGATTCCCTTCGGGGTGGCCCACTTCAAGCTGGCCGGTCTTGCCGTTCGCCCCTTCGGCAAGGACATCGTCGATATCTCATCGATGAGATACGCCGCCGACTACGTCACCGTGGCGCCGCTGGGGTGAACAACCTGCCGTGGGCCTACCTGGCCGAGTTCTCCGAACCCGACGGGTATCTCGACTTCGCTGGAATCGGGCCGGTCTCCCGGCGGGTCGAGGAGGCCTTGAACGCTGAGACGGCGGCAATCCGGGAGGCCGCCGAACCGCTCGGTTCACGGTTCGAGCGCACCATTGGAGAGGCGATCGCCGGGGCAGCCCGGCTCCTCGGTGTTCCCCCGACAATGTGGGGATCGTCGGGTCCACCGGTGTCGGCATCTTCCATGTGGCCTTTGGCATGTCCGGAGGCAACGTGGTCGTACCGGCGGGGGAGTTCCCCGCCAACCTCTATCCCTGGTTTCGTGCGCAGCAGGCGGGGATCATCGACGAGGTCAGATCGGTACCGGTTCCTGATGGCCGGCTCGTCGTCGATGTCCTCCGGCCGTACGTCGATTCGGATACCTCGGCGGTCGCCCTCAGCTCGGTCGACTATCTGACCGGCTTCCGGGCCGACCTGGAGGCGATGCGCGAACTCGCTGGGGATGCCCTACTCGTGGTGGACGCCATCCAGGGATTCGGAGCGTTCCCCTTGACTCTCGAGCCCGCCGACGTGGTCATCGCCGGGGGGCAGAAGTGGCTCCGGGCGGGAATGGGAGCAGCGGTGATGGCGGTGAGCAGCCGGGCGATGGAACGCCTGGAGCCGACGCTGAGTGGGTGGCTCGGGGTCGCCGAGCCGTTTGACTTCGAGCTCCCGGTGCCCCAGCCGGTCCACGCCTCTGCCCTCCGCTATCAGATGAGCGCACCCCCTCTCCCGGCCGCCGCCGGCATCACCGCGGCATTCGAGGTCCTGGAGCTTGCAGGCATCGACGCCATCTCCGAGGCGGTCCTCGCCCGCTCGACCGCAGTGGAGGAGGCGGCACGGAAAGCCGGCGCCGAGGTGTTGGCGCCGTGGCACTCGGACAGCGAGCGGTCGGGTGTGGTCAGCTTGCGGATGCCGGACGAGGCGCCCGAGGCGACGCTGGCTCGTTTGGCCTCGGCCGATTACACCGCATCCATTCGGAGAGGCTGGCTCCGGCTCTCACCGCACGCAACCACTCCACTCGCCACGATCGAGTATCTGGCACGGGTCCTCGGCGGCTGAAGGGCTGACGCCCAGCCATCACCTTGGCATGACTCCCATCTGGGTGAGCTGGCTCACCCGGTCGATTGGGACGTTCGCCCCTGGTCAGACCACCGACCGAAGACGAGGCTCGAAGGATGGGACGCGTTGGTCACGGCGTGGACCGACTCAGCCGGGCAGATGCGACCTACCTGGGGGCCGGCGGCCTCCCGCGGCCGTGGCACGTGGCCGCCGTTCTCCGCATCTCCGGCGGCGCCTTTGCCGAGGGGATTGGACCTCGATCTCCTCCGGGCCGAGCTCGAGGCGCGGTCCCGTCGAGTGCCGCGGCTCCGACAGGGTCTGCGACGGCCGCCCTTTGGGTTTGGCCGGCCCTATTGGGTGGATGACGACGACTTCCGCATCGAGCGCCACGTCGAGGTCGTGAGCGGCGCGGGTGGCGACAGAGAGCACCTCCTCGCCGTGACCGAGGAGGTACTGGCCTGCCGCTTCGACTACCGGTACCCCCCGTGGAAGTTGGTCTTCGTCGACGGATTGGTTGGCGGCGACATCGGCTTGGTCGTGGTGCTCGACCACGTTCTCGCCGACGGGCTCGGCGGGATCGCAGCTGATGACGGCGCTGCTCGATCCCGGGCCCGCCGGAGCAATGCCATGGGAGCCGACTCCGCCGCCCAGCTTGGTCGATGTCGCCATGGACCGGTTGAGGGGGTGGTGGAAGACGGTTCTCCGTGGACTCCAGCTTCTCTCTCGCCCTGTCAGCACCGTTCGATCGTGGCGCGAGGCGTGGGACGTACTGCTCGCCGGCGGGCCCTCGGCGATGACATCGCTCAACCATCCCACCGGTGTCTCTCGCCGGTTGGTGGCGGTGGACGCCGACTTGGACGAATTCCATGCAATGGCACGGAGCGCCGGCGGGACCATCAACGACGCCGTCCTCGCCGCGGTTGCCACCGGGCTGGAGCGGCTGAACGCCGCTCGCGGTGAGACGCCGGACGTGCTCTACGCCTCGATACCGGTGGCGTTGCGACAGGGCAGCTCGGCGAATGAGTTGGGAAACCGGGTGACGGGGATGCGAGTCCCGCTTCGAATGGGTGCGGGCACTCTCACATCCCGCATCAAGCAGATCGCCGGATTCACCCGGTTGCACAAGGCTTACCGGCTCGACCCGGCGGCGGTGGGGCTCTTTGGCGCGCTGCTCGACCTTTTCGGCTCGTCCGTGGGGCGTTGGTACATCGAGCGGCAACGGCTGATCAACGTCTTCGTGACCAATATGGTCGGCCCGTCCAGGCCACTCTCGATGCTCGGCGCCGAGGTGCTCGACATCGTGCCGGTTGCGCCGATCTCTGGGAACGTCCCCATCGCCATCGGCGTGCTCTCCTACGCAGGGACCCTGACGGTGTCGGTCAACGCCGACCCAGAAGCGGTCACCGACCTCGACACGTTCGTGGCCGGACTGCGCCATGCGATGGCTGAAGCAAAGGCTGAGCAGCCGGTCGGCGTCGTTATTGGTTAGGTCGCCGCCTCGATCCGCTGCTTAGCCATCTCGACGTACCCGGGGTCGATCTCATAGCCGACGTAGTGGCGGCCGGCGAGCTTGGCGGCAACCGCGGTGGTGCCGCTGCCGAGGAACGGGTCGAGCACCAAGTCGCCCTGGTAGGTGTACAGCTCGATAAAGCGGCGAGGCAATTCGACGGGGAATGGCGCCGGATGGCCTACCCGCCGTGCCGACTCGGGCTGCATCTCCCACACCGAGAGGGTTGACGACAGGAAGTCGTCGGCGCCGATCGTCGAGATGCCCGATCTCGTTCTGCGGAAGTTCCCCTTGGAGAAGACCAAGCAGTACTCGTGGACGTCTCTCACCACCGGGTTGGACGCCGATCTCCAGCTTCCCCAGGCGCAGCTTCCATTCGCCCCGCGCGCCTTCTGCCAGATGATCTCGGCCCTCATCAGGAACCCGAGGTCGAGCATCCTCTGGGTGACCAGGTGCGACAGTGGCAGGTAGGGACGCCGGCCCAGATTGGCCACGTTCACCACGGCACGGCCACCCGGCTCGAGTACCCGCAGCACCTCGGCGAACACCCGCGACAGCATCGACATGTATTCGTCGAAACTGGCGTCGGTGTCGTAGTCCTTGCCGACGTGGTAGGGCGGCGAGGTCACCATCAGCGCCACCGAGTTGGAGGCCAACTCGGTCATCGCCTCCGCCGAGCGGCAGAAGATGGCGTCAACGACCTCGCTCTCGACCGCCTTCGACTCGGTGTCGGCGGTGACTGCGCTCAATCTGCGGGCGTAGAAGGCCGATGAGTCGTGACCCTCGCGCTTGCCGACACCGAACGATGATGTGGACGTCCCCACGGTTCTCCTCGGAGGTGAGGCGAGGTTAGGGGAGGCAAGTGTCACGCCGGTGGATCGACTCCCCGGCTGGCGCAAGCTCGTCGGGCATGGGTAAGGTGCCGTCGGCCCAGGCCGCCTCGCCTGGGCTGTTGCGCGGTAGGGCCGTCAGGTTGCGCAGCAAATAGCGGAGAAGGAGGCTCCCAATGAGACGATCCTTGGCGCGGCGCGCCATGGTCGGTGCGGTCATCACAGCGGCGCTGTTGTCGCCAGGGGTGGCGGTCGCCGACGAGCCGGATGAGATCCGGATCCTGTTCCCCCACCAGGGCCCAACCGAGTTCACCGATACCTTCGGGGCGTCCCGTTCCGGTGGTAGGTCGCACCAGGGCAACGACCTCATGACCGAGAAGATGACGCCGGTCGTCGCAGTTGCCGACGGTGTGGTGGTGGAAGTGCGCACCGATCAGCACCCACTTGCCGGGTACTCGGTGGTGATAGACCACGGCGACGGCCTCACCACTCACTACCTTCACCTCAACAACGACACACCCAGGGTCGGACGACGGTGCCGCCACATTCGACATGACTTTCGTACCCGGTCTCCACGTCGGTCAGCGGGTGAAGGCGGGCGAGCAGATTGCCTGGTCGGGTGACAGCGGAAACGCCGAGTGGACCGGACCTCACACCCACTTCGAGCTGCGGATCAACGACAGCGCCATCAACCCTTATCCCTACCTGGTCGCGGCGTGGGAGCGCTATCGCGTGGAGATCCTCATCGAGTCGGGGGCGGTGCCTGTCCGCTGAGTCGGACGCGAAGACGGCCGGAAGCGAAGTCAGAGCCTGACTGCGTCGTCGAGGGCGACGACGTCGGCGGCGACATCCGCAACCGGCCTGTCGTCGTATGTCACCACCGCTTGTTCTACGCCCGGGGCCTCGGGGACCAGGCCCGCCGTGGCGTTGTCGATCACCCAGATTCGCCTCCTCACCTGCGCCGCATCCACTGCGCTCACCCATCCGTCGATGACATCCTTCGGTGTCGAGGCGAATGACCGCTCTCGGTCGTCGTGGGCGGCCGCTCCCACGAGGACGGCCGAGAAGCAATGGAGCGCGGCCGCCTCGACGTGGGACGGATCGGATAAGTCTCCGAGGGCGACCTTGACTCCGCGCCGCTTGAGCGATGTCCCGACGGTCGGGTCGGTGACGAACGCCCTGACCTCTCCCTGGCGCGCCAACAGACCGTCGATCGACGCCAAACCGATCTCCGTGTCGGCCCCAACGACGATCACTGGCATGGTCCTCGAACGGTAGGGCAGCGGACGGAGCAACCAATCGCTTCCCCCGGCAAAGGAACGGGTCGCCTGGAGCGAATATGGCGGAGAGGGTGGATTCGCACCGTGGGGAGTTCGCCAGCCCCCCTACCCGCTGCTGGCGCGGCGGGTCCCTTCCCCCCTAGGGGGGACGGGCCGGTTTGGCCTCCCCAGTGAGGGGGAGCGAGCGGCGCGAGCGGGGTGACTGCGCACCGTGTGGGGAGTTCGCCAGCCCCCCTACCCGCCGCTGGCGCAGCGGGTCCCTTCCCCCCCTCCGGGGGGACGGAGCGGAAAGGCGCAACGGTCCACTGCCGTCTGCCGTCTGCCGTCTGCCGTCTGCCGTCTGCCGTCTTGACCTTGAAGGTACACTCCCGCCCCCTCTCCCCGGTTTGGTTGATGCGCTCCACCTATCCGGCATGGATCGATCCCAGCTTCGAACACGACGCATGCGGCGTCGGGTTCATTGCCGCTCGTGACGGGCGTCCCTCGTTTCGGATGTTGCGGCTGGCGGTCGAGTGCCTCGTCCGGCTCGACCATCGTGGCGCCAAAGCGGCGGACGGCACCGGCGACGGCGCCGGTCTGCTCACCCAATTGCCGTATCAGCTGATCGAACGGCACCTGACGGTGGTCTCCCCGGAGGTGCCCGAGCGGGAGCGGCTCGGACTGGTCATGGCGTTCCTCCCCGCCGACCGCCCCGAGGAGGGCAGAGCGGTAGTCGACGAGGCCCTGGCGACCGAGGACATCGGGTTGCTCGCCTGGCGGGTAGTGCCCATCGACCCGGCGGAGCTCTCGCAGCGGGCGACAGCATCGCTCCCGCGCATCGAGCAAGCGATCGTCGCCGCCCCCTCCGAGTGGGACGAGGAGACTTTTGAGCGCCGTCTATTCCTCGCCCGCAAAGGCATGGAGCGAAAGGGCGCCCATCTCGAGGGCTTCACCGTCCCATCCGCGTCGTGCCGGACCGTGGTCTACAAGGGGCTGTTCACCGCCAGCAAGATCGACCAGTTCTATTGGGACCTGCGCGACCCGAGGTTCGAGACCTCGTACGCGATCTTCCACCAGCGGTACTCGACGAACACCTTCCCGTCGTGGTCGATCGCCCAACCGTTCCGCAGCGTCGCCCACAACGGCGAGATCAACACCATTCGCTCCAACCGGGCGTGGATGGTGGGCCGCGAGGTGAACGCCAGGTCACCAGTATGGGGCGAGCGCATTGGCGAGCTTCGCCCGTTCCTCGAGCCCGAGCAATCGGACTCGGGAAGCTTGGACAATGCCTTCGAGCTCCTGCTTCGGACCGGCCGCTCTTTGGCCCACGTCAAGGAGATGCTGCTGCCGGCGGCTTGGGAGAACCTCCCGTACCTCGATCCCGACTTGCGCGCCTTCTACGAGTACCACGCCTTCCTCACCGAGCCGTGGGACGGACCGGCGGCGATCGCCGCCACCGACGGCAGGGTGCTGCTGGCTGCGATGGACCGCAACGGGTTGCGACCGGCGAGGTGGGCGATAACACCCGACGTGGTGCTGGTCGCTTCGGAGGCAGGGGTGTGCCCGGTGGAGGAGGCGCAAGCAATCGCAACCGGCCAACTCGGGCCGGGGGAGACGATCACGTTCGAGCCGGCGAGCGGGCGGATCGCGTTTTCAGACGAGATACGGTCCGAGCTCGCCGCTCAAGCGCCCTACCGGTCGTGGGTCGATGCCGAGACGCTCTACGTGCAGGATCCGTTCGACCCGCTGCAGGACGACCGTTTTGACCCGGCGAAATTCAACCGGGTCTTCGGCTACACCGCCGAGGAACGCCGGATGGTGCTCACGGACATGGCCGAGGGGAAGACCCCGACCTCGTCCATGGGGAACGACACCCCGCTGGCGGTGCTCTCCACCACTCCCCGGCGGATCACCCATTACTTCCACGAGTTGTTCGCCCAGGTGACCAACCCGCCGATGGACCATATCCGCGAGGAATTGGTCATGTCGCTGCGCACATATCTGGGCCACCGCGGCTCGCTGCTCGAAGAGACAGCCCAACAGGCCCATCTCATCGAGTTGGCGTCGCCGGTGTTGTCCGACGCCGAGTTGGAGCGGATCGTCCGCTCAGGCGATCCCCGCTTCTTCTCCTACTGGATCGGCGCCGTCTTCCCGGCGGCGGAAGGCGGCGACGGGCTGCGGCGCCGGGTGATCGAGGTGTGCGATGAGGCGGAGGAGGCCGTCAGGGGTGGGGCGAGCATTGTGGTGCTCTCCGACCGCGAGGTGGACGGTGACAATGCTCCCATCCCCATGCTGCTCGTGGTCGGTGCGGTGCATCACCGGCTCATCGAGACCGGGATCCGCATGGACGCCTCGATCGTGGTGGTGTCGGCGGAGCCGCGTGACTCGCACGACCTGGCCTGCCTGATCGCGTTCGGCGCATCTGCGGTCAACCCATACCTCGCCATCGAGCAGTGCCGTGCCCTGGCGGCAGCCGACGAGATCGCGGTCGACCCGGTCATCGCCCAGGAGAACTACCGGGCGGCGCTCAACGGCGGGCTTCTCAAGATCATGTCGAAGATGGGGATCTGCACCGTCTCCGCCTACCGGGGCAGCGAGTTGTTCGAGGTGATCGGTCTCGACGACGAGGTGGCGGACCTGGCGTTCCGATTTGCTCCTCGGAGGATGCCCGGGGCCGGTTTCGAGCGGCTGGCTGATCATGCCCTCGAATGGCATCAGCGTTTTGCCGAGGGGGAGGAGGACCCGGGCGGGTTCTACAAGCACCGCGGCGGGGGGGTGCTCCACGTCACGGGTCCAGCGGTGGTCCTTGCCGCGCAGAGGGCGGCGCGTTCCGGTGACCCAGCCGACTGGCAGGCCTACCTAGACAAGATCAACGACCGGCCGCCATCGTTGGTGCGCGACCTGCTCGAGTTCACCGACCGGCGACCGGTCCCGGTTGACGAGGTGGAGCCGGCCGAGTTCATCATGCGCCGCTTCGTCGGGGCCGCCATGTCACACGGCGCTCTGTCCAAGGAGGCGCACGAGGCCATGGCCGAGGCGATGAACGTCATCGGCGCCCTCTCCAACTCGGGGGAGGGGGGCGAGGCGCCCGAGCGGTATGGATCGTCGCGCAACTCGGGGATCAAGCAGGTGGCATCGGGGCGGTTTGGGGTGACCCCCGCCTACCTGGCATCGGCCGAGGAGCTCCAGATCAAGATGGCTCAGGGGTCGAAGCCGGGAGAGGGAGGACAACTCCCTGGACACAAAGTGTCCCTCGAGATCGCCCGATTGCGTCACACCGACCCTGGGATCACCCTGATCTCCCCGCCCCCCCACCACGACATCTACTCGATCGAGGACCTCGCCCAGCTCATCTACGACCTCAAGGCCTTCAACCCGATGGCCCGGGTGTCGGTGAAGCTGGTGTCCGAGCCCGGTGTGGGGACGGTGGCAGTCGGGGTGGCAAAGGCGCAGGCCGACGCCATCCTCATATCGGGGGCCGAGGGTGGCACCGGGGCATCGCCGCTGATCTCGATCAAGCACGCCGGGTCCCCATGGGAGTTCGGGCTGGCCGAGGCCCACCAGGTGTTGGTGGCCAACGGTCTCCGCTCCCGGGTTGCCCTCGAGACCGACGGCGGTCTACGGACCGGTCGTGACGTCATGATCGCCGCCCTGCTCGGCGCCGAGCGGTTCGGATTCGGCACTCTCCCGTTGCTGGCCCTGGGCTGCAAGATGGTGCGGCAGTGCCACCTCAACACCTGCCCGGTGGGGATCACTACCCAGCAAGAGGACCTCCGAGCCAAGTTCACCGGGGCGCCGGAGCAGGTGGTCAACATGTTCCGCTTGCTCGCCGAGGAAATGCGCCATTACCTGGCCGCCCTCGGCGCCCGCACGGTCGGTGAGGTCATCGGCCGGGCCGACCTGCTTCGTCCCGCCGATGGGGCCGCCCCGGTGGCGGCCACCCTCGAGCCAATGCTGGTCAGGGCCGAGGGGCGCCGCCGCCACCCCGGCTACCTGCCCATCGAGCGCCCCGTCTTGGTCAAGAGGATCCTCGCCGACGTCAAGCCGGCGCTGGAGGGTGGCGAGCCGGTGGACCTCTCATACCCGATTGCCAACGTTGACCGCACGGTGGGCGCCACGCTCTCCGGTGAGGTGACCAATCGGTACGGCGCCGAGGGCCTCCCCGACGACACAATCACGGTGCGGCTCTCGGGCACCGCCGGTCAGAGCTTCGGCGCATGGCTCGCCCCCGGGATCACCCTCCGGCTCGACGGCCCAGCAAACGACTATGTCGGCAAAGGGCTGGGCGGCGGTCGTCTCGTGGTTGCGCCCCGTCTCTCGCTCGGAGAGAGGACCGAACTCCGGGGGAGGGTTCCCCAGGCGGCCGGTAACGCCGTTCTCTACGGTGCCACCGCCGGTGAGCTCTTCATGGCGGGACGCGCCGGGCAGCGGTTTGCGGTGCGCAACAGCGGAGCCACCGCCGTGGTGGAAGGCGCCTCCGACCATTGCTGCGAATACATGACGGGCGGTTTGGTGGTGGTCCTGGGCAAGGTGGGTCGCAACCTGGCCGCCGGGATGACCGGTGGGGTTGCCTATGTGTGGGACCCGAACCTCGAGGTCAACCGGGTGCTCGCCGACACCGCACCCGCCATGCGACGCCTCCTCGAGTCGGAGGCCGCCGAGCTGCGCTTCCTCGTCGAGCGCCACCTCGTTGAGACATCCAGCACCGTGGCTCGATCGATCCTCGACGACTGGCCGCGCGAGGTCGGCCGCTTCTGGGTGCTGCGCGCCAAGGACCCCGACGTCCCCTCCCGGCCCGTAGGGGAGCGACTGACGGTTAATGCGTAGGGGGCCGTCTGCGAGTCACCCCTCCGCTCGCTCCGCTCGCGGATCGGCTCCCCGTCCCGGTGAGGGAGGGGGTTGGGGAAGGTGATTGCCACCGCTCGCTCCGGTCACCCCCTCCGCTCGCTCCGCTCGCGGATCGGCTCCCCGTCCCGGTGAGGGAGGGCGTTGGGGGGAGAGTGATTGCCACCGCTCGCTCCGGTCACCCCCTCCGCTCGCTCCGCTCGCGCCTCCCCCTCACCTCACCGGGGAGGCTTTCTTCCGTCGTCCGTCTTCCGTCTTCCGCCTCTCTTGGGGAACATATGTTCCCCCTCCAGCGTTGAAATGAGCACACGGCCGGGGGGCCGAAGGTCTCCCCTCCCCACCCTTCGGAACCGCCCCCCGGCCGTTCTCGTTGGGGGGGGTGCGCTGGTAAGATCGCACTACGGCGATAGTGGAAATCTGACAGGAATCTGACCTGAGGGAGTTGGTCTGATATGGCGACCGTCGACATCGATCTCGGCGCCTACAAGCTGGGTTGGCACGACGAGGACAATTACGCCTTCAAGGCGAAGAAGGGCCTCAACGAGGAAGTGATCCGGGACATGTCCCGGATGAAGGGCGAGCCGCAGTGGATGCTCGACTTCCGTCTCAAGGCCTACCAGCGCTTCCTCCGTCGCCCCATCCCCACCTGGGGCGGGGGTGGCCTGCTCGACGATATCGACTTCGACGAGATCTACTACTACGTCAAGCCCGAGGGCACCCAGGCCAAGGACTGGGACATGGTCCCCGAGTCGATCAAGCAGACCTACGAGAAGCTGGGCATTCCCGAGGCGGAGCGCAAGTACCTCGCCGGGGTGAGCGCCATGTACGACTCGGAGACGGTGTACCACCGCAACCGTGAGGACCTGGAGAAGCTGGGCGTCCTGTTCTGCGACATGGACACGGCGCTGCGCGAGTACCCCGACATCGTCAAGCAGTATTTCGGGACGGTGATCCCGCCCAACGACAACAAGTTCGCCGCGCTCAACTCGGCGGTGTGGTCGGGTGGCAGCTTCATCTACGTCCCGCCCGGGGTCCACGTCGACCAGCCCCTCCAGGCTTATTTCCGGATCAACTCGGAGAACATGGGTCAGTTCGAGCGGACCATGATCATCATCGACGAGGGGGCCTTCGCCCACTACATCGAGGGTTGCTCGGCGCCCATCTACACCACCGACTCGCTCCACGCCGCGGTGGTGGAGATCGTGGTGAAGCGGGGCGGCCGCTGCCGGTACACCACCATCCAGAACTGGTCGAACGACGTCTACAACCTGGTGACCAAGCGGGCGGCCGCCTATGCCGACGCCACCATGGAATGGGTGGACGCCAACCTGGGGTCGAAGCTGACCATGAAGTACCCCGCCGTCTGGCTGATGGAGGAGGGCGCACATGGCGAGGTCCTCTCCATCGCATTCGCCGGGGAGGGCCAGCTTCTCGACGCCGGGGCCAAGATGGTCCACGTGGCGCCGGGCACGACCTCGACCATCGTCTCCAAGTCGATTTCCAAGGGCGGCGGGCGCACCTCATATCGGGGGCTCGTCCGGGTGGAGCCGGGGGCCGAGCAGGCACGGTCGTTCGTGCGGTGCGACGCACTCATCCTCGACGAGGCATCACGCTCCGACACATATCCCTACATGGAGATCGAGGAGAACGACACCCAGATCGGCCACGAGGCGACCGTCTCCAAGGTCGGCGAGGACCAGCTCTTCTACCTGATGAGCCGTGGTCTCACCGAAGAGGAGGCGACCTCGTTGATCGTGGCCGGGTTCATCGAGCCGATCGTGCGCGAGCTTCCCATGGAGTACGCCGTCGAGATGAACCGGTTGATCGAGCTCAATATGGTTGAAGCCGGCGCCGTTGGGTGAGCAGAGCAGCAGTACTTAGTACTCAGTACTTAGTACTCAAACAAGCGCCTCCAGGTCGACCGAGCAGGACGGGTGGCGCAGCTTGGCCAGACCTCTTCCCTCGATCTGGCGGACGCGTTCCCTGGTGAGGTTGAACACCTTCCCCACCTCTGACAGCGTGCGAGGCTCGCCGCCATCGAGACCGAACCGGAGCAGAATCACCTGCTGCTCGTCGTCGTCGAGGATGGAGAGCGCTCGCACCAGGTGCTGGCGTCGCAGCGCATCGACGGTATGGACGAAGGGGTCCGGGGTTCGCTCGTCCTCGACGAAATCCTGCAACTCGGCGTCACCATCGTCGCCCACAGGCCGGTCGAGCGACACGGTGTCGCCGGGCGCCTCGAGCGCCGCCTGGACACGCTCCAGATCGAGACCGCTGGCTTCGGCGATCTCCTCGAGCGTCGGCGGCCGGCGGAGGTCCTCGAGCAACGACTGCTCGGTGTCCTGGACGGTTCGAACGACATCCACCATGTGCACCGGCAGGCGAATTGTCCGTGCCTGGTTCCCCAGCCCCCGCGTGATCGCCTGACGGATCCACCAGGTGGCGTAGGTGGAGAACTTGAACCCTTTTCGCCAGTCGAACTTCTCCACGGCGCGGATCAACCCGAGGTTGCCCTCCTGGATGAGATCGAGCAGGTCGAGGCCGCGACCGTTGTATCTCTTGGCGATGCTGATGACCAGGCGAAGATTGGCCCGTATGAAGGTCATCTTGGCTTCGTCGCCTTCGTGGATGAGTCGGTACAGCTTGGCCCGGTCGGTCGGAGTCAGCTCTTCGCCCGAGTCCAACTTGTGTGTGGCCCGGCGGCCCGCCTCCATCGATCGGGCCAGCCTGACCTCATCCTCGGCGGTGAGTAGCAGGTGGGCGGAGACCTCCTCGAGGTAGATACCGACGGTGTCGGCGACCGACACCGCCTCCCGCCCGTTCTTCGGCATCCCCCTGCGACCTTTCCGGAGGGGACCCGGAGGTCCACCCCCCGGTATCCGCCAGCGCCCGTTCGCGGTTCATTTTTACGTGCTGACCAGGCACAACGTAACACGGAAAATGTTGGGATGCAATCTGGTGGACTGGTCTGATTGCGAAGAAGCAATCACGATCGGGTCGCCGCTACCCTGTCGAACCCATGCGCACAGCGGGGCGCACCCTCCCCATGGCATTCCTGCTGGTTTGCCTGATCGTTCTCCCGGCCTGCGTAGCCGGGCCTGTCGCCGTGCTCGGCGAGACCGGACCCCCACCTCCAGGGTTGGCCGGCCCTCTCCCGCAGGTGGAAGTGCTGGTCGTTGATGACGAGGGCAACCCGGTTGCCGACGCCGCGGTTCGCTTCGACGGAACCGCGCCGGTGGTGACCGGGAGCGATGGCCTCGCTGCCATCGACTGGCCAGGGCGCCCTGTTGAGGTGAGCGCCAGGGGACCCGGGCTGCGCCCCGCCTCTGCGCAGATCGAGTCGCTTATTGAGGAGCCCCTCCAGGTCACCCTGGAGCCGGTGGTTCTCAATGGCCGAGCGGTCACGGAGGATGGTGAGCCCCTTCCCGGTGTCGAGGTCACCCTCGGCGAGCAGGAAGCGGTGACGGACGACTCCGGGCGGTTCACCTTGCGGCGGGCATCAAAGGGTGAGATCACGGCGTCGATGCCTGCCTGGGAGCAGGCCCGGGTTCCGTGGGATGGGCGCAGCAAGCGGATCACCGTCGAGATGAGCCCACTAATGGTGCGCGGCCTCCATGTCGCCGGCTGGCTCCCCGCCAACGAGGAGGTATGGCCCGGGCTTCTCGATCTCGTCGAGCGCACCGAGCTGAACGCTCTGGTGGTGGACATCAAGGACGAGTCGGGATCGGTTTTCCACGCCAGCGAGGTCGAAGTAGCCACTCGTGCTGGAGCGCTCAAGCCGGAATACGACATCGCCGAGCTCGCTTCCGAGCTCCACGAGAGGGACCTCTATCTCGTTGGGCGGATCGTCGCATTTCAGGACCCGATCGCGGCTCGCGCCATCTCGGCAATGGCGATCCGTGACACGGCGACCAACGGGCCCTTCAACAAGAACGGCCAGTGGTTCCTCGACCCGACGGACGTAGAGGCGCGGCAATACGCCCTCGACTTGGCGATGGAGGCATGTCGCAGCGGTTTCGACGAGATCCAGTTCGACTACGTCCGCTTCCCAGACGGCTACCCGGTAACGGCCAGGTTCGACGGCGATGCGGACGAATCGGCCCGGGTCGAGACGATCACCACATTCCTCGAGACCGCCGAGCAGCAGCTCAACGAGATCGGCTGCGCCGTCGCCGCCGACATATTTGGCTTCATCATCTCGATCGAGAACGATGGCGGGATCGGCCAGCGTCTCGAGGAGCTGTCGCAGGCGGTGGACGTGGTGTCCCCGATGGTCTACCCCAGCCATTACTCGACCGGGTGGTTCCAGAAGGACTGCCCCAACGACCACCCACACGACACCGTGGCGGGTGCGCTCGACGACGGTTTGCCCCGCCTCCCGGCGACGGCTGTGCTCCGGCCCTGGATCCAGGACTTCGACGGGAGCTACGCCTGCGGTTCGACGGGCAAGACCGTCACCCAGGTGCAGTCGCAGATCGAAGCGGCCACCGAGCGTGGACTGGGGTACATGGTGTGGAACGCCGCCAGCTCGTTCACTGAGGATGCCTTCCGCGTCGGCGAGTGAGTACTGAATACTCAGTACTTGGTACTTAGTACTTAGTACTTAGACAGAACAGCCAGCCTTCGGCTGCCGTCAGCAGGGGGACGGCAGCCGTCTTCCGTCTTCCGTCTCTGACTCACCACCTACCACCTACCACCTTTACGCCCACTTGACCCCGTCCGCCGTACGTTCTACCTATCGGTACCGTTTCTGATGTGCGGATCCTGGTGGTGGAGGATGAGCCCGATCTGGCGGCGGCGGTCGCCCGTGGGCTGCGGCGCGACGGCTATGCCGTGGACATCGCAGGCGACGGTGGCGGGGCTCTGGATCGGCTGGCCACAGCCGAGTACGACCTGGTGTGCCTCGACCTGAACTTGCCCGACATCGACGGCCGTCAGATCTGCCGGACGGTGCGCACCGATCCCGATGCCATTTTCGGCGACGAGCCACCCCGGGTGCTGATGCTCACCGCACGTGATGCCCTGGAAGATCGTGTCGGCGGGCTGGACGACGGAGCCGACGACTATCTGGTCAAGCCGTTCGACTTCCCTGAGCTCCAGGCCCGGGTCCGGGCATTGCTCAGGCGCGACAGTCCGCAACGCAGTGCCGCCCTCCGCCACGGGCTTGTCGAACTGGACGAGGCGGGGCACACCACGTCGATCGGGGAGGCCCCAATCGACCTGACCGCCAAGGAGTTCGCCCTGCTCCGCTACTTCATGCTCCACCCCGGCGAGGTGATCTCAGCCGAGCAGCTCCTGGAGCACGTCTGGGACGAGCACGCCGACCCATTCACCAACACCGTCCGAGTCACTCTCTCCAACCTGAGGCGGAAGCTGGCCGCTGCCGGGGCGGGCGAGGTGATCGAGACCGTCGTGGGGGCGGGGTACCGACTCGCCCGGCGGGATTGACATGTTTCCTGGGTGGACGCGCTCGGTCCGGTTCCGGCTGGCCCTCACCTACTCGGTATTGGTCTTCGCTTTGGCACTGGTGGTGTTGGGAGCGGTCAACCTCGGTCTGAGCAGGGCGCTGAGCGGTCAACCGGTTGTCCAGGAGGTGGTGTTCCCCAGCCTGAGCCGCACGCTGGGCGGATTCGAGCTGCAGCTAACGCGGGCGCGGATGGTTGATCTGGAGCGGTTGGTCAACGAACGAGCGCTCGACAACCTTCGGCGTTACTCGCTCTACACGGTTGCATTCCTCTTCCCCCTGAGTGTGGTGATCGGTTGGCTCGTGGCGGGACGGGCGCTCCGGCCGGTGGAGCGGATCGGCGATGTGGCCCGCGAGATCCAGTCGACCGATCTCAGCAGGCGGATTCGGCTGGGCGGCACCGACGACGAATTCAAGCGGCTCGCCGACACCTTTGACGCCATGCTCGACCGATTGGAGAAGGGCAACCTGGACCAGCGGGCCTTCGTGGAGGACACCACCCACGAGTTACGCAACCCGCTGGCGGTGATGGCCACCACCCTCGACGTCGCCCTATCCGATCCTGACGCCGACGTCGAGTCTCTCCGTCACGCCGGCGAGGTGGTCCGTCGCACCATCGACCGCACCTCGCGCACGGTCGACGAATTGGTCACCTTCGCCCGCCAGGATCAGCGCATCCGGGCAATGGTTGCGGTCCCGATGCTCCCGTTGCTGGAGGAGTCGGTGGGGGACTACCGGGTGGCTGCGGCGGCGCGGCGCATCGACCTCCGAGCGGGGCCGACGGTCGAAACCACGGTCCAGGGAGACCGCGACTCTCTGAAGCGGGCTCTGGGCAACTTGCTGGACAACGCGGTGCGGCTCGCCCCGGAGGGATCGGAGATCGTGGCAAGCTGTGGAGTGACTGGCTCGTGGGCCTGGATGGCGGTCACCGATCAAGGCCCGGGGATCCCTCGAGAGTTGCACGAGCGGATCTTCGAGCGCTCTTGGGGCGCTGCCGACCAGCACGACCGGGCCCGCCGGCGATCGGGTTTGGGACTGGCCATTGTCCGCCAGGTCATGGCGGGTCATGGCGGACTGGTCACGATCAGTTCCGCGGCAGGATCGGGCTCGACGTTCTGCCTCTGGCTGCCGCTCGACCGAGATGCGAGCCCAGTGGACGTGACGGCTGACGGGATTCACCCACGCGAGGGAGCGGTAGACCGCGCCTAACAGGCAGGTGCAGGTTTTGTCGTGGCCAGCACTTGAACCCGCAGTGGTTGTGTCACGCCAGAACTCTTGGCGCCACTGCCATGTCGAGCCCGCCAACCAGGCGACATTCGCACTACGGCGGTAGTGCCAATAGCATCCGATGGTCCAATGCCGTCGCTCGACCGCTCCATGCTCGACAGTCTGATCGCCCGCGACCCCGAATGGGTTGGGGAGCGGCGGCGTGCCGGTTTCGAGTGGCTCGAGAAGCTGGAGGTGCCAACCGGGGCCGAGGAGGAATGGCGCTACGTAGTGATACCCGGCGACCCGGCCTCGCTTCCGTTGGCCGACCGGCCCGGGGAACCGATCGCCCCCGACGACCTCGACGAGGCCCTTTCCGCCGCAGCAGGGCGGGCCCAGGTGGTCGATGGCACCACAGTCGCCATCGAATCGGCGTCGGAGACAGGGGTCGTGTTCGCTCCGCTCGCTTCTGCATACACGGACAACGAGGCAGAGCTGCGGGGCGCCTACTTGCAAGCGGTGGACCCGGGCACGGACCGGTTTGCCGCAGCACACGCCGCCTTCGCCGGGGACGGGGTCTTCCTGTACGTGCCTCCAGGGGTCGCGGCGGCCGATCCCTTCTTGATCGACATTCAGGGGGTCACCCCAGGCTCGGTGAGCTTCCCTCACGTCACCGTCGTGGCGGAGAGGAACTCCGAAGCGTCGGTCGTGATCCGCTACCGCTCGGCTCCGGGTGCCGAGCTCGCCATGATTCCTCAGGTGGAGGCGTCGGTGCGTGACGGTGGACGGCTGCGTCTCACCACCGTCCAGCAACTCGACGAGGCGGCAACGACCATCGCCCATCAGCGTCTCGATCTGGGACGAGACTCCACCGCCTTCCTCGGCGAAGTCGGTTTGGGCGGGAGCTTCGGCCGGCTCGATCTGGGGATCGACCTCTTGGGTAGCGGAGGCACTGCCGACGTGGTGGGTATCTACTACGGCGAACACGAGCAGGTGCTCGACTACCGACTGCTCATCGATCACTTCGGGCCGAGCACGTCATCGAAGGTCTTTCTAAAGGGTGCCGTCGAGGACACCGCCAGCTCGGTGTTCACCGGGATGGTGAAGATCGAGCCCGATGCCGCCAAGACCTCGGCTTTCGAGACCAACCGCAACCTGGTGCTTTCCGACGGGGCGAAGGCGAGTTCGGTCCCCAACCTCGAGATCCTGTGCAACGACGTGATATGTGGCCACGCCTCGTCGGTCGGCCCGCTCGACGAAGATCAGCTCTACTACCTAGAGAGCCGCGGTCTTCCGTCAGACCGGGCGGCCCGGCTGCTGGTCCGCGGGTTCTTCGAGGAGGTCATCGCCCGTCTTCCTCACCCCCAACTCGCCACCCCAGTGCGTGGCGCGGTAAACCGCAAGTTCGTCACCGCCCAAGTGGAGGGGCGGGTATGACGGAGGAGTGGGTGGAGGTGGGACGGCTCGACGACCTGCCCGATGGCAGAGGAGTGCGCGTGGAGTCGGGAGAGCAGCGTATTGCCGTCTTCCGTGTAGGTAGCGAGGTGTTCGCCGTCGGAGACCGCTGCAGCCACGCCGAGGCTTCGCTGTCCGAGGGCGAGGTCTTCGACACCGAGGTGGAGTGCCCCCGCCACGGGTCGGCATTCGACCTTCGTACCGGTGCCCCCCTCGCCCTCCCTGCCACGAGGCCGGTTCCGACCTACCAGGTGAGGGTCGAGGATGGGGTGGTCCTCCTCTCGCTCCAGCCCCTGGAGGTCGAGGTATGACCGCCCCGGCCCTTTCGGTCGAGCAACTGACCGCCGGGGTTCACCAACGCCAGATACTGACCGGGGTGGACCTCGAGGTCCCGTTCGGTGAGGTGCACGCCATCATGGGCCCCAACGGCTCGGGCAAGTCGACGCTGTGTCACGTCCTCACCGGCAAGGAGGGCTTCGACGTCACCGGGTCGGCATCGCTCGATGGTGACGACCTGTTCGGCCTGGCGGTCCCGGAACGGGCGGAGCGGGGGCTGCTCCAGGCCTTCCAGTACCCGGTGGAGGTGCCCGGGGTGTCGCTCGGTGAGTTCTTGCGCGAGGTGGGCGAGGCCAGAGGCATCGATCGTGACGAGATGGACCAGCGGATCGACCGGGAAGCTTCCCGGTTCGATATGGATCGCTTCCTCGACCGTTCGCTCAACGACGAGCTGTCCGGCGGTGAGAAGAAGCGGTCGGAGATTTTCCAGCTCGCCGTTCTCGGGGCCCGGGTGGCGGTGCTCGACGAGATCGACTCGGGCCTCGACATCGACGCGGTGCGCGAGGTGGCGGCAGCCGTAGAGCAGATGCGCGGCCCGGATCTGGGCGTGGTGATGATCACCCACTACAGCCGGATCCTCCGCTACATCACCCCCGATCGGGTGCACGTCATGGTCGACGGGCGGATCGTCGAATCCGGTGGTCCCGAGTTGGCCGAGCAGCTCGAGCAGGAGGGTTATGAGGGCGTGCGCCGCCGCCTCGGTATCCCGGCCCCGGTGACCACACCGGAGGTCCGCCCCGCCGACCTGCTCACCGACACACCGTTTGAAGTCTGAGTACTTAGTACTTAGTACTTAGTACAACGGAGCGCGGTCCCTCCGGTGAGGGGGAGCAACGATTCCCTCCCCCCGGCGGGAGTACCCGACGCCGGAGGCGTCGGGGGAGGGGGGCTGGTTCACCCTACGGTGCGATGGCCGCGGGAATCACCGTTGGGAGCTCGGTAGCCCCCCTACCCGCTGCTCCGCAGCGGGGCTTCCCCCCTGCGGGGGGCCGAGAGAAGTTCTGCTGCCGTCTGTTTAGATCAGCCGCTTCCCAAGTAGACCCGTCAGGTCGGGGACTTCCTCGATCACTTCGTACTGGACCATGAGGTCGGCGGTGTTGGTGATCGATTCGGTGTCGAGGGTGCCGGTGAAGGGACCGAAGAGGATGTCGGCGGCGAGCTCGGGTGTCAGGCTCGTGTAGGTGGTGACCGCATCCCGTGCCACCTGCTCGTCGGAGGTGATCATCTCCTCGGCAGCGGTGATGGCGCCGACGAATGCCTCGATCACGTCTGGGTTGGCCTCGGCGTATTCGGTGGTGGCGAAGTAGGCGGCGATCTCCATCCCCGGCTCGGTGCCGATGTAGTTGTAGTCCACCACCTGCGCGCCCTCGGCGGAGGCGATGGTGACGAACGGCTCGACGACCCAGATCGCCTCCACCTGCCCATCGGCCAGCGCGGCGGGCATGTCGGGGAACCCGAGCTCGATGAATTGGAGACCGGAGGTGTCCACATCTTGGCCGTCGAGCGAGGCGCGGATGGTCACCTCACCGATGTTGGCCAGTGTGTTGACCGCGATGGTCCGCCCGGCTAGGCCGGTCACGTCCGCGATGTCGGAGTCGGCCCCGACGAGGACGGCGCTCCAGTCGGGGGCCTCCTCGTTGGCCTTCATCCCGCCCGTCAGCGCCTGTAGCTGGATGCCGGCGGCGGTGGCGTTCACCAGCGAAACCACATTTGAGAACCCGATCTGGAACTCGCCGGCCTCGACGCCGGGGATGATGGCGGCGCCGCCTTCGGCGAGTGTCGGGGTGACTTCCAGCCCGGCCTCTTCGAACAACCCTTGTTCGATGGCGACGTAGAGCGGTACGACATCGGTGATCGGGATCACACCCACGGCCAGTGGAGTCAGGTCACCACCGGCCCCGGCGGTGGTTTCGGACCCGGCCGCCGTGGTCTCGGTGGCGGCCCCCGTGGTGTCGGCGCCCCCGGCCGTGGTAGCGGTCCCACCGTCGCCCCCGCAGGCGGCGACAATCGAGACCACCATTAGGCCCATGAGCACTCTGATCTGCCAGGATCCAGTGTGGATGCGCGCCATGATCCCCCTCCCTCGTCCGGGTCGTTTCAGGGTGCAACCTAATGGACGACATCGGGCCATGCTGACGGGGTTCCGGCGACGGGGGGTCAGGTGATCGCCGCCGACCGACCCGTGGCGCGGCTCCCCGGGTGGGTGCTTGGCACCGCCGGGGTTGCCGTTGTGCTGGTGGTGTTCGAGCTCGCCGCCAGGCTGGAATGGTTGCCGGCGCGCTGGTTTCCCCCGCCGAGCGAGATCCTCCGGGCGCTGGCTGACGAGGCGGTCACCGCCGAGTTCTGGAAGACGGTGTGGGCGACCCTTCGAGGGTGGGCGATGGGTCTCGGCATCGCCGCTCTGGTGGCGATACCAGTGGGGATGCTGATCGGAGCCATTCCCTTCCTCTACCGCCAGGTGCGGGTGGTTATCGAGTTTCTCCGCCCCATCCCATCGGTGGCCCTCATACCGGTGGCCGTTCTCCTCTTTGGCACGGGGTTTGGGGGCAAGGTCTTCCTCGCATCTTTCGCCGCCACATGGCCGCTGCTGTTCCAATCGATGTACGGGGTGCAGGACGTCGACCCGGTGGCGCGTGACACGGCCCGGGCCTATCGGCTGGGCCGGGTGCGTCAAGCTCTGTTTGTCACCCTCCCCAGCGCCGCCCCATACATCGCTACCGGGCTGCGTGTTTCCTCGGCGGTCGCCCTCATCCTCGTGGTGACCGGTGAGTTGGTCATCGGCTCTGCTGGTGTCGGCAATGCCATCGCCGTGGCGCGAAGCGGCGGCGACGTGGCGGTCGCCTATGCGTACATCGCCGTTGCCGGACTGTTGGGGCTGGCGCTCAATACGCTCTTCAAGATCGTGGAGCGCCCCGTTCTCCATTGGCACCCCGGGCAGCGCCGATGAAGTGGAGAGGCGTCTTGGCCGATGTGGTGAGGTTCGGGGTCTTCCTCCTGTTGTGGCAGTTGGCGGCGATGGCGCTCGACTCGGCATTCCTGCCTCCGCTCGGGGAGGTCTTCAGGGCGTTTGCCGACAGCTTCATCTTCGAGCGGATCTGGAGTGACGTCGTGCCCAGTATCGGCCGAATGGCTGCCGGATACGCCCTGGCCGCGGCTGTGGGAGTCGGCGCCGGGTTGGTGATCGGGTCCAACTGGGTGGTACGCCGGACCACCGGGCCTGTCACCGAGTTCCTGCGCGCCATCCCACCTCCGGCGCTCCTCCCCTTTGCCATGCTCGTGTTCGGATTCGGTCTCTCGATGAAGGTGTTCGTGATCGCCATCGGATGTGTCTGGCCGATCCTGCTCAACACAGTGGATGGGGTCCGCGGCGCCGACCCCATGTTCAACGAGGTGGCCCGTGTTTACCGGCTCGACAGCCGATCCCGGTTGCGCAGAGTGGTGATCCCGGCTGCGGCGCCTCAGATCGCCGTCGGGCTCAGAGCGAGCCTCTCCATCGCGCTCATCCTGATGGTGATCAGCGAGATGGTCGCCAGCACCAATGGGCTCGGGTACTTCGTGCTCCAGGCCCAGAGGACTTTCCGTCTGGACGACATGTGGGCGGGGATCCTGATGCTCGGCATCGTCGGTTTCGCCCTCAACGCCGTCTTCGTCGCCGGGGAAAGACGTGTCCTCGCCTGGCACCGCGGGATGCGCGCCGCCAGCGATGCGAGCGCAGAGCCGATGGAAGCGGTGGCGGCCTGATGCTCGAGATGAGCCATCTCCGAGTGGTTTACGGGTCGGGGAGCGATGCAGTGGAGGCGATCGGCGATCTCACCCTCTCGGTGGCGGAGGGCGAGTTCGTGTGTGTCGTCGGACCTTCGGGATGCGGCAAGAGCACAATGCTGCGCTGTCTTGCCGGGCTGATGTCTCCGACGTCGGGGGAGGCCTCTCTCGACGGCGAGCGGATTGCCGGTCCTCCAGAGCGGATGGCTTTGGTCTTCCAGCAGTACGGGCGGTCCCTGTTCCCGTGGATGACGGTTCGGGCAAACGTGGAGACGCCACTCCGGGCCAAGGGACTGTCGGCCGCAGAGCGGACGAGCCTGGTCGAGGAGACGGTGGGCGCGGTGGGGTTGGCGGATTCGCTTGACCGCTACCCGTGGCAGTTGTCCGGCGGAATGCAGCAAAGGGTGGCGATTGCCCGTGCTCTGGCCTACCAGCCGGAGGTCCTCATGATGGACGAACCGTTCGCCTCCGTGGACGCCCAGACGCGGGCCGACCTCGAGGACCTGCTGCTCCGGATCTGGGCCGAATTCGGGGTCACCGTCCTCTTCGTCACCCACGATGTAGACGAGTCGGTCTACCTGGGGGACAGGGTGGCAGTGCTCTCCAAATCCCCGAGCAGGGTGAGCCAAGAGGTCGTGGTAGACCTCCCCCGCCCTCGCGACCAGCTGACCACAAAGGCCGACCCCCTCTTCAGCGACCTCCGCACCAGGGTGCTCCGCTCCATCCGTCATGAGCCTCGGTCGCCGGCACCGTTGATCGAAAGGTGAGACTGGCCACCATCGGCTGGGGCGACGGCCGACGCCGTGCCCTCCTCATCCACGGGATACAGTCCAATGCGGCTGGATGGTGGCGAGTGGGCCCCGCGCTTGCGGACATGGGCTTCGCCGTGACCGCACCCGACCTCAGGGGTCACGGCAGCAGCCCCGATCCCGCCGATCAAACCTTCGACTCTCATGCCGCCGACCTGATCGAGTTGGGAAGTGGCTGGGACCTGGTGCTGGGCCACTCGCTCGGTGGCGCCCTGGCGCTGGTGGCGCTGCGACTCGACCCGGGCTTTGCCACCCGGCTCGTGCTCGAGGACCCGGCGTTTGCCATATTCGACCCGGACCAGGCGCTCCACCAACTCAGTCAGCAGTTCGGCGTCGAGGGAACGATCGAGAGGGTGGCGGAGCGCAACCCGACCTGGCACCCCGAGGATGTTCGGATCAAGGTGGAAGCATTGGAGGAGACATCGCACCAGGTCACCGAGGCGATTCTCCGGCAGAACGAGCCTTGGAACGTCATGGCGGACCTGGCCGCGCTCACCATCCCCACCCTGGTGTTGGGGGCCGACCCCGAGTTGGGGGCTCTCGTCCCGCCCACGCTCGGCGAGAGTCTCGTCGGGCTCAATGAGCGCATCCGGTTCGTGTCTGATCCCGGGATCCAGCCACTCGATGCACCGCGACGAGTTCGAGGCCTTCATTGGCGAGATCGAGCACTTCCTGGCTGTGGAATAGCGGTCGGCGCGTACCCTGATGAGGCGAGGAGGAGGAGCATGGAGCAATCGCGGGTCGAGCGCGACTCGATGGGTGACGTGGAGGTCCCGGCGGGCGCCTACTTCGGGGCGTCCACCCAGCGTGCCGTGGACAACTTCCCCATCTCCGGGATTCGCTTCAGCCGCCGATTCATCTGGGCCCTGGGGCTGATCAAGGGGTCGGCGGCCACCGTCGCCGCCGACCAAGGGCACCTCCCGGTCGAGGAGGCGCAGGCCATCCGTGGCGCCGCCGACGAAGTGATGGAGGGGGCGCTCGACGACCACTTTCCCATCGACATCTTCCAGACCGGCTCGGGGACGTCGACCAACACCAACGCCAACGAGGTAATTGCCAGGCGGGCGCGAGAGTTGCTCGGCGAGATCGAGGGCCGCCGAGTCCATCCCAACGACCATGTCAACGTCGGGCAGTCATCGAACGACGTGATCCCCACCGCCATCCATGTCGCCGCCGCCGCCGCAATCTCCGACGACCTGGTTCCCGAGCTCGAGGGGCTGGCCGAGGCGCTGCGGGTCAAGTCCGAGGAGTTCAGACACGTGGTCAAGTCGGGAAGGACCCACCTGATGGATGCCACTCCGGTGACCCTCGGCCAGGAGTTCGGCGGCTACGCAACGCAGATAGCCAAGGGTGCAGAGCGCCTTCGCAAGGTCCTGCCCGAGCTCGAGGAACTCCCATTAGGAGGCACCGCCGTCGGGACGGGGATCAACGCCCCGGAGGGTTTCGCCGAGGCGGTAATCGGGTTGTTGGCGGAGCGCACCGGGCTCGCCTTCCGTGAAGCGGACGACCACTTCGAGGCGCAAGCGGCAAAGGACGCCACGGTGATGGCATCGGGAGCGATCAAGACCGTGGCCGTCTCTATGTTCAAGATCGCCAACGACCTGCGCTGGCTCGGCTCGGGCCCCACGCTCGGGGATCGCCGAGATCCGGATCCCCGACCTCCAACCGGGCTCATCGATCATGCCTGGCAAGGTGAATCCGGTGATCCCGGAGATGGTCATGCAGGTGGCGGCACAGGTCGTGGGGAACGACGCCACCGTCACTTGGGCCGCCGCCAACGGCAATTTCGAGCTCAACGTGATGATGCCGGTGCTTGTACAGAACCTGCTCCAGTCGATCGAGCTGCTGGCAGCGGCGGCTTCCGGTCTCCGCAACCGGTGCGTTGCTGGGATCACTGCCAACGAAGAACGAGCCTCAGAGCTGGTCGAGCGAAATGTCATCGTGGTGACCGCGCTCAACCCACACATCGGCTACGACAATGGGGCGCTGGTGGCCAAGGAGGCGTTGGCCACTGGTCGTAGCGTGCGTGACGTGGTGCTGGACCGTGGTCTGCTCTCCGAGGAAGAGCTCGATGCCGTCCTCGACCTGAGGCGAATGACCGAGGGTGGGGTCCTCTGAGGGGCCCCTCAGTCCTCTCGCTCCTCGATGTCCCATCCGCCATCCCACCTCACCCGCACCTCGGACTTGGCGTCATCGCTCTCGAACTCCACCCTCACCTCGTCTGGGCCCGTGCTCGTCAACCTCGACCGTGTAGCCGGGGGTGGGTACCGCCGACACCAGCGAGACCGCCCCTCCCGACGCCTCCACGACCACCGTTCCCCCAGCCACGGACACCGTGCGACGCTCGGTGGTTGTCGGCGGAGTCGGTATCGGCGGTCGATGGTCGAGGTGGTCGAGGTCGAGGTTGTCGAGGTCGAGGTCGACGACGTCGATGCGGTGGACGAGGTCGACGATGACCGGAACCCGACTTCGAAGGCGACGAGCCCGGCGTCGCACCCGAAGTCGAAGACGAGGAGCCCGAGTTACTTCTCTCATCGGTAGTGGTGGTGCGGCCTGGCTGATCTGTTGTGTCGGATGAGACGTCCCCGGCGACGGCCTCCACCGGGAAGACGGGCTGCTCGGAAACGTCGTTGTCGGCGGCATCCACGGCGCGCCAGGCCACGAATGTGGCGGCGGCCGTTACCACGAACCACAGCAGAACGAGCCCGAAGCGGCGCATCTGCACAGTGTTCCACCGAGCCGGGGCAACAGCGTCAATGAACTGTCAAGGTCTCCTCAAGCCGCCAGAGAAAGCGTGGTCCCACCGATAACCTGAGCGGATGGCGGCTGTGGTTCTCGTCGAGGACGATCTGGAGATACGCAATCTGGTGGCACGGGTGCTGGCCGGCCATGGCCACGACGTGGTCTCGGCAGCGACCGCCATGGAAGGCCTCGAAGCGGCGGTGAAAGGAGCACCCGACCTCGTGATCCTCGATCTCGGGCTCCCTGATCTGGACGGCTTCGAGCTGCTCAAGATGATTCGAGCGGTCAGCGCCGTGCCGGTGATCGTGGCCACCGCCCGAGGTGTCGAGGACGAGATCGTCCGCACCCTCGATGCGGGGGCTGACGACTACCTGGTCAAGCCTTTCGGCGCCCGGCAGCTCGAGGCGAGGGTCAGGGCGGTCCTCCGCCGTCGTGGCGATGATCCCGAGCCGGTGACGGTGGTGGGCGGGCTCGCCATCGACTCCCGGGCCCGCCAGGCGCGGCTCGACGACCGCGAGCTCGAGCTGACCCCGAAGGAGTTCGATCTGCTGCTCTTCTTGGCGGAGCGTGCCGGCGAGGTGGTCACCAAACGGGAGATCCTGGCCGAGGTGTGGCGGGAGCCATACGGCGGAGCGGATCGAACCATCGATGTCCACCTCTCATGGCTGCGGAAGAAGCTGGGGGAGAGCGCCGCCGAGCCCGGCTATCTGCGCACCGTCCACGGCGTGGGCATCAAACTGGTCGACCCAGGCGGCTGATGCGCAGGCAACTGGCGCTGGTGAGCCTCGCGGTGACCTCGCTGGTCGTTGTCGCCTTCACCCTTCCCTTGGCGTTGCTTTACCGGCGGCAGGCGGAGGACCGGGCAGTGGTTGCCGCCGAGAGGCGAGCACAGGCCGTCGCGGCCGATGTGGCGGTGGCTGCGGGGCCCGAGTTGGACCGCGCCGCCATCGACGAAGTGGTTCTCTCATCGGATGGGATCGGCGAGCTCTCGGTGATCCTCCCCGACGATGACGTCATTGGAGCACCGGTTGCCGGTGACCGCCGCGGTGGCGCGGGCCCGCGAGGGCCTGGCGTTCCGGGCCGACACCGGCGAGGTCGTCGTCCCCGTGGTCACGCGTGAGGGGACGGCGGTGGTCCGGGTCGGGCTCCTGCCTGGTGACCTGACAGAGGGTGTGGGCCGTGCCTGGCTGGTCCTCGGGCTGCTCGGGTTGGGGATGATCGCCCTGGCCGTGGTGGTGGCCGACCGGCTGGGCCGCTCCTTCGTCCGTCCCGTCGGCGAGTTGGCGGTCACCGCCGAGCGGCTCGGCGGCGGGGAGCTCGAGGCGCGCGTGTCCGCCCTGCGGGCCCGCCCGAAGTGGTCGAGGTTGGGGTGGCCCTCAACGAGCTGGCGGGGAGGGTGGAGGTGCTGCTCGCCGCGGAGCGGGAGTCGGTCGCAGACCTGTCGCACCGGCTGCGGACACCGCTCACCGCGCTTGCGCCTGCGGGCCGAGGCGGTCGACGACCCAGAAGCCGCTGCTGCGCTGCTCGCCCAGGTGGATCGTCTGCAGCGGGAGGTGGATGAGCTGATCCACTCCGCCCGACGCGGCAGCCGGAGCACTTCCGGTGTGGATCTCGGTCTCGTGGCGCGCAACCGGTCCGATTTCTGGCTGGTGCTCGCCGACGAGCAGGGCCGGAGCTTCCGCATCGACCTGCCGACGTCACCCGTGATCGTGGAGGCGGACGTCTCCGAGGTTGCTGCCGTGATAGATGCCCTCGTGGGGAATGTCTTCGCCCACACCCCAGCCGGGGTCGGTTTCGACCTCGTGGTCAGGGCCGAGATCGGAATGGCGGTCCTTTCGGTGGACGACGCCGGACCCGGTTTCCCCGACCGAGCTGTGGTCCGACGGGGAGAGAGCAGGGCCGGTTCCACCGGCCTCGGTTTGGATATCGCAAGTCGATTCGCCGAGCGAAATGGCGGGAGCCTTGTTGCGGGCAGTTCGCCGCTCGGCGGGGCCAGGGTCGAGGTGCGGCTAGTCAGCCAGTCGCCTTCACCGTCTCCCAGCGTGATCGCATCGCCTCGATCTCCTGTGGCGTGAAGAGGTGACTCACCAGGCGCGACCCGTATGTGGCGTCGAGTTGCTCCTTGGGTAGGCGGAGTCTCTCCCTGAAGAGTGCGTAGATCGAGGCGTGCTCTCTCCGGTCGGCGACGTTCCCTGAGACGAGTTGGATCCCGGGCACGCCGAGGAACTGCTCGAGCGCCTCCGATCCCACACCGGAGAGGTCGGCGGTCCTGATCAACAGGAGCCGAGCCCGATCCCCCTCGTAGATTTGCCACCCACGTTCGGCGGAGAAGGGTGAGGCGAAAATGTCGATACCAAACACTGGCGCCATCTCGAAGTCGAACCAGCGGAGGGGATCGACGTCCAGTCGGGCCAGACCACCCGGGTCGAGGACGTGGCGGTCGAAGAGCGGGGTCAACTCGGAGAGAATCTCGTCATCGGAGAGGCGTTGCCGTCGCTCGAACCAGTCGTAGCCGATTGGCACCTCCAGTTTCTCGAAGAACAACGAGACATTGCGCGCAACGGGGTCACGTACCAGCGTGATGACATCCCAACGCCGGTCCCGTTGTCTGGTCACGGCGGCCCCCACGATCTGACCATCCCAGAGGAAGGGGGGTTTCCACCAGATCTCGGGCAGTGGGGTCCCCTGGTAGGCGGCCCGGGCAGACGCCAATAGGCGATTTTCCCGCTCCAACTGGTTGCGAGTGAGGAAGTGGGTGTGGATGACCGCCCGTTGGGTCGAGATCCGGGGCTCGGCGGCCAGCGAGCGCAGCACCGACTGCGATCCGACCTTCCCCATTTGGTGGACGATTATCGGGTTGCGTCGCAGCGCCCGCCGAGTATTGACCTGGCGTCGCAACCATCGCACCGGGGTGCTGTGGGCGATCCCGCTTGGTCCTCGAGGTGCGGAGGCTGTCATCGCCCGCCGACGGTACTAGCGGAAGTCGGAAGTCGGAAGTCGGAAGGAAGAACCCCCGAGCTGGTGGTGGCTGCCGGGCCGGGCGGAATGAGCCGACAACCACCACCTAGAACCTGTGCTACCCGATCTCGAGACGGAGCTCGGAGCCGTGGAACTGGAGGCGGAACTCGACGTCGTCGTCGCCTCGCTCGAACTCGACCCGCACCCGATCGCCGCCTGAGTCCTCGACCTCGAAGGTCCAGCCGGCGCTGGCGCTCACGTCGAGCAGCGTGAGCTGACCGCCGCCGATCTGCACCGTGACGCTCCCGGCGTCCGCCACCTGATAGGTCACGGAGCGGTCGGCGGGTGGGGTTGCTTCACGCACGGTCGTGCTGGTGGTGTCGTCGTCAATCGTCGTCGACGTGTCGTCGTCGAAGGTGGTCGACGTGACGTCGTCGTCGAGCGTCGTGCTCGTCGCATCGTCGTCGATGGTGGTTGAGGTGTCGTCGTCGAAGGTCGTCGATGTGTTGTCGTCAATGGTCGTCGAGGTGCTTCCATCGTCCACGGTGGACGAGGTGGCTCCCGTCGACGATGTCACCGAGGATGAGGTGACCGACGACGAAGAGGAAGTCGTCTGGCCATTGACGCGACGTACCCGCGTGACCAACTCACCATCGGCAAACCGGGCGACGAACACACGGCGGTTCGCTCCCTTGACGAATTCCACCCGGACGCTGGGACCGGACCCGCGGACCACCTTGGGCTCCCATCCCTCCACCCGCTGGATGGAGATGACGGTGATGCGTCCGCTCTGCACGGTGACGGTCACGGTGCCCGCCTCGGCCACCGAGAAGCTCTGCTCGCGGGCTTCGTCCGCCGTCGTGCCGCCGCTCTGGTCGTCCTGAAGCGCCTGACCGATGCCGACGCCCAGCACTGCAAGCACGGCGACCGCTGCGGCTGCGATCAAGGCCACTCTCTTCACGAAATCCTCCTGGTAGCGGACCGCCACCGTCGCATGCGGACCCTTGAAGGCGTATCAGAGAGTGATCAACGAGATGTCATGGCTCAGCCGCCATTGACTGACGAAAGAGCCTGTTCCAGCGTCGCCCAAGGGAGCCCGGCGCATTTGATTCGCACCGGGAACTTGCGGACCCCCTGGAGGGCGCTGAGGTCGCCCAGGTCGGGGTCCGGCTCGTCGCCATCCGTCGCCGACATCATTTGATGGAAGCGTTCTGCCAATGTGGCGATCTGCTCCACCGACTTGCCGATGATCGCATCGCCCATCATCGAGGCGGACGACTGGCTGATCGAGCACCCTTGCCCGCGCACCGACACATCGGACACAACCCCGTCGGCAATCCGAAGGTCCACCTCCACTTCGTCGCCGCACAGTGGGTTTACCCCCTCGGCGTGCCCGTCGGGGTTCTCGAGCTCACCGCGATGCCTCGGATTGCGGTAGTGGTCCAGGATCACCTGTCGGTAAAGCTCGTCGAGCGCCATGACGAGCACAAGGTAACCGGGGCTCGCTCATATCGCTCGCTCCGCTCGCGGTTCGAGCTCCCGATCCCGGTGAGGGAGGGGGTGGGGGGAGGGTGATCGCGCGCCGCGCACCCCTGGTCACCGCCCTCCGCTCGCTCCGCTCGCGCCTCCCCCGCCGGGGGGAGGCAAGCGAACTGGTCCGCCCCCTTCAGTCACCCCCCTCACCGGGGGAGGCTGCCGCCTCCTACTAGACCCCGAACAGCTTGGCTGCAGTACCGAGACCGGCGATTAGGGCGTCGACGTCGTCGGTGCCGTTGTAGACCGAGAACGAGGCGCGGGCGGTTGCAGGGACACCGAGGGCTCGCATCAAGGGTTTGGCGCAATGGTGGCCGGCGCGGACCGCCACGCCCTGCTCGTCGAGAATGGTTGCCAAGTCATGGGGGTGTATGTCCCCCATGGTGAAGCTGATCGCCCCGCCTCGCTTGTCTGGATCCGTCGGGCCCTGAATCTCCACTCCGCGGGTGCCGGCGAGCCTTTCGAGGGCGTAGGCGGTGAGGGTCCGATCGTGGCTGGCGACGGCGTCCATGCCGATGTCATCGAGGTAGTCGATGGCCGCCGTCAGCCCGACCGCCTCGGTGATCGGGGGTGTGCCTGCCTCGAATCGGTGGGGGATGGGCGCCCAGGTCGCACCGTCGAGAGTCACGTCACTGATCATCTCACCGCCACCTTCGAACGGCTCCAACTCCTCGAGGGCTTCGTCCCTCCCCCAGAGCACCCCGATCCCTGTGGGGCCGACGAGCTTGTGCGAGGAGAAGGCGAAGAAGTCGGCCCCCATGGTTTCGACATCGACCGGGCGGTGGGCGATGAGCTGAGCCCCGTCGACCACGACCCTGGCGCCGATTGAGTGCGCCGCATCGGCGATGGCCTTGAGATCGGGGATGGTCCCCAGCACGTTCGACATCCCGGTCACGGCGACGATCTTCACTCTCTCGTCGATCAGATCGAGTGTCCCACCGAGGTCGAGTTCCCCGCCTCCATCGAGTGGTGCCCAGACCACCTCGGCGCCGGTGAGCGACGCGACCATATGCCAGGGGACGATGTTGGCGTGGTGCTCCATCATGGTCACCAGGATCCGGCCGCCCGGGGGAAGGCGTCGTAGCCCCCATCCGAACGCCACCGAGTTGAGAGCCGAGGTCGTCCGCGAGTGAACGCCACTTGGCGAGGAGAGCCGCTTCCGATGAATTGGGCCACCCTGTGGCGGGCATGTTCGTAGGCCTCGGTGGCAGCCAGTGAGAGCCGATAGGCGCCGCGGTGGACGTTGGCATACCTGGTACGGAGGAACTCGTCCATGGCATCGATGACGACGCTCGGCTTCTGCGCAGATGCCGCCGAGTCGAGGAAGACGAGACGGTGTCCGTTGCTCGGCTGCGCCAGGAGGGGGAAATCGGCACGCCGGGCGGAGAGATCGGTCATGCCGAGGTGGTCACCCCGTTGCGGAATGCCTCGTAGCCCTCGTCCTCGAGATGGGTCGCCAACTCGGGCCCGCCGCTCTCCACCACGGTTCCGTCGACGAAGATGTGGACGTGGTCGGGCGTGATGTGCTCGAGCAACCGCTGATAGTGCGTGATGATGAGGAACCCTCGCTCCGGACCGGTGAGGCCCTTTACCCCTTCGGCAACCGTTCGCAGGGCGTCGATGTCGAGCCCGGAATCGGTCTCGTCCATCACCGCCAGTTCGGGTTGGAGCACCGCAAGCTGGAGCACCTCGTTGCGCTTCCGTTCGCCCCCGGAGAAACCCTCGTTGAGATACCGGTCGGCAAAGGTGGCATCCATGCCAAGGCCGCGCATCGCCTCCATAACACGGAGCCGTAACTCGAGCACCGTGTAGTCCACCCCGTCCCGATTCTTGAGTGCGGTGCGGAGGAACTGAACCACCGATACCCCGGGGACCTCTTCGGGGTACTGGAAGGCGAGGAACAAGCCCCTGGTCGCCCTGTTGTTGGACGGCATGGCGGTGATGTCCTCACCCTTGAAGATGATGGTGCCATCGGTGACTTTGAACCCGGGATGGCCCATCAGCACGTTGGCCAAGGTCGACTTCCCCGACCCGTTGGGGCCCATCAGAGCGTGGACCTCGCCCCGTTCGACGGTGAGGTCCACTCCCTTGAGGATCTCGTGATCGGCGACGCCGGCGCGCAAGCCCTCGATGCGGAGGAGGGGGGGTGCCATTTCCAACACCAGGCTAGTGGAAATCGGGTATTTGGAAGCCGGGACGTTCAGCTACCGGCGGTGGTGGGTGCCGGTGTCTCGCCAGGCTCCACCAGCGTCACCTGGTAGCTGCTGGTGACCGAGGCGTCGGCGTCGAACCCGACCATCTCGCCCCCGCTCTCGTCGGGGAGCCTGACGACGATGGTGGCGGCCACGGTGCCGTCGCTCTCCGATGCGGTGATGAGCCCACGCTCGGGGTCGAAGCGGTTAGTCGTCGCCAGGTCCGCCGCATCCCCGCTCACGGTGAACTCCAACTGCTCGAGCATTTCCTCGGCCTCAGCATCACCCGCAGCGGCCGCACCAAACAACTCGGCGAGGAACTCGGTGAGCGAGATGTCGAACGCCGAAACGGTGGTGGTCGAGTCGATAACCACCACGGCATCGTCGACACCGGTGATCTGGTTGGCCGTGGTGTAACCGACCTCCTCGCCAAGGAGGTCCAGCGTCTGCTCGTCACTCCACTCATCGCCCACACTGACCTCGCTCTCGGGGAAGGTGGGACCCAACGGCCCACGCAGGGGATCACCAGGGATGAGCCCCTCGAGGGAAGCCAGCGGGTTGGCCAGGCCCTCCAGACCCGTACCTCCCGGTGACGCTTCGACCACGTTGCCCTGGAGATCCATCACAACAGTCACCGGGGGCAACTCGCCCTCCGACATCCGCATTTCTGGGGGTATGTCCTCGCCCAATTCCTCGCCGTCGAGGCTCCCGCTGACATCGACGGTCTCCATCGAACTGGTGATGGTGCAGCGCGATGGTGCCCTCCTCGTCACCCTCGGCCACCTCGTACGTCACCGTCCCTTCCTGAGTCGTGGTGACGTCGGCGTTGTCGGGGATTGGGGCATCCTCGGCCGGTAGGTCCCCGGCAACCGAGCCATCGAGGGCGAGCGACTGGGTGAGGGTCACCTCGTAGTTGTAGGTGGACCCGGGTTCATAGCCGTAGGTCAGCACACCGAGAGAGACGGGGACGGTGGTTGCCGACTCCCCACCGGTCGTCCCGCCGCAGGCGGCGACAAGGAGAAAACCGATCACGGCAAACCTGGCGCGGCGCATGAGAGAACCTCGGAAGGAGAGGATGTGGCCCGAGTGTAGGACCGGTCGGTAGCTTGCCACCGTGACCGAGCCGCTACCCCCGGCCAGCCGCCGCGTCGCGGAAGGGGCCCGCGTACTCGGGCTCGAAATCGAGATCGACCGGTTTCCACAGGGGACCCGGACGGCAGCCGACGCCGCCGCCGCCATCGGTTGTGATGTCAGCGCCATCGTCAAGTCCCTTGTCTTCATGGTTGACGACCGGCCGGTGGTTGCTTTGGTGCCCGGTGATCGCCGACTCGACCCGGTGGCGCTGGCAGAGGCGATGAATGGGAGCAGGGCCCGGCGAGCTTCGCTGGACGAGGCGCGTGCCGCCACCGGCTATGCCGCCGGGGGAACGCCTCCATTTGGCTACACCCAACAGGTCCCTGTGGTCGCCGACCCGAGTCTGCGGCGGCACGAGGTGGTCTGGGCAGCGGGGGGAACCCCCGACACAGTGTTCCCGATCGACCCGATGAAATTGGCCGAGGCCGCCGGCGCCATGTGGGCGCCGGTGACCTGAGGGCTCAACCCTCGAGCACCGAGACGACGGCCTCGAGCGGTGCCAGGTCAGAGAGATCGAGGTGCTGCACGTAGAGCTTCTCGACACCGACCCGCTCCAGCGAGGCGATTGTCTCCCGCACCTCGTCGGGTTGCCCGACCGGCAGCCCCGCCGCCTTCCATCTCTCCTCGATCCGCTCCGGCGGCCTCCCCACCGCGCTTGCCGTCGCCTCGAGCACTTTCCGGTAGGCGCCTGGGTCGGCGCCGGTGATGACCGGCCCCATCACCGAGACGGTGATTGCCTCGGGATTGCGCCCCGCCTCTTCGGCGGCGGCGCGCATCGTGGCGATCTTCGGGGCGATCTCGTCGGCTGGTGCCAGCCCATGGTTGAACTCATCGGCGTAGCGACCCGCCAGCGTCGGGGTGCGGCGCGGACCACCACCGCCCACCATGAGCCTGACCCCACGCGGCCGGGGCTCGGCGTCACCGGTGAAGTTGAATCGCTCCCCTTGGAACGACCCGCCGTCGAAGGCGGCTCTCACGTAGCCGAGAGCCTCCTCCAGCAGGTCGAACCGCTTGCCTGACGGTGGGAAGTCGAGCCCGAACGCAGAATGCTCGTGCTCTTGCCAGCCGGTGCCGATCCCGAGGTCGAGCCGACCGTCGGACATCTCGTCGATAGTCGCCGCGCTCTTGGCGATGACCGCGGGGTGGCGGAATGTGATCGGGCTCACCAGGATTCCCAACCTGATCCGGTCGGTCTCTCGGGCGAGACCCCCCAGCGACACGAAGGCGTCGGTGGTCGGCGCCGATCGCCCGTCGGCGTTGCCGTAGTGGTCTGAGCGGGCAAAGGAGCGCATTCCCGCCGCTTCTGCCCAGCGAACCGCCGCCAGCAACTGCTCGTAGCTGCCGCCGATCTGCGGCTCGGTCATGAGCGCCAGCTCCATAGGGCCTCCTGGTTTCGTGGTGGCGGAGGGTATCCCCTCTTATCAGGAGGCAGACGGAAGACGGAAGACGGAAGGGGTCTTCACCAGCCGCGAGTGCGCCATTCTTCGACGTGAGGGCGCTCAGAACCGATGGTGGTTCCTTCTCCATGGCCGGGGAAGACCACTGTCTCGTCGGGTAGCACGAACAGCCGGCGGTCGAGGCTGTCCATGATCTGGGGAAAGCTCGAGTAGTCCCACCGCGTGGCCCCCGGGCCACCCGGGAAGAGGGTGTCACCCGAGAAGAGCTGAGGGGGCATCACAAAGCAGCACGAGCCTGGTGTGTGTCCGGGGGTGTGCTCGGTGCGCAGCAGCAGGCGTCCCACGGTTATCTCGTCCCCATCGGTCAGCGGGACGTCCGGTGTCATCTCGGCGATCTCGGTGTCCGCCGGGTGCATCCGGAACGGGATGTCGAGCACCTCCTTGACCTCCTCGACCGCGCCGACGTGGTCTTGGTGGCCGTGAGTGGTGAGGATGGCGCTCACCGTCCATCCGGCTGCAGCTTCGAGGATCGCCCGGGCATCGGTGGCTGCATCGATGATGACCATGTCCCTGGTCTCGGGATCGCCCACCAGGTAGACCCTGTTGTCGTAGGGTCCCAGGGCCAGCCGCATCACGTACCTGTGTGGGTCGTCGATGATCGCGAGTGGGGCCATGGTTGGTGGACCGTAATGCACCGGCACCGCGTGCATCGGGTCGGCATTACCTTGCGTCCCTCATGGCTCGCTATCGCGTCGGCCTCGAGACCCGCGACCGAATACTCGCCGCCACCCGTGACCTGCTGGCCGAGGGTGGCCTCGAAGGGGCGACACTCAACGCCATCTGCAAGCGGGCCGAGATCCAGCCTGGGAGCTTCTACAACCTCTTCGACTCGAAGGAAGAGGTCGTCCTGACCGTGGTGCGCCAGGCGATCACCGCGGTCGACCCCGATCCCAGCGGCAGCGGTTCCGACTCGGTATCCGACCTGGTCTCCGCCTACGTGCGTTTCATCACCGAGGAGGAGCCTCTGGCCCGGGTCTATCTGAGGATGGCGGTGGGTGGCGCCCTCACCGACCGGGCGATGGCCGGCCGGGTCCTGCGTCACCATCAGGCGAGGGTGGCGCGCTTCGCCGAGGCGATGAACCGGGACACACCCGGCGCCGACAACTCACTGCGTGCCGAGGCGTTGGTTGCGGCGCTCAATGGGTATGCGCTGCAATCGTTGCTCGACCCTGGTTTCGATGTGGCCGCGCACGCCGAGCGTCTGGTGGCAGATGCAGCCCCAGCCGGCTGAGTCCTCCTTCCTTGAGCAGTTGCTCAAACTTTGAGACTATGCTCAAGCTCTACGCCAGGGAGACGGAGCTGATGGGTCACTACCTGTCCAACCTTCGGGACATCGAGTTCAACCTGTTTGAGGTGCACCGGATCCAGGAGCAATTGGGGCAGCCTCCTTACACCGAGCTCGACGAGGCGACGATGCGCGCCGCTCTGGCCGAGATCGAGCGGCTGGCCCGTACCCAGTGGGCGGCCAGCTTCGTCGTTGCCGACCGAACCGAGTTGGTGCTGGAGGACGGGGAGGTCGTGCTCCCCGACGAGATGAAGGCCAGCCTGGCGGCATTGCGCGCCGGGGGATGGGATCGCTTCGGGCTCCCCGAGGAACTCGGCGGGTTACGGGTCCCGCGCTCCGTTTTCTGGGCGGTCCAGGAGATGCTGCTCGGCGCCAACCCCACGGCCGTGTTCTATACCTCGGGGCCGCTGTTCGCCGGACTGCTCAACGACGAGGGGACCCCCGAGCAGCAGCAGATGGCCGCACTCATGATGGAGCGCGGGTGGGCGGGGAGCATGGTCCTCACCGAGCCGGACGCCGGCTCCGACGTGGGCGCCGGCACCACGCCGGGCCGTCCACGTCGAGGGTGACATGTGGCACCTGGAAGGGGTGAAGCGGTTCATCACAGGCGGCGAGCACGACGGGGCGGAGAACATCATCCACCTGGTGCTCGCCCGGCCGGTGGGCGCCGGCCCCGGCACCAAGGGCCTGTCCCTGTTCATGGTGCCGAAGTGGCTGGTCGAGCGTGACGGCTCGCTGGGCGAGCGCAACGGTATATACGCCACCCGGGTCGAGCACAAGATGGGCCTCAAGGGGTCGACCACGTGTGAGCTCACCCTCGGCGCCGGTCGTCCTTGCGTCGGCTTCCTGGTGGGCGGGGTCCATGACGGGATCAGGCAGATGTTCCGGGTGGTCGAGCACGCCCGGATGATGATCGGGACAAAATCGGCTGCCACGATGTCCACCGGCTATCTCAATGCCCTTGCCTATGCCACCGAGCGGGTTCAGGGTGCCGACCTCACCGAAGCGAGCGACAAGTCGGCACCGCGGGTTCCCATCATCCGACACCCGGACGTGCGCCGGATGCTCATGGAGCAGAAGGCGACGGCCGAAGGACTGCGCGCCCTGGTGTCATACGCCGCTTCCGCCCAGGGTCTGGCGGAGACTTCGCCCGACAACCTGTCGCTGGCGGCGCGGTGCGACCTGCTCCTTCCGCTGGTCAAGGGCTACGCCTCCGAGAAGGCCTATGACGTGCTGGCCCGCTCGCTGCAGGTGCTCGGTGGCTCGGGGTACACCGAGGACTACCCGCTCGAGCAGTACATCCGTGACTCGAAGATCGACACGGTCTATGAGGGCACCACCGGCATCCAGGCGCTCGACCTCTTCTTCCGCAAGATCGCCCGGGATCAGGGGAGAGCGGTCCAAGAGTTGCTCACCGAGATGCGGGCGTTCGCCAAGGGCGGGCCTGATGACGAGCTGACGCCGGACCGGGATCTGCTGGGGGGCATGCTCGACGACCTTCAGGCACAGCTCGGAGCGATGGTGGACCATCTCATGGCCTCGCTAGGCGGCGACGCCGACCGCATCTACTCGGTGGGCCTCCACACCAACGCCCTGTTGGCATCCATGTCCGAGGCGGTGATCTCCTGGCAGCTTCTTCGGCACGCCGAGGTTGCCTTGGCGGCGCTACCCACCGCCACCGCCGACGCATCGTTCTACCGGGGAAAGCTGGCGGCGGCCAGGTGGTTCGTCCGCCACAACGCCCCCCAGGTCACCGCTCGGCGAGCCGACGCAGAAGCCGAGGACGGATCGCTCATGCTCTTAGAGGACGCGGCCTTCTGAGTACTGGGCTCTGGTGCCTCCCCCGGTGAGGGGGAGGCGCGAGTGCACCAATGAGCGGAGCGAGCGGAGGGGGTGACTCAGGGCGAGCGGCGGCAATCACCCTCCCCCCAACCCCCTCCCTCACCGGGAGGGGGAGCCGATCCCGCGAGCGGAGCGAGCGGAGGGGGGACGGAGCAGTACTACCCCCTCTCTTGAAGCACCCACGTGTTGCCGTCCGGGTCGCTGAGGAAGACGAATGAGTTCCAGCGGCCACCCGGCCCGTCGACCCAGGCGCCCGCGTCGAAATGGCGGACCGGGCTGATATCGGCTCCGCGGTCCAGGAGTTCGGTGCGGGCCGCGGCGACGTCGTCCACCACGATCTGCAGACCGCGCAACGACCCGGGTGGCATATCGGCTGTGTTGAGATGGATCGAGCAACCCGATCCGGGCGGCGTGAGCTGTACCAGGCGCTCGTCGTCGGATACCTGGTCGTCCAGATCAACGGCGAACCCGAACAGGTCGCGGTAAAAGGCCAGCGCCCTGTCGATGTCGGACACCGGCACGGGGACGACTTCGAGCTTCCAGTCCATGTTGCTCCCTTCTGGCCAGACGCCGGGACATTCTGCTCACCGATGGGACCATTCCGGGTCGCCTAGCATCCCGGCGCCCATGAAGATGAGCCGTGAACTTCGCCTTCAGTGAGGAGCAGGAGGAGTTGCGGGCGACGGCGCGCCGCTTCCTCGAGCAGAAGGCGCCATCTTCGGTTGTCCGCCGGCTGATGGATTCCGACGAAGGTGTTGACCGGGCGCTGTGGCAGGAGAACGCCGCTATGGGTTGGCAGGCAATGGCCATCCCGGAGCGATACGGGGGTGCCGGCTTCGGTTTCGTCGAGTTGGTGGTGCTCCTGCAGGAGATGGGGAGGGCGCTGTACCCGTCGCCCTTCTTCTCGTCGGTAATCCTCGGGGCCTATACCCTCCTCGAGTCGGCAGACGACGAGCGCAAAGAGAAGCTGCTCCCCGGGATCGCCTCGGGGGAGCACATCGTGGCCCTCGCCATCACCGAACCGGCTGGCCGCTGGGACGAGCAGGGGATCCAACTCGAGGCGTTGCCCGATTCCGGGGACTGGGTGTTGAGGGGGACCAAGTCGTTCGTGATCGACGGGCACACGGCCGACACACTGATCGTCGCCGCCCGGACCTCGCTCGGTCCCGCGGGCATCAGCCTGTTCATCGTGCCGGGCGAGGATGTGACCCGCCGCCCGCTCGACACGATGGACACGACGCGCAAACAGGCCGAGGTGGAGTTCGATTCGCTGCGGGTCCCCGGCGACGCGCTGCTCGGCGCCGAGGGCGATGGGTGGCCGATTCTCGCCAGGGTGCTCGACCTGGCCTCGGTGGCGCTGGCTGCCGAGGCAGTGGGCGGGGCCGAGCGCTGTCTGGAGATGTCGGTCGAGTACGCCAAGACGCGGGTTCAGTTTGGCCGTCCCATCGGATCGTTCCAGGCGATTAAGCACAAGTGCGCCGACATGCTGCTCGAGGTGGAATCGGCCAAGTCGGCATCCGCATATGCGGGATGGGCCGCTGAGGAGGACCCCGACGAGTTGGCGGTGGTGGCTCCTCTCGCCAAGTCGTACTGCACCGAGGCCTTCTTTCATTGTGCCGCCGAGAACATCCAGATCCACGGGGGGGTCGGGTTCACCTGGGAGCACGATGCCCACCTCTACTTCAAGCGGGCCAAGAGCTCAGAGCTGCTCTTCGGCGATCCCGTCTACCACCGCGAGATCCTCGCCGGCAGGCTCGGGCTCTGAGCGCAGTCATCCTCCCGAGATCTGCCTGGCCCGGCGGTCCGTCTAGCGTTGAATCGCTGTGATCCGAACGATCAAGGTGCTCGCTTATGTGCTGCTCGGCGAGCGTCTGCTTGTGGTGGAGCAGCCGGATGACCCGAAGGCGGGTCTACAGGTCCCGCAGGGCACCGTCGGCGAGAACGAGGACATCCGCGAGGCGGTGGTGCGGGAGGTATGGGAGGAGACCGGTCTCACCGCGACCATCAACGGCTATCTGGGCGTGGCGGAGTACGACATGAGCAACTACGGGCGAGCCGAGGTGCAGGAGCGCCACGTTTTCCAGTTGGAGGCAGCGGTCAATTCGCCCACCGAGCCGTGGTACCACCTCGAGGAGCAACCTTCGGGTGGTGGGCCAGCCGTCAGGTTCCGGCTCTCCTGGCTCCACCTGGATGACCCGGGCTTGCATTTGGAGGCGGGGCACGGGGCTCTACTGGAGCGGGTACGTCGTCCCGCCGCCTGACCTCTAACGTGCCCGATCATGGCCGCTGAGGTGGTGGTCGCCGCCCTTCTCGCAGCCCTCCTCATGGTGATGGTTGCGGCTCTGGTGTGGCAGGAGGCGAAGAGAAGGGCGGGTCGTGAGCCGAGGGTCTATGTGATCAGTGACGCGGTTGCCTTCGTGCGGCAGCGTCTCCCAGCCGATATCGCCAACCGCCTCGACAACGCAAAGGTGCAGCGGATCCTGGAGTGGGAGGTCTACTACCTCCAGGGATTGGCCCATACCCGTCCGCAAGACACGATCGCCGGGGGAGACGACGAGGCAATCGACTTTGTCATCGAGGGGATCAGGGAGCGCAACCGTGTCGTCCATAGCCGCGAGGACGTGGCTGCGGTGCTGCGTCTCGAGGCCGACTACCTCCTCGCCATTGGGGCCGTCGGGCCAGCGGTGACCGATGTGGCGCCCACTGCGAGCAGCCCAGATACCATCGGTCGAGACCCGCGTGGAGGTGAGCAGAGGTGAGGGTGCGATGCGGCGCTTGCCGCACCGAGTTCGAAGTGAACGGTCCCGGCCGCTACCGATGCGCCCGGTGCGGATCGGTCAACGAGGTCCGCGACGCCGGCGGAGCTCCTGGGCCAGCCGAGGCACCACCCTCTGCGCCACCACCCCCCGACCCGCCTTCGCCTCGCGTCGCCTGCCCGGAATGCTCGTTCTCTTTCATAGTCGGGCAGATCGATGTGGCGACCTGTCCCAATTGCGGCTCATCTGTGACCACGGGCGCCGGGACGAGATGAGCTCTGTGGCGGCGACACCGGCACCCGGGTGGCGGGTCGTAGCCCGCCGCTGGGGCTTCGCCGCATTCATGGCACTGGCGCCGAGCACGGTGCCGGTCGGCCGGCTCGACCCGGCGTCGCCCCCTGCGCTGATGCTGGTGGTGGGCGACCCGGTGGTATCGCTGGCCGTTTTCGCCTCGCGGGGCGGCTCGGCCCGCTGACCCGGATGGACGTCGGGGCTTCACTGGTCGACCCGACACGGGCGTCGACCGAGCTGACGGCTGTCGCGGTCGAGGCGGAGCGGCTCGGTTTCGCTTCTCTCTGGACCAACGAGTCGACGGGGCGAGAGGCATTCGTCACCTTGACGGGGTGGGGGCACGCCACCACCAATGCCCGGCTCGGCACCGGAGTGTGCCCGATCTACAACAGACCGCCACTGTCTGCCGCGATGGCTGCGGCGACGCTTGCCGAGTCGGTCGGGCGAGGAAGGGTCGTGTTCGGGATCGGCGCCGGCCACCCGGTCATCGGACGCCAATTCGGCAACGATCGGCTCTCTGGTGTCGCCGGCGTCGAGGAGTACCTGACCGTGGTCAAGAGCCTGCTCGCCGGGGAAACGGTCGACCATCACGGCGAGCACATCCATCTCGACGGCGCCCGGCTGGCGCTTTCCACCGCAGTCGAGGTGCCGGTGGTGCTGGCAGCCCTCGGTCCCCGGATGCTCGAGTTGGCGGCACGGGCGGCCGACGGAGTACTCCTCAACTGGTCAAGTCCCGATGCGCTCGCCGCCACGGCGCAGGCGCTCAGGCAATGGCGAGGAGATGGTCCTTTCCGGATCGCGGCCTATGTTCGCGTTGCCTGCGATGCAGACACCTCCCGGGCGCGGGCGGCTTTGGCCGACGAGCTCGCCTCCTACCTGCGCCTCCCCGACTACCGGGCGCATTTGGCGAGGCAGGGGTTCGACCCTTCGACAGTCGACCCGGAGTCGGTCGGGATCGCAGGCAATCCGGACCAGGTGCGCGAGCAGTTGGTCGGGTATGGTCACGCCGCCATCGACGAGTTGGTGGTCCGCCCGGTCCCGGTTGGCGAGGCCGGCGTGGCGGCAGCGGTGGCGGCGACGGCGCCCTGAGGAGGAGTGCGATTGGCCAGGCTTCGCAGGTTCGAGCAGCACCGGTTTGTTGGTGCCAGGGACACGATGCTCGTCTATGACTGCGACGACGACGATGAGGCGGCGACGCTAGAGGAGCGGGTGGCTCAGGACGACCTGCTGCAGCGTTGCCTGCTCTCCTCGTTCGCCCCCGACACCTTGGTTGAGGCGGAGAATCGCGGGTTCCGGCCCGTACCGCGACCAGCTCCGGCCGAACCCGAGCTGGCCTGAGTCTCGACCTCGGTCCGGCTTAGGCTCATCGACGTGACCCGGTTCATCGATGTGCACGTCCATCCGCCTGTGTCGGCATTCCTCGACGGTCCGTTTGCCCCCTACCGGGAGCAACTCGAGACTCACTTCGAGCGTCCCTTGCCCACTATGACCGGTGACGAGATTGCGACGTACTATCGGGAGAGGGATGGTCGTGCTGTGCTCCTCGGGTGGGATGCCCAGACGGCAACCCGACGCCCGCCGTTCAGCAACGTAGATGTGGCCGCGCTGGTGGGCGCCAATCCCGACGTCTTCCTCGGGTTTGGGAGCGTCGACCCTTTCAAGGGCTCGGCGGCGCTGGCGACGGTGCACAATGTGGCTCGGCTCGGGCTCCTCGGGCTCAAGCTGCACCCACCCGCCCAGGGGTTCACCCCGTCGGAGCGTCGTTTCTTCCCAGTGTGGGAGGCGGCGCAGGGCCATGGGCTGATTCTCCTCTTCCACACCGGGACCACAGGCTTGGGCGCCGGTGTCCCCGGTGGATCCGGGATACGCCTGGGTCACGCCAACCCGATGTACCTCGACGACGTGGCCGCTGAGTTCCCGGCGTTGAAGATCATCATGGCCCACCCCTCGTGGCCCTGGCAGGACGAGGCATTGGCCGTCGCCCGGCACAAGACGAATGTCTTTCTCGAGTTGTCCGGGTGGTCGCCGCGTCTCTTCTCGCCTGAGCTGGTCGCGGCGGTGCGCGGCCCGCTGGCAGACCGGACGCTGTTCGGGAGCGATTACCCATTCATCACCCCCGACAAGTGGCTCAGTGACTGGGAACGCCTCGACATGCCGGAATCGGTGACACGGGCCGTCCTGCACGACAATGCTGCTCGACTTCTCGGTCTGGATGACAGTGCGATCTCCTTGAATGGCGAGTGATCACATGCTGTTCACCCTCGAGGAGGCTCGGGCGCTGCTCCCCGAAGCGCGGGCTCGCGCCGACCGGATAGCCGCCGGCTTGGGTCAGGTTCGGGCCGGCATCGATCGGCTTGCGGAAGTGGCCGGTGGCAACGGGCACGACCCGGACACGCTGGACGAGACGCTTTCGGTGAGGTCCGATCTCGAGTGGTTTCGTCGCCAGGGGATCGAGATCAAGGGCTTCGACCCGTTGCTCATCGACTTCCCGCATCAGGCCGGACATCGCGTTGTGCTCCTCTGCTGGCGGCAGGGCGAGGAGGACATCGAGTGGTGGCACGACCTCGACACCGGCTTTGCCGGGCGCCGTCCGCTGAACGAGCTCGGTTGAGCAATGGTGCATCGGGTGCTCATCCTGATCACATCCGATCAGCGCCGGGGGGCCGAGGTCTTCGGAAGCCAGTTGGCCGAAGGCTTGGCGGCGCGAGGCTGGGAGGCCGAGCTGCTGGCGCTCTCATCGGCGGCCAGTGGGGCCAGGGTCGACGCTGAGGTCGCTGGGGGGCGGGATCGCACCGGGCTGGGACGGCTCAGCCCCGACGTGGTGATGGCGCTGCGTCGCCGGGTCGATGGGTTCCGGCCGGGCATCGTCTTCGCCAACGGTGGGGCCACCTTGCGCTATGGCATAGCTGCGACCCGTTTTCGGCGCCATCGCCCCCTTCTTGTCTACGGCAGCATCGGGGAGCCGGCCCACTGGGCTCGGACGAGCCTCTCGCGCGCGCCTGCTTGCCGCACAGCTCCGCATGACCGACTTTGTGACTGCCGTCTCCGCAACCACCCGCGACCAGTTGTTGGGGCTGGGCGTACCTCCTGACCGGATCGAAGTGACGCCGATAGGTGCCGTGCCGCTTGTCACCGAGGTCGCTCGGCCCGAAGACCACCCCGAGCTTCGAGTGCTCTTCCTGGGGAGCCTGACCGCCGAGAAGGACCCGTTGACGGCGCTGGAGACGGTGGCGCGGGCCGCTCGATCCGTCCCGGTACGGATGCGGGTGGTCGGGGGCGGCGCCCAAGCGGCCGCTGTGGGCGAGGAGGTGGCGCGGCGCGGTCTGGCTGAGACGGTCGAGTTGGTCGGTGTGGTTGCCGATGTACTACCGCACCTGGCGTGGGCCGATGTGCTCATACTCACATCGACGACCGAGGGGCTTCCCGGGGCGGTGCTCGAGGCGGCTTTCGCCGGGGTCCCCACAGCAGGGTTCGACGTTGGAGGAGTGAGCGAGGCCGTGATCGGCGGGAGCACCGGGCAACTCGTCCGCAGAGGCGACATCGACGCTCTTTCGGCGGTTCTGGTGGAGATGGCCACCGATCGGGCCGTGACCAGGGCGATGGGGGAGGAAGCACGCCGGCTCGCCCTGTCCCGTTTCACCCTCGACGACGCCGTCGACCGTTTCGCCGCGGTGTTCAATCGTCTGCTACGACCAGGATGGTCCGACATGAGGGTGGCCCACCTGACCACCGTCGACATGAGCCTCCGCTTCTTGGTACTTCCCCAGCTCCGCTCGGTGGTCGAGTTGGACGGCGAGGCATACGGGATCTCGGCGCCTGGACCGTTCGTGGACGAGATCGTCGCGGCGGGCGTCCGGTTTGTCCCTCTAGAGGGATCGACACGAGGGTGGAGTCTCGGCGACGACCTGCGAGCCGCCAGGGCGCTCTGGGGCATCCTCCGCCAGATTCGGCCCGACGTCCTCCACACCCACAACCCCAAGCCAGGCGTCTATGGGCGGATAGTGGGTCGGCTCGCCGGGGTCCCTCTGGTGGTCAACACCGTCCATGGCCTCTACGCCACCGAGGACGACCGTCCGACCAAGCGGCTCGGGGTGTACCTGCTGGAGGCAATCGCCTCGCGCTGCTCCGACGCCGAGTTGGTGCAGAACCCCGAGGATCTGGCTTTGCTCACCAGATGGCGTATCTCCGCCCCCGAGAAGACAAGCCTGCTCGGCAACGGCGTCGACCTGGAGCGGTTCAACCCCGAGCGCTTCACCGCAGAGGAGCGGGCGCTGATCAGGGAAGAGATCGGCGCCGGCCCCGACCACGTGGTTGTCGGTGTGGTGGGGCGGCTGGTGGCCGAGAAGGGATATCCCGAGCTGTTCGCCGCCGCCGAGGGGTTGGGCGACCGCTACCTGGTGCTCGCCATCGGGCCCGACGAGCCGGACAAGCCCGACGCTCTCCCCCGTGAGATGGTGGCGACGGCCGAGTCGGCCGGGGTCCGGTTCCTCGGGATGCGTGACGACGTCGACCGGCTCTACGCCGCCATGGACATCTTCGTGCTCCCCTCGCACCGGGAGGGCTTTCCCCGCTCGGCCATGGAGGCGGCAGCCATGGGTCTCCCGGTGGTGGCGACCGACATCAGAGGATGCCGCCAGGTAGTGGCCGACGGAGAGACCGGTGCTCTTGTTCCCGGTCGAGGACCCCGACGCCCTGCGAGCGGCAATCACCGCCATCGGCGATAGCGCCGAAACGCGCCGCGAGATGGGGGTGAAGGCTCGTCTCAAGGCCGAGGCCGAGTTCGACGAGCGACGGGTGGTCGAGATCGTGCTCGACACGTATCGCCGGGCAGGGCGGAGCAAGGGGCTGGCCCGGCTGCTCCCTCCGGCCCCGCCAGGGGGCCCCTCCCCCCAGATTCGGGGGGCGCGGCCCGATGATGCCGCCGCCGTTGCCGGGCTCCACGCCGAGATTGCCACCGGGTTCCTGCCGAGGCTTGGGGTCGGCTTCTTGCGCCGTCATTTACCGGGCGCTCATCGAATGGCCCGGGGCCGATGTGCTCGTGGCCGAGGACCAAGCCGGCCCGGTCGGGTTTGTCGCCGCCACCGCCGACACCTCCGCCTTCTACCGGTTCTTCCTGAGGCGTCATGGTCTTCTCGCCTTGCTGGTGGCGCTGCCCCGGCTGGTGCGCCCGTCTGTGCTGCAGCGGGCGGTGGAGACCCTCCGGTATGGGGGGGGAGAAGCGGGCGCCGTCCCAGCCGAGCTACTCGCTGTGGCGGTGAGCACCGAACTGCGGGGGAGAGGGGTGGGTGGCCGGCTCCTCGCCGAGATCGAGGCGTGTTACCGCCGCCGTCGGCTCCCTTCGGTCCGTGTGGTGGTTGGCGCCGACAACGCAGCGTCGCTCGCCCTGTTCCGCTCGGCCGGGTTCGTCGACGCCGGTGAGATGGCGGTCCATGCCGGTGAGCCATCGCTGGAGCTGGTGTGGTCGGAGTAGCCGTCGCTTTTGCGGTGGCGCTGGCCTGGTGCATCCTCTCGATCTGGCTGGGACCGGCGCTGGGTTTTGTCGACCGGCCCGACGACGTGCTCAAGACCCATCGCACCCCCGCCGTACCTCTCGGGGGGGTCGGCGTCTTCCTCGGGGTGCTGGCCGGGTCGCTGGTGGAGGGATTCTTCTCGCCGTGGCTGGCTGCGGCGATGGTGGTCCTCCTGGTTCTCGGATTGGTCGACGATCGGTCCGGTCTCGACCCCCGCCTCAGGCTCCTCGTCGAGGCAGTGGCGGGTGTCATCGTGGCGGTTGGCGCTGTCCCTCCCGGGTTTGGCCCCGTGGAGCGGATAGCGGTGGTGGTGCTGGTCGTGGCAGCGGTGAATGCGGTCAACCTCTTCGACGGGCTCGACGGGTTGTTGGGCTCGGTCGCCCTGGTGACCGGTGTGGCGCTCTCCGTCCTGGGCTCGCTGCGAGGGGTGAACTCGGTCGTTCCACTGCTGTTGGCTGCGGTCTGCGCCGGAGTGCTCATCCTCAATTGGCACCCGGCTCGGGTGTTCTTCGGCGACAACGGCGCATACGTGGTCGGTCTTCTCCTCGTCTACGGGATGGCGGCGGTCTCCGCCGGTGGTGAGAGCGGCTCTCGGCTCACGGTGGCGGCGTTTCTACTCGGAGTCCCCGCCTTCGATCTGGTGGTGGCGCTGTTGCGAAGACGCCTGGGGGGAGCGCCCCTTTTCATCGGTGACCGCAGCCATCTCTACGACCAGCTCCACGACCGGGGGATGACCATCCGCTGGGTTGCCCTGCTCGCTGCCGGAGCGCAGGTCGTATGGGCCGCAGTCGTGATCGGGGTCGACGCCATGGTCGGGGCGTGGCCCGCCGTGGCGATCCTCGCCGTCCTCGCCGTTGCGGTGCTGGGCGGGCTGGGGGCTCTCGGCTTTATCCGACCCGGAAGGCGGTTGGCCGGCTGACGAGAGCCGTTTTGGCGTCAGGCAGCGCGGTCATTCCGCGTTTGGCGACGCCAAAACCTGATTTCCGACTGGGACGGGGAGCGTCTCGGGTTGGGTCGGTTTCGACCTGCTCCTCACCAGGCGCGGTGATCTCACCCCAACCTGCGCCGATCAGCCATGCGATGAGGAAAGGCATCAACTGGCTGCGCTGCCGGGCGAGGATGCCCAGGTTGAGGAACGGGCTGAAGACGATGATGAACCCGAACGTGTATGCGGCCGACATGAGCAGGATCGGCTTGTGGCGCAAGCGGAAGAGGTTGCGCGCCAGGTTCGGCAGCCGCCAAATCGACACGAGCAGCAGGATGGTCCCCTCGATCCCGCTGGCGAGCTGGGCGCCTGACGCCTCGTGGATCAGCGGGCGGAAGAGGACCCGCAGCGTCGCCTCGGGCATGTCCTGGGGCCCTCGCACTGCCGAGCCCTCGACCGAGGAGCCGCCGGTGTCGGTCTGCGACTCGGCGGTTGAGGCGAGTTCCTCGAGACCCTCCTCTGACAGATCTAGGCGGAGGGTGGTGGTGAGCGCCCATGCCGCCCCACCCATCAACCCCACGGCGAGCACCAGCGAGACGATTGCCCTCCCCATCGAGAGCTTGCCGCCGGAGCGCCGGTTGAAGAGGAGGCCGACCACGAAGGCGCCGACGATCAGGGCGGCCACATGCGCCCGGATCAGACCCAGCACTGCCAGGCCGGAGAGTGCCAGCACGATCGGTCCCAAGCTGAGTCGTCGGTAGAGCTTGCTCAACCCGAAGGTCGCCAGCCCGATACCGAAAACCATGAGAGCGTCCTTTCCCACGCTCGACGGCCAGAACACCATCGTGGGCAGGAAGAAGATGCCGAGCCCGAGCCAGAACCGACGCTCCCGGGGGATGGCGTCGCGCACCGCCATGTAGAAGAGAAGCTGCCCGGCGAAACAGACGATCGAGAAGATGATGAACCCGCCGAGCATTGTCTCTGGGGTGTACACGGTGTAAATCCCGCCTGTGATCAGCCGGGTGACGATGGTGCCGAAACCGACCCGGACCCCTGAGGTGTCGGGTATGGCGAGATCGCGAAATGTGGCGGCGTAGTCGAGCCCGGCATTGTGGTAGCCGACGGAGTCGCCCACCCCGCCGTACAGCACCTGGAGGACCACGTAGCGGGCGGCGGCGCCGACGATCTTGGCCAAGTAGGCGGCGGGCAAGAGCAGCGGCAGCACGTGGTCATCGTCGTCATCGGCCAGCTTTTGGCCCATCCAGGCGAAGAGTGGGAGAAAGAGGATGGCGATGACCAGCACCTCGGCGGTCACCCCGAAGCCGAGAGCGACACCGACCGCGGCCGACGTGGCTGCAGCCAGCCCGATCCAGAGCCATTCCTGTTTCATCGCCCAGTCCTCACAGGCCCTGCGCTCACAGCAACTCCAGGTCGCTCAACGCCAGATCCCAGCTCGCTGGCGAGGTGACGTCGACAGGGAGGGCTCGCAACGGTCGAGCCACCAGCGTCAGCGCTGCCACCTTAGGTATCGGTACCAGCCCGGCAGCGATGGCGGCGGAGCGCTCGGGACTCCCTTTGGAGAACCAGCCGATCATGTAGTCGGCACGGGAACGGCGGGCGGCGGCGCGGGCGGCGGCCGAGCCGGGGCCGATCAGCTCGGAGAGCACCAGCTCTCGGCGGCCACGCCGCAGGTTGGGCCGGACTACGGCCAGTCCGCTGCCGGCGCCCACGGCTGCGTATCGGGCCGTGGGATGGGCGGTGAAGCGCCAGCGCAAGTAGTCGTCGGTGCGCGGCGTCCGCAGCCCCCGCGGTGGACGAGCGGTCACGGGTGGGAAGTCATCGAGCGGCTCGCTCCCTGGCAGCAGGTCCTCGGTCTTCGGGATGCCCTCGGTAGCGTGTCTGCGAAGCAGCCCGAGGCCGGGGCGCACCATCACACCTATCGGCCCCACCTCTTCCCACCCCATCTTGAGATAACCGGCGCCCGACTTCTCATTTGGGGTGTTGAAGATGAGGTCCACCCCGTCTTGGCGCGCCGCCTCGACCGCCGCCTCGGTGAGCCGGCTGAAGATCCCACGACGCTGGAAATCGGGATGGGTGGCCGTATCCACTGCACGCACGCAGCGGAGCGTCGCCCCATCCGGGGTGGTCAGCTCCCAACGCATGAAGGCGCGCAAACCGGCGATGGTTCCCCCCGCATCGGCAACGAGGATGATCGATCGCCCGAACGGGTTGTCGGCGTGCTTCCAGGTGAAGAGATCGGGGGTCCTCTGCAAGAGCGACGTCTCGCCGAGGGAGGAGCGGAGCAACGCCAGCACCTCGTCGAGGTCGTCGTCTTGGTAGGGGCGAAGGGTGATGGTCTCGGTCATGGGGCTCACTACCCCAGTACACGGCGGTAGACGCGCTCCACTTCGCTCACCATGGTGCCGAGACCGTGCCGCTCCTCGACCAGGGCGCGTCCCGCCTTGCCCATGGCCGATGCCATCTCGCCATCCTCGAGCAGGCGGTTGACTGCGTCTGCCAGCGCCGACGGATCACCAGCCGGGACCAACAGCCCGGTCTCACCGGGGCGCACCACGGAGGAAACCCCCCCGACCGCGGTGGCCGCCACCGGGCGGGCGAGGGCAAGCGCCTCGAGCAACGCCACCGGGAGACCCTCGTGGTCTGATGGGTTGACCACGACGTCGGCGGCGGCGATGAAGGCGAGCGCGTCGCTGCGACGCCCGAGGAAGTGCATCCGATCGGCCACCCCTGCCTCGACAGCTGCGGTCCTGAGAGCAGCGAGGTCTCCGGGGTGCTTCTCGCCGCCCACCGATACGATCGTGGTCTCGGGGTGGCGGGCGAGCACCGGCCCCGCCGCTGCGAGCAGGTTGCGGTGGCCCTTGTGCGGTCTGATGTTGCCGACGTGGACCACTAGGGGATCTGTGCGGCTCAGCCCCAGTTCCGAGCGCACCGCATCGGTCGCTTCCTCCGTGACGGCAACCGAGACGCCGTTGGGGATCACCTCGATCTCTTGCCCATACTCGGCCAGGCTCTCGGCAACGGCATCGGAGACGGCGATGGTCGCCCGGTTACGCCGGTAGGTGAGCCGGTTGAGGGTGCGGGTGGGCTCGCGGTAGGAGTGAGCCACGTTGTGCTCGGTGTAGACCACGGGGACCGGTGACGTCATCCTCGCCATGACCCCCGTGCTGGGGAGGTGGGCGTGGACCAGGTCGATCTGCTGGTCCCGGATCATCCGGCGGAGCCGGAGAGCGGTGGCCGGAGACGACCCCCGCTTCCCGCCGATACAGACGACTTCGACGTTCTGGGCACGCAGCGCCGCGACCAACTGGTCCTTCCAGGGGAGCACGTAAGCCACCGAGTAGTCGAACGACCGGCGGTCCCAGAAGGCGGCCGATTCGGCGATCAGTCGTTCGGCACCACCGATCCCCAAGCCCTTGATGAGAACAAGGACCCGGGCCCGGGCGGTCGTGGGGCTCTCCGGTCCGCCCACCGGGTCGGCCCGGGGGGTCGGCCCAGAGATCGACACTGTCAGCCCTCGTCGATCAGATGGCGCAAGCCCTGGTCGAACGGCATCTCGGGACGCCATCCGAGAACATCGGCGATCTTCTGCGACGAGACCAGTGCGGACGGCACGTCGCCCGGCCGGGGCTCACCAAAGGTGAGCTCGGTGGGGATGCGCTCGACCACCATCTCGGCGAGCTGTTTGATCGACACCGTCTCGTCGGCGACCGTATTGAAAACCTGGCCGCTCACTTCGGACCGTGCCGCCAGTTCGAAGGCGCGGGCGATGTCCGAGGAGTGGGTGAACTGACGGCCCTGTGATCCACCACCTTGGATGGTGATGGGCTCGCCGCGCCGCGCCCGGTCGATGAAGATGCGGAACACCGAGTTGGGGCGGAGGCCGGGCCCGTAGGCGGTCCCCAGACGGAGGGCAACCGTTGACAAGCCGCGCAGATGGGCCGCGGAGATCAGGATCCTCTCGCCGCCCAGCTTCGTGATGCTGTACGGGTGATCGGGCTCGGTCGGGTGGTTTTCGTCGACCGGCTCGTACTGCGGCTCGCCGTAGACCTCCCAGGTGGAGGCGTAGACCACCCGGGCACCGGTGGCGATAGCGGCATCGGCGACGAGGGCGGTACCGGTGACGTTGACCGATGACGCCAATGCCGGCTGTTCGCCGGCGAGGTAGACGTCACCGATGGCGCCGATGTGGCAGACGACATCATTCCCCTCGACTGCGGCACGCACCGTCTCGGCGTCAACGAGGTCGCCGACGATGGTCGGAATGTCGGGGTCGGCCGCGTCCATCCGGTCGAAGATCGAGACCTCGAAGCCGGTGGCAGCGAGATGGCGGGCAACCTGGCGGCCGAGAAAGCCGGCGCCACCAGTAACCAGAGCATTCATGAAAGGTTCTCCCCCTGAGAGAAGCGTTCGGGTTGACGAGCTTAGATCGGCACCCAGGTTCCGGTTCTGAAGCTCCCTCGCACGGTGGGCAGTTCACCACGATGAGCGCGTCATGCCTGCTCAAGAAGTTATCGCAACACGCCGATCTGTGTCAGGTTGAACACGCAGCGTGATTATGGTTTCCAGCTGCGGGAGGCACGAGCGCCATTGGCCAAACGTCGGCCGCTCGAGACTGCCCGCCGCCGGGAACCTTGCCTGATTTCCGAGGTGAGAGGGGGAGCTGGTGAGCTCTGACTGGCGGGTGAAAGTATCGAGAACGGCCGCACATGTGCGCGCCGACATCTCGTTCGCCGTCGTCGACGCCATCCTGGTCGTTCTCGCCTACTCGTCGGCGTTGGGGCTGCGACTGCTCGATCCAGAGACCGCCCGACTGCGGGCCGAGTTCACGGAGAGCCTCGTCGTCTTGCTCCCGCTGATCATCCTCGTCCATCTCGCCACCAACGTCGTCTTCGGCGCATATGGCCACGTGTGGGAGTACGCCAGCGTGGCCGAGGCCAAGCGAGTGGTCCTCGCCGCCGCCACCGCCATCGGGATCCTCCTCCTCGGGCTGGTGGTCTATACGCTCATCGACCCAGGGGTGGCGCCCGCCCCGGCGGGCACATCCGGCCGTCCCGCGCAAGCCATCGCCGAGCCATGGCTCCGTCCCATCCCGGTAGCTGTGGTGGTCACGGGGGGTCTCATCACCCTGTTCGCCATGGGCCTGGTGCGGTTCCGGTCGCGTCTCTTCAGCTTCAAGCGCAACCCGGACGGTTCTCGGGGAGAGAGAGCGATCATCGTCGGCACGGGCCGTGCCGCCGTCGAGGTAGCGCGCAGCCTCACCTCGGCAACCGGTGGAGAGGTGGAGGGTTTTGTCACCGACAGCGCTTACGAACCGTCACGCCGGCTGGTGGGTCTCCCCGTCCTCGGCACGATCAACGAACTCGCCGAGCTCGTCGATGAGCTCGAGGTCGACCAAGTAATCGTCGCCGAGGGTGGTGAGCGGATGGCGCGCAAGGTGCTGGACGCTTGCCTCTACAACAGCGCCCACCTCCGGATCGTCCCCGAGCTGGGGACAGTGCTCGCCGGTGGTCCGACGACACGCGACATTCGTGACCTCGAGATCACCGACCTGCTTCCTCGACCGGCGGTGTCGACTGAGCTCGACGCCGTCGAAGCACTCGTCCGGGGGAGCCGGGTCCTGGTCACTGGTGCGGGTGGTTCGATCGGCTCCGAGATCGTCAGCCAGGTTCTCGAATTCGAGCCCGCCGAGATAGTGGTGCTCGACCACGACGAGACCCACCTCTTCGAAGCCAACCTGGATTGGACACGGAAGAGCGGGCGGAAGCCCACTGATGTCCTGTGTGACATCCGTGACCGGGAACGGGTGCATCGGGTATTCCTCGAGACGAAGCCCGAGGTCGTCTTTCATGCCGCCGCGCTCAAGCACGTGCCGATCCTCGAGACCTGCCCCGAGGAGGCCGTGGCGACAAACGTGGTGGGCACCCGGAACGTCCTCGATGCCGCCCGTGCCGCCGGCGTGCGTCGGTTCGTCCTCATATCGACCGACAAGGCGGTTGCCCCGACGAGCGTCATGGGTAGCACCAAGCGGGTGGCGGAGTTGATGGTTCAGGAAGCGGCCTCCGAGGACGATGGTTGCACCTACACCTCAGTGCGATTCGGCAACGTTCTGGGCAGCCGGGGAAGTGTCGTGCCCACCTTCATCCGCCAGATCAAGGCGGGCGGCCCGGTGACGCTCACCGACCCGGACATGAGGCGATACTTCATGACCGTCGACGAGGCCGTGCAATTGGTCCTCCAGGCGGCAGCCTTGGCGATGGGCGGCGAGATCTTCGTCCTTGACATGGCCGAGCCGGTTCGGATAGGCGACCTGGCCCACCGGCTCATCCGGCTGGCCGGGATGGTCCCGGGGCAGAACATCAAGGTTGAGGTGACTGGGAAGCGCGAGGGTGAGAAGATGATCGAGCAGTTGTCGCTGGAGCCGTTGCTCCCGACGTCAAACCCGAAGATCAACATCGCCCGCACCGGCACCGCCTTGGGCGGCGCCATCAACGAAGCCGTCCCCCGGCTCTCCGAGTTGGCCGCAGATGGGGAAATGGCCGGGATCCGGGCGCTGCTCGGCGAGATCGTCGGAGCTTCCTGGTCGCAAGATGTCATACAAGGGGGCGTTCTCGAGGAGGTTGGAGAGTGGACCTGACCCGTATTGGACGATTGATCAAGGCCCGGTGGTGGGTCCTTGTGCTGGTGGCGGCGCTTGGCGCCATCCCGGCGGTGGTCATCACGTCCCGGCGCAACGACGCCATCCAACCCGTGTTCCAGGCCAGTCAGACCATCACGTTCACCCAGGACGAGGAGGACCGCACCGGCGAAGGGCTCAGCTCGGCGGTCGAGGCCGCCCAGCTCGATGCGGAGGAGGCCAACGAGGAGAGACTCGCCCGGCTTGGTGAGGCCGCCAGCATCACAGGTGACACCCAGGAAGGCATCCTTACCTTCCAGGTCTTCGCCGGTGAGGAGGAGGCCGCCACCAAGGAGCTGCGCGACATGGTTCGCTCCTACCGGCAGGCCGAGGGGAACGCAGCCACTCAGGCGGCAGAGGAGACGCAGGCGGAGTTGGCCGATCTCCAGACGCGCCTCGAGGAGATCACCGACCAGATCGCCGACATCGACGCCCAGCTCGCCGAGGATCCTGACGTCGTGGGTGAGCGGGAGGAGCTCCAGGAGCAGATAGACGCCTTGGAGGGTCGGCTGGGAGACCTGAGAGTGGAGACGATCCTCGGCCCCACCCAGAACCCGCAGGCTGAAGAGGAGCGGACACCCGAGGACGTCGAGGCGGAGCTCGCTGAGGTCGAGGCAGCGCTCGATGAGCTCAATGCCCAGCTTGACGATCTGCCCGCCGAGGGGGAGGCGCCACAGTCCGCCGAGCAGGTTGAGCGTCAGCTGCTCGAGGAGCAGTACCAAGCCATCCTCGAGCAGTACACCACGCTGGCAACCGCCGACCCTGAGGACGAGCAGTCGTTCGGGACCGCGGTGACCGAGGATGTCACCCCGGAGCCGGCCAACTTGCTGATCAACGGTCTGCTCGGGGCGGTTGCGGGCCTGCTGCTTGGGCTGGCGGTGCTGATCATCGCCGACCGCATCCGGCGGCCGGTATGGACTACGAGCGATCTCGACGCCGTCCCCGCCCTGGGCGAGGTTCCTGCCAGGACCCCGATCACCGGCGGCCGCCGACCCTGGTATCCGACGGTGCGCCGCTCGCCGCGCAAGCAGGCGGTGCAGGCATTGCGCGCCGCCATCGATGGCCGCGCTCGTCAGCGCCACTTGGCGCTCGGGTTCACCGGGATGGACGTGAGCTCACGAGACGCCCATGCCCTCGCCGCCGACTACGCCATGAGCCTGGCGACCGCCGGGCAGCGGGTCCTGCTAGTCGACGGTGACTTCGCCCACCCCTCCGATCTGCCCGAGTACGAGGGCCAAGGCCCGAGCCTCTCGGATGTCATCGATCCGATGGCGCGAGACAACACCGCCGTCCCCGGGTTCGTCGAGTGGGCGCTGTCCGAGTCGACCGAAACGGGTCCCGGGCTGCGCGCCATTCCGGTGGGAGTCGGTCTCGATGACCCGGCGGACGCCGTCGCAGGACGGCGAGCCGTGCAGCTCATCGACGCCGCCCAAGAGCGCTTCGACGCAGTGGTGGTCGCTGTCGGGGCCGTATCCGACCCGACGACCCAGACCTTGCTCTACGACGTCGACCAGACCGTTGTGTGTATTCGACCCGGGACCAGCACCGAGTCCGCCGTCGAGGAGATGTACCGCGACTTGTCGTCGCGTGGTGTGAGCGTCCTTGGAGCGACACTCATCGCCCCTGAGCTTCGTGGGCTCCGCGGGATGTTCAAGCGGATGGGGGGAAGAGGCGAGCGCGCCCCGCGGGTCCCCGATGTCATCGTGGAGCCCTCCCCTCCGCCCTTGCCCACAGCTGCGCCAACGCGTTCGGTTCCTCCGATCGCAATGCCCGAGCCAGAGCCCGAGCCTGTCGGGGCTCTCGCCACCTCCTCGGCGGGGGCGCTCACCGGTCGGCGGCTGCTCGAGGCTCCCGACAGCTTGGAGTCCGAACTGGGAGAGGTCGACGAGGGCGCCTCCCCCCTTCTCGCCGAAGTGCTCGACGGGGTCGACGTGCGCCGTGGGCAGCTCGAGGACGAGTTGTACGCTCAGGTACTGGCGGTGCTCACCGGTGCCGGGACCGAAACGGGTGAGCCGGCTCCGCAGGTGAACCGTGATGGGTTCATCCCCTTGGTCGATATCAAGGACCACCCGACCATCGGCGACCTCGTAGTCCAGCGGCTCGGTGCCGCCCTGGACGCGGCCAGCCAGCGCGCCCTCGACCGCGAGCTGGCAACGGTCCTCGGTGCTCTGAACGGCGCCGAGGGGATCGACGAATGGGCGAGGCGGAGCTTCTTCACCCGCCACGTGGCTGACACGGAGCAGCACCCCGATGTCTGGCAGATCCGCAGCCGGGAAGGGACATTCGAGGCTCTGGTTCCAGCCGTGCAGTGCACCCGAGAGCACCTTGACGAACTCAGGACCGGGATGCTCCACACCCAGATCGATGGGCTGAACCGCCAGCTGCGCAGCGCCGTCCAGGCGGGACGCAGCGACGAGGTCGATGAGCTGGATGCCGAGGTGAAGGAGCTGCGCACCTTTGATATCACGCTGGGGTGGCTCTACGAGGGCACGACGCCCGAGGCGCGAATCCGCTATCCGTGGCGGGGCGATCGAAACCAGCCGCAGGGCTGGGCGCCCGAGTTCAGCGAGGGCATTAGACCCAACCTGGCTCCGATGCAGCGACTGGGTCTGTTGGCAGCACCCGTCTTGTCCTGGGACGAGCTCTCCGCTCTCGCCGCCGAATGAGCGCCGCGGCGCGAGCCGCCAAACAGGCGGTCAAGCTGGCGGCGGCCGCGGGCGACATCGTCCTCGGCCCGATGCCCGGACCGAAGATCCTGATCTACCACCAGGTAGGAGCCGGAACCGGGCTGGAGATGGAGGTATCGGCCGAGGACTTCCGGCGCCAGCTCGATTGGTTGAGCGCCAACGGTGAGGTGGTCGACCTGGCGACGGCAATCGCCTCCAGAGATCTCCCCGCATCCTCCCGCATGTTCGTGCTGACGTTCGACGACGGGTATGCCGACGTCTACCGCCATGCCTTCCCCCTTCTCCGAGAGAGAAGGCTCCCATTCACGCTCTACCTGACTACCAAGCCGATCGAGACGAGAGAGCCGTTGCGCGCCGATGGGCGCGCCGAGCCTCTCACTTGGGAACAGGTGGGGGACATGGTCGATCAAGGTCTGGTGACCGTCGGCGCCCACACTCACACCCACCCCGACCTACGTGCCGTCGACGAGGCCGTAGTGGCCGACGAGGTAGACCGCTCCAACCGGCTGATCGAGGAGCGGCTCGGGGTGGCGCCACGGCACTTCACGTATCCGTGGGGCTACTGGTCGCCACAGGCAGACCGGGTGGTGCGAGCGGCATACGAGACGGCGACGCTGGGTAGCGGGAGAGCGCTCACCGGTGCCACTGACCCACTGCTGCTCAACCGGGTCCCCGTACAGCTCAGCGACGGCACCGAGTTCTTCAAACGGCGGATGGTGGGAGGGCTGCGATTGGAGGACCGGGTGCGGCGGTTGGTGCGGGGTTACCGGGGCCCGTGACCGGGAGCTTCCTCCGGCTCGGGGCGGCGCAGATCGGCCGCGGTCAGCAACGCGATCGCTCCGGCCAGGACCAGCCCGGCGACGAGCGCGGCGTCCTCGGCGGAATCGAGGGTGCCGGCGAGCCGTGCGGCCAGCAGGACAACAACGGCATGGGCGGCGACGAGTACCCAGTCGGCGCGTGGGCTGGACCAGCGCCCCGAGATCACACGGCTCAACAGCGCCGCCACCGGTTCCGCCACCAAGACGCCGAGGGCCGCCAATCCACCCACGATGGCCGAACTCCGGGTGGCACCGTCGCGCAAGACCACCCAGACCAGGACTCCAAAGAAGGACAGCGCCCCGCCCGCCCCCAACCTGGCCAGTCGCAGAGGCCAGCCGAGGAGGGCGACCGGCAACGTCGCACCGACGAGCACCAGGGCGCGCTCGGTATCTGGAACCACGAGGAACACCCCGAGAGCGCTCCCCGCGGCGAGCACAGGCCCGGCCCAACTCAAAGGACGCCGCTGTTCCGACCAGGCGGCGAGCCCCCCGCCGAGCGCGATGGCCGCGACCCCGGCGATACGGCCCCACAGCGGCTCGAAGACCTCGCCGGCGAAGACCAGCAGCAGCGCCGGTCCAATCGCCAAGACCCCAGCCCACGGGATCAGGACCGGTCGCAGGTCAGCCGCTATCCCGAGCAGCGCCAGCAAACCGATCGAGACGATCACCGGGGCCGGTGGTCGGATGGCGGCAAGAAAGGCGGCGGCCACCGCCAGCCCGGCCACGGGAAGCAGGCGTCGTCGCAGCACGAGGGCGGCAACGGCGCAGGCGATAGCGGCGACGACACCGGTGGCCAACCCCGCGAAGAGCTCTCGACGGACAACAGCTTCGATGACCTCACCCACGGCTGGGGAGGGTACCGGGGCGAGCCCGATCGGCCACTGCGGATCACCATGGTCAACCAGCCGGGCGCCGCATCCCGTCCCCCCACGCCCACGGTCTCCATTGGCATCTGGAGCAGCGAGGTGGCCCGCCGCTTGGTCGAAGCCGGCCACCAGGTGACCGTCTATGCCAGCGGAGACAAGACCGGCATCACGAGCCAGCGCCACCGCGGTATCGACTACCGGCTGCTGGCCACCCTGCCCGACACGCTCCTGACCCGAGTGCTCCGGTATCTGCCGGCGAGGCGAGACCCGAGGCGGCCCCGGCTCACCTCTGTGCTGAATCATCTCGGGTTCGCCATCCAGGCGGCAATCGACATCCGGCGCCGCCGACCCGATCTGGTCCATGTCCAGAGCCAGTTTCCTTTCACCCGGGTCATCAGGGCCTTCAACCCCCGAGTCCCGATCGTGCTCCACCTCCACAACGAGTGGCTCTCCGACTTGCATCCGGCCCAGACCGCCCCGGCGGTGAGAGCAGCCGATGCCGTGGTGACGTGCAGCGATCACGTCACCAGGAGGGCCCAACTCGCCCACCCGGCGCACGCCGCTCGAATCCTCACCATCCCCAACGGAGTCGACGCCTCCGCCTTCGACGCGGCGGCGAGTGGTGATGTCGACGGGTTCACCGTGTTGTTCGTGGGGAGGATCTCTCCCGAGAAGGGGGTCCACACCCTGATCGACGCTGTGGTGGAGCTCGCTTCCGGTGACGACGGGGTGCGGCTGAGGCTTGTTGGACCGAACAGCGTCCTACCCCCCGAAGCGGTGGTCCAGGGATCTTCCGACCCGCGGGTGCGCGCCCTGGGCAGGTGGTACGGGGTGGCGACCTACCGGGCACAGCTCGAGAGGCGGATCCCCGCCGACATGAGGCTCGAATGGGCCGGCGTGATTCCCTACGAGGAACTCCCCGCGGCATACGCCGCGGCATCGGTGCTGGTCAACCCGTCTTTAAGCGAGTCGTTCGGGATGACCGTGGTGGAGGCGATGGCGTCTGGGATACCCGTGATCGCCACCAGGGTCGGCGGCCAAGAGGACCTCGTCATCGACGGGACCACCGGTCTGCTCATCGAACCGGAGGACTCGGCTGAACTGGTCGATGCCATAAGCCGAATCCGTCGAGATCCAGACGGCGCTCGCCGTATGGGCGCAGCGGGAAAGCAGCAGGCACAGGTCTATGACTGGAACAGAATCGCAAGCGAGACCATCGGCCTCTACTCGAGGTTGATACCGGCGAGCCGCTGGTGACTTTCGTCAGATCACACGGATGGCGGGCGCGGGTGCAAGATCAGCGATGGCGCCGCGCTGCCCGCAGCTGGGTCGTAGCCGACGACGGCGACCTCAGTCGCTCCACGCTGGTGGTGGCCCCGCATCCCGATGACGATGTCCTGGGCTGCGGAGGAACCATCGCCCGAAAGCGCAGACTTGGGGTCGACGTGGCGGTGGTGGTGCTGACCGACGGCGCGCTCGCCAACCGGGACATACTCGATGCGGCCGAGCTTGCCGAGCTCCGCGGCCGCGAAGAGATCGCCTCGCTCGACCTGCTCGGGGTCGGTCCTCATCGAGCGTGGTTTCTCGGGGTCCGCGATGGCGGGCTGCGAAAGGAAGAGGAGGCCGCCACCGTCCGCCTGGTCCCGATCTTGGAGGAGGTTCGCCCCGCCGAGGTGCTTGTCACCGCAAGCGACGATGGTCATCCCGACCATGAGGCCGCCTACCGGGTGGTGCGGCGGGCGCTGACCTCGATCGGCTCGGACGCCGCCGTTGTCGAGTACCCGGTCTGGTGGTGGCAGCACTGGCCCTGGGGGCCGCTGCCAATCAACGGGCGGGGCGGGGTTCGCAAACTCCCTCGGCGGATGAAGGCCGCCCTGGCGGCGGCGCGGACCGGCGAGCCCACGGCCGGGTTCTCCTGGGCGGTCCCGGTGATCGAGGTACTCGAGCAGAAGCAGGCTGCGATCGCCGCCCATGCCTCGCAGGTGACCCGGTTCGGCGACGACCCGCGCTGGGAAAGCCTGCTCGACGAGGGCGGCGGCGAGTTCCTCGAGCGGTTCCTCACCGTGTACGAGCTCTTTCGCAGAGAAGACGGAAGACGGATTCTCTCCGTCCCCCCGACGAGGGGAAGGGCCCCGCTGCGGAGCAGCGGGTAGGGGGGCTGGCGAGCTCCCAACGGTATCAGACCCGCGGCCTTGGCACCTTTGGGAGTGAAGCCAACCCCCCTCCCCCGACGCCTCCGGCGTCGGGTACTCCCCCCACCGGGGGAGGGAATCAAGAGAACTTGAGGGTGGCGTTCCGTGACGTCGGTCACCCACTCGGTGACGACTTCGAGCACTCGGTCCTGGGTGTCGGTGCGGTCCATACCGTGGACCGAGCCCGGGACTACCTCGAGACGGATCGTGTCGGCGTGCTTCTCCAAGATCTCGCCCAGCCGGCCCTGACGGGCCTCGCCGAACTCGGCGAAGTCGTTCTCCTCGTCACCGTAGACAAACAGCACCGGTACCCCTCTGTCGGTGAGCCATGAGAGCTGGTCGAGCATCGGCCGGCTCACCCACGGCACCGGGTCGACACCGCTGCCGCCTATCTGCTGAACACGACGCTTGAGGGCGCCAAACCGGATCCTGACGAAGGAGCGGGCCAGCCTCAGATAGCGCCGCCGCTCGGCCGGGTCGGAGAGGGCGCTCCATCGGAACTTGCCGGCCGCGGTGCGCAGGTACCCGGCGGTGCCGAGGTCGTAGGCGAGCCGGTTGGCGCCACCCTCACCACGGGCATGATCTCGCACCGGCGGAGAGACGAGAGCCACACCGCCAAGACCATCGACCCGCGGTGCGATGGCGAGCGCGGTGCGCGCCCCAAAGCAATGACCTACCAGCAGGTGTCGCTGCCAACCCTCCGCCCTGGCCATGTCCACCACGGCGAGGGCGTCGTCGGCGAAAGGCTGATCGAGTGCGAAGTTCCCCGCCCGGCCCGAACTGTCGCCTATCCCGTGCCAATCGAACCGGAGAGCGGCCACGCCGGAAGAAGCCAGGCTGCGGGTGAGCCGGGTGCCCCAGCCGTTGCGCTGCGGGGAAAAGGTGTAGCCACCGGCGGGGAGCAGTGTCGCTGCCGTCTGCCCGGACGACCCGTCGGGGACGGCGACGATCCCGAAGAGGTCCTCGCCTTTCGCCTCGAGATAGAAGGGCCGCTCGATCACAACGTCTCCACCCAGTCGGTGGTGATTCTGAGGAGCTCGACGGTGAGGGGCTTGTCGTCCTCCTCGCGAAAGAGATCACCGCCCGGGTTGGCCCACCACACCTCCGCATCTCCGGTGGGCCGGGCGGTGACGGCGAACCCGGCAGAGGCGAGCTCGTCCGCCAGCCGGGCCAACTCGCCCCGCAATCCGTCGGGCCCACCCGCCTGAGCCACCAGGACCGGTCTTGGCTGCTCGCCGATGAGTTTGGCGAGTTGCGCTTCCTCCAGGCTGGCGGCCAATGCTTCGTACACCCGCTCACCGAGCACATCGGCCGAGCCTTCGGCCGCGAGGACCTCGTGCAGGGGCGGCGGCCGCTCACCACTGGTGTTGGTGATGGCACGCGCCATGGCGGCGCGCTCGGCCTCGCGCATGTAGGCGGATCCCTTGACCAGCGGCTGCCACAAGGCCAGGCCCGCGGCCTTCACCTCTGCGGCGACTGCGGCTGCCACCAACCCGCCCACCCTGGTCCCGAGCACAGCCACCGGCAATTCCCCTACGCGACCCTGGAGGTGGCGGACGGCGGCGATCCCGTCTTCGATCATGGTTTCCAGGGCGAGCCGGTCGGGCCCTCCGGCGCTGTTTCCGGTGCCTCGGTAGTGGAATCGCTCCACGGCAGAGCCTTCGGCGGCGAGCCGGCGGCTCAGCAGCACCTCGCGCCTGTAGTTGCGCTGCATCTCGGCATGGAGCGGGCTGCACAGCACCACCGCCCGATGGGGGCGCGTTGGGAGGTGGAGCACGGAGAACCGAGAGTCGTCGAACCCAGCCTCTTCGGTGACGCCGGTTGTCGGATCTCGTCGCCATGGTCTTGTCGCCACGGCAGTTGTCCTCACCGTCGTTCCGCGGCGGGCACCTTCGCCCTGATCCATTCGACCGCCAGGGATAGGAAACGGTTTTGGATGTCGACCCCCAGGAAGCCGTGCACCACCCCTGGGAGGTCGTCCACCACCTCGACCAGGTCGCCGCCGCTCTCGAGGATGGTACCGAGCCGCCCGGCTTTGGCTCTCTCCCATTCACCGAGGAGCGGGTCCTTGTCGCCATAGACGACGAGAACAGGGATCCCGCGCTCCACCATGGTCTCCAGGGGAGCGAGCAGCTTCGGGCTCACCCAGCGCAGCGTGGGGTCGCCGCCCATAGGGCGCCGCGTCGCACCCCGCAGCTTGAAGCGGGCGAAGCGTGTGTATGCCTGGCGGTGCGAGGGCCTGGCCAGGTTGGCGAGCGTCTCCAGACGGGCCGCTCGTCGCACGTAGTCGGACCACGACCATTCCCGGGAGAGCCGCTCCGCCATGGCGTCCTCGCGCCCATATCCGCCAACCGGCGGTGTTGCCATGATGACGGCGCGGACTCCACGAATCGATGGCGCTGCCGACAGGGCGGTCCGAGCGCTGAAGCAGGCACCGAGGAGCACCAGGTCGTCGATCCCAAGCTGGTGCATCACTTCGGCTGCCGCCTCGGCATCCTCGGTGAACGGGTTGTGAAGGTGGAGGGCGCCGAGGTCACCCGAGCTCTCCCCGAGACCGTGGTAGTCGAAGCGGATGCACGTGTACCCATCGGCGGCGAGGTTGCGAGCCAGTCGCACGGCGAGCCGGTTGCGGTGAAGCGACACGTTCACCGTATCGCCCCCCTGGATGAGGAGCACTCCTACCCCGTTGCGAGGGCCCTCTGGCTCGGTGAGGACGCCGAACAGCGTGTTCCCATCCGAGGGGAAGAAAACGGGGCGTTCGCGCACACCGTTGGAGAGGAGCGTCTCAGACATCCTCGACCCCCAGAACCCCGCGGAGCCACCGCTCGGTGCGGTCGACCACATCGGTGTTCATTGCAAGCTCGAGGTCGGGAGTGAGGGCGTCCACATCGACATGGAGCCACCAAGCCTCGTCGAATCGCACCTGCTCGATCGTCGGGGCGCCCCCGCGTTCCTCCAGATCTGCGGCGAGCGCTCGAAGTTCTCGGCGGATCCCGGCTCGCTGCCCGAACTGGACCAGGAGCACGTCATGATCGGCGGGGTGCTCGACCTTGAGGTCGCTCCGCTCCAGATCTTCCTTGAGGGCACCACCGATCGAGAAGCCCATGATGGCGAATGAGCCGGTTCGGGCGAGTTGATCCGCAATTTCATCGGCCACCGAGGGCGCTTCGTCATCGCCTTGCCTCATGCCGACCATCAGCCGGACCCGCATCAGTTCTCTCGAGATAGCTGCGGCCGGAGACCACCGGCTCCCAGAAGGCCAGCGGCGAGCCAGGCCGGCCAGATGCCACCGTCGACGCCGGAAGCGAGCCGAGCCTCGTCGCCACGAAACCGATCCGGTCGGTGCCCGAGACATCCGCCAGGGCGCTGGCGACGGCGGCGGTGTCCGCCGCCATCCCATCGATGGTGACGTCGCCGATGTCGCCATCGCTGTTGCCGGTGCCGATGTAATGAAAACGGGAAACGGCCAAGCCGCGCCGAGCGAGGCGGCGGGCCAGCATCACCTCGCGCCGGTTGTTCTTGAGCAGCTCGGATTGGATCGGGCTGCAGATGAGGACGGCTGCCTTCGCAGGGCCGGGGGGCATGTGGGTGACAGCGAACACAGCCCCGCGGCCGGTCTCGACATAGCCGGCCTCCGCCCGGGAGCCATCCTCCTCGAGCATGGTCGTCTCGATCGACCTCACCTCCAACATGATGCTTCGACCTCTTTTGCCGCGCTCTTCGCCCTGCTGGCTCGCGGCGGGTTGCAGGAGTGTACGGACGACTGGGGACGACCTTCATCGACCCCGGTGTCTGCTCAAATATCGGCCGCCCCGGGTCGATACTGCAGCGCGAACGGTGGGTGATACCCACCGTTACCATCGAACCCCCCCCACGGCGCGGAACACCGCCACCGGACTGGAAGTGCCCATGACCTCGACCGCTCAGGCGATTCGCAGCTACATCTCCAATGAGCTCGCTCCGGGATCGGAAATCGATGACGAAACCTCGCTGATCACATCCGAGATCATCGACTCGATGGGCGTGCTCACTCTCATTGGATTCCTCGAGGAGGAGTTCGGGGTCGAGATCAGCGCCGACGACGTCGACCTCACCCATTTCGAGAGCGTCGCCGGGATCGCCCGGCTCGTCGAGGAGCGTCGTGACCGAACCTGATCTGGACCCGACGCTGCGATCCCTCGAAGCCGCATCCAGACCACCGAAGGGACCGGTGCGCTGGTCGCAGGTTCCGGGCGGTGCGTTGGTCAAAAGGGCGGTGCGGGCGTTGCAGCGCACCGAGATCGTGTGGTCCGGCGCGGTGAGATGGGCCATCGGGCGTGGGTGGATGGCGCCCCCGGCGAACCTGCCCGACTTCCTGGGGATCGGGGCGGCCAAGACGGGAACCACATGGCTCCACCACAACCTGCGCGCCCATCCTGAGCTGTACCTCCCAGACGTGAAAGAGGTCCACTACTTCGACAGCCGCTGGCACCGTCCGCCCAGTTGGTACGCCAACCACTTCGTCCCCGGGGCGGGGAAGATGAAGGGCGAGATCACCCCGGCCTATTCGTTGCTCCCTCCCAAGCGTGTGGCGGCGGTGCGACCGGCTCGTCCCCGACGCCCGGCTGATCCTCCTGGTACGGGACCCAGTCGAGACGGTGTGGTCACACGCCGTGATGAAGCTGGCGAGGGAGCGGGGGCGCAAATCGTCCGATGTCCAGCCCGAGGAGTACCGCGAGTTCTTCAGCCGTGCCTCCACCCGCAGCAACGTCGACTACACGGCCATGATCGAGCGATGGCAAGCCGAGTACCCGCCGGGTCGCCTGCTGGTCGCCTCCAACGATGAGGTTCGGGAGCGCCCGGTGGAGCTATTGGCCCGGGTGTTCACCCATCTAGGCGTATCGGTTCCCCACGACTGGAGCCGATTCCCCGCCGGCTCGGTGATCGACCGCGGAGTCGGTGGCGGCGCCGACCTGGTCGGGCGGCAAAGCCCCGACTCGATCCCTGACCAGTACCGCCGACTGCTCGGTGAGCTCTACGCACCCGAGACCGCCCGACTCCACGAGTTGCTCGAGGCGGGTGTGGGTCCCCCCGATCACTGAAGGTCGCTGCGCGCCATCATGCATTCCTCAGCTCCGCCCGAATGCCAACCCGCGTCCTGATCGTCCTCGCTCTGGTGGCGGCGCTGGTGATCCTCGCCGCTGGCGCAGTGTGGTTCGTACTGGTCCTCGGCTCGACCTGACCGGGGTATCGCTTCAGATCGACCCAGCTCGGGCCGATGAGAAACGTTAGGTCCGGTGCGATTCGTAGGGGGGCGCCTGGGCTTCGTACGACGGCGGGGAGCGTCCACAGGAGGACGGGATGAAGGTGGTCCTTTTTTGCGGGGGGTTGGGCACGCGTTTGCGCGAATACTCGGATGCCATCCCCAAGCCGATGGTGCCGATCGGGCCGCGTCCCATCATCTGGCATCTGATGAGGTACTACGCCCACTTCGGGCACACCGAGTTCGTGCTGTGTCTCGGATACAAGAGCCAGGTGATCAAGGAGTACTTCCTCGACTACCGTGAGTGGGTCTCCAATGACTTCGTGCTGTCCGACGGTGGGCGTGACATCCAGCTGCTCAGCCGGGACATCGACGATTGGAAGATCACCTTCGCCGAGACCGGGATCGGCTCGAGCATCGGCGAGCGGCTCAAGGCCGTGGAGCCCTACCTCGAGAACGAGGAGGTGTTCCTGGCCAACTACTCTGACGGGCTCACCGACCTCGATCTGGGCAAATACGTCGACACCTTTCTCGCCCAACCCGACAAGGTGGCCAGCTTCCTAGCAGTCCAATCCACCCAGTCGTTCCACGTGGCCGACGTGGCCGATAACGGAGAGGTGGCGTCGATCGATCCACTCAGCGAATCCGACCTCTGGATAAATGGAGGCTTCTTCGTCTTCCGCAACGAGATCTTCCGCCATCTCCACCAAGGCGAGGACCTGGTGTTCGAGCCGTTCAAGCGGCTCATTGCCGAACGCAAGCTGTGGGCACATCGCTATCGCGGCTTCTGGACGGCGATGGACACCTTCAAGGACCGTCAGGCGCTCGAGGAGCGCTACGAAAAGGGCGACGCCCCTTGGGAGGTCTGGAAGCAGCCCTCACTGGAGAAGGTGTGAGCTCTCGATGTTGAAGATTGGCGCGGCGCCGCTAGGCGCCCAGGTACGGCGGGTGCTCTGCTTGGGAGCGCACAGCGACGACATCGAGATCGGTTGCGGCGGAACCGTGCTGCAGCTGTTGGACGCCTGTCCGGATCTCGAGGTCGACTGGGTGGTCCTCACCGCACCGGGAGAGCGGGCAGACGAGGCATCGGCAAGCGCCGAGCGGTTCCTCACCGGCGCCGGTGAAACCCGGGTGCGCATCGAGAGCTTTCGGGAGCGTTATTTCCCGCATCAAGCAGAGCTCAAGGAGTGGTTCGACGCCTTAGGCCGGGAGATCGATCCCGACCTGGTGTTGTGCCCGTGGCGCGGCGACGCCCACCAGGACCATCGCACCGTCTCCGAACTGGTGGGCAACACCTTCCGGAACCAGCTCGTGCTCGAGTATGAGATACCCAAATTCGATGGTGACCTCGGCCGGCCGTCTGTGTACGTCCACCTCGAGGAACGGCATGCCGAGGAGAAGCTGGCGGGGATCATTGAGGGATTCCCCAGCCAGAAGCGACGCGAGTGGTTCACCGATGAGACCTTCAGGGCCTTGCTCCGGCTTCGCGGCATCGAGAGCCGCGCCCCTTCTGGGTTGGCGGAGGCCTTCCACTGCTCGAAGTTGGTGCTGCTGTGACTCTCACTGCCACCGATCGGGCCGCCGAAGTGGTCAACGCCGACCTTGCGGTTATGGGTGACGACCTGGAGGCCGTTTTCTCGGCGATGTCCGGGCAACGGCTCCTCATCACCGGAGGCGCCGGGTTCCTCGGCTACTACATGGTCCAAGCTCCGCTCGCCTGGAATGCGGCCAACCCCGACAGGGCTCCCATATCGGTCACGGTCTTCGACAACTACTTCCGAGGTGTTCCTGGTTGGCTGGGCGAGCTCGAGGGCCGCGACGGGCTGGAGCTGCGCACCCACGACATGCGCCTGCCTCTCCCCGAGGACATGGGTGACTTCGAGTGGGTCGTTCATGCCGCCGGCGTGGCGTCCCCCACCTACTACCGGGCGCACCCCATCGAGACGATGGACGCCAACATCAATGGGCTGCGCAACTTGCTCGACCACGCCGTAGCGCAGACCGCGGCTGGTACCCCGGTGAGGGGGTTCCTGTTTTTCTCCTCGTCCGAGATCTACGGCGATCCGGTGGCCGAGGCGATTCCCACCCCCGAGACCTATCGGGGCAATGTCTCGTGCACTGGGCCCCGCGCCTGCTACGACGAGTCGAAGCGCTACGGCGAGACGCTGTGCGTCAACTTCGCCCAGCAGCACGGGCTCCCGGTGACGATGGCGCGTCCCTTCAACAACTACGGGCCGGGGATGAAGATCACCGATGGTCGCGTCATCGCCGACCTGGCGCGCAACATGCTCGCCGGGCATGACCTGGTCTTGTACTCGGACGGGTCGCCGACCAGGACCTTCTGCTACGTGGCCGACGCCGTGACCGGCTACTTCCTGGCGCTGGGTAAGGGCCGGGCCGGCGAGCCCTACAACGTGGGCATCGACGGTCCCGAGACGTCCATGGCCGACCTGGCCGAGAACGTTGCCAGGCTGGGCCGCGAGTTGCTCGGGTATCAGGGCGAAGTGGTCCTTGGAGAGAGCCCCGAGAAGGAGTACCTGATCGACAACCCCAACCGCCGCAGCCCCGACATCACCAAAGCGCGCACCGACCTCGGTTTCGACCCGAAGGTCGGCCTCAAGGAGGGCTTGCGACGCACCCTGCTCTGGTACGGCGCAAACTCCGGGGGAGAGGAAGCATGACGAAGACGGAAGACGGAAGACGGAAGACGGAAGAGGAGTCCGCCGTCAAGGTCGCCGTTATCGGGACGGGGTACGTCGGGCTGGTGAGTGCCGCCGGGCTGGCGGCCATGGGGCACGAGGTGACGTGCGTCGACATCGACCCCGAGAGGGTGGCCATGGTGGAGCGCGGCGAAGCCCCCATCCACGAGCCGGGGCTGGACGATCTTCTCACCGCCAAGAGGATCGATGCCACCACCGATCTCGCCGCTGCGGTTCGGGGAGCCGACCTCACCCTGATATGCGTCGGCACACCTTCGCGGCCCGACGGGAGCATCGACCTCTCGTTCGTAGAGCGCGCCTCCAGCCAGATTGGGGAAGCCCTGGCGGGGCAGACCCGCTTCCACGCCGTGGTCGTCAAGAGCACTGTCGTGCCCGGGAGCACCGACACCGTCGTCTTGCCGGCCGTGGAGAAGGCATCGGGGAGGTCAGTCGGAGTGGACATCGGCGTTGGGGTCAACCCCGAGTTCCTCACCGAGGGTCAGGCCGTGGACGACTTCTTGCGCCCCGACCGCATTGTCATCGGTGGCGACCCCGGGACCGTCGAGGTGCTCCGTCGTCTCTACGAGCCGTTTGAAGGGGTTCCCGTCATCGCCACCTCGACCCGCAACGCCGAGATGATCAAATACGCCTCGAATGCCCTTCTCGCGACCGCCATCTCCTTTGCCAACGAGATCGCCGACCTGGGTTCGGCGATTGGGGAGATTGACATCGCCGAGGTGATGGCAGGGGTGCACGCCTCGCGCTACTTGACCACCGCGCTCCCCGACGGCGTTCGGGTTCGTGCCGGGCTGGCTCCCTACCTGGAGGCCGGCTGCGGCTACGGCGGAAGCTGTCTTCCCAAGGACGTTGCCGCCCTCACGTCACGCGGGCGTGCGGCGGGTCTTCCCATGCCCCTACTCACCGCAGTCGCAACGGTCAACAAGCAACGAGCCGATCGGCTGGTCGACCTGGTCTCCGAGGGTCTTGACGGGTTGGCTGGGAGGAAGGTCACCGTGCTCGGTCTCGCCTTCAAACCGGACACCGACGACATCAGGGAGTCGCCGGCGTTCCCCGTCGTGCGACGCCTGCTCGATGCCGGAGCCGAGGTGACCGTCCACGACCCCGTCGTCGGTCCGGGGGCCGTCGCCGACTTCCCCACCGTGCAGCACACGCACGAATTGGAGACTGCGGTCAAAGGGACGGATGCCATCGTGATCGTGACTCGGTGGAGCGAGTATCTCGACGTTCCGAACCTGGTGGGCGAGCAGGCGCCGCTCGTGGTGGACGGGAGACGGATGCTCGATCCCGGCTCGGTGTCGCGCTATCGGGGGATCGGGCGATGAGGTTCACGACGACCGAGGTCGATGGTGTGGTGCTGGTCGAGGTGGATCGGATCAGCGACGACAGGGGGTTCTTCGCCCGCAGTTGGGACGAGGCCGGGTTCGCCGCCGAAGGGCTCAAGGCCTCGTGGGTGCAAGCCAACGTCGGGTTCAGCATCAAGGCAGGAACTCTCCGCGGCATGCATTATCAGCGCGCCCCGCACGCCGAGGTGAAGCTGGTGCGGTGCACGTTGGGAGCGGTGTGGGACGTGGCTCTCGACCTGCGCCCTCATTCGCCCACATACCTGCAGTCGGTTGGAGCGGAGCTCACCGCCGAGAACCGTTCTGCACTTTGGATCCCCGAGGGTTGCGCTCACGGGTACCAGACGCTGGTGGACGAGAGCGAGATCACCTATTTCACCTCGACCCCATTCGTCAAGGAGGCCGCCACCGGAGCAGGCACCGATGACCCCGCCTTTGGGATCACCTGGCCGCTTCCGGTGTCGGTCATCAGTTATCAGGACCGGAGCTGGCCGCGGTGGGGGCCTGTTCCCGAGGAGGCATGATGCAGATCGTCGATCGGGCTCTGGAGCGGCGTCAACAGGAAGGGCTTCCCATCAAGGTGGGGATGGTGGGGGCCGGTTACATGGGCCGAGGGATGGCACGAGCCATGGAGACCATGACCGGTATCGAGGTAGTGGCGATCGCCAACCGGACGGTGCCGAACGCCGATCAGGCGTTTTCCGACGCAGGGATCGAATCCGCCTCGCTGGTCTCCGACCAGGAGGGGATGGACCGGACCATCGCCGCCGGGGGGAGAGCCATAACCAGCGACCCCATGCTCGTGGCGCGAGCTGGCGGGATCGAGGCGATCATCGAGTGCACCGGTGAGGTCGAGGGGGCTGCCCGGGTCGTGGTCGAGGCGATCGATCAGGGCAAGCACGTCCTTTTGGTCAACGCCGAGCTCGACGCCACCGTGGGACCGATCCTCAAGGTGAGGGCCGACCGGGCCGGCGTCGTCATCACCAACTCCGACGGCGACGAGCCGGGGGTGGCGATGAACCTCTTCCGATTCGTGGACACCATCGGGTACCGGCCTGTGCTCGCAGGCAACGTCAAGGGATTCCTCGACCACCATCGCACGCCCGACACGCAGCGCGGCTTTGCCGACGCCCACGGGCAGCGCCCGATCATGGTCACCTCGTTCGCCGACGGGACCAAGCTGTCCCTCGAGGCGGCCGTCCTGGCCAACGCCACCGGGTTCAAGGTCAAGCAACGGGGGATGGAAGGACCCAAGCTCGACCACGTCCGCGACCTCCTGCCCATGCTCGAGCCAAAGGAATTGCTCGATCAGGGGATCGTCGAGTTCGTTCTCGGCGCAGAGCCCGGGTCCGGCGCCTTCGTGATCGGGTACAACGACGACCCGATCCTCTCTCCCTACATGTCCTATTTCAAGATGGGCGACGGACCGCTCTACCTCTTCTACCGGCCCTTCCATCTCACCCATCTCGAGGCTCCGCTCTCGGTGGCCAGGGCGGTGCTCTTCGATGACGCCACAATCGCCCCCGCCGGCGCTCCCACCTGCGAGGTGGTGACGGTGGCCAAGCGGGACCTCGAACCGGGGGACGAATTGGACGGCATCGGCGGGTTCACCGTCTACGGGATGATCGACAACGTCGAGGTCGCCCGAGCGGAGAGGGCCCTCGCCATGGGTCTCACCGCCGGCGCCCGCGTCACCCGTCCAGTCGCCGCCGACACCATGCTCACAATCGACGATGTCGAGTTGCCGCCCGATCGTCTCGTCGACCAACTCCGCCGCGAGCAGAGCGAGTTCTTCGCGCTCTGATCAGACGGAAGTCGGAAGACGGAAGACGGAAGATTTCGTTCCGTCCCCCCGCAGGGGGGAAGGGCCCCGCTGCGGAGCAGCGGGTAGGGGGGCTGGCGAACGCCCAACGGCGTCTTGGCCGGGCACGGTTTGTGCTCTGGCATCCTACGGACGATGACCGAGCCGATCCTCGAAGCGACCGGGTTGGTGAAGCGGTTTCCCGGGGCGAACGGGTCCTCGGTGCTCGCCGTGGACGAGGTGGATCTCGTCGTCGGCGAGGGTGAGACCCACGCCCTCGTTGGTGAGTCCGGGTCGGGGAAGACGACCACCGCGAGGCTTCTCGTCAGGTTGCTCGAGCCCGACGCAGGGTTCACGAGGTTTCGCGGCCAAGACCTGTATTCGTTGGGACCTAGTGAGATGCGACGGACCCGCCGACACCTCCAGATGATCTTCCAGGATCCCTACTCGTCGCTCGATCCCCGACAGGCGGTATGGCGAAGCGTGGCCGAGCCGTGGGACGTCCATCGCGTTCACCGACCCGAGGACCGCCGAGCACGGGCCGAGGAGTTGCTGGCCAAGGTCGGGGTCGACCCGGCGCTGGCGGGCCGTTTGCCGGCCAGGTTTTCTGGCGGACAGAGGCAGCGGATCGGGATCGCCCGCGCCTTGGCGCTGGAGCCGTCGCTGATCGTGTGCGATGAGCCCGTCTCGTCGCTCGATCTCTCGGTGCAGGCCCAGATCCTCAACCTTCTCCTCGACCTCCAGGCGGAGTTGGGGTTGAGTTATGTACTCGTTGCCCACGACCTGGCGATGGTTCGCCACGTCGCCACCAGGGTCTCGGTGATGCACCGGGGGAGGGTGGTGGAGACCGGAACCCGAGATCAGATCTTCGACCGCCCGGCGCACCCGTACACCGAAGCGCTGCTTGCGGCGGCTGCCGCCATCGATCCACTTGACCCGGCGGAGCCTCCGGTCCCCGGCGCCGAAGAAGGCGAGGTTCCCTACGGCGACGCCTGTCTCTACCGGGATCGGTGCCCCCGCGCCGGCGACATCTGCGCAGCCGAGCGCCCGGCGCTAGTCGAACGCGGCCAGGGTCACCCCGTGGCGTGCTTCTTTCCTGGGTGATCCAGATGGCGGACGGCAGGCTGGGAGCTCGGCAGCCCCCCTACCCGCTGCTCCGCAGCGAGTCCCTTCCCCCCTGCCGGGGGACGGACCAGACCGCTACACGCGCTCCCGCGCCCGGGGATCAACCACCACCACGGCCACGTCGGCGATGAGGTTGACCACGGCAACGACCAGTCCGCTGGCGAGGCCGATGCCGATGATGAGGGCGGTGTCGAGACGACGGAGGGAGGTGAGCAGGTCGGCGCCCAGTCCCGGCATCGAGAAGACAGCCTCCACGACCGCCACGCTGGAGAAGAGGCCGGCGAAGTCGAGTGCCAGCACCGAGAAGAGCGGCAGCAGGGCGTTTGGCAGCAGGTGGCGCATCCTGATCGACCAGCGGCGCTCGCCTCGCCCGGCGGCAAAGACGACATAGGCCTCGTCGGTCTCCTTGAGCAGGGTGGTGCGGAGCAGCCTGGCGAGCACGAGTCCGAATGGGATCCCGACCGCAAGCACCGGGAGGACGTACCCGGAGATGGAACCGCCCCCGCCGAGCGGGAACCATCCGAGGACGAAGGCGAACAGGTAGATGAAGATCAGGCCGACCAGGAAGGCGGGTATCGCGCTCGTCGCTCCCGCCGCCGCAACCAGCATCCGGTCGGCCCAGCGGCCCCGCCTGCTGATCACCCACAAGGCGGCGGGCACCCCGATGGCCACCTCGACGAGGAATGCAAGGCTGGTGAGGAGCAGGGTCGGCGGTAGTGACCGGGCGAGGACCTCGGTCACCGGCTCGCCACGCGAAAAGCTGAACCCGAGATCGCCACGGGCAAGGCGGGTGAAGGTGGTGGTGAACCGGGTCAGGAACGGCTGGTCGAACTCGTAGGCCTGGCGTATCTGATCCAGGGTCTGCTCGGATGCGCCCGGGCCGGCCAGGCTCGGTGCCGGGTCTCCTGGGATCAACTCGACCAGCAGGAACCCGGCGGTGACGATCAGCGCCAGCGTGATCAGCGTGGATCCCAGTCGGCGGAGCAGATACTTCGCCATCACTCCGCCTCGGGTGGGAGACGGAGAGCCTCGCCGAGCAGGTTGGCCCCGGCGACCATCAGTCCCAGGTAGATCGCCGGGAACAGGATCAGACCTGGATGGTCCCGGTAGTAGACCAGGCAGCAACCGAGCAGATTGCCGATGCTCGGCGTGGGCTCCTGGACTCCCGCTCCCAAGAAGCCGAGCGCGCTCTCGAAGAGGACAGCCCACCCCACCGATAGGGCTGCGTATGCGGCCACCACGGGGAGGACGTGCGGCAGCACGTGGCGAACCAGGGTGAAACGCGGTGTGGCCCCGAGCACCTTGGCGGCGTCGATGAAGGGGAGGTTGCGGGTGACGACCGCTTGGCCAAAGGTGACCCGCGCCAACGGGGCCCAGAAACACGCCGGCCAACCCGACGATGAGCGAGACCAATCCCCGGCCGAGTACTGCAGCGATCGCGGCGGCGAGCAGCAGTCCCGGTATGGCCAGCCCGATGTCGGTCACCCGCATCAGCGCTCCGCCGAGCCGGTTGGGCGCCGCCGAAGCCGAGAGACCGATGGTCACCCCAACCACGGTGGCGATCCCAACGGCCGCAAGAGCGGCGACGAAGGTGACCCGGCCCCCGTAGATGATGCGGGAGAAGAGGTCACGGCCCTTGGGATCGGTGCCGAGCAAATGCCCGGGTGCCCCCGCATCGAGCGGTCCTCCGTCGGGGGCAAGACCCTCGATGGTCTCGAAGGTCGGGTCATAGGGAGTGAGCAGGGGTGCGGCGATCGTCACCAGAGCCACCAGCACGAGAATGAGGCATCCCGCCATCAGCGCCGGGCGCCGGGAGGGTCTGTCGAGGGAGAGCGGCTGGGGGATCACGATGCCTCATTGAGCGGGTGGTGGCAGGCGAATCCCTCCGACGCCGGCCACGCGTAGCCGGGCGCTCCTCGAGACAGACCTGGTCGGCCCGAGGGCAACGCGGCGCGAAGGCGCACGGCAGAAGAGGCCCGGGGAGGGCCGGGGGCTGGCCCTCGATCGCCGTCGGCCGCCCCACCGGCCCGTGGAGCGAGGTACCCGCTCGCAACAGACCGGCCAGATAGTGGTGGCGCGGCTGTTCGAGCAGCGGCCGATCGGCCCGAACTCGACGACGCTCCCGGCGTACATCACCGCCAAGCGGTCGGCAGTGCGCGCGCAGCAGAGCCAGTTCGTGGGTGACCACGACCATGGCGATCCCCAACTGACGAACCAGCCTGACCAACTCCGCAGCCACCCGGACCCGCACGATCGTGTCGAGCGCCGTGGTCGGCTCGTCGGCGATGAGCAGTTCCGGCTCGGCGAGGACGGCGGCGATACGACGGCCCGCTGCAGCATCCCGCCGGAGAGCTGGTGGGGGTACCGCGGCAGCGACCTCGTCCGGGCGGCGGACCCCCAGGCGCCCCAGCATCTCGATCGCCCTCCCCGTCGCCTCACGTCCGCTCACCCCGCGGTGGAGTTGCAGGCTCCGGCCGACCTGCGGCCCCACCCGCCGCAGGGGGTCGAAGGAGGTGAACGGGTCCTGGGGGATGAACCCGATCCGGCTCCCTCGGAGCTGCTCGGTGCGGTCCATCCCTGCGGCGACCACGACCTCACCGTCGAGTCGGATCTGACCCCCGACCACCTGCCGACCCGATCCGAGCAGCCCCAGGACCGCCAACCCGAGCGTGGTCTTGCCTGAGCCGGATTCGCCGACGACCCCGACGATCTCACCGCGGTCGAGGGCGAGGTCCACCCCCCGCAGCACATCGCCCGACGAGGTGGCGACCCTCAGCCCATCGACCTCGAGGAGCGGCGCCGGCTCAGCCTTCGGCCTGGACCCAGGCGCGCTTCCAGTCGAACGGTGCGTAGGTGGCCAGCGTGGGGATCTCGCCGACCCGGGCCCCTGCACCACCTGCGGCGTCACCTCCATCACCGGGATCGCCGGCGACCTCGTCGATGAGCCGCTGCTGGACCTCGAGCAGGGCGGCGTCGCGCTCCGGGCCGAACGCCATCGACTCGGTGGCGAAGAACGCCTCGTCGATCGACTCGTCGCAGAAGCGGGAGATGTTGAGGATGTCGATGGTGCCGCAGATGAAGTTGGTCGAGATGTAGTCCTGGGCGTCGGGGTAGTCGGCGCTCCAGTAGGTCGACGAGATGTCGTACAGCGCCGGGTCGTAGATCGCCGTGAAGAACTCGGTCTGCTGCAGCCCTTGCAGGTCGACCGTGAAGCCGACGGCCTCGAGGTCCTGCGCCAGCGACGTGGAGTTGGCCGAGGTGTAGGGGTCGGTGACGTCGTAGACGATCTTGACCGGCGTGCCGTCGTAGCCGGCCTCCTCCACCAGACGAGCAGCCTCCGCCGGATCGTGCGCGTACATCGTGGTCCCCTCTGGATCGGACTGGGCGGTGGTCGAGACGATGAGCTGGTTCCATGGCTTGGCCAGGTCGCCGAACTGGGCCATGAAGTCCTTGTTGAGCGCATGGGCCACCGCCAGCCGCAGTTCCTTGTAGGCGAAGATGCCGTCGTTGTTGAGCGCCAGGTAGAAGATGCGGGGTCCCACCGACTCGGTGATGGTGATGGCATCGCTCTGCTCGAGCAGCGCGGATGGCCTGGGGCGACAGCGAGAACTGCTCGAAGACGCCGTCCGCCTCGCCGTTCTCGAGGCGGAGGACCTGGGTGTTCTCGTCAACGCCGAGGTCGATCTGGATCTCGTCGAGGTAGGGCAGATCGGGGTCGACGTAGCCGGGGTTGCGGGCGAGGTGATGTCCGAGCCCCGGTTCCACTCCTGGAGGTAGAAGGGGCCGGCGCCGACCGGTTGGCTGGCGAAGTCCTCGCCCCGCTCTTCGACGGCCTCCTGGGGCACCGGCCAGCTGGTGGCGATGGTGAGCCCGAAGATGAAGGTGCTGGTGGGGGCGGCGAGCGTCACCTGGAGGGTCTGGTCGTCGATCGACCTCGATCCCCGACACCTCGTCGGCCTCGCCGGCGGCGAACGCCTGGGCGCCTTCGATGGGGAAGAGGTAGCCGGCGCCCCAGGACTGGGCGGGCAGCGTGTTGGGGTCGAGGGCGCGGATCATCCCGTAGGCGACGTCGGCGGCCGTGACCGCGCGCGGCTCGAAGTCGGGCCCGGCGAACATGGCGCCCTTCCTCGATGGTGAAGGTGTAGACGAGCCCGTCCTCCGACACCTCGGGGGCCCGTCGGCCAGGCCCGGTTCGAGCTCACCTTCGGAGGTGAAGTGGTAGAGGCCCTCGTAGAGCGCCCCCGCCGTCATGTTGTAGTCGATGGTGGACACCGCCTGGCTGTTGTCGAGTGAGGCGAGGTCGTTGAGAGCCACCAAGTTGAGGGTGCCCCCCCGCTGCGCTTCGTCGGCCGGCGACGGTGGTGGGAGTGGTGTCCGCAGCCACGGTCGTCTCGGTGGCGCCTGCGGTGGTTTCCGACGGCGCTGCGGTGGTCTCGGTTGGAGCGGCCGTTGTGTCGGCACCTGCCGTCTCACCGGTCGTGGTATCGGTCCCCGTGCCAGTGCATGCCGCCACTACCAGCAACAGCGCCAACGCCCAACCGATCCTGCGCATGGTCCCTACTCCCCGGCTCGTCGAGGCGGCAACGATACACTCCGGCCCCTCATGGACACCCTGGAGACGGCCGAGCGCGCCGCCCGGGTCATCGTGGAACGCTCCGGTACGCGGCCCGATGTGGGGCTGATCTGCGGCACCGGGTTCGCCCCTTGCACCGATGTGCTCACCGACCGGGTCACCATCCCCTTCGAGGACATGCCCGGGTTCCGCCCCAGCGCCATCCCGAGGACATGTCAACGAGGTCGAGGTGGGCCAGCTCGGGGACCGGGTGGTGGCCGCGGTCAAGGCGAAGGTCCTCCCCTGCGACGGCGCAACCTGGGAGGAGTCAGGCATCCCCGCCCGCACCCTCGCCCGGGCCGGGTGCCGGGTATTGCTCTACTCGGCCAACTCGGGCTCGATGAGGAGCGACCTGGCGTCCGGGCGAGTTCCTCGCCTTCACCGACCACATCAACTTCTCCGGGTTCAACCCGCTGGCAACGGAGCGCGAGGGTGACGGTTGGCCGACGCCCTACCTGTCGATGGCCGAGCTGTACGACGCCGAGCGCACCGCCGCGGTGCTGTGCCGCCTCAGCCACCGCCGGGGTCCCGCTCGGGACCGGGGTGGCCGGCTATTGGATGGGCCCCAGCTTCGAGACGCCGGCCGAGATCCGGCTGGCGCAGGCCGCCGGTTGCTCGGTGTCATCGAACAGCTTCCTCCCCGAGGTCATGGCCGGGTACCACGCCGGGATGGCGATCGTCGCCTTCACGTTCGTCTCGACGATGTCCGCCGGGATCGCCGCCCCCATCGCCCTCGACCGCGTGCTCGAGACCAGCCGCGCCGTCCCACGACGACTTCCGAAAGATCATCTCGGCGGCCATTCCGGTCTTGTGAGTCTCTGTCCGTCCCCCCTGCAGGGGCTTCGATTCCCCTCCCCCCGACGGGGGGAGACCCGACGCCGGAGGCGTCGGGGAGGGGGGCTGGCTCACCCCCGACGATGCGACGGCCGCGGGTCTATCACTGTCGGGAGCTCGGCAGCCCCCCTACCTGCTGCTCCGCAGCGGGTCCCTTCCCCCCGCGGGGGACGGAATGAGTTGATCCCGACTATCCCGCCACGTACCCCCACCCCGAACCCGTGATGGTCCAGGCGTTGGTGTTGGGGTCGGTCCATCGCGAGTAGTCGGGTGGGGTGCTGGTCAACTGGTCGAGGTCGCGGAAGTCGGGTGAGGCGACCGCGGTCCCGGCGATCCCGGAGAGGACGAGCGCGGCGTGGTACTCACCGGCCCAGTTGCCCGAGGCGCCATCGGGGGTAGCCCCGAGTGCCAAGGCGGTGGAGTTGACCGCCAGTTGACCGGTCTGAGCGGCGGTGACCACCGTCCCGAGCTGGGTCCACCCGCTGTTCGAGGAGAGCTCGGAGGAGGTGGCGGTCCGGTACCAGAAGGTGACGGCGCTCAACCTTGGCGGGGGAGTGACCCCGTCGAAGGTGACCCGCACCTGGACCCGAGTCCCGTCGGCTACAGAGAGCGGGACCGTGGAGTTGACCAACGACGCCGAACCGTTGCGGCGGGTCCAGGCGAACCGGAGCCCGCCCGTTGTGCCGTTGAGCGAAAGCTCGTAGGCGGTCCCCTTGGAGACGAGACGGGCCCCGTCGTCGTTCCAATCGTCCAACGCCACGTCGGCGCGGATGTCGAGGTCACCGGCGATGTCGAGCGAAGCCCGATCGGGGGTGGTGATGACGGCTCCGGCGCCGCCGCTGAACCGCACCCCACCTGGCCCTGTCGGTGCGTTCACCACGATGGTTGCCGTGTCCGTGTCGCTCCCGCCCCTTCCGTCGGCCACCGCCACCGACACCTGGTAGGTCCCCGGGGTCGTGTAGGTGAAGCTCGGCTCGGCGATGGTGGAGTCGTCCCTCTGCCCGTCGCCGTCGAGGTCCCATGCGAAGCTGAGCGGGTCTCCGTTGGGGTCGCTCGACCCGGTGGCGTCGAACACCACCGTCAGCGGCGCCGATCCCGTCGTCGGTGCCGCCTCGAGATCCGCCACCGGCGGCTGGTTGCTGGTGTCGGGGGCGACGACGATGGTGACGGTGGCGGTGTCGGTCGCCTCCTCGGCCGTCGCTCACCTCGACCGTGGGGTGGTGGGTTCCCTCGGCGTAGGTGCGCCCGGCTGTCGGGCCCGCTGCCGTCGTCGAACTGCCCATCGCCGTCGAGGTCCCAGGCGAAGGCGAGTGCGTCGTCGTCCGGGTCGGTCGAAGTGGAGGCGTTGAGGCTCACCGTGAGCGGCGCCGTTCCCGACAGCGGGTTGGCGGTCAAGACGGCGTCGGGCGCGGTGTTGGGGGTCCCGGGTCGTAGGCCCACCCCGTCCCGAGCACCTCCCAGATCGGCCCGCTGCCGTCCGTCCAGTCCGAGAAGTCCGGGGATCGGTGGCCTGCGCCGGGGTCCGAAGGTCGAGTGCGGCAACGGGGGTGCCGCCGATTCCGGAGAATATCGCCGCCTGGTAGAAGTCGCCCGCCCAAGGCGATGCCCCGTCGGGTCCGGCCCCCAGCGAGACCGGGTTGGCGCCGTTGGCGATGGCAACCGCGCCATTCCTGGTGACGACCGCTCCGAGTTGGGTCCAGCCGGTGGAGTTGGTCAGGTCGGCGGTGACATCGGTCCGGTACCAGAAGGTGACCTTGGTGTTGCGCGCCGCAGCATCGATGTCGATGGTGGCGCGCACCTGGAGCCGGTCGCCGTCGGCGACGGGGAGCGGCAACGGTCGAGTTGACGGTCTGCGCCGGGCCGATGGCCCGGGCGAAGCCGACCCGGAGCTGTCTCGTGGTCCCGTTGAGCAGTAGCTCGTAGGCGCCCGGGAACTTCGACACCAGCTTGGCGTTGGCCGTGGCCCAGTTGTCCAGGGCGACATCGGCGCGCAGATCGATGTCGCCGGTGATGTCGAGGGCGCCGTTGTCGGGCGTCTGCACCCTGGTGCCGCCCACGCCGGGCAACTGGATGTGGCCGACGCCTCCGGAAGGCGCCTCAGTGACGGTGACGGTGATCGATGCGGTGTCGGTGCCGCCATGTCCGTCATCCACCTGCACCGTCGGCTGATGAGTGCCTTCTTCGTACGTGGTCTGGATCGAGGACCCGCTCCCGTCGTCGAACTGCCCATCGCCATCGAGGTCCCAGACGTAGGTGAGAGTGTGCCCGTCGGGATCGGTGGACCCGGTGGCTTCGAGCGAGACGGTCAGTGGAGCCTGCCCCTCGTCTGGATTGGCGGTCAGCGCAGCGACCGGGCTGCGGTTGGGCCCGCCGATCGTGTAGCTCCAGCCGTCGCCGGCCACCGTCCATGGATTGCCGACACCGTCGGTCCATCCCGGAGTAGTCCGGCGGGATCGTGCCCTGTTGGGCGGTCGTCCTGAAGTCGGGGTTGGCCACCACCTGGCCAAAGAACCCGATCCCGTTGATCAGCATCGCCGCGTAGTAGCGCCCCGACCAGAAACCGGCGGCATGGTCGAACCGGGCGCCGAGCACCATGTCCCGGTCCCCGGGGCGGACGGTGGTTATCCCGGCGGTGGTGACCGCGGTGCCCAACTCGGTCCAGCCCGAGTGGTTGAACAGCTCGTTGGCCACGTCGCTCCGGGTGAAGAACTCGACGGTGTGGCCGCCGGCACCGTTGTCGGCTTCGAGGGTGGCACGGAGCTGGATCCGTTGACCATCGGCTACCGGGATGGCGACGGTCGAGGTGCGTGTCTGCAGGTTGCCCGCGGCGTCGACCCAGGCAAGCCGCAGGCGCCGCGTGGTTCCGTCGAGTATCAGCTCATAGCCCTCGGCCGAGCCGAGGCTCGAGGTACGCAGGTTCGAGATCAGCTTGGCATTGGACGTCGACCAGTTGTCGAGGGCGACATCGGTCCTGATGTCGAGGGTGCCGGTGATGGCGTCGAAGTTGGTGCCGGCCGGGGCGGTGACATCGGTTCCTGCGGTCCCGGGAAGAGTGATGTAGCCGTCCTGCTCCTGAGGCGCCCCTTGGAACACGGCGCGGTATGTGGTGTCGGTCGCCGGGGCGATGATCACCCGGCTCTCGCCATCCCCGTCGGCCCAGGAGTCGAAGCCGTAGACCACCCCGTCCTTGGCCTGGGGGCTGACCGCGCTCACCGAGTTGGCCGAGCCGACGATCACCTCTCGGATGAAGGGCGTCCGCTCGGCGAAGGCCCCCACCGAAAGCGCCAGCCCGGCGACCGGGGCGCTCTCGAAGGTGAGCTCGACGGTGCGCGGGTCGAGGCGGACCGAGTCGGTCCCGGTCTTGCCGCCCGAGTCCGTCACGGTGAGCGTCAGCTCGAGGTGGGAGGGGAACTCGTGGTCAGGGGCCACGAAGGAGCCGCCGGCGACACCGTTCCAGTCGTTGATGCCGTGCTGGTGGCAGTTGTTCGGGTCGTCGTGGGCGCAGTGGTGCATCACCAGCCGCCAGCTCATCGAGGCCGCACCGAGCGTCTCGTTCGGATCGGAGGCGGTGCCGGTGAAGCTGATGGTGTCGCCCACCTTCCAAAGCGCGCTCCCGTCGGGGGTGTCGATGGTGGCGGTGGGGGCGGTGTTGCCGTCGGTGGCGTCGATGGTGACGGTGTCGGTGTCGACCCCGCCGCGGCCGTCGCTCACCCGCAGGGTCACCAGGTAGCTACCGGGTGTCGTGTAGGTGAACTGAGGTGCCGCCAGCGTGGAGTCGTCGAGTTGTCCGTCGCCGTCGAGGTCCCATGCGTAGGTCGAGCGGATCGCCGTCGGGGTCGGTGGAAGACGAGGCGGTGAAGCTCACCTGGAGCGGGGTGGTGCCGGTAACTGCGGGTTGGCCCCGAGCACCGCGGTCGGCGGCTGGTTGGCGCCGAGCACGTAGCCCCATCCCGTCCCGTTGACGTTCCAGACATTGCCCGGGGTGTCGGTCCATTCCGAGTAGTCGGGCGGGGTCGAGGTGAGCTGGGCGGTGGTGCCGAAGTCGAGGTCGGCTCGCACCTGGCCGCTGCCGGTCGTCCCGCTGATGATCGAGGCCGCGTAGTAACGCCCCGACCAGAACTCGACGTCGTGGAGGACCCGCCCGCCGAGCACCATCTCCTGGTCGCCGGGGTTGACCGAAGTGGTGCCGGTCCCGGTGTTGACCGCACGCACCGAGCTGGGTCCAACCGGTGTCGGTCTCCAGGTCGGGCGTGGTGTCGGTGCGGTAGAAGAAGCTAACGCTGTGGCCGCCCGCTCCGTTGTTGACGTCGAGCACGCCGCGGATCTGGAGCCGCTGCCCGTCGGTGACGGGGAGCGCCACGGTCGAGTTGGCCACACGGAGCGTGCCGCCGGCGTCCACCCAGGCAAGCCGCAGGCCCTTGGTGGTGCCGTTGAGCATCAGCTCGTATCCCTGAGCGCCGGTACCGGTGATCAGGTTGGAGATGAACTTGCCCGAGGGCGTGTCCCAGTCGTTGAGGGCGACGTCGGCGCGCAGGTCGAGGTCCCCGGTGATGTCGAAGGTGGGCGAGGGTGGCGAGGAGATGTCGACCCCGGCGGTCCCGGGGAGGGTCAGGTAGCCGTCGCCGGACGCCGCTCGCCGGGGTGACGGTGATGGCCGCCTGCTCGGTGTCGGTCCCGCCCCGCCCGTCGCTCGACCCGGAGGTTTGCGGTGTGGGTGCCCGGGGTGACATAGGTGAACTGGGTGGTCGGCCCCGTGGCGTCGTCGAAGGCCCGTCGCCGTCGAGGTCCCAGTCGTAAGTCAGCGGGTCGCCGTCGGCGTCGGTCGAGCCGGTGCCGCTGAAGTTGACGACGAGCAGGGGAGGCGCCCGAGGTGGGGTTGGCCGTCATGCGGCCGTCGGTGCGGTGTTCTCCGGGTCGACCGTGTAGCGGTATCTGATGATCCGGCCGCCGAAGTGGTCCACCGCGAACAGGTCACCGCCGGGCCCGATCTCGAGACCCACCGTGCCCACCTGGGTGGCGAACAGCTCGACGGTGGCCGGGTTGGGCACGCCCGCCGGCTCCGGGGTACATCACCCAGATGCACTGGCGGGAGAAGTCGGAGAAGAACAGTGCCCCGTCGTACTGAGCCGGGTAGCTGCCGCCCTCGTAGAAGGCGAGCCCGGCGACAGAGCTCGAACCGCCGCCGCATCCGGCCAGGGAGCTCGAGTGGTTCCAGGGGAGCACCGGCGGGGTGTGGGCGGTCCCGATCGCCGTACATGGTCTCGCACACGCCGTTGTTGAGGGAGTCGTACCCGCTCTGGCGGGCGTTGCCCTCGTAGCAGGGCCAGCCGAAGTTGCGGACCGTCTGGGTGGGGTTCGGGTGGCGGTTGATCTCCTCCCAGGTTCCCCAGCCGACGTCTCCGATCCACAGCTCGCCGGTGCCGGGCTGGACGGTGAAGCGGAAGGGGTTGCGCAGCCCGTAGGCCACCACCCGGTCGTCGTCGGCGCTGCCCTGTCCCGACGAGTGGGTTGTTCGGGCATGGGGTTGCCGGTGTCCGGGTCGATGCGCAGGATGGCGCCGCTCCAGGTCACCGGGTCGCCCGCGGTGCGGAGGTCCTGGCTGCGCAGCGCGCCGCCCTGGCCGGTGGTGGCCACTTGTGTGCCGCCGACCGGGACCGGAGGATCGCCGCATGGGTTCTTCGGGGTGTCGGTGTTGCGTCCACCACCCTGCCCGTAGTCGCTGAAGTTGAAGCTGGCCCCGTCGCCGGCGCCGACGTAGAGCTCGCCGGCGGTCCCGAACTCGACGGTCCCGATCGAATGGCTCGGGTACTGCTGGCACCAGTTGCCCTCGAGCAGCACCTGCCGGTTGCTGGCGATGTTCGGTCGGCGACACCTGGTAGCGCACCACCCGACCGTCGGCCATGCAGCCGGCGTCGAGGTCGGTGGCGTAGGGGCAGTCGTCGGCGTAGTCGCGGCCGCGATAGGTCGTGGTGAGCAGATAGACCCACGGCGTCGTCGGGAAGTTGGGGTCGAGCGCCATCCCGAGCATCCCCCGGTCCCACCAGCCGTAGGTCTCGGCGGAGATGTCGATGACCGTGGTGGGCGTGGTGTCGGACATCGAGTCGAACACCTTGACCTTTCCGCCCTTCTCGCCGACGAACACCCGCCCGTCCGAGGCGAAGCGGACCACGGTGGGCAGGTCGAGACCGGAGAAGGCCGTCTGCTCCTCGAACACAGGGTCCGCCACCGCCAGGTGCTCGATCGACGGAGCTTCAGAAGCGCGGCGTATGGGGTGGTGCTGGTGGTGTCCGCCAGCTGCAGCGGGTCGGCGGGTTGGTTGGTCTCATCGTCGGTGGGGGCGGCGGGTGGCGGGGTGGTGGGCGAAGACGGCCATGGCGGTGCCGGGGAGCACGCCGCAAGTGATCGCGAGCGCGACGAGACAGACCAGGACACGACGAACAGACATTCCCCCGGCTCCCTTTCAGCTGAGAAGACTTGGCCCCCACCCCTTCATCGGCATGGGAGCGGATCGAGTTGAAGCGCACCTGAACAGCCGGCCGGGCCAATCGTTGCCACTCAGTGCTGGCAGCGCTCCAGAGCGACGTTTCGAACCCTGGGTTGCAGAGGCATGCGGAGGTCTACCGTTCGTCGGGTCGCTCCCGAGGTATCAGATCAACACCCAGGGTCTCACTAGGCTCGGCGTCCAGCCGACCCGGAGGGATCTTGCACGACGTCGTCATCCTGGGAGGGGGGCCGGGCGGATATGGCGCCGCCCTGTACGCCCACAACTTCGGCCTCTCCGTGGCTTTGGTGGAGAAAGAAGAAGGGTGGGTGGCACCTGCCTCCTGCGTGGCTGCATCCCGGCCAAGACCTGGCTCCAGTCGGCGGAGGTGATGACCACCGTCAAGAGGCGGCCGACTTCGGGGTGACGCATCCACGGCGAGGCCGGTTTCGACTGGGGGCCGGGCGCTCAAGCGCAAGAACGCCATCGTCGACCGCCTGGTCCGCGGGCTGGCGGGGCTGCTCAAGCAGCGCAAGGTCGAGGTGATCCGGGGAACCGGACGGCTTCGACGGCGCCGGCAAGGTCGTGGTCAGCGGCGAGGACGGCGAGCAGGTGCTCGAGGGCACGAACCTGGTCGTGGCCACCGGCTCGTGCCCTCGCACCGATCCCGGGTTGGGACTTCGACGGCACCCGGATCGTCAGCTCGGACCATGCCCTCGACTGGCCGAGAACGCCCCGATCGGGTCGTCATCGTGGGTGCCGGGGTGATCGGCTGTGAGTTCGCCTCGCTGCTGGCCGATCTCGGCAGCGAGGTGCACGTGTTCGAGTTGATGGACCAGATCATCCCCGGCGCCGACCCGGACGCGGCCAAGGAGCTGCAGAAGCTGCTCCCAGCCGGAGGGGATCAAGTTCACGCTCGGGGTCTAGGTGGAGGCGCCGAAGGTGGGCGAGTCGTCGGTGATGGTCACCGCCGGCGGGAGTCCGTCGAGGCGGACGTCGCCCTGGTGGCGGTGGGCCGGGGTGCGGTCACCGAAGGGATCGGGCTCGAGACGGTGGGGATCACACCCGACCGAGGATTCATAACTGCCGACCCGAGACCATGCTGGCGGCGCCCGGCGTCTACGCCGTCGGCGACGTGGTGGCGGGTACCCCGCAGCTCGCCCACGCCGGGTTCGCCGAGGCGATCGCCGCCGTAACCCATCTGGCCACCGGCGAGGAGAAACCGGTCGACTACCGCGCCATTCCCCGGGTCACCTACACCCACCCCGAGTTGGCCGAGGTGGGTCTCACCGAGCCGCAGGCCGCCGAAGCTGGGATCGAGGTCGAGACCCACAACCACAGCTTCGTCGGTATCGGCCGGGCGCAGATCATCGGGCAGAACCAGGGGATGGTGAAGGTGATCGCCGCAGAAGCGACGGCCCCATCGTCGGCGCCTCGGTGGTAGGGCCGCAGGCGGGAGAGTTGATCCATGAGTTGATGTACATGCGTGGGCTGGGAGGCGCTGCCCGCCGAGGCCGCCGCCTTCATCCACGCCCACCCGTCGCTCTCCGAGGCGGTGGGGGAGACCTTGCTCGCGCCGAGCGGCAAGAGCCTGCATTGACCGACCACAGCCGAAGCAGAGGAGACCTCGAATGGCCACCACCGTCAGCATGCCGCAACTGGGGGAGACGGTCACCGAGGGCACGATCCTCCGCTGGGCCAAGCAGGTGGGCGACACCGTCGCCGCCGACGAGGTGCTGGTGGAGATATCCACCGACAAGGTGGACACCGAGGTGCCTTCCCCGGCGGCGGGGACAATCCTCGAGATCCTGGTGCCCGAGGGTGAGACGGTCGCCGTTGGCACCGCCACTGGTGGTGATCGGGGAGGCCGGGGAGCAGGCGGAGTCGCGGAGGGACGGCGAGAGGCAGCCGCCGCAGAACCGGCTGCCGAGGAGGAGGCGCCAGCCGGACCGACGGAGAGCACCGGCGGAGGCGCGCAGACGGCGGACAGCCGCCGACCGCAGAAGCAGCCAGCGGAGGCAGCCCGCCGCCGAGGCAGCGGCGGAGGAGGCGCCGGCTGCGGAGGCGCCGGCAGAAGAGGCACCGGCCGACCGAGCCACCCGCCGCAGAGAACGGCAGACGGCGGACGGCCGACGGCAGCAACAGCCGTCCCCGCGCCGGCGCAGGAGCCGGTCGGTGGCAACGGCGAGGGCGAGGGTGATGGGGCGCGGCGGGTCTTGTCGCCGGTGGTGCGCAGGCTGGCGCGCGAGCACGGGCTCGACCTGAGCGGCGTCGCCGGCACCGGCCAGGGAGGGCGCATCACCCGCCAGGACGTCGAGGCTCTCCTCGGCTCAGGAGCCGGCAGGCGCGTGCCGCGGCAGCGCCGTCGAAGCCCACGGCGCCGAGCCGGCGGCTCCGCCCGGCAGCACCGGTCCCGGCGGCGCCGCCGCCCCGTCCGGCACCGGCTCCGTGCGCCGCGGCCGAAGTGCCCAGCGGTCCCGGCGACCGGGTCGAGGACCTGGACCGGCTGCGTGCCCGGATCGGCGAGAACATGATCCGGGCCAAGCAGACCGCCGCGCATGTGTGGACCTCGGTCGAGGTCGACTTCGAGGCGGTGGAGCGGATCCGCCAGGAGCACCGCGAGACCTTCAAGCAGCGAGAGGGGTTCTCGCTGACCTACCTGCCGTTCATCGCCCGGGCCACCATCGACGCGCTGCGCGCCTTCCCGGTGGTCAACAGCTCCTTCTACCTGGAGCAGCGCAAGGCGGTGTTCCACGAAAGGATCCACCTCGGGATCGCCATCGATCTCGACCAGAAGGGGTTGATCGTGGCCACCATCCGCGAAGCCGACGAGCTCCGACTGGTCGCGATCGCCCGCCGGATCAAGCGAGCTGGCCGACAAGGCGAGGAACGGCAAGCTCGAGCCCGACGACGTGATCGGCTCCAGCTTCACCATCACCAACCCCGGCCCGTACGGCTCGTTCATGTCGGCGCCGGTGATCAACGTCCCCAACGTCGGGATCCTCTCCACCGATACCGTGGCCAAGCGGGCCGTTGTGATCACCGATGAGACGGACAGGACGGGATCGCCATCCGCCACATCGGGCTATCTCGGGTCTGAGCTGGGACCACCGCGCCTTTGACGGGAGCACCGCGGTGCATGTTCCTCGACCGGATCAAGGAGAACCTGCAGACCTGGGACTGGGCCCAAGAGCTCGCATGAAGAGCCATGGCTTGACTCCCCCGTAGGCGGATGCGCGAGCGGTAGCGAGCGGTAGGGGGTGACGGATGTTCAGGTGCGGCGAAGCCGCTTCTTCGGGTTCGCTGGTTGGGGCGGCTCCCCTACTCCGGAGGCCTGGGACCTGCAGCGGGCGTTGTGGGAGGGCCGGGTCGAGGGGCGCACCGCGACGACTACCTGCTGCTGCTGGAGCATCCCCACGTCTATACCGTGGGTCGCAACGGCGACGGGTCCAACCTCCTGGTCCCCGAGGAGGCGCTCGCTGCGCTGGGCGCCGAGGTCCACCGGGTCGACCGGGGCGGCGACGTCACCTACCACGGGCCCGGGTCAGCTGGTCGGGTACCCGATCGTCGGGTTGCCCGATCCCAAGCAGATCGTTCCCCATGTGCGCCGCCTCGAGCAGGCGCTGATCGGCAGTCGCTCGCCGATCTCGGCGTGCCGGCCTGGGCCGAGCCGGGTTACACCGGGGTGTGGACCGAGGAGGGCAAGGTGGCGGCCATCGGGGTCCGGGTGTCGCAGAGGCGTCTCGATGCACGGGTTCGCCCTCAACGTGGACCCCGACATGAGCTTCTTCGGACACATGAACCCGTGCGGCATCTCCGACCGCCCGGTCGCCACGCTCCGCTCGCTGTTCGGCCGCCGGGTGTCGCTCGAAGAGGTCGTCGAGCTGGCTGTGCCCCGCTTCGCCGAGGCTTCGGGTACGACCGCCCCGAGGTGCAGCTCGGCGCCTTCACCCGGGGCCAGGGCCGTTCACGCCGTTTCGAGGTCGACCGGCTGCTCGACGCCGGGCACCTTCTCGCCGGAGCGGAGGTCTGCCGAGCCGGTGCTGATCAGGGGACGTCTGCCCGGCGAGCCGCCCCGCCCGGAATGGATGAGGGTCAGGGCACGCATGGACGACGGAGCTACCTCCAGCTCAAGAAGCTGATGCGGGGGCTCGAGCTGCACACGGTCTGCGAGGAGGCGGGTTGCCCCAACATCTTCGAGTGCTGGGGGATGGGCACCGCCACCCTGATGATCCTCGGCGACCGCTGCACCCGCGCCTGCGGGTTCTGCAACGTGACCACCGGCAAGCCGACGGAGCTCGACGTTTTCGAGCCGTTCCGGGCGGCGGAGGCGGTTAGCCGATGGGGCTGAGCCACGCCGTGGTCACCTCGGTGAACCGCGACGACCTCGACGACGGAGGCATCGGCCATCTTCGCCTCGACGATCCGAGAGATCCGCCGCCGATCGCCGCAATGCGCCGTCGAGGTGCTCATCCCCGACTTCAAGGGCGACCAGCGAGGCGCTGGCGACGGTCATGTCCGAGCACCCGGAGGTCCTCAACCACAACACCGAGACGGTGCTGCGGCTGCAGCGCGATGTGCGAACCGCCGCCAGCTACGGCCGGTCGCTGGCGCTGCTGGCTCGGGCCGGCTGGATCGACCCGGCGGCTCGGGTCAAGTCGGGGCTGATCGTGGGGATGGGGGAGAGCGCTCGACGAGGTTCTTGGGGCCCTGGCCGACCTGCGGGCGGTGGGGGTCGACATCGTCACCATCGGGCAGTACCTGCGGCCCACGGCACGTCACCGCCCGGTCCACCGCTACGTCCATCCCGATGAGTTCGCCCGATACAAGGCGTTTGGCGAGGGAATCGGGATCCCCCACGTCGAGTCGGGCCCGTTGGTGCGATCCTCGTACCACGCCAAGGACTCCTTGCGAGGTGCCTCGCCGCCGCCGGTGCCGGTGGCGTTGGGACCGCGCCGCTGAGCTGCGTCGAATCCGTAAATTCGTGACTCCATCCTGCCGATGATTGTCTCGAGGGGGACTCACGCCCCGTCGGCCGCGGCCCGAGTGTTGGGCTCGGCTTCCAGATAGTCCAGCGTTCGAGGTACGGGGAATGTTGAGAGCACGCATCGTGATGGTTCCGGTCGTCGCCATGGTGGCTGCAACCCTCCTCACCAGCGCCGCCCAACCGCAGGAAGCGCCGGCAGGCGGTGACATGGGGCTGCCCTCTTCGTCATCATCGGAGTCTTCGCAGTCTCGGGTCGCAGCAGTGGAAGCACTGGGCGAGCCGGTGCAGACCGACTTCGAGGTGGTGACCGAGCTTTCGGGGCTGAACGTCCCGACCGCGGTCAGGTTCAGCCCGGACGGCCGGGTCTTCGTCGCCGAGAAGGCGGGCAGGATCAAGGTATTCGACTCGCTCGACGACGCCACACCGACGACCATCCAACTCCCCGGCACCACTCCCACTTACGACTACCTCGACCGTGGGTTCCTCGGGTTGGCTCTCGACCCGAACTTCCCTGCTGAGCCGTGGGTCTACGGGCTGCACACCCGCGTCCACGACGGGTACACGCTACAACGACGATTGCCCGGGCAACGTTGGCTGCATGGCCGACGGGCGGCTCTTCCGATTCCAGATCAGCCCCACCAACGCGGTGGTTGCAGGGACCGAGCAGACACTCATCGCCGGCAACTGGTGCCAACAGTTCACCAGCCACTCGATCGGCGACCATCGAGTTCGGCCCGAACGGCGAGCTCTACGTCGGCGCCGGCGATGGCGCCAGCTTCGTCAACGTCGACTACGGCCAGTTCTTCGGTGGAGCGATCCCGCGGAACCCGTGCGGGGACGCACCGGTCCCTGTCGGCGGGCAGCAACAGGCCGCTACCAGCCAGGGTGGTGCCATCCGGAGCCAGGACCCGCGTGTCCTTGGCGATTCGGCCACGTTCGACGGGTCGATCCTCCGGGTGAACCCCGACAACGGGCTCGCCTTCTCGGGCAACCCTGGCGGAGCGGGCGACGACCGGATCGTCGCCTACGGGCTGCGCAACCCCTTCCGCTTCACGGTGCGCCCCGGCACCGACGAGCTGTGGATCGGCGATGTCGGGTGGGACACCTGGGAGGAGATCGACCGGCATCAGAACCCCACAGTGCAGGTACGGAACTTCGGATGGCCCTGCTACGAGGGTGGCGCAAGGCAGTCCGGATACGACGGGCTCAACAACAACGTCTGCGAGACGCTTTACACGTCGTCCGGGGCGGTGACGGCTCCCTACTTCGCCTATAGGCATGGCGACCCCGTGGCCGGGGGGTGCACCAACTCGACTAGCTCCATCTCCGGGATGGCCTTCTACGAGGGCGGCGACTACCCCGACGAGTACGACGGAGCTCTCTTCTTCGCCGACTACTCGCGCGGCTGCATTTTCGCCATGCTTGCCGGGGGTCGGTGGGCTGCCCACCACCGTGCAGCAGTTCGTCACCGATGCATTTCCGGTGAACCTCGAGATCGGTCCCGATGGCGACCTCTTCTATGTCGACATCGTCGCCGGAACGGTGGAACGGGTCCGCTTCACCGAGGGACCGGGGAACAACCCCGCCCACCGCCGAGGCCTTCGCCGACCCCGACTTCGGGCCGGCGCCGCTCACCGTCCAGTTCGATGGCTCGGGCTCGACCGACCCCGACGGCGACACCCTGACCTACACCTGGGACCTCAACGGTGACGGGTTGTTCAACACGAGCGACGGGCCCGAGCGGCTCCTGGTCGACCCCACCTTCACCTACTCCACCGCTGGGCTGCGCACCATCCAGCTTCGAGTCCGCGACACCTCCCAGGCCCAGGACACCGACACGGTCAGTGTGGACGTGGGCAACACCCCGCCGACCGCCACCATCACATCGCCGGCTACAGGGTCCAAATTCGCCGTTGGCCAGACCGTGGCGCTTTGCCGGGACGGGCAGCGACGCCCAGGACGGCCCGCTCCCGGCCGGCGCTTTCTCCTGGAATTTCGATATCCACCACTGCGCCCGGACCAACCCGACGGACTGCCATGTCCACCCGCTGCAGACCATTGAGAACGTGACCGGTGGGAGCTTCGTCTTCCCTGACCACGAGTACTTCTCGTGGGTGGAGATGACCCTCACCGTCACCGACTCCGACGGTGCCACGTCCGCACCGGTGACCAGGCGGCTCGATCCGAAGCTGGTCGAATTGACCTTCCGCACCGACCCGGTGGGTCTCAAGGTGGCGGTAGGGTGCCGCCGCCTACTCGGCCCCCGAAACGCTCGACTACGCCGTCGGCTCGACGATTTCGGTGAGCGTCGAGTCGCCGCAGACGAAGAGTGGCGTGAGCTACACGTTCGAGTCGTGGTCGCACGGGAAGGGACGCGCCCATGAGCTCGTGGTGCCCGGTTCCGATACCTCTTACACGGCCCGGTTCGCCGCATCCTCCCCCGGCCAACAAGGATCCGGTTGCTGTCATCAGCGCCAGTGACACCTCCGGGATCGTGCCGTTCACGGTGCGTTTCGATGGAGGCGATTCGAGCGACCCCGAAGGTGACTCCCTCTCTTACAGCTGGGACCTCGACGACGACGGCGCCTACGACGATTCGAAATCGAGCACACCGACCCGCACCTTCACCGCCCCGGGAGCCCACCTGGTTCGGCTCAAGGTCGGCGACGGCCGAGGGGGGATCGACGCCGACCGTCTGACCATCATGGCTGGGCCACAACCAGTCGGGGCCAGCTTTAGCGATGTCCCCGTTGGGTACGTCTTCTACGAGGACATCGAGTGGCTCCTCGCCGAGGAGATCACCGAGGGTTGCGATCCCGAAGGGACCATGTTCTGTCCGACCGAGCCGGTGACCAGAGGTCAAATGGCGGCGTTCCTGGTGCGGTATCTCGGTCTCACCGATCCCGGACCGGGGGATTGGTTCGTCGATGACGACGGGAGCCTGTTCGAGTCCGAGATCGACCGCCTCGCCCAGGCCGGGATCACGCTGGGGTGCAATCCGCCGTCCAATGATCGGTTCTGCCCCCTGGACTCGGTCACCCGTGGTCAGATGGCGACCTTCCTCGATCGGGCCCTCGATCTCCCAGAGGCGCCGTCGTTCGGGTTCACCGATATCGACGAATCGGTCCACCGCGATGCCATCAACAGGTTGGCCGCCGCCGAGATCACCCTGGGTTGCACCGACACCTGGTTCTGCCCCGAGCTGGCGGTGACCCACGGCCAGATGGCGGCATTCCTCCACCGCGGCGACGAGTACCGCTGAAATCCATCGAACCCAGGGTTCGAGGAGCGCCATAGGCGCGCTTCGGGCCCACAGAACGCACATCGTGCGGAGCGGCGGGTGTCGACTATCGAACCCGGGGTTCGAGCAGCTGCACTGGCGCGCTTGGAACCCTGGGTTGGCGTGGTCCCGGTTGCGGTAACTGGTCGGTGGGGGTAGGTTGCGCGGGCGCGCATCATTTTGGAGAGCCGACTGAGAGGTCGGCTCTCGTCGCGTCCAAGACGCCGATGGTGCGCCGTGATGGAAGGCGGAGTCGATGCGGCGGATCGCGCTGGCGCTGGTGGTGGTTGTCCTTGTCGCCGCCCTCCCTGCCGCCGCCGCTCTTGCCGAGAGCCAGCCGTACGAGATGTTCTTCCCGCTCGTTGGTGGTGGCGTCCCCACCGATGACTTCGGCGATCCGCGTGGCGACCACACCCACGAGGGAAACGACATCCTGGCGCCCAAGATGACCAAGGTGGTGGCGGTCTCGGGCGGCACCGTCGGGTGGGTGAGCGACGAATGCTGTGCCTTCGAGCTACTCCACGATGACGGTTGGTCGTCCTGGTACATCCATCTCAACAACGACAGCCCGGACACCGACGACGGACTGGGATGGGGCATGGTCGACGGGATAGAGCCCGGCGCCACGGTCGAGGCCGGCCAGTTGGTGGGATGGGTGGGGGACAGCGGGAATGCCGAGGACGCAGAACCCCATCTGCACTTCGAGCTGCACCGTCCCAACGGGAAAGCGATCGACCCACAGAAGCACCTCTTGGCAGCCACCGTGCTCGACGAGCCCATCGGCGGCAGCCCGGAGCAGCCGCCACCTACCACCACCCGTTCGGTGGAGTTCCTCGACATCGCCGGCTCGGTCCACGCCGCTGCCATCGGCTGGCTGGCGGCGCAGGGGATCACGAAGGGCTGCACCTCAGACGGAACCAGCTTCTGTCCGAGCGACCCGGTGAGCCGCGACCAGATGGCATCGTTCCTGGTGCGGGCCATGCAATACGACGACCCGGGTGAAGGCGATCTCTTCTGGGACGACGATGGCTCTACCCACGAGGCGAGCATTGACCGGCTGGTCACCGCCGGTGTGACCGAGGGTTGCGACGTAGCCGATCCCGGGCGGTTCTGTCCAGGGGACGAGGTGACGAGAGAGCAGATGGCGTCGTTCCTAGTCAGGTCGATGGGCTATTCCGACGACGGTGCGGGAGATCTGTTCACCGATGACGACGGGTCCACGCACGAGAAGAGCATCGATCGGCTCGCCACCGCCGGGGTCACCGCCGGTTGCAATCCCCCGGAGAACGACCAGTTCTGCCCGGCCGACCCGGTCACCAGGGGTCAGATGGCGAGTTTCCTCTTCCGGGCGCTGGGCGACACCGAGGTGGCCCCGTCATCGCCCACGCCCGCCGAGAACGAGGTTCCCTGGGAGGCAGCGGCCAGCTAGGTCTCGGGGCGGCTAGGTCTTGGGGTCAGCTAGCCCGTTGGCCGGGTCAGGGTGCGGGTGGCACCGGAGCCCTCGACCACGAGCACCTCCACCTGGTTCTCTTCTCGAAGCGCGTCGGGGGGGACCATCGCCACGAACCGCTCGCTGTTCCCGAAGGCGCCGCTGCGGGTGACTGCCTCGATTCGGCCGTTGAGGACGATCGCGAGGGTGAGAAGGCCATCGCCGGCACCGCTCACCCGGCCCGAGATCTGGGCCGGCAGCGGGTCGGCTTCCGGGTCCGTGGCTAGATACCCCTCGGGAAGATCGAGCAGCAGCTGGGACTCCGGGTCATCGTCGAAGTCGAGTGAAGCGAGTTCTGCACCGAGGAGGTCGGCCTGCCCGATGGGCGCCAGCCCGAACGGCCCGCGATCGCCGAAATACTCGAGGTGGTAGTCGGCGATGGTCTGCTTCTCGCTCCCGTCGACCCCGAAGGTCACCGGATTGCCGCTCATCATGGTGCTCTGCGTCCGTAGTGGCCGATCCTCGGAGAACAGCGACACCCCGTCGGCCCGCCATGGGAGGTCGATGCCGAGCACGTCGGCGATGGTGGGTACCACATCGGTGGTTTCCGCCCGATAGTCGTCCACCCCTCCACTGTCTTGGTGAGGGCGCTTGATGAAGAGTGGCACCGCCGCGATGTCGCCGATGGTCTCGGGCGTGATGAACCTCCGGGGCTGCTCGGGCCGGACGCTGATCCCGTGGTCGGCCACGATCACGATCAGGGCGTCGTCGTAGCTGTCATGGGACTCGAGACGGTCGATCAGGTCTCCAATGAGGCGGTCGAGGTACTGCACCTGTATCTGGAGCCGTTGGTAGGACTGCTCGACCAACCAGGCATCCGTGCCCCAACCACCCGGACCCCTGCCCGTAAGGTCGGTGGCGAGGTACTCGCGCCCGTCGGGGAGGTAGCTCCATGGCCGATGGGGCAGAAGCAGGTGGGCGAAGTGGAACTCGTTGGTGGCCAGCGGGTGATCGATGCCGTCGAGGACACGAGCGACGTCGTTGCGACGGTCGGCGCCGACGTTGGCGAAGAAGCGCTCCGGGTTGTCCCACTCCGGGACCGGTCCGGTGGCATCACCGACCCCGAAGTTCCCCCATCCCTGGTCGATGGCGGGCAACGAGGCGGTGAGGTCGTCTGGGAGGAGGACGTGGCCGGAGACCACTGCCAGGTCCATGCCCAGGCTGGTCCACCGTAGGTCGGTCGGGACCTGCTCCCGGCTCCCGCCGGCGCAGACGAACTCGGGGCATAGCTCGGTCAGCGTCTCCACCGCTTGGACCTGGTATCCGGCGCCGAGCAAAGTGAAGAGGTTGTTGGGGTAGTCCACGGCACGGGGGACCTTCCCCTCGAGCGGCGCCATCACCCCTGTGAGGATGGTGGGGATCGCCTTCTCGGTCTGCTGGTGCACTCCGACGGCGTTGCGGAACCAGGTCCCGTCGGCGGCGAGGCGGGCGAAGTTGGGGAAGTGCTCCGCCTGGATGTTGCCCTCACCGTCGAGCAGCGACGCCACCGGGAACTCGTCGAAGACGATCATCACCACCGGGGCCGGGTCCCCCACCGGGGCGTGCACCGTCTCCTGGGGTGAGGCCGACGCCCAAGCCAGCCTCGAGGTGGGAGCCACCAACAAAAAGACCGCGGTGACCACCACCGGGGCCACCGCCAAGAAACGGAACACCGAACGCAGCGACCTGCTCCGGTAATACCCCCAGGAGAGCGCCACCCCGACCGCCCCACCCAACCCGAGCAGCACCCACCCCGACAACCCCCCCGCCGGGGTGTGCTCCAGCAGGGTGACCACGATCAACCCAGCGAGCAGCACCAGCAGCACACGATGGAGCACACGACCCGCCGGCTGATTGACGGCATGGACCAAGGCGACCACCCCGGCCAACAGCAGCGGGACCCCCACCCCGAGCACCAGAGGGACCAAGACCACGTCGAGGGCGGGGGAAGCCCGGGCCACGAAGAACTCCGGGCTCTGCCCCAGGAGATCGAGCACCGGCTGGGCCAAAGCCAAGGCGGCCAAGGCCAGGGTGGAGAGCACCAGGTCGAGGGTTCCCGGCGGCGGCTCCGTCGACCGGGCCGGCGCCGCGGTCAGAGGACCGGCGAGATCAGTCTGCGCCGTCGTCGGCCTTCGGCTCGGAGGCCACCGCAACGTCGGGACCGGGAGACGGCTCCAATGACCGGCCGCGTCGCATCACCCGGCGCCCCATCACCTTGAAGAAGACGACAGCACCAGCCACCCCGCCGAGCACCACCTGCACCACCAGGCTCCCCGTGCCCGGATCCAAATAAGCGATCACAACCCTCATCAGATTCCCCTTGTCCAACACCAACGATACCGGTGAACGGGAAGGGAACCGAAACGAAATGGGCGGTTACCCAGCCAACCGAGCTGGGCATTGCCTACAAGCCAGAGGGTCGGGTCAGCGTGTACGCCGTGCCCGTGTGCCGCACCACCAAGACGCTCAACTCGTTGTGGTCCAGAAAGAGTTCGGGCGGGATCATCGCCACGAACCGCTCATTGTCACCGAATGACCCGCTCCGAGTTACCGCGACGATCTGCCCATTGAGGACTATCGCCAATGTGAGTTTGTCGTCGCCTCCGATGACCCGGCCGCTCACTTCAGCAGGCAGGGGATCGGTCGCAGGGTCCATATCGGCGTACCACTCCGGATTGTCGAGGACCAGCTCCTCCTGGGGGTCGTCGGTGACCGCGAGCGAGTCAACCCTTCGACCGAGTAGATCGGAGTATCCGGACGGGGCAAGGCCAAAGGGACCGCGGTCGCCGAACAAACGGAGGTGGTATCGGGCGATGCCGAGCGCCTCGTCGAAGCCGGAGGCGAAGGTGAGTGGGCTCCCACTCCCCATAGTGCTTTGGTTTCGTTGTGGCCGGTTGGCGCCGATGAGAGAAGTGCCGTCCGTCGTCCAGAGGACGTCGATCCCGAGGACGTCGGCGACGGTGGGGACCACGTCAACCGACTCCGCCCGGTAGTCGTCTATACCGCCGCCGGTCTGACGAGGGAGCTTGATGAAGAACGGTACGAAGGCGATATCTCCCACCGTCTCGGGGGTGATGCGCCTCGGGTGCTGGTCGGGTCGGACGCTGACACCGTGGTCTGCGACCACGATGATGAGGGTGTCGTCATAGCTGCCGTGCGCTTCGAGCCTGTTGATCATCTCCCCTATGAGCCGGTCCGCGTACTGGACCTGGATCTGGAGCTTCTGGTAGTCCTGCGCTACCAGCCATTCGTTCTCTACCCAGCGATCTGGGCCCATCCCGGTCAGGTAGCCGCCAAGGTACTCCCTCCCATCGGGGAGGTAGTCCCACGGACGGTGTGGGATCAGCAGGTGGCCGAAGTGGAACTCGTCCCGACCCAGGGAATGGTTGAGTCCATCGAGGAAGCGGGCGATGGGGCCTCGCCTGTCGTCGTCGACGGCGGCGTGGAAACGGCTCTTGTTGTCCCACTCCGGCGGTGCACTGGCCTCATCTATGTCCAAGAAACTCCGGGTTCTGTTCGATGGCCGGCGGCGGCGCATCGTCGGTGAGAAACGGGCGGTCCGTGACCACCGCCAAGTGTGGATCGAGACTCGACCAATGTGGACGCTCCACGACCTGCGGATCGGCCGTGCAGACGTACTCGGGACACAACTCGGTCAGTGGTTCTACGGCTTGCACTCGGTAACGGTCGCCGAGCAGGGTGAACAGGTTGCGGGGAAAGTCTGCGGCTCGGGGGACCTTTCCCTCATTCGGCGCCACCACGCCACTGAGGATGGTGGGAAGCGCCTTCTCGGTGAACTGGTGATTGCCGACCGCGTTCCGAAACCAGGTTCCGTCCTCGGCCAGCCGGCTGAAGTTGGGGAAATGCTCCTCGTCGATGCGACCGTGTTGATCGAGCAAAGAGGCAAGGGGGAACTCGTCGAAAACGACCATGACAACTGGCGCCGGATCCCACACCGGGGCCTGAGAATCCAGCGGCGCCGAGGCCCACGACGGGGCGAGGCACAGACGACGGACCGATACCGATCACAGCCATCACCACAACCCACACCGCAGCCAGACGCCCGACGAGGGGCGGCAGGCGGCGGCCCCCGGCGCCGAAGGTGGATGCAGATTGCAAGCAACCAATCCTACGGGGGAGGAACGGGCGGAATCGCCGTGAAATCGAAAGGCAACGGCGGTCGATAGGTTGTCCTGATGACTCATTCTTGGTTCGACCACGAGCGCAGGATCTCTGCGGCACGCCGACTCCTCGGCGCGGCAGGGATCGACGCCCTGGCGTTATCCGTCGGTGGCGACCTCCCCTACCTGGTCGGGTACGAGGCCTTGCTGACCGAACGGCTCACCATGCTGGTGCTTCGGACCGACGGTGACGGGGTGCTCGTTGTCCCGCGACTGGAGGCGCCCCGGGTCGTCCCCATACCCGACGTGTTCGGCATCCGGCCCTGGGACGAGACCGATGATCCCCTGTCGATGGTGGTCGAGGAACTCGACGGGCTCGATGTGGTCGCCGTGGGCGATCAGACGTGGGCTGTGTTCTTGCTTGGGATGCAGGAGGCCCTGCCCGGCACCAGGTTCACCTCGGCCGCTCCGATCACGCAGCAGCTCCGGATGAGGAAGGACGCCGAGGAGATCTCGTTGCTCAGGGCGGCCGCTGCTGCCACCGATCGGGTGGTCGAGCGGCTGGCCAAGACGAGGTTCTCGGGCCAGACCGAGAGACAACTCGCCGCGACGGTGGCGGAGTGGGCGCTCGAGGAGGGGCACGACACCGCTGGGTTCGCCATCGTCGCCTCGGGTCCCAACGCAGCTTCGCCGCATCATTCACCTTCCGACCGCACCATCGAGCGAGGCGACACCGTGGTTGTCGACTTCGGTGGTCGGATCGGCGGCTACTGCTCAGACACCACAAGGACCTTTGTGGTCGGCGATCCGTCGACCGAGGTCGAAGCGGCGTACAGAGTGTTGGGGGAGGCTCAGCAGAACAGGCGTCGAAGCGGTCAGGCCCGGGGTACCTGCTGCCGAGGTCGATGCCGTCACCAGGGGGGTCATCGATGAGGCGGGACTGGGCGACCTGTTCATCCACCGTACCGGCCACGGGATCGGCCTAGAGGTCCACGAGCACCCCTACATCGTCGCCGGGAACGAAGAGGCGCTCGAGCCGGGGATGGCGTTCTCGGTCGAGCCGGGCATCTACGCCCCGGGGAGTTGGGGGATGAGGATCGAGGACATCGTGGCCGTAACCCCCGATGGCTTCGACCGCCTCAACCAATCCGACCGCCGCCTCTACGTGGTGGGGTGACCGACGTCAATGCCTCCCCCGGTGAGGGGGAGGCGCGAGCGGAGCGAGCGGAGGGGATGACTATGGCGGGCAGCGAATCACCCTCCCCCAACCCCCTCCCTCACCGGGAGGGGGAGCCGAACCGAGACGGAGCGCCGCGTCTTCTGCCTCCCCCGGTGAGGGGGAGGGCGCGAGCGGAGCGAGCGGAGGGGGTGATTGTTCGCAACGTGCCCAATCACCCTCCCCCAACCCCCTCCCTCACCGGGAGGGGGAGCCGATCCGCGAGCGGAGCGAGTGGAGGGGGTGACGGTGGGCCTTCGGTGGAGCCGGCCTTCAGGGGAGGGAGAGGCCGAGGAACTCCCTCACCGAAGCAGAGAGACCTGGCGCGGTGGCGACGAAGCCGGTCAGCTTGGGGTTCTCGTGGTTGAAGACTGGTTCCTCTCCATCCAGCGTGAGAAGCGTCCCACCGCCGGCGAGGACGATGGCCGCTCCTGCGGCGACGTCCCATTCGTGCTTGGGCACGAGCGTCCAGGTGGCGTCGGCCAGCCCGGCGCCGACGAGCCCCAGCTTGTAGGCGACCGATCCCATGTTCCGCACCGAGATGTCGGTGCCGAAGAAGCGGTCCCATTCCCCCCGTTTCACCTCGCTACGGCTGGCGAGGACGAGAGCGCCGCTCAGCGAGGAGGTGGTCGTGCACGCTGCCGGCGCGCCGTTCAGGGTCACCCCTTCGCCGGCGGCGCCCAGGATCAGGTGGCCCGGTCCGGGGCTGAGGATCCCGCCCGCCACGGCCACGCCGTCCTCCACCAGCGCCACCGAGACGCACCACTCCGGTATGCCCTTGACGAACTCGCGGGTGCCATCCAAGGGGTCCACCACCCACACCCGGCTGCAGCCGAGCCGGGAGGTGTCGTCGGCGGTCTCCTCCGACAGCCAACCTTCTCCGGGTTGAGGGAGAGCCTGGTGGAGCACCTCGTTGAGGGCCAGATCGGCTGCGGTCACCGGGTCGTCACCGGTCTTGGTCTTCGCCGCCACCGCGCCTGGGGTGAAGTCCTCGAGGACGCCGGCAGCGAGCTTCAAGGCGTGCTCGATGCGGGAAAGGTCGTCGGCTCTGCTCATCGGGGTGCTCTCCTGGTTCGGTTCAAAACGGCCAAAACACGGGGACCAGCGCCACCAGCGTCACCACCACCAGCAGGGTGAGGGGACCCCCGAGACGCGGGTAGTCGGCGAAGCGGTAGCCCCCCGGCCCGTAGACCATGGTGTTGGTCTGGTAGCCGATAGGGGTGAGGAAGTCGACCGAGCTGGCGACGGCGATTGCGATGGCGAAACCGCGGGGCTCGAGGCCGGCCCCGGTGGCGGCGGCGACGGCGATGGGGAACATGAGCAGGGCGGAGGCATTGTTCGAGACCAGCCCCGTGAGCACGACGGTGGCTATCACCACACCGGTGAGGATCCCAAGTGGACCGAAGACGTCGAACGCCTCGACCATCCCGTCGGCCACGATCTGAGCCAGACCCGACGTCTCGACCGCGGCCGCCACCCCGAATGCGGCGGCGATCACGATGATCACGTCGAGGTCGACGGCGTCGCGGGCCTCGCTGGGGGTCACCGCCCCGAAGACGACGAGGGCGACAGCCCCGAGCAGGCTGGCCTGGAGGATGGGAATTATCTCGAGCGATGCAGCGAGCACGATCGCCAGCGTGATGGCGCCCACCAGGATCGCCTTGGTGGTGGGCACCGGCGGGGAGCCTCCGGTCGAAGACACCAACAGGAAGTCCCTCCGATCGCGCCATCGATCGCGGAAACCGGGGTCGGCGATGAGGAGCAGCGTGTCGCCAACACGAAGCGGAACCGATCCCAGCTTGGCGTCGATCCGTTGACCGGCTCGGTGGATGGCGACCACCGCAGCCTGGTATCGCTGTCGGAAACCGACCTCCTTGAGCGTGGTTCCCACCATCGGGGATGTGGGGCCGATCACCGCCTCGAAGTAGCGCGCCCGGCTGGTGTCGAGGTCGAGCAGGTGGGTCTCCTCGGCCGAGGACAGTCCCCGGATCGCCTGCAGGTCGAGGACCTGATCCGCCATCCCCACAAAGCGGAGGACATCGCCGCCGCGCAAAGTGGTGTCGGGGGTGACCGGGGCGATCACCTCACCCTCGCGGTCGAGAGCGGCGAGGAACACTCCCTTGAGGTGGCGGAGTCCGCCGGCCTCGACCGCCCGGCCATCAAGGGACCCGGATTCTTCGACCACCATGTCGAGGACGAAACGCTTGGCGTCGTCCTCCGCCTCCTCTCTCACCGACCGGCGCACCTTGAGCAGCCGCGGGGCGAGCAGGACCAGCAGGACCCCACCCACCAGGGCGATCGGCAGCCCGACCCCGGTGATCTCGAAGAACCCGATCGGGGGCTGGCCGGCGTTCTCCAACAGGCCCGACACGACGATGTTGGTCGAGGTCCCGATCACGGTGACGACGCCACCGAGCAGGGCGGCAAAGGAGAGCGGCATCAGGTACAGCGAGGGCGAACGCCCCCGCTCCTCTGCCCATCTCTCCACCTGGGGCAACAACATGGCGACGATCGGCGTGTTGTTGAGGAAGGCCGAGGCGCTGATCGTGGGGAAGACCAAACGGGCCAGCGAGCGCCGCATCCCGACCGTCGCACCGAGGGTCATACGAACCACCGGGGTTAGGGCTCCCGTCTTCTCGACGGCGCGGGCCAGCACGAACAGCGCAGCGACCGTTATCGGAGCCGGGTTGGCAAACCCGGCAAAGGCCTCTTCGGGGGTGACGATCCCGGCGACCAGCACCGCCACCATCCCACCCACCATCGCCGCCGCCGGTGCCACCAGATCGCGCACCAGGACGACGAGGATGATGACCACGACGGCCAGCGTGAACCAGGCCTCCCAGGTCAAAGCGAGCCGCCCGGGTGGTCACCCGGTGGAGGTGACGGGGACTGGATCCGGTCCAGAAGCGCCAGTGCTCAGTCGGCCCCGCCATTGGCGGCGAGGTAGCCGAGGCGCTCCAGATGGAGCATTACCTGGTTGGCGGCCTCCTCCGGGGAGAACTGAGTGGTATCGATGACGACCTCGGCGTCGGCCGGCTCCTCGTAAGGATCAGAGATCCCGGTGAACTCCTTGAGGATCCCGGCCCGTGCCTTGGCGTAGAGGCCCTTGCGGTCTCGCTCCTCGCAGATCTCGAGCGGCGTGGCGACATGGACCAGGTTGAACCCGCCGACCGGGTCGATCATCCCACGGACGTCCTTGCGGGTCTGGTCATAGGGTGCGATCGGAGCACAGATGGCGATGCCGCCATTCTTGGTGATCTCCGAGGCGACAAAGCCGATGCGCCTGATGTTGAGGTCACGGTGCTCCTTGGAGAACCCGAGCTCGGAGCTGAGGTGCTTTCGAACGAGGTCGCCATCGAGCAGGGTCACCGGGCGACCTCCGATCTGGAGCAGCTTGACCAGCAAGGCGTTGGCGATGGTCGACTTGCCCGAACCGGAGAGACCTGTGAAGAAGACGGTGAACCCCTGCTGCGAACGCGGGGGATGGGTCTTGCGCAGCTCGCGGGCGACCTCGGGGTAGGTGAACCACTCCGGTATCTCCCGGCCTTCGGCGAGTCGCTGGCGCAGCTCGGTTCCAGAGATCGAAAGGGTGTGGGCTCCCTCGGGCACCTCGTCCACCGGGATGTAGCGGTCCTCGTCGGGGAGGTAGACCATCATCTTGAAGTCGACCATGTGGACGCCGATCTCTTCCTCATGCTTGCGGAGCATGTCCTGGGCGTCGTATGGGCCATAGAAGGGCGTCCCTGAGGAGTCGCTACCGGGCCCGGCGTGGTCCCGGCCGACGATGAGGTGGGTGCACCCGTGGTTCTTGCGGATGATGGCGTGCCAGACCGCCTCGCGTGGCCCACCCATCCGCATCGCCAACGGCAACAGCGAGAGAGTTGCGGTGAATTTGGGGTAGTGAGAGAGAACCGCCTGGTAGGCGCGCACCCGGGTGTAGTGGTCGACATCGCCCGGTTTGGTCATCCCCACCACCGGCTGGATGAGCAGGTTGGCGCCGACCTCGGCCGCAGCCCTCATGGTCAGCTCGACATGGGCGCGGTGCATCGGATTGCGTGTCTGGAATGCGACAACCTCGGTCCAGCCCAGTCGGGCGAACTCGTCGCGGACCTGGCTCGGGGTGCGGCGGAGGTCGGTGTAGTCGTAGTGGACCGGCGCCTGGATGCCCTCGATGGTCCCGCCGACGTACCAGGGGTTGCACCGGTTGAGCAGGTGGCCCACCCCAGGGTGGGTCGGATCGGTGGTGCCGAAGACGCTGCTGGCCTCTGCTTCCCGGTCCGGCTGCCACACGTCGCTGACGGTGATTACGGCGAGCATGACGCCTTCGAGGTCGCGCAGCGCCAGGTGCGACCCGGGTTCGAGCTGTTGGGCTACTTCCTCGGTCACGTCGAGGGTGATGGGGATGGGCCACAGAGTCCCGTCCTCCAGCCTCATCTCGGTGCAGACCCGGTCGTAGTCGTCCTTCCCGAGGAAGCCGCGTAGCGGGGAGAACCCGCCATTGAGCAAGAGCTCGAGATCGCACAGTTGACGCTCGGTCAGGTCCCATGATGGCCAATCGGCCGACTGGGTCCTGAGCCCGGCGGCTCTCTCGGGGTCGACGATGAGGTCGACGAGCGTTCCGCCGTGAGGGGCGATGAGGTGATCGGCCACGAATCTGCTCCTAGCAATCGCAAAACATGCCCGGGGGCGATCGTCTCTTCGAGGGACGGCGCCGCGCCGGGCGGGCATCGGAGTGTACCCAGCCGAGGCCGGGGGCTCCGTCATGATGCAATCGGCGCCTCGGTGGCGCGGCTTGAATCAGTTCGTGGAACCGCTTGTGCCAGTTGTGTTCGTCGCCACCGGCAGGTCGGGTTCGACACTGCTCATGGAGTTGTTGGGCACCTCTCCAGACGTCCTCTTTGAGCGGGTCTACGCATACGAGCGGGCGTATCTCACCTACCTCCTCCAATGGGCGCGCCTTCCGCTGGAGGGCGCCGCATCGTCGAATCGCTGGCACCGCGCCTCGATCGACCAGGTCGGCCATGTTCCTGCGGGCAAGCTCCTCGGCGGCATTCCATGGACGGAGCGCCGGCTGCTCGCCGGCGAAGCGCCACCGTTGTGGGTACCGCTCCTCCGGGCCGGATGGCGTATCGCCTCGGATCGGATGAGAACGACGGCAGGAATCGACCCGCCTCCCCGCTATTACGCGGAGACGGGCCCGATCTGGGTTCCGAGGATGGCGCGGCGCGCCCTGCCGATCCGGGTGGGATACTTGGTGCGCGATCCCCGCGACCAGATGGTGTCGATCGCCGCCTTTGTCGCCCGCCGCCATCCCAGCTTCGGCTATCGGAGCGACGACACGCCGGTGAGCTACGCCCCCCGCTTCGTGGAACGGCAACGCCAACTGTTACGAGAGGCCGTCAGCCCCGGACCGGGCACGATCGTCGTCCGGTACGAGGACCTTGCCCTCGATATCGCCACCGCTGCCGACCGGCTCGGTACCTGGCTGGACATCGACCTTGACCCGACTCGAGTTCCGGCACACATCGACCATCGCACCACGCCCAGCGCGGCAGCATCCGTGGGCCGCTGGCGCGCCGAGCTCGACCCCGAAGTGGCCGGGTACCTCGTCGACCAACTCGGCGAAGAGATGCAGAACCTGGGGTACGAGTAGGGACAAAGCCAGACGGCAGACGGAAGACGGAAGACGGAAGACGGAAGTTTCTTCTTTCCGTCCCCCCGGAGGGGGGAAGGGCCCCGCTGCGGAGCAGCGGGTAGGGGGGCTGCCGAACTCCCAACCTTGCGGATTGGTTGGCTCCGGCGACGAGGGCTCCCGTCCACCAGAAGAGCCAAACGGGTTGAGGTCGGTAGCCTCGGGGGACCAGTAGATACGGGAGAGGCCAATGCCGACCAAAGCGGAGCTAGACGAGCTCGCCGCACAGCTCAGCGTCGATGCGATCCGCGCCTCGACCAGGGCAGGATCGGGTCACCCCACATCGGCGCTCTCGGCATCGCATCTCATGGCGGTGCTCTACGCCAACCATCTCCGTTGGGACCCCAAGGACCCGCACGATCTGGGGGGCGACAGGGTCATCTTCTCCAAGGGCCACGCCACACCGCTCCTCTACGCGCTGCTCAAAGCGGTGGGTGCGGTCACGGACGAGCAACTACTGACTTACCGCAAGTTCGACAGCCCGCTCCAGGGACACCCCATCCCGACCGACGACATGCCATGGGTGGACGTTGGCACCGGCGCCCTCGGACAGGGCCTGCCCATCGGTTTCGGGATGGCAATGGGGATGCGGCTCCGTCAGTTGCCGGGGCGGGTCTGGGTGCTCATGGGTGACTCGGAGATGGCAGAGGGATCGGTGTGGGAGGCGATGGGGAACGCCTCGCACCACGGGTTGCGGAACTTGGTGGGGATCCTCGACATGAACCGGCTCGGCCAAAGAGGGCCGACGATGCTGGAGTGGGACGGTGACACCTACGCCCGCCGAGCCGAGGCGTTCGGGTGGGAGGCGATCCAGGTCGACGGTCACGACGTCGATGAAATCGACGCCGCGTACGGCCGGGTGGCCGAGGCCGACCGACCGGTTCTGATCGTTGCCAAGACGGTCAAGGGGTACGGCGTCTCCTTCCTAGCCGATAGGGACGGATGGCACGGCAAGGCCTTATCCGAGGAGGAGGAGGTAACCGCGGTCGAGGAGCTGGGCGGGGAGCGCGACCTTCGCATCACGCCGGCTCCGCCGCAATCCGTGCCCGATGACGACACATCTCCCGGGGAGTACGACAGGCCCACCTTCACCGAGCCGCTGGCAACCCGCAAGGCTTTCGGCAAGGCGCTGGCCGCGCTGGCGCATTCCCGTCCGGATCTGGTCGTCATCGACGGCGAAGTGGCCAACTCCACCTACACCGAGTTCTTCCAGAAGGAGGCGCCCGACCGCTTCCTCGAGGTCTTCATCGCCGAGCAACTCATGGTTGGAGCTGCGGTCGGCCTCCAAGTCGTCGGGCTGACCCCCGTGGCGGCCACGTTCGGAGCGTTTCTCACCCGTGCCTACGACTTCATCCGGATGGCGGCGGTCTCGGGTGCCCGGATGGTTCTTGCCGGGTCGCATGCCGGCGTCTCGATCGGTCAAGACGGAGCATCGCAGATGGCTCTTGAGGACTTCTCCATGATGAGGTCGATCCACGGGTCGGCTGTCCTCAGCCCCGCCGACGCCTCGTCCACCGTCCGTCTGGTCGAGGCGGCCCTCGACTGGCCGGGGATCGCGTACCTGCGGACGATCCGTGAGGACACACCCCCTCTGTACGGGGCGGGGGATGAGTTCCCCATCGGGGGTAGCAAGGTGCTCCGCCAGAGCGCAGACGACCGAGCCACGGTGGTGGCTACCGGGATCACCGTGTTCCAAGCGCTGGAGGCAGCCGACCAATTGAAGGGGGAAGGGATCCCCGTCGGGGTGATCGACTGTTACTCGCTCAAGCCGATAGACGGGGAGACCTTGCGTGGTGCGGTCAAGCCCCTTGTCGTGGTCGAGGACCACTGGCTCGAGGGGGGCCTGGGTGATGCGGTGCTGGCTGCACTCGCCGAAGACGCGCTCGAGGGAAGGGTCGTCCATCTGGCGGTGACCGAGATGCCCCACTCCGGGGCCCCCGACGAGCTGCGCCATGCTGCCGGGATCTCGGCCATCCGGATCGCTGGGTCGGTGCGCGATCTCGTCCAGTAGCCGACCTGGAATGGATCGGACTTGGCGGAGGTGGTGCGCCTCGTCTTGACGGATCGTGCCGGTCAGGGCTGGAATGACGTCCCTCATGCCATTGGATGTAGCCCAACAGGCCATAGGAACGGCCTTCAACACCTCGCAGCTGGCGCGGCTCGAGGATCTATCCGCGGAGCGCGTGGTCCGTTGGGTGGCCGATAACTTGACCCCGGCCAGGCTCGCCTGCAGTTTTGCAGGCGAGAGTGCAGTTTTGGTGGATTTGGTGGCGCGGGTGGCTCCCGAGATCAGCATGTTCACCCTCGATACCGGGCGGCTGCCCGAGGAGACGTACGAACTGATCGACGAGGTGCGGCGTCGATACGGCGTCGAAGTCGAGGTGGTCCTTCCTCGCAACGACCTCGTCCAACGACTCGTTTCCGAAAAGGGGATGTTCTCTTTTCGCGAGAGTGTGGAGAACCGTCTCGAGTGCTGTGATGTTCGAAAGGTCGAGCCCTTGACGAGAGCACTGCGCGGCGCAAACGCCTGGCTTACCGGGCTTCGTCGCGAGCACTCTCCTGAGCGGGCGGCGACCCCCGTGGCCGCGTGGGACGCGGTACACGGGCTGTACAAGGTGAATCCTCTTGCCTACTGGAGCACCGAACAGGTTTGGGGCTACATAAGGTCGCGGGACGTCCCCTATAACAAGCTCTACGACAGCGGGTACACCTCGATCGGTTGTGCTCCCTGCACCAGACCCACTACTGCTGACGAACACCCACGCGCCGGTCGGTGGTGGTGGGAGGTCGGTGCCACCAAGGAGTGTGGATTGCATGACGAATCGGGCCGCCGCAGGTTCGGAGAATCGGCCGCCGGCACATCGCCCCGAGGAGGGAGCTTCCCCGTGACGACCGAGGTTTCGGATCCACCGATCCCCTTCAACCGCCCCACGATCGAGGGTGACGAGTTGCTCTACGTCCGCCAGGCGATCGAGGGCGGTCATACCTCATCGTCGGGCCCGTTCTCGCAGAAGGCGTCACGGCTGCTCCAGGAGGCGACCGGGGCCGCCGAGGTGCTGATGACCACCTCGTGCACCGATGCCCTCGAGATGTCGGCGATGCTGCTCGACATCCGTCCTGGTGACACGGTGATCGTCCCCTCCTTCACCTTCGTGACCACAGCACTGGCCTACGTCCGCCAAGGCGCCCGGCTCCTCTTTGCCGACATCGAGCCCACCACCTTGGGGCTCGACCCCGACCATGTGGCCGAACTGCTCGAGCCGTCAGTGAGGGCGGTGGTCCCGGTGCACTACGCCGGCATCGCCTGCGACGTCGAGGGCCTGGCCAAGGCGCTCGAGGGGTGGGACCGGGCCGACATGGTCGAGGACAACGCCCATGGTCTCTTCGGGAGCTACCAGGGATCGCCGCTCGGGAGCTTTGGCCGGTACGCCACGCTCAGCTTCCACGAGACCAAGAACTTCGTCTGCGGCGAGGGTGGGGCTCTGCTGATCAACCGACCGCACGACGTCGCCCGGGCGCATGTCGTCTACGACAAGGGGACCAACCGCCGGGCCTTCATGCTGGGCGAAGTCGACAAGTACAGCTGGAAAGACACCGGCTCCTCTTTCGGCATGTCGGATTTGACCGCCGCCTATCTCGTGGGCCAACTGGAGCAACGCCAAGCAATCCTGGGAAAGCGTGAGCGGCGTGTACCGGCGTTACCAGGAGGAACTCGCTCCGCACGCCTCCCGGCTCGGCTTCACCATCCCGGTCATACCCGAGGGATCGGAATCGGCCTGGCACATGTTCTACGTGCTGCTTCCCGATGCCGCATACCCGCGGCCGCGTGCTGCGGACCATGAAGAGCAACGGGGTCAACGCCACTTTCCATTACGTCCCACTCCACAACTCCGACGGCGGCCGTCGCTTTGCTTCCCGTCCCACGGCGTGCCCGGTCACCGAGGACATCTCCGCCCGGCTGCTCCGGCTGCCCTTCTACAACGAGCTCACCGAGACCGATCAGGACCGGGTCATCGAGACCTTCCTGGCCGCGGTCGAGGGCTGATCAGGTCCCGGCCGGCGCCGGGTCGAGCCCGCATACCCGCACGGGGCCTGGCCCGAGCACTTCGATGGTTACCGTGGCGGTGGTAACCGGGTCGGCGAGTTCCACCATGTGAGGCTTCCGCAGGCTGAAGGACCACCTTCCGGCACCGAACTCGTCCACCCAGGTCATGGCCAACCGGGTGTGGCGCTGAGGATGAATCGTCACGGTGCCGTGGTCTTCCACGACGAGCCGCTGCGACGCGGCTCGTTCGAGTTTGATGCATCTGGACGTGACGCCCGGGGCCAGCGGCGACACGCCGACGGACTCGATGTCGAGCGAGCGGCGCATGCGGAGGCCGGCGCGCATCTGCTCCACCACCTCCCGACTCCCCGAGAGCGGCGGGCCCCAGCCGTCGTCGAGAAGTGGACCGAGTGCGTCGGCTGCCAATCGACGGGATGCCGGCCCACGGAGCAGGGCGCCATTCACCACGGGCTCGCCTCTGGCGATGAGTGCCGCCGCCGTCTCGATCTCGATCCTGCCGGCGGCGCCGTGGGCATTCCAATACCGAATCCCTGATTCCAGTTGGCGCAGGTTGAGGCCCGCCATCACCACGAGGGTCGTCACCACGGGCACCGTGACCCACCAATGGCGCGGTCGGAGCTTGGGAACGAGCACCGGAGCGAGAAGGAGGATGACGTTGTAGGCATAGCGAGACGAGCCAACGGCTGCGGTTCCGGTGCCGACCCGGACCAACCCGACCATGGCAAGGTAGATGGGTAGCGCGAGGAGGAAGACGGAGTCGAACAAATCGAATCGACGCTGCCAGGCCAAGAAGGCGACCCCCGCAATTAGGGCTGCGGCAAGGACCATGCCGATCAGCGGGGGCTGCGTCAGGTCTGTGAGTCGGGCAAGGGCGCCTCGCATGATCTCAAAGGCGACGCCGGGGACCACTACCGGCGAAGCGAACGCGGTCACAACCTCGCCCTCGATCACCCGGTAACCGAGATACCAAGCCCCGTACGCGAGGAACGCCGCGGCGAAGGGTATGAGGTTGCTCTTGGGCATACGTCCGACGATGGAGACGATGAAGGCGCCGCCGGCGATGGCGATACCGAGGCTGCTCGACGCCACCAACAGCAGCAGGACAAGTGTGAGGGCCAGAAGCCGCACCCACTCCCGCCTTGCAGCTTGTCCGGGGGCCGCCGGCGTGAGCAGCGGGGGTAAAGCAAGGGCGAGGGAAAGGACGGCGAAGTTGCCGAAACCGGCGGCGGTGAGGAAGCCGCCGGTTCCGAGTAACAGCAACAGCAACGTAGCGGCTCCTGTGATCCAAGGGTCGGCCCCACGGCGGCGCATCACGTACCACATCCAGGTGACCATTCCGGCGTAGCCGATCGCCCGTGCCAGCGGATACCACGGGAAGTACTCGAGACCGACGGTCGCATAGAGCGCCTGATAGATAACGACCGCGGGCACCTGAAGATGACCGTTGTGCGGCTTGAGCCAGCCGTCAACGGTGCTCAGGTCCCGGGTGGCGAGGAAGTCCCAAGCGTCGCCGAAGAACCAACCGTTCCTCGAAAGCACGGTGACCGCAACCACTGATGCCACAGCAGTGGCGCCGATGAGAATTAGCTCCCCAAGGGATATCCGACGCACACCGGCACCGGTGAGCAGGGCGGGCTTGGGTCCCGATACGCTGCCGATTACATCGGGCGCCGGCACATCGGACGTCATGTCCTGACGGCTATTGGCCAAAGCCAGGAGTCGGTGACCCCGCAGACGCGAGGCCGCACACCTCGACCGGCGGGCCCGCGCGATGGCGGATCCGCCACTCGGTGGGACTGGCCGGCCCTGGTGTGAGGAAGGTTTCGGGTTGCTCGAGCATCACCGTTCGCCTGCCGGTGCCGAAGTCATCAGACCAAAGCAGGGCCAACCTTGCTCCAGGATCTCCATCGAGGGTGATCGAACCTGGCCCAACCGCCGTCCCGTCGATTCTTGCGACCAGGTTTGAGCCGGGCGCAACCATCGTTGAGGCGGGCGGAGGTGATCAGCCCGCCGGGCGCGGTGCTCAGCGGTTCGCCGCTCACGAAGCGAAGCCGTCCCCGGACAGCAGACTCTTGATCGGGGTGGATAACAGCCTCAAGACCGAGGTCCTGCAACATTCGAACCCGCGTCGTGGTGAGGCCGGCTGCGTAAGGTGCCAGCGATGCTTCGGAGGTGGCCACCGGCTCGGAAGCGTCGAGCATCGCCGCCGCGGTCTCGGCGGTTCTTCGCGCCAGGTCGGCACGCTCCGAGAAGTCGTCGATTCCGGTCTGCAGCATTGCCACGTTGACCGCCAGCACCACGGTCATCACGGCAATCGCCACCGCGCGTGCCGGCATGGTGCGTATCTGGGGAATCTTAGGAACAAGCATCGCAACCAGCAGGATGACAATGTTGAACTGGTACCAGGGACGATCGATCGTCCATTCCCGGACCGTGGTCCTCACAACCACCACCATCGCCAGGTAGATGACGACTATGCCAATGGTGACCGCGTCGTAACGGTCGAGACGACCCCGTAGCCCGAGGAAGACGAGCGCCACCACGAGCAATACCACCAACAAGGGGCCGTAAACCGCCGGGGAAGCGAAGACCGAAGCCAGTGCCTGTTCGACCAGGTTGAAGGCATCCGAGAAGGCGGTGAGCAATCTGGTGGCGGGATCGGCAAATCCAAGGTCGACGCGGTTCAACTGAGACGGAGCAAAGGCGAGGTACCAAGCCAGCCAGCCGAGGCCGGGGACGACGATTGACGGCCACCAGCGCCCAAGCCGGCGTTGGCACAGCGTGACCAAGAACAACGCCGCCGTGGTTGCAACCGAGAGGCTGCTCGAGGCCAGTCCGAGGGCGAGCAAGGCACCGAGTAGGAACTTGTGGCCGAGTCTTGGCTCGGTTATGCGTTGGACCAAGAGCGCGGCCAGCATCGCCACCGAAAGTGATATGAGGTTGCCGATCGTTGCCGGTTTGTGCCAGAAACTGATCCCGAGGAACAGGACGATTACGAAGGCCCCGAACGCGATCAATGGATCGCTGCGACGCGCCAACAGCACTCGCCAGAGCACAAAGGCCATACCGCCATAGGCGATCAGCCGGGTCAGGTACCACCATGGCCAGTACTCCAGACCTATCACCTCTTTTGCCGAGGCGAAGAGGACGGCCGTGGGCAGCATGAGATGGCCGGTGTAATCCTCCAGCAGGCTGACCGGATCGGCCCAGCTTCGAGTCGTCAGGAAGTCCCAATCGTCGACTACGAACCCGAGATCTCGCCCCATGATCCCGACAACGGCCATCGCAAGGACGGCGACGACGAGCCCGACCACGGCCGGGGGCGCGATCGACTCGGCTTGGCTCGCGAAGGCGGATGGGCGCCCTGCTCGATCTGATCGGCAGTGGCGGTGCCTACCAACTCGACGCGCGGAGCCTGCTCGGTCAACGAATCGGGCGCGGCGACGACAGGCCGAACCGGCTCAGCGAGAGGGGGGTCGGAGGGGGCGACCACGACGCGTAAATGCTAGACGACCGGCTTCAGACCCCTGCTGTGCGCTTCGCAGGTTTGCCGGTCGGTCCGGGAAACAGGCACCAAGCCAGATGTCTGTTGGCGCCATGGTTGTGGCCGTTGGCACCGCCGGCTGCAACCCCGGCTGCCTTCCATTCCGGTTCGGTTCCCCTCCCGTTCACTTGTATCGTTGGTGTTGGAGGAAGCTGATGAGGGCTGTGATCGCTTATTTGGACCCGGGCACGGGGAGTCTGGTGGTGCAGGCGGTGCTGGGCGGGGTGGCTGGTGCGGTGGTCTTCTTCAAGGTGATGGGGCGCCGGGTGTTGCGACGTGGCGGGTCGTCGGAGCCGTCTCCCGGTCCCGACGTTGCGGTGGCCTCCGAGCCGAAGGCCGACGACGGCGCAGACTGATCTCGCCGGTCCTCTGACCGCGGCGCCGGCCCGGTCGACGGAGCCGCCGCCGGGAACCCTCGACCTGGTGCTCTCCACCCTGGCCTTGGCCGCCTTGGCTTTGGCCCAGCCGGTGCTCGATCTCCTGGGGCAGAGCCCGGAGTTCTTCGTGGCCCGGGCTTCCCCCGCCCTCGACGTGGTCTTGGTCCCCCTGGTGCTCGGGGTGGGGGTCCCGCTGCTGTTGGCCGGTGTGGTCGCCTTGGTGCATGCCGTCAATCAGCCGGCGGGGCGTGTTCTCCATCGTGTGCTGCTGGTGCTGCTCGGTGGGTTGATCGTGGTCACCCTGCTCGAGCACACCCCGGCGGGGGGTTGTCGGGGTGGGTGCTGCTCGGGTTGGGTGGGGCGGCCGGGGTGGCGCTCTCCTGGGGCTATTACCGGAGCAGGTCGCTGCGTTCGGTGTTCCGCTTCTTGGCGGTGGCCCCGGTGGTGGTCACCGCGGTGTTCTTGTTGGTGGCGCCCACCTCCAGGCTGGCTTGGGCGTCGGCCTCACCCGAGGAGACGGTGCATGCCCCGGTGGGGGACCCGGCCCCGGTGGTGATGATCGTCTTCGACGAGTTCCCGGTGGCGTCGCTGCTCGACGGTGAGGGCAACATCCAGGCGGAGCACTTCCCCAACTTCGCCCGCCTCGCCGCCGACGGGACCTGGTTCCGCAACGCCGTCGGAGTGCACCAGGGCACCGTCAAGGCCGTTCCAACGGTCCTCTCGGGGGTTCTGGCACCCCGTGAGGACCGACTGCCACGCGCCGATCGAATATCCGCGCACCCTGTTCACGTTGCTCGGAGGCTCGTATCAAGTGAACGCCATCGAGACCACGACTCAGTTGTGCCCCGAGTTCGTCTGCGCCGGCGGGAGCCGGGAGCAGGTCCCGCTCGACCTTCGGTGGACCAGCCTGGGCATGGACCTGGCCGTGGTCTCCGGCCACGTCCTCCTCCCAGACGACCTCACCGCCTCGCTGCCCGCCATCGACCAGGGATGGGGGAACTTCGGTGTGGAGGACGCTCCGCCTCCCGAAGGTGGGCTCGGCCTCTACAACGCGAACACACATCCCGACCGGCGGAACGACGTCCGTCGATTTCTGGAAGGCATCGACCACGCCATCACGGATGGCGAGTTCCACTTCATCCACCTCCTCATCCCGCACCGTCCATGGATGTTCCTGCCCGATGGCCGTGTCTACCCGGATGTGGGCAGCCCCGGGGAAGGCAAACGCCGCCGTTGGGGTACCGACGCCTGGCTGGTCGAACAGGCCTACCAACGACACCAGATCCAGGTCCAGTACGTCGATGGGATTGTGGGTCAGATAATCGACCGCTTGAAGGCGCACCGGCGCTACGACGACACCCTCATCGTCGTGCTGGCCGACCATGGCGTAGCGGTTCGGCCGGCAACCGGATGGCGCTCGATTGCACCGGAGACCGTCGGCGACATCGCGGCAATACCGCTCTTCATCAAGCGTCCCCACCAGCGAATTGGCGAGATCGATGACTACCGGGCCGAGACTGTCGACATTGTTCCCACGATCGCCGATGTGCTCTCGGTTGAGGTTCCTTGGAAGGTCGACGGTGTGTCACTGTTGGCGACTGAACGGCCGGAGCGCGGCGCGAGCACCATGATCTCAGAACCGGTCACCTTCGGAGCGAACGGTGATGAGAAGATCCAGGTTGCTCGATACCACCTCGAGTACTTCGGGAACCGAGGTCCGTTCGGTCTCGCACCGCCTGCTCATGCCGATCTCCTCGGTCGGAAAGCGGCTTCCATCTCCGTTGACGACGAACCGGCACTTGGCCTGGAGCTCGAGCACCCCGAGTGGTATCAGGACATGGACCCTTCCGCCGACCCGCTTCCCGCCCAACTCAGCGGCTGGGTCACCGGTGCGGGCGAGCGAACCCTCTGGCTTGCCATCGCTTTCAATGGGCGGATCGTGGCCGTCACGCGTACGTGGTCTCCTTCCGAGCCCCGATTCGTAGCGATGATCCCGCCCGACGCATTCCGGGAACACAACGAGATCGAGGTGCTCGTCGTCGACGGGGCGGGGACCGAGCGCATCCTCTACCGGCCTTCCGGTTAGCAAGCCATCCGAGCTTCGGCAGTACGATCCGCCGCCCTCTAATGCAGGAAAGAGATCAGCCCTTGCCCGCAACCGATCGCCTCCTGCCCGATTTTCTCGGCATCGGCGCCCAGAAGGCAGGCACCACCTGGCTCTACGAGAACTTCCGGCACCACCCAGGGATCTGGATGCCCCCCGAGAAGGAGCTCCACTACTTCGACGAGAAGGTGGACCGACCGCGCTCGATGCTGTCGGCGATGCGATCGGATGCCCCTTGGGCGGAGCGGTGGCGGCGGCAGGTGGGTCGACAGTGGCGGCGATTCCGGTCTAGCCCTGGTGAGGTCGATGTGGGTTGGTACCGGCGCTACTTCCTCGGACATCCGAACGACGACTGGTACCGGTCGTTGTTCCGACCGGGGCCACATCAGATCGCAGGCGAGTTCACCCCTGACTATGCAGTGCTCTCCGAGTCGCAGGTCCAGCGCGCTGCCGTCATGGTCCCCGGGGCGAGAATTCTCTTCTTTATGCGCAACCCGATCGAGCGGGCATGGTCGCACGCCCAAATGTCGCTTCGGACGTGGGGCGAGACCGAGGACCCAGCGACCATGGCTGTGCATTTCGCCCGGCCTCGATCATTGGCGCATTCCGACTACCTACAGACGCTGACCAACTGGACCGGAGCGTTTCCACCCGAGCAGGTTTATGTTGGTTTCCTCGAAGACATCTCGTTCTACCCCCATGAGTTGTTGGCTTCCGTATACGGGTTCCTCGGGCTCGAATCGGGATCGAGCTACCGGGTGCTGACTCGCAAGGTCCACCAAGGCTCGTCGGAGACCATCCCCACCCCGATGGCGGTGGAACTGGCCGAGATCTACCACCAGGACATCTGCAATCTCGCCGACCGGTTCGGCGGCTACGCTCTTATTTGGCGGGCAATCGCCGACGAGCTTCTATCTCGGCCGCCTGCCACCGAATCAATCCAATACCCTTTTTGGGAGTCGAAGCTCGACTCGGTCGATGCCTACCACGAGAAGTCCGGGTTGCTCTTGAGTGGACCCCTAGAGTGAGTCTGAGGGGTCGGGATGAGGTTCTTGCGACTCACCTACGATCGTCGTCAAGGAGTACAGGCGATTGAAGTTGCGAAGTCTTGAAGCGGCGAACGCCCGCGCCCTCGAGAGACGTCCATATACCACACCAGGTTACACTTTTCGGCCTGTGTCCGTGCACGATCCTGTTCTTCACGAGCTCAAACGAGCTTGGCCATATTTTGGCTGGGTAGAAGTCCAGGCTCATGGTGGGCAGTCCTTTCTCATGTGGTCTGGGAATGACGACATCGTTGCCGCGGTATACTTCTGGTTCGGGCATGATTCGTTCGAGACCCTGAGCTTGTGGATCTGGAACAGGCTGGCGCGTCGAGCACACTTTGTATACGACGTTGGAGCATATTCCGGCGTGTTCACGCTGAGCGCTGCCCATTCCAACCGCGATGCGAAAATTGTCGCATTTGAGCCCGTGCCTCGCACATACTGGCGACTTATCGATAACGTGCGCTCCAATCGCATCGGAAAGCAGGTGGAAGCGCGGAACGTTGCGCTGACAGATCGAGATGGGACGAGTCCGATCTTCATATATCGTGGTCACGGTACGCTGGACGCGGGAGCGTCGCTCCACGAGAAGAGCCACCCTGCTATCGCGCAGCTGGCGGTAAACGTCTTGCGATTGGATACCTACTTACACGAGAATCCTGAACGGAGCCTCGACCTCGTGAAGATCGATGTCGAAGACGCCGAAGTGGCAGTAGTTCAAGGCATGATCGATTCCGTGTACAGGCATCGACCTCACATCTTGGTCGAGGTTGCGACCGCTTCTTCACTCCGATCCATCGTGGAGATTCTGGAGCCTCTCGGCTATCACTTCGCAGTGATCGATGATCTGAGTCTCAGCGTTGGCGTCGATGACCTGAATGGCATCGATAATGGACTTCGGAATGTGCTTTTTACGCCGCGCCCTCCGAGCCGGATCGAACGGTTCTGCGAGCGAAGTCGCATCAGCGGGCAGCGAGCGGTGCGGAGTGACTAGGGGAGCGATGTCACACACGGCATGAAGATGACATGGCGACGCCGCCGGTACCATCCTCACCCGCATGTCGGGACCTGAGCCCCTTGGTGTCGGTGCCAGGCTGGGGCGGGGACCTTCCGCCACGCTGGCGGCCGGCGCTTTCTCGCGTGAGTTGGAGGCTGCCCCCTATCTGCTCACCGGGCTGAGCCTGGCCGACATGGCCCACGTTGCCATGCTCGGGAATGGCGGTGTCATCGAACCGGACACCATGGCCGTGCTGTTGAGCGGTCTGCTCGAACTGCACCCCGGCGCCGCCGACATCCCGCTCGACCCAGCCGTGGGGGATCTATACAACAACCGCGACGCCTACCTCCAGTCGAAACTCGGTGATCTCGCCGGGGTCATCCACACCGGGAGAGCGCGGCGCGAGGCGACCACGCTCGCCTGGCAGATGGCGGTGCGCCAGCGGCTGCTCGATCTCGGGCTGGCGCTGGCCGGGTTCGGTGAGGCTCTTGCCGGCTCGGCCCGCGGGCACCGCTCAACACTGATGCCCGACTTCACCTACCTGCAGCACGCCCAGGCCACCACGCTGGGGCATTACCTGCTCGGATTCGCTTACCCGGTGGTCCGCGACCTGGACCGCGCTCGGCGAGCGCTCTCTCTGGTGGACCGCAGCCCGGCCGGGTCGGGGAGCGTCAACGGGTCGCAGATCCCCATGGATCGCGACTGGATCGCCGACCTGCTCGAGTTCGAAGGGGTGGTGGAGCACACCCGGGACGCCATGTGGGGACCCGACCTGGCGGTGGAGCCGATGTCGCTCGCGGTCACGGTGATGACCACGATCGACCGCCTCGCCGAGGACCTCCAGGTGTTCGCCACCGAGGAGTTCGGCTTCGTCGAGTTGGACGATGCCCACAGCCGGACGAGCGTCATCATGCCGCAGAAGAAGAACCCCTATGCGCTGGCTGCCCTGCGCGGCGAGGCGCGCCGCGTGCTCGGCACGTGGGCGGAGGTGGCGGCCTCCGGCCTGACCCCGAGTGGGCAGCCCGACAACCGGATCGCCGCCTACTCGGTGGTGCCTCTGACGCTGGAGGGGACCCGGGCCGCGACAGACCTGGCGGCCGATGTCGTGCGGCTTGCATCCTGGGATACCGCCCGGATGGAGGAGGCCGCCGCCTCCGGCTACACCGCCGCCACCGACATCTGCGACCACTTGGTCCTCACCACCGGGATCGACAACCGGACCGCCCACAGGGTGGTGGGAAAGGCGGTCCGCCTCGCCCTCGACGACGGGGGTGCCTCCCTCGACGCCACCCGGATTCGGTCGGCCGCCGAGGCCCTCGGCGTTGCGCTGGGAGGTCTGGACGACGCCGCCTTGGAGCGCAACCTCTCGCCGAGCCACACCGTGGCCGCCCGGCTTGGCCGGGGAGCGGCCGGCCCGGAGCCGATGACTACCATGTTGGACGATCTGGATGGCCGCCTCTCCGAGGCGCGCTCTTTCTGGGAAGGCCACCAGCTGCGTGGCTTCCACGACCGGTTCCTCGCCCGGATTCGGGTGATCGTCGAGCACACGAGGACATCGCCATGACCGAGCCCGTCTCACTGCCTCAACGCGGCGCCAAGCCGCGGCGCACCGGCCGCACCCACATCCTCGACAAGGGCCTCCCCGTGAGGTTCATCGACGACCAGCTCGACGTGGTTGGAGAATTCGTCGATCTGGTCAAGCTGGGGTGGGGGACCAGCGTGGTGACCCCCAACCTCGAGGACAAGCTGGGCACCTACCGGGCACACCAGGTGGAGGTGTGCTTCGGAGGCACGCTGTTCGAGCTGGCCTACCTCCAGGGACGGGTCGACGAGTACATCGACTGGCTGACCTCCCTAGGAGTCAACTCGGTGGAGATCTCCGACGGGACCCTGGAGATGTCGGGGAGCGACAAGCTGGACATCATCACACGGCTGGCCCCCGACTTCACCGTCTACTCCGAGGTGGGGAGCAAGGACTCGACCGCCATCGTCACCCCGGCTCGGTGGGTGCGGGCGATCCGCGAGGAGCTCGAGGCCGGCGCCTCCCACGTCATCCTCGAAGGCCGGGAGAGCGGCACCGCCGGGATGTACCGCGAGTCGGGCGAGATCCGGATGGGCCTCATCGACGAGATCATCGAGTCCGGCATCGCGGTCGATCACCTGGTGTTCGAGGCACCCACCAAGCAGCAGCAGGTCTGGCTGTTCAAGCACATCGGTCCCGATATCAACCTGGGGAACATTCCGCTGGAGGAGGCGCTCGGGGTCGAGACCCTCCGTCTCGGGCTCCGGGCCGACACCCTGCTCACCTTCCACGGGAAGGACTGAGGTGGCCTCGCCCAGGTTGCTGGTGCTCGGTGCCGGCCGGCACCAGGCCAAGCTCATCGCTCGGGCTGAGGAGCGGGGCATCGCCACCGTGGCGGTCGATTACTACCCCGACGCCCCGGGGAAGCGCTGGTCGAGCATCCCCGAGTTGGCCGACGCCCTCGACGTCACGGCCAACATCGAGTTGGCCCATCGTCACCGGGTGTCGGGTGTGGTCACCACCGGTACCGACCTGGCGGTGGTGACCATGGCCGAGGTGGCAGCGGCTCTCGGGCTCCCCTCCTACCTGTCGCCGATCTCCGCCCGGACCGCTACCGACAAGCTGGAGATGGCGTCGGCCTTTGCCGCCGACGGGATCCGCAGACCCCGCCATTGGGAGCTGGACGACCCGGCCCGGCTCTCGGTGCTCGGCGAGGCGAGGTACCCGCTGGTGGTGAAGCCGGCGGACAGCCAGGGTCAGCGGGGGACTAGCCGGGTGGAGACACCGGATGGGATCGGTATCGCCGTCGCCGAGGCGCTCCGCTGGTCGCGCCGTCAAACAGCGGTGGTCGAGGAGTATGTCGAGGGGTTCGAGATCACGGTCAACGCCTGGGTCAGCGATGGCCACCCCCACCTGCTGGCGGTCACCGACCGGGTGACCTACAACCCGCCGCCCTCGATCGGGATCGCCTTCCAGCACATCTTCCCCAGCATTCGGGCGACCGGGCTGCTCGCCGAGATCACCCGCCAGGTCAAGGGGATCGCCGGTGCGTACCGCATGGAGCAAGGCCCGCTGTACATCCAGATGCTGGTCGAGGGCGATGACGTCTGGGTGGTCGAGGCCGGTGGCCGGGTAGGCGGAGGGCACGAGGCCAGCCTGATCCCGATGGTGACCGGTGTCGACCTGACCGACCGAATGATCGACCTGGCGCTCACCGGCCGCGCCGATCCGGTGGGCTACGACTATCAGGAAGAGGCCGAGTCGGAGCACGCTCTGGTCAACTTCCTACTGGCCGGCTCGGGAACCGTCGCCTCGAGCTCAGGTCTTGAGCAAGCCCTCGCCGACGGTTCCATCGTCGAGGGGGGCTTCTACGTGAACCCCGGCCACGTCCACCAGGGCGTGGTCAACTCGCTGGGACGGGTCGGCTACTTCATCGCCCGTGACGCGACGCGCCCCGCCTTGTTGGAGCGGAGCCGGGACGCCTACCTCGGTCTCTCGCTCCTCTCCGACCGGGGGGATGAGATGCTCTTCTGGCCCGACCCGGAGCTGGTCAATGGGTGAGAGCAAGCTCAATGCCTCCCCCGGTGAGGGGGAGGCGCGAGCGGAGCGAGCGGAGGGGGTGACTGGGGCGGGCGGCGGCAATCACCCTCCCCCCAACCCGCCTCCCTCACCGGGAGGGGGAGCCATTACCTGCCTCCCCCGGTGAGGGGGAGGCGCGAGCGGAGCGAGCGGAGGGGGTGACTGGGGCGAGCGGTGGGAATCCACCCTCCCCCCAACCCCCTCCCTTACCGGGAGGGGGAGCCGACCTCGCCGCCCCCCACCCCAATCCGTGCAGGGAGAGTGTCCCGAATCAGGCGGCCCCAGCGATGAGAACACCGGCCGTGGTGGTGGTGGGGAGCGGGGCTGCCGGGCTGATGGCGGCTATCCACGCCTCCGAGCAGGTCCCGACACTGTTGGTGAGCGACGGCGCCCTGGGACGGTCCAACACCTCGATGGCTCAGGGCGGGCTCCAGGTGCCCTTCGACAACCCGGAGTCGCATCAGTCGTTGATCAACGACATGGTCGCCTCGGCCCGGATCCCGATCGATCTCGACCGGGTGCACCGGTTCGTCGCCGAGATCCTGCCAACGGTCCACCGACTCGAGGAGTGGGGGCTGGAGGTCGACCGGGAACCCGACGGGGACTGGGTCCGCCGATTCGCAGGGGGACTCAGCGAGCCCCGCATCGTGTCGGCGCGTGACCAGATCGGCCCAGCGGTGACGTCGGTGCTCAAGCGGGTGGTGCAAGCACACGGGGTCGAGGTTCTCGCCCACCATCGGGTGGTCGATTTCACCCCCGGCTCCACAGGTCCGGTGTTGGCTGTGGAGGACCGAGACGCGCAGCGGAGCGAGATTGAAGCTGGGGCGGTGGTGGTTGCCACCGGGGGCCCCACCTTCCGCACCGCCGAGCAGAGTGGCGAGCGCTCCACCAACCAGCCGAACCAGAACCATCGCTTGTTCGACCTACTGGGCGAAAAGGGGCTCGAGTTGGTCGACGGCGAGGCCTACCAGTACCAGCCCTTTGGGCTGGTGGGGGTGGAAGGCCCCTTCGGGCGCTGCGTTCCCGAGAGCGTGGTCAACTTCCCGGTGGAACTTCTCGACCGCCACGGCGACTCGATCGGCCCGATCCGACAGGACCGTTTCGCCCTGACCAAGCGGATCTTCGAGGTGATCTCAGCAGGTGACGGCGTGGTCACGGAGAGAGGTCCCGGGGTATGGCTGACACTGAGCGCTGTCGACCCCGACGAACTGGCGACCATGTTCCCCAAGTTGCGCCACACGGTGGAGCGTCAGGGGTGGGTGGGGAAGGATGTGTTGGTCCGTCCCTTCCTCCACTATTACCTCGGAGGTTTCGCCGTCGGCACCGACGGCGAAACCACGGTCCCCGGTCTCTGGCTGGCCGGGGAGATGGTGGGTGGGCTCCATGGACGCAACCGGCTGATGGGGAACGGGATAACCGACTCGCTGGTCCACGGACGGCTCGCCGGGAGAGCCGCGGCTGCCGCCACGGCGACGAGCCTCCCCCGATGAGAGGGAGCCGTGCGGACGGGGTGATGCCCGGTGAGGCGAACCGAACCGTCGTAGTCTCGTAGCGGTGGAACCGCCCAGAGTGTCCATCGTGGTTCCCTGCTACGGCAGCGGGGATTGGATCGATGAGCTCGTGCGCCGGGTGGGCGAGGCGATGACGGACACCGATGGCGGGTTCGAGCTGATCCTGGTAAACGACGCCACGCCCGATGCCGAAACCTGGCCGGCGATCCGGAAGCAGGCGGAGGGGGTGGCCTGGGTGCGTGCCGTCGACCTGTTGGGCAACGTCGGTCAGTTCCGCGCCCTGATGTGCGGCCTCGAGCTCGCCCGGGGCGAGATCGTGGTGACCATGGACGACGACCTCCAGCACCCACCGGAGGAGGTGCCCCGGCTGGTGAGCAGCCTCGAGGCTGACCCCTCGCTCGACGCGGTGATCGGCTCCTACGCCTCGAAGGAGCACTCCTCGGTGCGCAACCTTGGCACCCGGGTCGTGTCGTCGATCTATGCGCGCTCCTACGGCAAACCGGAGGGGCTGCAAACGACCAGCTTTCGAGCGATGCGCCGGCCACTGGTCGATGCCATCCTGGCCAACGGGACGGTTCGTCCGGTGATGGGGGCCCTGATCCTCCAGTCGACGAAACGCGTGATCAATATCCCGGTTGAGCACCATCCCCGCCAGCGGGGCCGGAGCGGGTGGCGCCCCGGCCGGCTGGTCGGCACCGTGGTCGACAATGTGGTCAACGCCTCGACGGCGCCCCTTCGGCTGGTGAGCATGCTGGGACTGCTCACCTGGGTCATCGCCCTAGGGCTGGCGATCTACTACCTGATCCGCGCCTTGACCGGGGAGTTGGTCCCGGGGTTCGCCACGCTGGCGTTGCTGGTGTTGTTCTTCGGCGGGACCAACCTGCTGGCGATCGGTGTCCTCGGCGAGTACGCCGCCCGGATCGTCACCGAGGTCACCGACCCCCCCCGGTGGGTGGTGCGCGAGCAGGTGGAGTGACTTCGACCCCAGAGGAGGGCGCCGACCGTGTTCCCCAGCAGGTGGCCGACTCGGCGTCGCTGCATTTCCCCGATTACTGGTGGTATCGGGTTCGATCCCGCCTCCTCCAGCGGGCGTTAGGCGGCTTTGTGCCGCCCGGCGTGGTCATCGATGTCGGCTCGGCGGACAGCCCCTCGGTCGATTGGCTCGCGGCTATCCCGCTCGACCGCAATGAGCAAGCGCTGCGGCGCGGGATCTGTGCCGACGCCCTCCGGCTTCCGTTCGCCGATGGCACCATCGACGGGATATCGGCATTCGACGTCGTGGAGCACTTTCCCGACGACTCCGCTCTGCTCGGTGAGTTCCGGCGGGTCCTGATACCCAGTGGTCGCCTCCTGGTCTCGGTACCGGCGTACCAATGGGCGTGGTCGGGTTTCGACGTGAGGGCGGGGCACCACCGGCGGTACACCCGGGACCGGTTGGTGAGGGCGGTCACCGCCGCCGGGTTTGGCGTCGACCGGGCGACTTACGCCTTCGCGGCAACCCTCCCCCTCTTCACCGTCGCCCGGGTCCTCGGGGGCGGCGGCGTCGGAGTCATGCCCAAGTGGCAGGAGCGGCTCCTCATCGGTCTGAGCCGGGTAGACGAGTCGCTTCTCGGCCGCTTCGACCTGCCGTTCGGTTCGTCGGTGTTTCTCGCTGCCCACGCCAAGTGACGGCATGGGATGCGGTCATGGCGAATGACGCCACAACCTGAGCGACCAGGAACCCGAGCGTGACCCGCCAGATCTCCGTCCCTTCCGCCAGCGCCACCGTGATCACGGCGGCAGCCAGCGCCCCCAACCAGCACCAGGCCACGGTGCCGGTGGTGCCACGGGCTACAGAGATGATGGTGAGCACCAGTGTTCCCAGCGCCAGAGTGCTGCCCGCCGCCACCAGGGCCACGATCGCTGCTTGTGGCGCCGTCCCCGGGCCAAAAACCAGGTCGATGAGGGTGCCGCCTGCAAAGAAGGCGGCACCGCCGACCGCCATTGCTCCTATCAACGAGGCGATGGCGGTCCATTGCACCACCGAGCGCATTCCCCGTGGGCCCTCTCGGTCCACAATGCCGGTAAGAGGGGCGGTCAGTTGGGCGGTCTGGCCCAAGCCAACCAGGTAGGGCGCTCGGAACAGGGCCATGGTGGCGAAGAGCGCCGTGACCTCAGCCGGGCCGCCCCCCATGGCCGAGAGGACCGCAGGTCCCGCGGTCAAAGCCACCTGGGCGAGCACGGTTCCACCCGCCAAGCCTCCGATGAAGCCGGCCACACCGGGCCGGGTGAGCGGAGGGCCCCGCAACCTGAACGCGTCCGGCCAGAGGAGGCCCACCAGAGCCCCCACGGCGAGCACCGCCCCGTAGGCGATTACCGGCCCTCCGGCCACGACCACGATGGCGCCGCCAAGAAGTCGTACCAGGTTCTCCGTAGCGATCGCCGAGGCGGCCGCCACAAAGCGGCGCCGCCCGGCGAGCACCCCGCGCAGGAAGCCGTTGGCCGCCGCACCCACGGTGAGTGCTGCCACGAGTGCCGGCCAGACGAGCCTCTCGTCGCCGAAGAGGCGTTCCCGGCCGATCCAGGCAACCGATCCCAGAACCGCGGCCAGGGCGATCGCCACGACAGCCACCCGGGGTATCGCCGCCCTCACGCCTCCCTCGTGACCGTCGGTGGCCACCCGGTGGATCACCCAGTGCTGTAAGGGGAAGGTGAGGACCGCGGCCGCGACCGCCCAGAAGGTCCACAACACCGACACCGGGGCGAATCCGGCTGCTCCGTAGGCTCTGGTCCCCAACGCGGCTACGGCGTAGATCGCTACGCCGTTGACCACCGTCCCAAGGACCAGCGCCGTCGAGGCGCGAACCGACCCAGCGTGTGCCACACCCACATGGTATGGGCGGGGCACCCAGTTCCGGCGATGCCCACTCCGGCCACTACCCTCGGTGAACCGGGGTGAACCTCACCCCTTCGTAGACTGCCATCGTGGCATCCACCACCCTCGACGAGAGCGTCCGCTCGCCCGCCTGGCTCCGCTACCTGCGTGAGCTTTGGCGGCGGCGCGAGTTCGCCTGGTACCTGGCGATGGGCAAGCTCCGCTCCCGCAATGCCTCGACCGCCCTCGGCCTGCTCTGGTGGGTCATCAACCCGCTGCTGCTAGCCGGGATCTACTTCCTGGTGTTCGGGGTGATCCTCAACACGAGACGCGGCGATCCCAACTATCTCGCTTTCCTGGTATCCGGGCTGTTCGTCTTCCACTACACGAGTTCGTCGATGACGGCCGGCGCCAACAGCATCCTCAGCGGGTCCAAGTTGCTTGTGAACCTCAACTTTCCCCGGCTGATACTGCCCCTCTCAGCCATCATCGAGGCCGGGGTCGGGTTCCTCGTGTCGATCGTGGTCTTCTTCGCCCTGATAATCCCGATCAGCGGATCCCCCCCCGGCTGGGGCATCCTCCTGCTGATACCGGCGTTCTTGCTGCAGACCTCGTTCAATGTCGGGCTGGCTGCAGCCACCGCCCGGCTGGCGGTGCCCTTCCGCGACATCAACAACCTGCTCCCTTATCTTCTGCGGCTCTGGCTCTACCTGTCGCCGATCATCTGGCCGATCTCTACCATCGACAACGCCCCGGAGTGGGCGCAGCGGATCATGCTGGCCAACCCCCTCTATTGGCTGCTCGAGATCTATCGAGGGGCGCTGCTCGGTCGCGAGATAACCCCTACCGCCTGGTGGCTGGCTTCGTTGTGGGCCATCGCCGTGCTGGTGGTCGGGGTCACCGCCTTTGTGCGTCGTGAGGGACAAATGGTGCGTTACCTGTGAGCACCCCAGCCAAGGCCTCCGCCGATCGGCCCGTGGCCGCCGCCGAGCAGCCTGATGAGCCCGAGGTTCCCCAGATGCCCGAGGTTCCGGAGGAGCCTGCGGTCCCCGTCGAGCGGGAGCCGGCAGCGCTTCCACGAGAGGCCTCGGCCCCGGATCCCGAAGAGTTGGCGATAATCGCCGAGAACCTCACGGTCAGGTTCCGCCCCTACCTCGACCGCAGCCCAACCTTCCGCCGTTCCATGGCGAAGTTGCGCGGCCGCCAGGCGAGCGAGGTGGTGGCGCTTGACAACGTGTCGTTCGACGTGAAGCGAGGCGAGGTGCTGGGCGTGGTGGGCCGCAACGGTGCCGGAAAGAGCACCCTGATGCGGGTGCTGGCCAGGACCCTGGTGCCCGACGAGGGAAGGGTGGTGGTCAACGGACGGACCTCCACCCTCCTCCAACTCGGAGTCGGGTTCAACCCCGAGCTCTCGGGACGGCGCAACGTGTATCTGGGCGCCCTCGCCTCGGGGATGCGCAAGTCAGAGATCGACGACCGCTTCGACGCCATCGTCGACTACTCGGAGTTGGATGAGGCAATCGACCGTCCGCTAAAGACGTACTCGTCGGGGATGTCGTCGCGGCTCGCCTTCGCCATCGGCATGAACCTCGACCCTGACATCCTCCTGCTCGACGAGGTGCTTGCGGTGGGTGACGAGGCCTTCCGCAAGAAGAGCCTTCAAACCATGGAAGAGCTGGTCGGGCGGTCGGGGACGATCGTGTTCGTCTCGCACAACATGGGCCAGATGGCCTCGTTCTGCGACCGGGTGCTGTGGATCCACCAGGGCAAGTTGCGCCGGCTGGGACCATCTCGTCGGGTCATCCGCGCCTACCGCGATTCGATGCGCCCCCCTCACGAGAGGCGCAAGCAGCCCCCTCCCGAAGCCGCCTCCCCCGGTGAGGGGGAGGCGCGTGCGCCAGCGAGCGGAGAGGGTGACTGAGGGCGGGTGGGGCCCATTCCACGCCTCCCCCGGTGAGGGGGAGGCGCGAGCGGCAGCGAGCGGAGGGGGTGACTGAAGGCGGGCGGCGTCAATCACCCTCCCCCCAACCCCCTCCCTCACCGGGCGGGGGAGCCGAACCGAGAGGGAGCGCCGCGTCTTCAGCCTCACCCGGTGAGGGGGAGGCGCGAGCGGAGCGAGCGGAGGGGGTGATTGAAGGCGGCGGCATCAATCACTCTCCCCCCTCGCGGGAGGGGGAGTCATTGACCGCCTCCCTCTCTACGCACCGGGGGAGGCGCTCCAGGAATTCGCCGAAGCGGCGTTTTTCCTCGTCGAGGGTGTGCTCGGAGAGGACGTCGTATCCGGCTTGGCGCATTGCAGCCACCGGTTCGGGAGGGCTCTCGGCGAGACGGATCAAGGCAGCGACGTAGTCGGGTGCCGACTCGTACTCGACGAGGACACAGTTCTCGCCAAACCGGCAGTAGGCACGGTTCCCACCTACGTCGGGCGTGACCAGCAAGGCCCCGGCGGCCAGCGCTTCGAGCCCCGGGAGGTAGAACCCCTCCTCCTGGTTGGGACAGGCCAGGAAGACGTCGGCCCAGTGATAGAGCTCGCGTAGCTCTTTCCAGCCGACCGTCTCACCAATGGAGCGGAACTCGAACCGGGTGTCATGCGCCAACGCCGCTGCTACCTCGAGCCCCACGACCGACTTCCAGGTGGTGAACCCGACCTTCGCGGGCGTCTCGAGGCCACCCTGCCGTTGCCGGGAGAAATAGGCCCAGTCATGGCCCTCGGGTATCACCTTGGTGGGCGACCCCTGGTTGAGCCAGGGGAGGCACGCCTCGAGCACCTCCTCGGCCACCATGATCCTGGCCATGGGCCTGGTTAACAGCCGGAGGGCATACCCGCCGATCCAGCTCGGGTTGGCATGGCGCACATTCTGGACGATGTGGATCACCCGCTCGTGGACGGTGCCCGGGGTGAGCCGGTGCACCAGGGTCTCGTAGTCGGTGGGCCACGAGAAGAAGACGAAGTCGTCCGGTTCGGCGCCGAACCGGGACGGTTCCAGGTAGTCAACCGAGCCTCCGGGCGCCAGCGGCTGGAAGCGCTCGATCTCGAACAGGGGGAGCCCGGGCTCGATCGGTGGGCCGACCAGGATCACCTCATACCCGAGATCGAGGGCATGTCGGGAGTAGTCGAGGATCTTGATCACCCCTCCCACCGGCTTCCAGGTGGGGGTGAGCGCGTAGAGCCGGGTCATCCCAACTTGTCGATCAGGTCGACCAGGGGGCGCACCGCCTTGCGCGGCTCGAGCCGCGCGCTCCAAAGCGCCCGTGCGCCCTCGGCTTTGGCCTGGACCGTCTCGGGACTGGAGATGATCTCGTCGAGCGCCGCCGCCAGCGTGGTGGGCTCACCGGGCACCACCACCCACCCGGCGTCGAACTCCTCGATCATCGGAGTGACCTCGGTGAAGTAGGGGTGGATCACGGGGACGCCGCTGGCCAGGGCGACCACGCTCCGTGTCACCATCGCGAACTCGCGCTCCAGGCTGTGCCCGAACACGTCGACGGTCACGTCCACCGTGTCCAGGAACTGGCGGAACTCGCCGAAGGTCATGGCGCCGTGAACGGTGACCGCCGGGTGGTCGCCCAGCATGGTGGCCAGCGGTCCGGCAAGCTCCTCACCACCGCGTTGTCCCCAATGCACCGGCATCACCACATCGAGGACCACTTTGCCGGGCACCAAGCGCTCAAGCAGCGGATCTAGCCAAGGTCCGGGGCGGCTCCATCCCTGGAGGTATCCCGCTAGAGCGAGCCGGAGAGGACCCGGAGGCCGTTCCTCGCGGAAGCTGGAGGGGAGACACATCTCGACCACCGGGAAGCGGATGCGGCGGATGTCCCGGTCGGTCTGGAGCACCCATGCCACGAAGTAGGGGACCTTCTTCCTGCCGTTGACGATGAACCCGTCCGCCAACTCGATGGCGCGCAGCTTGCGTGCCCTGAGGGCGCGCAACTCGTCGGCCGGGTACTCCTGCCCGAATTCGTAGGCGCGTTCCAGCATCTTGGGGGCGAAGAAATCGAGTACGAACGTGATGCCTTCGATCCTGCGAAGCTTGTCGATCTGGTTGCTGTTGGTGACCACGGCCACCGCCGGTGCCCGTGCCCCCAGGTATGCGGCGAGGTCACCGGAAGCCACGATCTCGGTCCCGGCCCGTGCCGGGGCCGGGACCGACCCCCGCCACTGCCCATCGACCGGGCCCTGCACCACAGCGACGTCCACATCGATGCCATGTGCCGCGAGACCCTGGGCCAGGCCGAACACCCGCAGCCCGGGCGCCGCCACCGGCATCGTCATCCCCGGCACCACGTCGTTGGAGACCAGGATCACCCGAGGCCTGGTCACCATCTCTTCGGGACCCCGAGCTTGGCCACCGCCACCAGCGCGGCACGATGGAAGTCGTCGTGCGGGTAGCGCAGCGCCTCGACGTGCTCGAGGACCAGCGCGCCCCGGCCGCCCTCGATGATCTCCGACACCAGATCGCCGATCGCCATTGGGTACGTGGTTCCCGGCGGCGCCAGGCGGGAGCCGACCACGTCTTCGAGGAATGCCAGCATCCCTCCCGGCCGAACCGGCGCGCCACATCTGCCCGATGAGCCGGCGTCTCACCTCGGGCCGGTTGTGATGGAGGACCGTGACAGTGAACGCCACGTCGAAACCCTCGTCACCCAGTCCGAGGTCGAGGTCCTCCTCGATGGTGGAGAACGAGTGCTCGGGGAAGTTGGCCGCGGCGGCATCGACCATCGCTGGGCTCACATCGAGTCCGGTATATCGATCACGCGCCGGGTCGAACAGGGTTGCCCAGCGACCTACGCCGCACCCCACCTCGACCACCTGGAGCCGCGACCCGGGAGGCACCCTGTCGCGGGCGGCGTCCAGCACAGGACGCAGTGCTCCCTCCTGCAATCGGTGCATGGCCTTGTTGGCCCGCAGGTCGTGGCGGATGCTGCACACCGCCTGCGCCGGGGCGTTCGCCGCCAGCCGCCGGCCACGGCTCGTCCAGTACGACGTGCTGTCGTATCCCTCGCCCATGTCCATCGAGTCGTCGTCGGGCTGCCAGCGGGGCAGCCACCGCGCAGGATCCTCGGCCTCGGGGTCTGCCCTTTGGCTCTCCGCCCACCCATGGGAGCGGCGTAGCCGCTCCCATGGCTCGCCAGGCGGGATGGCCACCCTGTCGAAGAAGCTGAGCCGGCGGAGCACCGGCGCGGTGAGCACTCGGTGGAGGTCTCCGTCGGCCGGGAGCGAGATCGCCATTGGTAGATCCCAATGGCGCTGGGCGAGATGCTCGAAGGGGAAGCTCAGCGGGTCGAGCACCACCAGCTCATCGCAGCGGTCGAGCTCGCGCACCAGATCCCAGGGGAGGACGCCGCGGTCGTCGACCACCGCATCCACCCCCTCCATTTTGTCCTCGACCCGGTTGCGTCCAACGTAGGCCAGAACCCGGGCCGGCGGGTGTTCCTCGGCGGGCTGCTGTCCCATGGTCAGGTACCCGGGTCGGGTTGCGGGGCCGGGGTGGCCGGCGTCGTCGTCTCCGCCGGGCGCCACCATCCGTCGACCGACGGTGTTTCACCGCGGCCGGCACGCAGAGTGGCCGGGTCGGTGTGGAGGTATCCGCCGTAATCGAGACGCTCCACCACGTCGAGGTCGACCCAATGCTCGACGAAATCCAGGTCCGACTCGGTGAACTCGTCGAGGTAGCGACGCTCCCGGTAGTACCCACCGCGGTCGAAGACGCTCTCCTCGAGGTACTCGTCGGCCCTGTTGCGGTGCCGGTCGCGCATCCGCTGCGCATGACGCTCGGGTATCACCAGTTCGGCGCTGGTTCGGATCAGCCCGAAGCGGCGGGCCATGGCCTCAGCCACTTCGCCAGGCTCGGAGAGAGCGTCCTCATAACGGGTCACAAAGCGGATTTCGTCGGCGAGGGAGAGCAGGTTGTAGTTGATCCCGTTCCAGTAGTCGATGGGGTTCGCAAAGCGGTAGCGCGGCATCTCCGGTTGGGATGAGTCGAAGATGACAAGTCGCTCCCTGAGGAACGACGACCAGTCACGGCCCGACAACATGTTGCGGTACTCGATGTCCTGGGCGTAACGCCACATAGAAGTGAGGAACGAGTACGGGTTCTTGACGGTCATCACCACGGGCCAGGGGAGCGGCAGGTAGTCGTTCCCGTGGAAGATGGCGGGATAAGGGGCGTGCTTGAACCCTCCCTCGCCCACCAGCAACTCCACGTCGTAGTTGAGCTCCATCAGCGCCTTGACGTAGTTGCTTCCCGAGCGGAACGTCCCGAACAGCTTGAGCCTGGGTGTGGTCACGACACCGTCTTCCCGGTCACTCGAGCCAACGTTCCTCCATCGTCCTCCAGCCCTCCCAACGGCGGAGCGCCCAGCCAATTGGGCTGCGCGCCAGTCTTCCCACGAGCCAGCGGATGTCGCCGGTTGCCGTCTTCATCAACTCGTACTGGGTCCGATCGACCACCACCTGGTCCTCGGCCGCTTGGCGGTCTCGCCTCGAGCAATCGTGATTCCAACTGGGCCCTTTCCTGGTCCTTCTCCCGGACCACGGCTGCTATCTCCTCATCGACCGCCATGATCCGGGCTCGGAGGAACCCCGCCTCAAAGCTGAGCAGGTCGTTCTCCATCCTCAGCATGTCGGCGTCGGTCGGGGTGTAGAAGTCGTCAGACACTCTTGCGCCTCCTGGAGCGCGGGGGCGGCCAGGGCCTCCAGCCGGTCCCAGATCGAGTTGAGACGGAGCGGGAGCCGTCCGTCGGAGAGAGGTTGACGGTGGGGGCGCGGGGTGGTCACCGCCGGGTCGAACACCGAGGTGGTGGCGGTGGGGGTGAGCCCGATAGCCCAACGTTCGTTGAGCACCTCGACCAACGGGTAGCCGCCGGACATTGCCTCGAAGGGGAGAACGAGGACGTCTTCGGGGTAGGTCTCGGCGAACCGGATCAGCGCCTCGTTGTGAACCGCCCACATCTTGAGGGCTAGGTCGGGTATCTCGAAGAAGAGTCGGTGCAGGTGCACCGGGCCGATCCCGCCCAGCAGCTCGCGCGAGTGACGGCGTTCCAGCGAGTAGGCCGAATCGGCCCAGTGGCGGTAGATCACCAGCACCCTCGCCTCGGGGACCAGGTGCTTCCAGGCGTGGAGGAAGAGGCAGGCGCGGGGGTCCTTGAAACCCCAGAGGTCATAGCTCGCCCGCCGTTGGGCGACGATGCGGCGCATCGCTGCCCAACGGTTCGGATTGACCACTGGGAGCAGTGGACGGTCGACGTGCCAAGTCCGGCCATTGTCGGCCAGGATCGCCTCGTGGAGCCTGACGATCTCGCGGTCCTCGAAGTGGCCATAGGGGTTTGAGGGGATGACGCATCGATCAGCTCGTCACCCACGAACAGCCCGGCGCGGTGAAGCAACTGCGTGACCGACGATGTGCCGCTCCGGTGGAACCCGGCGACGATGACGACACGACTCAACTATCGACTCCTGTTGGGGTGATTCCCGGGCGCCCGGTAGGTCCCGAGCGGAGCCGCCAGGTTACCAGCCGTCCCGGGCGGCCCATTGGAGGGTCGGCCGTCGAACGTGGGGTTGCGCACCGCCCTTCCGGCGTTACCCTCGACTCATCCTCCGTCCGGCCATCCACCGTCGCATGCTGCTTCGCCTCGCCATCGTGCGGTGGCTGCGGCGGTGGCCGCCACAGTGGCCATCGTCCCCGGTGCTGCCCTGGCCGCACCCGACGAGGAGCACGAGCCCAAGCTGCTGGGCATCGCCGACAGCGATTGGCGCAACCAAGTGCCGGCGATTCAGAGCCGCAGCGGGAAAGGTCCCGGCCATGGTCCAGACCTTCTGGCCGATCGACGACCTCGGGACGAGCGGATATCTCCACACCCAACTCGACGCCGCCGAGTCCTATGGGATTGTGATCTACCACGAGATCATCGTGGGCGACCTCGACGGGCTCAATGGCGGTGGACTCGACGGCCAGTTGGCGGCGATGGCGGGCAACTACGCCTCGTGGCTGCTGGCCGGGTCGGGTCGACACCTCCTGGTGGCACCGCTGCCCGAGGCGAATCTCGGGGAGCATGCCTGGGGCGGCGATCCATCGGGTTACCGGGCGGGGTACCGGCGCATACGCCAGGCGTTCCTCGACGCCGGTCTGGGACCCGAGCAGGTCCGGTTCGTCTTCGCCATGAACGGGGAGTCCACGGTCGGGTCCTACGCCGACTACTACCCCGGTGATGATGTCGTCGACCTGATCGGGTTCTCCAAGGTCAACCGGGGTGATCCCTGGCGGGACTACCACGAGACCTTCACCACCCACATCCGCGAGATGCAGTCCCAGGTCTCGCTCAACAAGCCGATGCTGGTCACCCAGACGGCGAGCGTGGGCGGGAGCGGCCAGGACGAGCTGGCTCGAGGACATGTTCTCCGGGTTGCTCACCGAGAGCCAGGTGGTGGGGGCTATTTACTTCAACGTCTCGAAGGATCACGACTACCGGGTGGTCACCGGCGGGTCGGTTGATGCCAGCTTCGCCGCCGGGTACCGCACCTGGTCGCCTCCGAGCGCCGTGAGTTGGATCTTCGACGGGCGGATGGATGCCTGGGAGGAGGAACGAGCCTCGGCACCTTTCGTCGATGTCATCGAATCAACGTTCCGCTCCGAGATCGAGTGGCTGGCCGGCGAGGGCATCACCGAGGGGTGCGCCACACGCCGGTACTGCCCTGACGATCCTGTGACCAGGGGGCAGATGGCCTCCTTCCTCGATCGGGCCCTTCCCCTTCCGGCAGCGTCGGGCGATCACTTCACCGACGACGAGGGCTCGGTCCACGAGAGCGCCATCAACCGCCTCGCCACCTCTGGCATCACCGAAGGGTGCGAGGGTGATCGGTACTGCCCTGACGACCACGTGACCAGGGCGCAGATGGCCTCCTTCCTCGATCGGGCCCTCGACCTTCCGGCAGCATCGGGCGATCAGTTCACCGACGACGAGGGCTCGGTCCACGAGAAGGCCATCAACCGCCTCGCCGCCTCTGGCATCACCGAAGGATGCACGCCGACCAGTTTCTGCCCCGACGACCCCGTGACTCGGGCCCAGATGGCCGCCTTCCTCAACCGAGCCCTCGATACCTGACGGATTCGGCGCCTCGTCCGCAGCGAGATCAGGAGGGCACTGTTTCGATGAGCAGATTATCCCATGTCTCGTCGCGGTTTCGTGTCCGCTTCGACTACACCAAGGCGGTGGCCTTTGCCGGTTTGCTTCTCCCGGCGCAGCTGGCGGAAGCGTTCGGGCTGGAGGCGGCGATCGACCGCCTGGTGTCGGGGAAGGGGAGGCATCGCCGTTCCAATTCCGGAGCTAAGGCGCTCACCGAGGTCGCTTCCCTGCTCGCCGGTGGTGAGTTCTTCGCCGATGTCGCCCTGCTGGCGTCGGGAGCCACCCAAAACGTTCTGCCGCATCGGGTGGTTTCGGCGTCGCTCTGCGGGGAATGGCTCCGCAGTCTCGAAATCGACGACATCGCCGAGCTGGCAGAAGCCAACCGGAAGCTGGTGGCCAGAGGGTGGCGCAACCAGTTGGGCCCGGTGACGGTGACCAAGGTAACCCCGCTACTGATCGACATCGATTCCACCCACATCGAGACGTTCGGCAAAGCCAAAGAGGGAGCGACTACCCGCAACTACCTGGGGGCCAAGGTGTATCACCCGCTGCTGTGCGCCGAAGCCTCCACCGGGCAGATCCTCGAGGCGGAGCTCCGCCGCGGTAACACAGCTGACGCCAACAACACCGCCGGCTTCTTGGACACCACGTTGGGGCAACTGCGGGTTGTCATCGGCGCAGACCAAACCGTGGTGTTACGAGCCGATTCCGGCTTCTACACCGTCGAGATCGTCTACGTCTGCCGCCGTCACCGAGTCGGCTACTCGATCACGGTGCGACAGTTCCCCCCCATCAGGAAACTGATCAGCGACCTCCCCCCCTAGGAATGGCACCCCACAGTGCACACCCCCACCCGGCGCGAAGACCTCGCCGCGGTTCCCTTCACCATCAAAGGCCGCCGCGGCAGCAACCGAACCCCCACCACTTGCCGGCTGGTGGTGCGACGCAGCACCACCCCCGCCGACACCGGACAAAGCCAACCCCGCTTGCTCGACCTGGTCGACTACCACGCCTTCGTCACCGACCAACCCGGCGACCCCGCCGTCCTCGCCCGACGCCACCGTCGCCACGCCGTGATCGAGAACGTCATCCGAGACCTCAAGACCGGGATGGCGCTCAACCACATGCCCTCCAGCCGCTACCACGCCAACGCAGCCTGGCTGCAGCTCAACACCCTCGCCCACAACCTCGCCCGTCTCACCGGACGACTCATCACCCCCCAACCCATCACCACCAAAACTCTCCGCTACCGCTACTTCACCAGCCCGGGACGCATCACCACCACCAGCCGAATCCGCATCCTCCACCTCCCCCAAAACTGGCCGTGGCAACACCCCTACACCAAGGCCCTCAACCACATCGACCGACTCGGGGCCTGAGGGGTTCCACCGGGCGAGACAACGTGGTATCTGCCAAGCCATGCGACACAGAGTCGACGGATGGTTGACCCTCGATCGTGATCGCGGGATGAGACGCGAGGCGACTGGAGCCGAAGCGCTGCTTTGGGGAAGCCTTCGACGGGGACAGATTGGTGTTCGGTTCCGCCGCCAGGAGCCGATCGGCCGTTACATCGTCGACTTTGTCGCGCTGGGGGTAGGGATCGTGGTCGAGTCGACGGCGAGACCCACGTCGACCCCGTCTCCGATGCGATCAGGGATCGGATCCTCGAATCGATCGGCCTGACCGTTCTCCGGTTCTCCAACACCGACGTCTACGAGCACCTCGATGGAGTCTTGGCCGCAATAGCGGAGGCGGTGAATAGCCGTCGCGAGCGGAGCGAGCGGAGGGGGTGAGAGGTGCGGGCGATGAGGGTGGCTGAGCGCTGGGTTACACCACCAGTTTCCGGCCGGCGAGGAGTGGGGTGACAAGTTCGGTGAACCGGGCGGCGCGGTGGTCGAAGGTGTGCAGGTTGCGGACCAATTCCATCCCCCGGAGGGCGATGCGGCGACGCTCCTCGGGATCGGCCAGGAAGTGGCGCACCAGGCGCTCCAGTTCGTCGGCGTCGGAGAAGGTGGGCACGGCATCACCGAGCAGGTCCTCCAATCCCTCCACCGGGTCGGAGATGACCAGGGCGCCGGTGGCGAGCGCATCGAAGATCCGGTTGGAGACGAACCCTTGGGTGGCCATGTCGGGCCAGTGGTCATTGAGCACGATCGAGGCCGAGGCGTAGTAGGCGGAAAGGAGATGGTTGGGAACGTGTGAGCCGCTGACCCGCTCCGCACCCACGAGGTCCTCCCACTCGGCGCCGAGGAGGGTGAGGGGCAGGTCACGCTCCAGCGCCCACGCCACCGCCTTGCGAAGTTGACGGCGTGAGTTGCCGACGAACAGCAATTCCGAGGCCAGCGCCGGGTCCGGCATTGGTCGGAACAGCGCCGGGTCGGTCGCTTGAAGAAGCACCTCGACCGGGACATCGACCTTGTCGCGCAGCATGGCGGCGAAGGGCTCGGAGGCCACCAGGACCAGGTCGAAGCGCTCGCACTCGACCGGCGACACCTCGTCGGGGTGACTGATGATCCAGAGCACGTTGACGTGGGCGGGCTGCGGGGAGTAGGGGATGAGCCCGCGCAGATGGACCACCACGTCGGCGTCCTGGCGGGCGGGGTCGTCCCATTCGGGGAGGATGGTGATGTCGGTGCTGAACCCGTGCCGCTGGAGCGATCGGGCGAACGCCCGAGCGAACGGGGTGTCACCCCACTGGGGGGCGATGGCGTGGCTTGGCGGCCCGATGCGGAGCACCACCCTGGGCCGCGAGGCGAGATCCTCGGCGGCGGCAGCGAGCTGCTCGGCCCGGCGCTGATAGGTGTGCTCGGCAAGCACCCTGGGGCGAAGCTCGGCCACCAGCTCGGTGCGGGCGTCGTCATCGGCCAGGTAGTGGTCCAAAGCGGCGCGCAGCTCTTCGGCCGTGGTGGCAACCGGCAGCTTCTCCTCGAAGAACTCCTCGGAGCCGCCGCGGTTGTCGGTGATCACCAGGGCACCGGTGGCCAGCGCGTCGAATACCCGCGAATTGAGTGCCGGGACATTGGCAGCGGCCGTATCGTCGAGGATCACCGGGGTCGAGCTGTATAGGTCCGGAAGACGGTGGTAGGGGAGCGGTCCCCGGGCGAACCCCCGCACCACGGGCACTTCCTCCCAGCCTTTCCCGTAGATGCGGAAGTCCTCTCCGGACCGGACATCGATTCGCTCCAACAGCGGGCGAGCCACCTTCCAATGGTTCCCGGTGAAGGCGTAGTCGGCGGAGAGCTCGGGGTCGACGGGCACCCGGCGGAACCGGTCGGGGTTGGTGGCGAGGGGGAGGACCATGGTGGCGACACCGCTGCGCGCCTCGACCTGGCGGGCGAAGTCGGCGGTGGCGCACACCGCCAGGTCGTAACGCTCGAATGACTCGTTGTCGAGCCACCGCTCGACCCAGTTCCTGATCCAGGCGACACGGATGGCGCCCTGCGGGGCGCGCTCCAGGTCGAATTGCGGGAGCAGGGCGATGAACAGCGCCAGGTCGTCGGGGAGCTGGTACCAGCGATCTCGCGCCCGAGGGGCGTAGTCGACGCTCCATTCGACCAGCCCCAGGGCGTTCCCCAACTCGTGGGCGGTGTACCAGTCCCCGAACCCGGCCGCCGGGTCCTCGTTGCTCAGGGTGATTGCCACCCGCTGTCCCGATCCACCGGTCCAGAATCCATCGCCGCACAGCCGATCGAGCCGGAGGGTGCGCGAGAGCCGGGGCGACCAGCGCTGGGCGAACTGACGGCGGTTCCACAGGTAGTTGAGCCGGCGCACCTCGTTGCCCAGCGTGTCCTGGGTGCCGAACTCGTGGTGGAAGAGCGCCGCATCCCGGTTGACCGCGATGCCAAGCCCCCGGCCACGAAGCGTGAGGCAGAGGTCAACGTCCTCCCATCCGTAGAGGTATTCCTCGGCCAGCCCCCCTATCTCCTCCATCGTGGTGCGGCGAACCAGGAGGCAGGCTGCAGTGGCCGCAGGGTGCTCGACCACCCCGGTGAGCTCCGGTGACGTGGGGTCCTCACCCCGCCCCAGGTTCACCGGTCGGGGCGCCTGATCCTCCCACCCGAAGACGATCCCGCGGTGCTGGACCGTGAGGTCCAGGTCGGGTTCCAGCGACGACCTTCCCGGCCTGACCGGATAGACCAGCAGGGCGCCGCAGGCGCCAAGATTCGGGTCCCCGTCGAGGGTGTCGACCATCGCTCCCAGCCAGCCTGGGTTTATCGGGTCGACGTCGTTGTTGAGCAGCAGGACGTACTCCCCGGTCGCCATGGCGACGCCCTGGTTGTAGGAACGGGAGAAGCTGGCGTTGCTGGTGTTGGCCACCACTTTCACCGGGAAGGGATGGGTTTCGGCCAGCAACTCGAGGGTGCCGTCGGTCGAGGCGTTGTCCACCACCACCAACTCGAAGGAGCGGTAGTGGGTCCGGTTGCGCAGCCCGTCGAGCAGGCGCTCGATGTGTGGCCGCCCGTTGCGGGTGGCGACGACCATCGATACCAGGGGACCACTCTCCGGGCCGCTGTCGGGTCGGTGGGCAAGGATGGCGGCGGTCACGGCCGCCGGGTCGAGTGCTCGCCGCCTTCGGGGCCTTCCGGTGCCCAGCCGGCGCCGTGCCGCGGTGACCGGCCTGGTGAGCTCGGCCATCCGCAGGGCGAGGCGCACCGACTTGCGTCCCTGGAGCCGACGCAGCGTGTCCGAGGTCTGGTCGAGACGGCGTCTCAGGTCGTCCACCGAGGCGAGCCGGACACCGAGCCATTCCACGCTGCGCCTCACGTCGCGTACCCGGTCGCTCAGTGCGGCGGCGCGCCGCGTGCCGCGTCCGGATCCCCGTTGGCCACCGCCGCAGCCACCTCGTCGGCCTGGCGGACCACGGAAGACAACTCCTCGAGCACCATCTCGAGCGGACCCACGGGACGCGGGCGCCCCGAAGGATCGTGGCTGGTCACGGCGCCAGATGGTAGGAGGCACGGTCGCTTCGGTCGGGGTAGCCCGGGGCCCGCTGAACACAAGACGGCTGGGGCGGGCCGGCGACGCGTATCCTGCACCCCGTGGCCACCCGCTCCGGGGTGACGTCGACGGGGTTGTCCGTCGCCCCAACCCCGATCGCCGAAGTGCTCGTGCTCGAACCCGAGGTGAGAGGCGACGAGCGCGGGTTCTTCGTGGAAACCTGGAACGCCCGCACCTTCGCCGCGGCCACTGGCCTGGAGCGGTCCTTCGTTCAGGACAACCACTCCCGCTCGGCACGGATGGTGCTGCGCGGGATCCACTACCAGATCGAGCAGGCCCAGGGGAAGCTGCTCCGGGTGGTGTCGGGACGGGTGTTCGACGTGGCGGTCGACCTGCGGCGCAGCTCTCCGACCTTCGGGCGTTGGGTGGGTGTGGAGCTCACCGCGACCAACCACCGCCAGCTTTGGGTACCCGAGGGGTTCGGGCATGGCTTCGTCGGTGCTGTCGGAGAGCGCCGACCTGCTCTACAAGACCACCGACTACTACGCCCCCGAGCACGAACGCACCCTTGCCTGGGACGATCCCGATGTCGGGATCGATTGGCCGCTTGAAGGCGGCCAGCCCATACTGTCGGCCAAGGACCGCGCCGGTCACCTGCTGGCCTCGGCCGACCTCTTCCCCTGATCGAAGGAATGTGATGGCACGCCGTTACCTGGTCACCGGAGGAGCCGGGTTCATCGGCTCCAACTTCATCCGCCACGTTCTCGGGGCCGATCGCGACGCCGAGGTGACCAACCTCGACCTGCTGACCTACGCCGGGGTCAAGACCACGGTCGACGAATTGGATGCTTCGCCGCGTCATCATTTCGTCCACGGCGACATCCGAGACGCCGATCTGGTCGATGAGGTGCTCCCTGGTCACGACGCCGTGGTCAACTTCGCCGCCGAGAGCCATGTCGACCGCTCGATCGAGGGTCCGGCGGTGTTCCTCGACACCAACATCACCGGGACCGGTGTCCTCATCGACGCCGCTCGCCGCCTGGAGGTCCCCACCTTCGTCCAGGTCTCGACCGACGAGGTGTATGGCTCCATCGCCCACGGCTTCGCCACCGAGGAGCACGTGCTCGACCCATCGTCGCCCTACTCCGCCTCCAAGGCGGGTGCCGACCTGCTGGTGCGTTCCTACGCGGTCACCTACGGGTACGGGGCGATCATCACCCGCTGCACCAACAACTACGGGCCGTATCAGTTCCCCGAGAAGGTGATCCCGCTGTTCGTCACCAACCTGCTGGCTGGGAGGAAGGTGCCGCTCTACGGGGACGGGGGCAACGAGCGGGATTGGCTCCACGTCGAGGACCACTGCTCCGCAATCCGCTTGCTGGTGGAGGAGGGCACCCCGGGGGAGATCTACAACATCGGGGCCGACGCCCAGATCACCAATCTCGAACTCACCCGCCGTATCCTCGAGATCATGGGTTCCGACGAGTCGATGATCGAGTACGTCGTTGACCGGCCCGGGCACGACCGGCGCTACGCAGTGGACTCGGCCAAGATCCGAGCGCTCGGGTGGTCCCCGGCACACACTCTGGGGGAGCGCCTCACCGAGACCGTCGACTGGTACCGCGCCCGCCGCGATTGGTGGGAGCCGCTGCGGGTGGACTCGTGACCGCGGCGTTTGGGTCTTACCAGCCCCCCTACCCGCTGCTTCGCAGCGGGACCCTTCCCCCCTTCGGGGGGACGGAGAACCGAAGGCGGCGCCATGAAAGGCGTCGTCCTCTCCGGTGGTGCCGGCACCCGGCTGCGGCCGATCACCTTCTCGATGGCGAAGCAACTGGTCCCGGTGGGGAACAAGCCCATCCTCTTCTACGGGCTGGAGGACATCGCCTCGGCCGGCGTCAAGGAGGTGGGCATCATCATCTCCCCCGAGACCGGTGACGAGGTCCGGGGCGCCGTGGGCGACGGCACCCAGTTCGGGCTGGAGAGTGTCGAGTTCATCGTCCAGGACCGTCCGGCGGGGCTGGCGCACGCCCTGAAGACAGCCTTGCCCTGGGTGGGCGGTGACGACGTCCTGATGTATCTGGGAGACAACCTGCTCAAGCCGGGCGTCGCCAAGATCGTGGCCGACTTCGAGCGGGACCGCCCCAACTGCCAGATCCTGCTCACCCCGGTGTCCGACCCCACGGCCTTCGGCGTCGCCGAGGTGGATGGCGGGGGGCGGGTGGTGCGGCTGGTGGAGAAACCGAAGGATCCCCCGTCGAACCTGGCGCTGGTCGGGGTCTACCTCTTCGACAGCAGCATCGCCGAGGCGGTCGATTCGATAAGACCATCGGCTCGGGGAGAGCTGGAGATCACCGACGCCATCCAGTGGCTGGTCGAGCACGGCAAGGACGTCAGGCACAGCGTGGTGCGCGGTTGGTGGAAGGACACCGGCAAGAAGGACGACCTGCTCCACGCCAACGAGCTGCTTCTCACCAACATCTCCGAAGATGTGCGAGGCGAGTTGGTGGACTGCACCATCCGCGGGGCGATCCAGGTAGCCGAAGGCGCCCGCCTCGTCGACTGCGTGGTCACCGGTCCAGCGGTCATCGGCCGGGGTGCCCAGCTGACCAGGGTCTCGGTCGGTCCCAACACCGCCATCGGCGCCGGTTGCCGGCTCTCGGACGCCGCGGTGGAGGACTCGATCATCATGGAAGGCGCCGAGGTCCACGCATGGCGGGTACGCAACTCGCTGCTGGGGAGGGACAGCCATCTTCATGGGACGGCTCCCTCGGGGTTCGTGGAGATGACGCTGGGCGAGAAGTCCGAGATCTTCGGCGAGTGATCGTCGTCACCGGCGCCGGGGGCCAGGTTGGCACCGCTCTCGCGTCGCTGCTGCCCGACTCCGTCTTGCTGCGTCGGGAGCAACTCGACCTGAGCCATCCCGGCCGGGTGAGCGAGGTGCTCGATCGGCTGGCGCCGGACACGATCATCAACTGCGCCGCCTACACCGCGGTCGACCGCGCCGAGGACGAAGAGGACCTGGCGACCACGGTCAACGGGGTGGCGGTGGGTGAGCTGGCGACCTGGGCGGCGAGCCGGGGTGCCCGGCTGGTCACCTTCTCCACCGACTATGTGTTCCCCGGAGACGGCGAGAAGCCGTACTTGGAGAGCGATCCGACGGACCCGGTCAATGCGTACGGGCGCTCCAAGCTGGCCGGGGAGCTGCTGGCACTGGCTCATCTGGGAGTCCTGGTGATCCGCACCTCGTGGGTGGTTTCTGGCACGCACCGCAACTTCGTAGCCACCATCGTCCGCAACGCCCGGGAGCGCGAGCTCGGGGTGGTCGACGACCAGCGGGGTTGTCCCACGGTCGCCTCCGACCTGGCCGTGGCCACACTGGAGGCGCTCGATGCCGGGGCGAGCGGGCTTCTTCATCTCACCAACCGAGGCGAGACCACCTGGTTCGAGTTCGCCCGGGAGGCAGTGCGGCTGGCCGGGCTCGATCCCGGTCGTGATCACCCCGACGACCACCGCCGAGTACCCGACACCGGCCAGGCGGCCGGCGTACTCGGTGCTCGGTTCGGAGCGCCGACCCGAAATCGGGATCGCCGCCATGCCCCACTGGAAGGACTCGCTCCCCGGCGTGGTCGCGGGTCTAATCGACTTGGAGATGGCATGAGCGCCGCAGGTGATGAGCGCCGCTCGAAAAGCCCTCCGCCGCAATTCCTCGGTATCGGAGCGCAGAAGTGCGGTACCACCTGGCTCTGGGCCAACCTACGGCTCCATCCCGACATCTGGCTCCCACCGGCCAAGGAGATCCACTACTTCGACGTGCTGGCGAGCCGGGAGCGCCCGCTCTCCGAGCGGCTCGTCGGCCGGAGCCAGGCGAGCCTCCATCTCCGCCGCACCTTCCGCCGGGCGGTGGGCGAGTCCCTGGCGGCGCCGGGAACCGCCGAGCTCGCCTGGTACCTGCGGTATTGCTTTGGCGGGAGCGGTGACGCCTGGTACCGCAGCCTCTTCGCTCCAGCGGGGAGCCGGCTCAGCGGAGACATCACCCCCGGCTACTCCCGGCTCGACGACCAAGAGGTCGGACACGTCAAGGCGATGCTCCCCGATGCCCGTCTCATACTGATGATTCGTCACCCCGTGGAGCGTGCCTGGTCGCAGGCGGTGCTCAAAGAGCGCAAGCAGAAGCGGCGGACTTCGGTCGAGGCGGCGCTGGGGCATGTCGAGACACCCGAGTCTCGGCGCCGGACCGAGTATCTGGGGATCATTCGGCGCTGGAGGGCGCACTACCCGCGTCACCGCCTCTTCGTCGGGTTCCTCGACGACGTCCACTATCACCCCGACGCCTTCTTGCAAGCGATGCTGCGTTTCCTCGGCGTCGACCCCGGGGCGATGCCCGACCCGATCCGGACCCGGGTGTTCACCCGCTCCCCGGAGACCATGCCCACCGATGTGGCGATGGCGCTGGCCTCCCAATACCAGGATCTGAGCCACAGGTTGGCACGCCGGCTCGGGGGCCACGCGGTGACCTGGGCGGAGGGCATCGACCGGCTGCTCGCCGACCCGCCCCGGACACCCAGAATCCCCTACCCGTTCTGGGAGCCGACCGAAAGCCCGGTTGCAATGTCGAGCGGCACACTCAACGAGGTGGCCGGTCGGGCCCGCCGCGCCCGGCAGGCATGATCCACGTCCTCCTCGGGACCAAGGCGCAATACCTCAAGACCGCCCCCCTGTTGTGGCGGTTCGACCAACAAGCAGTGCCCTACCGGCTGATCGACGTCGGGCAGCACGCCCGGCTCAGCGTCGGACTGCGCTCCGAGCTCGGGATACGCAGCCCCGACGTCCTACTCGGAGGCGACCGGGACGTCACCTCGATCCCGGAGGCGGTCGTCTGGTCGTCCGGGTTGGCCGCCCGGATCTTCTCGAAACGGCGCCTCCGCGCCGAGGTCTTCGCCGATGCTCCGGGGTTGGCCGTCGTCCACGGTGACACCCCCTCGACGCTGCTGTCGGCGCTGATGGCGCGCCGCGCCGGGCTCCCCGTGGCCCACCTCGAAGCGGGACTTCGCTCCGGCCATCTGCTCCATCCCTTTCCCGAAGAGCTGATCCGGGTGCTGGTCATGCGGTGGAGCGATCTCCTCTTCGCCCCCGACGCCACTGCGGCAGCCAACCTGGAGCGGATGGGGCTGCGGGGCCGTGTGATCCGGCTTGCCGGAAACACCTCGCTGGAGACGCTGCGGCGTGACCTGGGTGATGCGCCGCCGCCGGGGAGCGGTCCGGCGGTGGTCACCATGCACCGGGTGGAGAACCTCCACCGTCGCCGCCGGGTCGCCGGGATGGTGGGTCTCGTCGAGAGGATCTCGGCGGCCGGTCCGGTGGCTTTTGTCCTCCACGAGCCCACCATCGCCGCCCTCGCACGACGCGGTGATCAGCACCGACTGGCGGCTGCTGGGGTCGAACTGATGCCGCTGCAACCCCATGGCGTCTTCACCCGGATGCTGTCCGCCGCCCGGCTGGTGGTCACCGACGGGGGCAGCATCCAGGAGGAGTGCGCCCTGCTCGGAGTTCCCACCTTGCTCTGGCGGGGGAGCACCGAACGCCCGGATGGGATCGGTGCCAACGTGGTTCTCAGCCGTTATCGCCCCGAGGTCGTGGACCGGTTCCTGGCCGACCCGGGTCAGTATCGACGACCGCTACAGGATCCCGTGGTGAGTCCCTCTGAGCAGATCTTCTCAGTCCTCATCGACGCTTCGGGCGGCCGTACGGTTTAGCGGCGCCGGGTGGCGGTGGTCTCGGCGATGCCGGTGGCGATCAGGTCCCGGGCCAGGGTGACCAGCCGGAACCCGGCGACCACCAGCGACCCGGCGGCGAGATCTGGCACCTGGAGCAGCGCCGCCAGGGTCACCTCGAAGACACCTAGGCCCTGGGGGGCGATCGGTGCCAGGAAACCGACACCCCAGGCCACCATGTAGGCGCCGGCCACCACGGGAAGCGGGCCCGGGTCGAGGTCGGGGAAGGCGCCCAGGTAGGCCAGGAAGGTGAGCGACGACCAGGTCCAGAAGACCACGGTCCAAGCCAGCAACCCCGCATAGCCGCCGAGCGGCAGCCTCGCCGGCTCGACCTGTCGCCTTCGGCCGATCCAGCCGAGCACTCGGTTCACCAGCGGCCTGAGCAGCACCGCCGCCACCAGTGCCAGCGCCGGGGCGAGCCACCAGGTCGCGCCCGGCAACCGCCCCCCTACGGCGAGCAGCCCGGTGCCCATGACGAAAACCACCACCAGGCTGAGCGCCATCTCCAGCCCGGCCACCGAGGTAACGGCGGCCACGGTGACCCCGCGCCTTGCCAGCAGGGCGGCCCGGCCGGCGGCGTACCACAGGCTCCCCGGGACCCAGCGGGCCAAGCAGGGACCTGGCGGAGACCTCGAGCACCAGCGGCCAGGGGGTGGGCGCTCCCATCGCCCTCAATCCGGTCGACCAGAAGGCGGCGTTGAGCGCCAGTTGTCCGAAGGAGAGCGCCAGTGCGGCCACCAGGTACCAAGGCCGGGCGCTGTCGAGCAGGGCGACCACCTGATCCCAGCGCGAGACCACCAGCCAGGTGGCGGCGACCACCAGTAGCACCAGGTAGCCGACCCGCAGCGCCCTGATCGTCCGCTGGCTCATCGCGCCGCGTCTTCGAGCAAGCGCTCCAACGCCCAGTCGTTGGCTTTCTCCCGCTCCCGCAGCCGTTCCAATACTGGAGCCACCCGGTCGGCGCGTCCCCCGGCGGCCTCCACCGCCCCGGCGAGCAGCCCGAAGGCGGCCGGGTCGTTGGGGAGCAGCGAGGTGGCCGGCGCCGCCTCGGCAGCCAGCGCCGCAACCTTGGGCGAGTACCCGATCAGCACCGAGGGCCGCGCTGCGGCCAGGGCGGCGACCCCGCCGTGGTAGCGCATCGCCACCACCACTACGCCTCGGGCGATCTCGCCCATCACACCGGCAAGGTCGGGTGCCGTCTGTTCGCTCGGGGTGGACATCGTGGCCGCCACTTGCTCGTGTAGAAGGTCGTCACGGCCCCGCTGCATGGCGACGAACCGTGGGACCAGTCCGGTGGCTGCGGCGGTCCGGTCCAGGGCGGCGGCCATTGCCGGCACCCAATCGGCGCCGGGATCAGCGCCTTTACTGCGGCCCGCGGGTAGCAACCTGCCAAGCCGGTCCTCTGGGTGGGGCACCGACCGGCGGAGGGATACGACCAATCGGTCGGGAGCCACCGGCTCGACCCGCAGGGCGAGCACCGGGTCTGCGGCGAGTACAGGGTCGAGGCCGAACCGCCGCAGCATGGTCAGCGACGGCCGGTCGCGGACGGTTACCGCCAGCGCCGCCGAGAGCGAGCGGCGCACCATGACCCCTCCGGCACGAGAGCGGAGGGCGACTGCCCCCACCCCGACGACGGCGGTGGGGAGCCGACGGAGCCGGCCCGACCAAACCCGGGTCAGGTGGTAGGGGAGGTTCCAAATGCTGGTCTCGTCCTGGAGCACCTCGCCGCCCCCGAACACCAGCCCATCGAGCGGCGCCAGTGCCATCTGGGCGGGGTGGATGGCGTCCACCGGGTGCTGGCGCTTGGTCGACCCGGGATCGATCGAGATCCCCACTACATCTGCGCCGTGCGCGACGAGCTTGCGGCTCAACGCCGAAAAGATCAGCTCGTCGCCGAGGTTGGTCGACCCGATCCACCCGGCGACGGCGATTCGCATCCGGCGGAGGGTATAGCGAGGACCCGCGCCGTCACTTACAAGGCGAAGGGCGGCAACCTGCCTCGGTTACCCTCGCCATCACCGTGTCCACCGCCCTTGCCCCCACACGGCATGCTTCCGCCCCGCATCGAGGCCGCCTCCCCGACTGGTGGGGATGGGTCGTGGTGGGGCTGATCGCGCTGGTGGCGCTTCTCACCTGGCTCCCCGCCGCCGATCTGCCGCTAGGTGACTCCAACGAGGGGCGGATCCTGGCCGGCTGGCGATCCAGGCCCGGAACTTCTGGGAGATGGGGCCGGTGGAGTCCGCTTGGGGGAGCTCGATGATCCCCTTCCACTTCGGCGGAAACTACGCCCACCACCCGCCGCTCACCAACGTCGCCCAGATCGCGGTGGCCGGGGCGCTGGGTCAGGACGAGTGGCAGATCCGGCTCTTCGGCTACCTGAACGGGCTGGCCACGCTGGTGCTGATCCCCGTTTTGTTGCGGACTCTCCGAGTCGGGTGGTCTGCCACGCTGCTGGCCACCGGGGCCCTGGCGGTGACGCCGATGTTCTGGATGTACGGCCGGGTGGGCGGCGGTTTCGCCCTGATCGCCGGTCTCGCCGCTCTGGTGGTCTACCTGCGGCGCACCCCGGCGCCGTCGGTGTGGATGATCGTGCTCGGCGCCCTGGTCACCGCTGCCACCGTGATGCTGTCCTGGGTCGCCGCTGCCACCGCCGCCCTGTTCTGGGTATGGCTCGTCTGGGCACGCCGGCTCGACCGGGTCTCGATCGCCCTCGCCGGCGCGGGGCTCGCCGGGGCCGCGATCACCGCCGCCTGGATCCTCGGCGCCACCGATCTGGGCGAACTCACCAGTCACGCCGCCACTCGGGCGGGAGGTCGGTTCACCTTCGGCGAGTTCCTCGCCAGCCAGGGCGAGCACGCCCTCCAGTTGCTCCCGGTGTGGTTTCTGGTCCTGGTGATCCCCGCTCTGACCGCCGGTCTCATCGACCGCCGCACCCGGGCGGTTGTGGCCGTCACCGCCTTGGTCGCCGCGGTCTGGACCTTCGCCCCCCAGGAGGGTGCCATGACGCACAACTTCTGGAACCTCAACTGGCTCCTCCCGATCACGGTCGGGATCGCCGCTCTGGTTGACGCGGTGCTCACCCGGGTCCCGTCACGCTGGGCGGCTGGCCTGGCCATGGCGCTCGGTCTGGGTCTCGTGCTGGCCCTGGTGGCCACGGTGCGCGGCCCTACGTTGCGGCGCGAGGTGGGGGCCGGCGCCGAAGCGGGGGCCTTGCTCGTCGAGCACCCGCCCTCCCGCCCGGGACGTGCGCTCCACCTCGGACTGGCCGGCCCTCGGTGGGTCTCGTGGTATTGGGACCGTCCGGTACGCGAGGCCACCGCCGCCAGGCTGGAGGGGGCGCCGGCACGGACCTTGGTCATGCTCCGCCTCGACCGTCTGCCCCCTGGGTTCCCCGCCGAGGAGGCACTCGAGGCAGCCATCGCAGTAGGCGACCGCTACGCCCTGATCACCGCCGCCGAGCTCCGGCGGGTGACGGGGTCGTAGGTGGTGCGCGGCCCTCTCTCGTTACCCGCCTCCCCCGGTGAGGGAGGGCGGGTTCGGCTCCCCCTCCCGGTGAGGGAGGGGGTTGGGGGGAGGGTGATGAGCGCCGCTCGCCCCAAGTCACCCCCTCCGCTCGCTCCGCTCGCGCCTCCCCCTCACCGGGGGAGGCTTCCTGTCGTCGGACCGTGTTTGCTCATCGCCATGACGTGCGCCTTGCTTATCTCCTGGCTCCCACAGATCGGGCTGCCGCTTGGGAGACTCCCACGAGGGCCGGATCCTGGCCCGACTCGGGATGCAGGCGGCCAACGTGTGGCGGCTGGGGCTCGTCGGCTCGGGGTGGGGAACCATGCTCCAGCCGTACGACGCCAACGGCATCTACGCCCACCATCCACCGCTGGTCAACCTCCTCCACGTTGTCGCCGCCGGGATCCTCGGTGGCGACCAGCCATGGCACCTCAGGGTGCCCGGCTATCTGGCCGGGCTGGCCACGGTGGTGGCGGTGGCGTTGCTGCTCCGGGCGCTCCGGTTCGGTTGGGTGCCGACCCTGCTGGCGGTCGGCGCCATGGCGGTGACCCCGATGTTCTGGGTCTACGGCCGTCTCGGCGCTGGATTCTCCGTGCTGGCCGGATTCGCCGCCGTTGTCGTCCATCTGCGCAGTACCGAGCGACCTGGTCGTAACGCGGTAGCTGTCGCCGCGGTCTTCGCTGGTCTGACGGTACTGCTCTCCTGGCCGGGCGCCCTTGGCGGGGCGCTGTTCTGGATCTGGCTGTGGCGACGGCGCGGATTCGACCGTGTCAGCCGTTGGGTGATGACGGGCTGGCTCGCTGGCGCCGCCCTCCTTGGTCTGTGGCTCTTCGGGTCCGGTGCCGGCGGCGACCTCGTTGCCCAGGCAAGTGAGCGGGTCGCATCGCTGAACCCGGCAAGCTTCGCCGAGCGGCAGTGGTGGTTCGCCACGGAGTTGTTCACCTGGTGGTGGCTGCTGCTCTTGGTACCGGCGCTGTACGCCGGTGTACGCGATCGCCGCACTCGCGCCCCGGTGGTCATCACCGCATCGCTGGCCGTCCTCTGGACGCTGGTGCCCACCGATGCCGCATTCATCCACGATTTCTGGAACCTGATGTGGCTTCTCCCCGCAGCCCTCGGCACCGCCGCCCTGGCCGACCTCGTCGCCGCCAAGCTGAGTGACCGGTCGATCAGGGCTCTGGCCGCGACGGCCGCCATCGCCGTGGTCACCGCCTTGGTGGGCGTGGCCGGCGGGAGTTACCCGGAGCGGTACTTCGAATCCCCGGCCGAGGCGGGCGCCCTCCTGCAACAGGTGACGCCCCCTCCTGGGCTCGAATCGGTGGCGGTCGGTGCCGAGATCGCCCTGCCCCGTTGGGCGTCTTGGTGGTGGGGGGTCCCCGTGTTCGTGATAACACCGGGCAACGTCGGATGGCTCGACCCGGGGACACCGGTGCTCATCCGGCGCGATGACTGGGACCTCGACCCGCCCGGTGGAGCGTTTTTGGGGGCTCGCGGCGATTACGCCCTGGTACCGGCGCGGGCCTTGGCAGCCACCGCGCCCTGAGACGCTTGGCACAACCCGGCGATCCGAACCAAGATGTCGGCTCGGCCGTAGGTGACGAGAAAAGGTAGGAGTCGCATGCGACGTCTCGTGCTCAGCCTGTCGGTGATGGCTTTGGTGGCGGCAATGGCTGGACCCGCCACCGCCCAGGAGGTCCCACCCGGAGGCACCTTCTACGACGACGACGGCAACGTCCACGAGGGCGCCATCGAGGCCATCGCCTCCCGCGGCGTGACCCTGGGTTGTGACCCTGACGGGACCGTCTACTGCGTCGCCGACTCGGTCACCCGCGACCAGATGGCCTCCTTCCTGGCCCGCGCCTTCGACCTGCCCGAGGTATCGAGTGACTTCTTCCCCGACGACGAGGGCACGTCCACGAGGACAACATCAACCGGCTGGCAGCGGCCGGAATCACCGAGGGTTTCGACGACGGCACGTACGGCCCGCGGCTCCCCGTGACCCGCGAGCAGATGGCGAGCTTCCTCGCCCGGGCGCTCGACCTTGACCCCGTGGCCGGCGACCTGTTCGATGACGTGTCGGGCGTGCACGAGGGCAACATCAACGCCCTGGCGCGGGCTGATGTCACCGAAGGGTGCGACCAGAGCGGCGATCTGTTCTGCCCCAAGGACCCGGTGCGGCGTGACCAGATGGCGTCCTTCGTCGCCCGGGCCAGGGAGTGGCCCGAGATCAACCCGCCGGAGTTCCACCTGTCCTTGCAGAAGCTGCCCGGCAGCTTCGCCGGCCCTCTGCTGCTGACTTCGCCCCCCGACGACGACCGGCTGTTCGTCATGGAGCAGGGTGGCGCCATCAGGATCATCGACGGCAACCAGGTGTTGGCCGATCCCTTCCTCGACCTGTCCGGCCCCGTGCTGAGCGGTGGAGAACAGGGGTTGCTCGGTCTCGCCTTCCACCCCGACTACGCCGACAACGGGCTGTTCTACGTCGACTACACCGACAACTCGGGCGACTCGGTCCTCTACGAGTTCCAGGTCTCCTCGGACCCCAACGTGGCCGACGCCGACAGTGGGCGATTGCTTCTCGAGGTCGACCAGCCCTACTCCAACCACAACGGTGGCGGGCTCGCCTTCGGTCCCGACGGCTATCTCTACTGGGGGTTGGGGGATGGCGGGTCTGGGGGCGACCCGCTCGAGCACGGCCAGAACACGAACACCTTGCTGGGCTCGATGCTCCGCATCGATGTTGACAGTGGCACCCGTTATGGGATCCCGGACGACAACCCGTTCGCCGACGGTCAGGGTGGGGCTGAGGAGGTCTGGTCCTACGGTCTGCGCAACCCGTGGCGCTGGTCTTTCGACTTCGAAGAGCGGCTGCTCTACATCGGCGACGTCGGGCAGGGCGCCTGGGAGGAGGTTGACGTCGTCTCCTCGGGAGCAGCCGGCCTCAACTACGGGTGGAACGACATGGAGGGCTCGCACTGTTATGAGCCATCCTCGGGATGCGCCACGTCCGGCCGGGTCCTTCCAGTGGTCGAGTACGACCACGGTGTCGGTGTGTCCGTCATAGGCGGTTACGTCGTCCGTGGAGGGATCGACCACCTCGAGGGGGTCTACCTCTACGCCGACCTCGGGGGCCGTGTGTGGTCATTCCGTCACTGGAAGGGCCGGGCGCTGGGTCATCGGGAGTGGACCGACCAGATAGGGAGCAGTTCCCCCATCTACTCCTTCGGCCAAGATTCCCAGGGGCGGGTCTACCTCCTCTCGGGAAGCTCGGTATACCGGTTCGTCGGGAACTGAAGCTCTTGCCTCCCCCGGTGAGGGGGGCGCCGCGTCTCCTGCCTCCCCCGGTGAGGGGGAGGCGCGAGCGGAGCGAGCGGAGGGGGTGACTCAGGCGGTCGCCGGGAATCACCCTTCCCCCAGCCGCCTCCCCACCGGGAGGGGGAGCCCGGGTCCTAACCTCGGCCCGCATGGAGCCGCCACCTCCCACTGCGGTACGGGGGAATCGTTGGATCGATCTCGCCGTCCCCCCGCTCGGAGGGTGGGCGCCGCACCGAACCGTCACCGTGGTCATCCCGTGCTATCAGGGCGCGGAGAAACTGGCGATCACCGTGGCGGCTCTCGATCGCCAGACCTACCCGGGCGAGCTGCTCTCGGTGGTGGTGGTCGACGACGGGTCTGATCCACCGCTGAGGCCGCCGGCCACCCACCGGGTCCGCGTCGAGATGGCTCGTCAGGAACGCAGCGGGTTCGGCATCGCCCGGGCCCGGAACCTTGGCGCCGAGCTCGCCTCGGGGGACATCGTGATCTTCCTCGACAGCGACATGATTCCCGAACCGCAGTGGGCCGAGGCACATGCCCGCTGGCACCACCTTGTAGGAGACGCCCTCACCCTCGGGTTCAGGCGGCACGTCGAGGTGTCGGGGCTGACCGCCGCCGATGTGGGGATTGCGGCGGAGTCCGGATTGCTGGCCCCGCTCTTCGCCGGACGGCACCAGCAGCGGCCAGAGTGGATCGAGTTCCATATGGAGCGGACCAGCGAGCTCACACGACCCGAGACCGACCTCTTCCGGGTGGTGACCGGCGGGAACCTCGGGATGAGGCGGGACACCATCATCGAGCTCGGGGGGTTCGATACCGGCTTCGACCGGTGGGGCGCCGAGGACACCGAACTCGGTTACCGGGCGTTCACCTGGGGGGCGCTGCTCGTCCCCGAGCGGGCGGCGGCGGCATGGCACCAAGGCCTCGGGACGCTGCCCGATCCTGGCGAGGCCCGAGCTCTCGAGGAGCAGCGATCGCTCCTCGCCCACCTCATCGCCGAGCCCAGCTTTCGCCCTCGGGTGGCGGGACGTTCCTACCGGGTACCCATGGTGGTGGTCAGGGTCGACGGCTCCGGGGCCGCGGCCGGGGATGTGGCCGGATCGGTCGAGTCGGCGGTGGGATCGCGGCTCCACGACCTGGTGGTATCGCTCATCGTGCCCGACACCCACCCCGACGCTGTGTGGCTGCGACGCCGGTTCGAGGGAGATCCCCGGGTGCTGATCAGTGACCGGCCCGACGACATGGAGCGGGTGCCCTTCGCCCCGGTCCGGGTCATGCTCCCCGCCGGGGCGCGCCTCGCCCGGGGAGCGCTCGATCGGTTGCTCGATCGGCTCCGGGGCCGGGGCGCGGTCGAAGTCCCGCGTGGGCAACGCCACCCTGGTGGCCGCCACCACCGCAGCATTGCGGAGAGAGGAGCGCCGCGGGTCGCCACATCCGTGGCTGACTGTGGAGGACCGGACGCGGGTGCCGGCGCGACTCGTCGGAGTGTCGGCTCCGCCACCGAAGAAAGACGCTCGGCGAGAGTTGCCGGGCACCTCCCCGGTGGAGAAGGTCCTCCGCCGCGCCAGCCGGATCCGCTCCCCCCACGACGCCGCCGCCGCCGGGCGCTGGGCATGGACCGCGGCCCGGCGCCGGGCCGACGCCTGGAGGGCTGCCCAGCGCTGGAACGAGAAGCCGCTCGAGACCACGCCGCCGGAGCCGCGGGTGGCCGTGGCCGGGGCGCCGCTGTCCCTCCCGGGTGCGGTCTCGGTGTCCGGTGGCCTGGTGGAGGACCCGGTCCCTGATCTGTTGGTGGTCGGCCCCGACGCCGCCCTCGCGCCGGAGGAGTTGTCGAGGGTGGCGTCCGCCGGCGGTGCCGTGGTGTTCTCAGGTATTCCCGACCCCGAGGGCAGGGGGCGGATCGCTCTCCCGCGGGACACGCTCCCCGCGGTCGACCCTGTGGAGTTCGGGAGGCGACTGGCCGGCATCACCTGGCGGCCGGTGGCACGAATGGTGGCCACCGAGAGCCCCGCAGACCTGAGTTCTGCGCTGGAAGCAGCCACCCGGCTCGGGCTAGCCGTCGAACTCGCCGGGGCAACGGCATCGAGTACATCGGTCTTCGACCTTCCGGCGGATCCGGTGGGCTGGGCGGAGTCGCTGCGGTCGGCACAAGTCGTCTTCGACCACCCCGGGCTCCACGACTCGATCCGGTCCCAGGCGGTGCACCTCGCCCGGATGGCTGCGGCGGCCGCTCCACTGGTGCGTAGATGGGCTCGACCCCGAGCTGGCATCCTTGGTCGGGGATCGACTGGTGGAAGTGCTGGCCAGGGCCGACCCCGATGGATGGGACCACCCCACCACCCGGGAGCGGTGGATGGTCGACCTGCGCCGCGCCGCACTGATCGAGCACGGGTCGGCGGCGCGGTTCCGTCATCTCATCTCCGCTGGTGGTGGATCGGCATCGGCGCCTTCGGTCTCGGTGCTGCTGGCGACCAACCGACCCGAGCAGATAGAGCACGCCATCGGCCAGCTCGAGCGCCAGAGCTACCCCGAGCTCGAGGTGGTGGTCGGGCTCCACGGGCCTGCAGCGGCACGGGCGCCAGATCTCCCTGGAGACATCAAGGTGATAGAGGCCGACGCCTCGCTGGCCTTGGGCGAGGTGCTGCAGATGGCGGTTGAGGCGTCGAGCGGTGAGCTGCTCAGCAAGGTCGACGACGACGATTGGTACGGGCCGGATCACATCTGGGACCTCGTGCTGGCGAGGGAGGTATCCGGTGCCGCCCTGGTGGGGAAGGGGAGCGAGTTCGTCCACCTCGCCGGCTCGGAGACGACCATCCGTCGCTTCATCGGCGGCGCCGACACCTGGACCACCACCATCGGCGGTGGGGCTCTGCTCATCGGGCGCCACCAGCTCGACCGGATCGGCGGGTGGCAGCCGCTGCCCGCTCGGTCGACCGGGCGCTGATCGAGGACGTGCACCGCGCCGGGGGCCGGGTCTACCGCACCCATGGCTTCGGTTACGTGCTGGAGCGCCGCGGCTCCGGCCACACCTGGGACGCCGATGACGACTACTTCCTCGACCAGGCCGAAATGTCATGGCCCGGCTTGGCGCTCGACATCGCGGGAGCGGACTGAGGCTGGTTCTGGGTTCTGGGTCTTGAGTTCTGAGTTTCCAAAACCCATTGGCTGGCGAGGGTCGACGTACCTGACCGCGCCTGTCTTTCAACCCACAACCCATCACCCATTACTCAGAACTCAGTGCCCGGTAGAGAAACGCCGCCATCTGACCCCTCGTCACTTCCTCCTCTGGGCAGAAGCTGGTGGTGGTGCATCCCTGGGTGATGCCGGTGGCGGCGAGGGCGTTGATGGCGTCCTCGTGGGTCGAGCCCTCGTCGTCACCGAAGGCGTCGGGCCCGGTGGGGAGGTCGAGGGCGCGGGTGAGGAAGCTGGCCATCTGACCCCTCGTCACTTCCTCCTCTGGGCAGAAGCTGGTGGTCGTGCACCCCTGGGTGATGCCGGTGGCGGCGAGGGCGTTGATGGCGTCCTCGTGGGTGGAGCCCTCGTCGTCACCGAAGGCGTCGGGCCCGGTGGGGAGGTCGAGGGCGCGGGTGAGGAAGCTGGCCATCTGACCGCGGCGAACCCCCGCCTGGGGGCAGAACGGGTCCCGGCATCGTCGCAGCCGAGGGTTATGCCGGTGGCCGAGAGCCAGGCGATCTCCTTGGCAAATCCGGCCACGTCCTCAAACGGGAGCCCGACGATGATCGGGACGGAGGCCCGCTCCTCGGTTCCGGTCGGCGCCCTGACGGTGACCCTGGCGTTGTAGATACCAACAGCGTCGTACGTGTGGTTGAGGCTGCGCCCATCGGCGGCCCCGCCGTCGCCAAAGGTCCATCGGTACCCGGCGAGCTTGCCGGTGGCGTCGCAGCGGGAGTCCCCGGTCAGGGCGACGGTCAGCGGGGCGCCGCCGTGGCCGGGGGAGGCTGAGGCGTCGACATCGAGCCCGCCGTCATGCCGGTCGAGCGCGCCGGCAACCGCGGCCGCTGCATCCAGCCGTCCTCCCGATACCGTCCTCCCCGCCAGGTCGGCCACCGGGTCCACCGTGGCCAGCAGGGTCGTCCGGACCTCGGAAGGTGATGCGCACGGGTTGGCGGATCGGATAAGCGCCGCCGCCGCGGCGACGTGGGGTGTCGCCGGCGAGGTCCCGCTCAGTGAGCCGTGTCCGGGGCTGGAGTCGTAGTCGAGCGGCGTGGTGGAGACGATGTTCGTCCCCGGGGCGCCCAGGTCGACGCTCTCGGAGCCCCAGTTGGAGTAGGAGGCGAGCCCGTCGTCCGGATCGGTCGCCGCCACGGAGACGATGGTGTTGCCCGGGAACGCCGCCGGGACCAGCGGGTTCTCGTCGGCGTCGGTCGCCTGGTTCCCGGCAGCAGCGACCACCAGGAGCCCGGCGTCCCCTGCCGGCCTCCACGGCTTGGCGGAGGGGGGCATCGATGTCCTCGCCGAGCGGGGCCCGGCCCAGAGAGATGTTCACCACGTCGGCCCCGTTGTTCACCGCGTACGCAAGGGCGGCGATGACGTCTCCGTCGGGGCAACTGTCATCGCACACCCGGATCGGCATCAGCCGCACACCCGGGGCCACACCGGCCACACCCTCGCCGTCGATCGCCGCAGCCACCACACCGCTCACCATCGTCCCGTGGTACCCGAGATCGTCGGGGCGCTTGTCGCCGTCTCTGAAGTCCCACCCATGGACGTCGTCTGCGAAGCCATTGCGGTCGTCGTCCACCCCGTTGCCCGCCACCTCGCCCGGGTTGTCCCAGAGCCGCGGCGCCAACTCCGGATGCTCCAGATCAGTCCCCGTGTCGAGGACGGCGACGACGATGCCAGGACGTCCCCGGGTCACCTCCCATGCGGCGGGAGCTCGCACCTTTGCCAGACCCCACTGCTGGTCCTGCAACGGTTCCTCCTGTGGGAGCAGGACAGGGTGGGGGTAGAGGGTGACGCCGGCCGCCGCCGCCCGGTCGGTCTCGGTGCCGGGAGCGACCCGAAGCAGCGACCACCCCAACCCGAGCGTTTCGACACTCCCCCCGGTGGCCGCAGCGGCGTCATCGGCCTGGTCGCTCGGGACCAAGAACTCGCCCTCCACCGTCTCCACGTTGTTGTCTGGGGGGGTGGAGCGGCGGCAGCGGTCCCCGGGAAGAGCGTCGCTGCCAGCAGGATGGCGACGAGCCGCCGGATCATCGTGTAATGGAACAGCATCGAGCGCGATCGGCCAAACCCGGCGCCGTGGCCTGCGGTCGGGGCACATCTCGATGGAGCGTCTGTCGTCGGCAACACCACATCGCACGGGTTCCCGCTGCTGGGGAGATTGCCTGGTAGTGCCCGGTCGGCCTAGTCTGCGATGCCGGGTTGGGAGCTGGCGGGGGAATCGGTCGAAGCTGGACGGTGCCCTCGCATGCATGTTGAGGCTCAGGCACGACGCTCAATAGACACTCGACGGCTGTTCCTGCGCGCCGCCTTCGTCGCCGGAGTCGTCGGCCTCGCACTGGTGGCGCCCCGGATATCCATCCACGCTTTGCCGGCGCCACCTGTCGCATCGTCGCTCGCCCTCTCCTTCCAGGACGCTGGTCCCGACTCATGGGAGACGCCGCCCATCGAGGCGGCGGCGACCATCGCCGGGCTGTCGTGGGAGGGGACGGCGCCGAGACGCGCCTGGGTTCGTGCCAGCGAGGACGGTTCGGAGTGGACACCGTGGACCGAGCTGATGCTCGACGCCGAGCACGGGCCCGACCCTGGTACCGCCGAGGCGGCCGGGTCACGGCCCGCCAGCGAGCCTGTCTACGTCGGCAAGGCCAACTGGCTGCAATACCGGGTGGAGGGTGCCGAGCCGGGGCGGGTCAAGGCCGAGGTGGTCGAGACCGCAGGGCGTCAGCTCGGTGCGCTGGAGCGGGCCGCGCTGGTGGTCCGCGGCATCCGGCTGACCGGCCCGGAGGAGGCGGGGGCGTCACCGACTTCGCCGACCTTTATCACCAGGGAGGAATGGGGCGCCGAGTCCTGCGAGCCCGCTGACCCCTCGCCGCCCGCGTACATCACCCGGGTGAGGATCATGTTCGTCCACCACACCGCCACTGCCAACGGCTACACCGAGGCGGAGGCGCCCGAGGTGATCCGGTCGGTGTGCGCCTACCACGTCTTCACCCTCGGCTGGCACGACATCGCCTACAACTTCCTCATCGACCGCTTTGGCAACACATACGAGGGCCGCGCCGGCGGGGTCACCCAGGCCATCTACGGCGGCCACACCAAGGGCTTCAACTCCTACTCGAGCGGGGTGGCGCTGATCGGCGAGCACACATCGAGCGCCCCGAGCCCGTCGGCAATCGAATCGCTCGAGCAGCTCCTGGCCTGGAAGCTCGATCTCAGCCACGCCAACCCCACCGGATCGTCCACGGTCATGTCGCTCGGGTCGGCGATCTACCCCTTCGGTGACCTGGTGACGCTTCCCAACATCGCCGGACACCGCGACGCCCAGGCGACCAGTTGCCCTGGCGACTCCTGCTACGTACTGCTCCCATCGATCCGTCAGGCCGTCGAGAAACGAGGGGGCGCCAAGATCTACGGCGGTTTCCCTGACATCGAGCCGACGCCGTACCGGAAGGACATGGTCTTCCACCTCGGTTTCACCGAGCGGATGATCTGGTCGTTCCGTCTGTCGCACAACGTGGACGGCTCGACGCTGGTGAGCGGCTCGGGCTCGGGCACCGCGGCCACCATCACCTGGAACCGAAAGCGCCAGGGCAGCTATGTCGAACCCGGTTGGTATCCCGTCGAGCTCACCGCCGAGACGCCCGACGGCAGAACCCCGCGCCAGGTGAGCACTGCGGTGCTGGTCTTCCGACCGCCGTTCGTGGACGACGACGGGTCGATCCACGAGTTCAGCATCGAGGACATCGCAGAGGCGGGGATCACGGTGGGTTGCGGTGGGAACCGGTTCTGTCCCAACCAAGCCGTCACCAGGGGTCAGATGGCGAGCTTCCTCACCCGGGCGCTCGACCTGGCGGCCTCCCCCGACGACTGGTTCGACGACGACGACAACAGCGTCCACGACGAGGCGATCGACAGCATCGCCGAGGCCGGCATCACCAAGGGGTTCCCCAACGGGACGTTCCGACCAGATTTGGCCGTCACCAGGGGACAAATGGCGAGCTTCCTGGCGAGGGCGCTCGACCTGCCCGCCTCCCCCGACGACTGGTTCGACGACGACGACAACAGCGTCCACGACGAGGCGATCGACAGTATCGCCGAGGCGGGCATCACCAACGGGTTCAGCGACGGCACCTTCCGACCGGAGGAACCGGTCACCCGAGCCCAAATGGCCAGCTTCCTCGACCGGGGGTTCCTCGAATGACGAGAAGAGCGCTGCTCGGCACCCTGGCGATCCTCCTTGTCGCGATGGTCGCTTCGCCCGCCGTCGCCGACGACCGGGACGTCTACACCTTCGAGGGGCGGGGCTGGGGCCACAGCGTCGGGTTGAGTCAGTACGGCGCCAGGGGTATGGCGATGGAGGGGTATGGCTACCAGGAGATAGTCACCCACTACTACAAGGGCACCTCGGTGGGCACTATCGCCGATACGGTCGCGTCGGACAGCTTCCTCCGCACCACTAACCGACCGGTCTGGGTGGGTTTGCTCCAATCGCTCAAGAGCACCACCTTTTCCCCTTACGTGGTCGAGGACGGGCACACGGTTCAGGTTTGCCAGGACAAGCTCTCGACCGGCCAGCGCTGCGCCAACGCCAAGGCCGGCCAGGAATGGAAGGTGCGGGTCGCCGACAAGGGCGGATGCCGGGTCCTCCGCAACGACAATCGCGTCTGGGAGACAAGGGGCAAGTGCCGGGTCGATGTCACCTGGGACGAGGCGCCAACCCGGATCCTGCTGTCGGGCACCGGGCACACCTATGCCAGGGGGGTCCTCCGCGTCCGCCCAGTGCCCGGCGAGAAGGTGTTCCACGTATCGATCCAGTTGTCGATGGACGAGTACATCAGGGGCATCGCCGAGGTTCCCACTGCGTGGCCGACGGCAACGCTAAAGGCGCAGGCGGTGGCGGCGCGCAGCTATGCGGCCTACAAGGTGTTGGGATATGGCCCGATCTCGAGCCTTGACTCGACTCGGCTCGAGGACTGCTGGTGCCATCTTTACGGGGACACCCGTGACCAGTACTACATCGGGTGGGCCAAGGAGACATATGGCGCCGCCTGGCCCAACGCGGTCGTCTCGACCAGCGGCAAGGTCGTCACCTACGGCGGAGGCGGCACCCAATCGGGGATCATCCAGGCCTTCTACTCCGCGTCGTCCGGTGGTGTCACCGAGCGCAGCGTCGACATCTGGGGAGGCTGGCGTGACTACCTGCAGAGCGTCCCCGACCCCTGGGCGATCGATCCCGCGGTGGGGAACCCGTACGCCACCTGGACCTTCGATCTGACCGCCGGGAAGCTGGCGTCGGCGCTCGGTTGGGACGAGGTCGACTCGGTGACGCTTCTCACCGTCCCACCCAATTCGACCTTCCAGGTGAAGGGGACAGATGGCGGTGAGGCCGTCTCCACGACCGTCACCGGCCCGTGGATCTATCAGACGTTCGGCACGAGGTCGCCCCACGTTCGGGGGGTGACCAAGACCGCGGCCCTCCCATTCGACGACATCACGACCGGCGACACTCACACCGAGGCGATCCTCGCCATCCACGATGCCGGGATCACCGCTGGGTGTGACAGCGACTCGTTCTGCCCCGATGCCACGGTCACCCGAGCCCAAATGGCCAGCTTCCTGGCGCGTGCGCTCGATCTGGAGCCGGCCGAGGACAACCGCTTCAAGGACGTCATCGGTGGGTCGACCCACGCCGGGGCGATCAACGCCATCGCCGACGCAGGGATAACGCTGGGGTGCAACAAGGCGGGGACCCGCTTCTGCCCTGATGAAGCGGTGGCGAGAGGCGCAGATGGCGAGCTTCCTGGCGAGGGCGCTCGGGTTGGACCCGATCGACGGCCGCCAGTTCAGCGACGTCCCCGCCGACTCGGTCCACCTCGGGGCGATCAACGCCATCGCCGACGCCGGGATCACCAAGGGGTGTGACAGCGCCGGCACCAGCTTCTGCCCCGAAAAGGCACTACCCCGGGCCGAGATGGCCTCCTTCCTCGCCCGCTCGTTCGTCTGGGAGTAGCTCGAGAAACCCGGCAACCCTGGGTTCCAGCTGTCGCACAGCAACGCCTCGAGCCCACAGAACGACGGGAGCAAACATGCGGCTGGGACTAGGCCGACAAACCTGGCATACCCGATGGGTTCCAGACCGTCGGCAGCAGACAACGCTGTCGGGCAGCTGCCAACCCTGGGTTGGACGGTGAACAGTACCGCCTCTCAGTGATCGGCTGTCGTCGCCGGCAGATCTCTCGTCAAGGCTGCACTGACCCGCTCGTACAGGTCGTAGGGGACGGCGTCGCCATCCATCGCCCATTCCAGCGCCATCCCGTTGGCAAGTGCCATGGCCGCCCTTGCGTACTCCTCAAACGGCATGGTTGGCTCCAGTCCCTGGCGTTCGAGCTCGGCAGCCGCCGCCCACGCGATCGACGCCCTGAGTCGGTTGGCGATCTCCCGGTACCTCTCGGTCCATTCGGGGTGACGGGCGACGTAGAGCCGGAACTCGATAACCAACAGGTTCCACGTCGGGTCGCCCCGCATGCCAACCGCCCATTGCCGCGCTGGCGTCAACACATCGCCGTCCCAGACCGTCCTGCTGAGTTCGTCTATCTCAACGACCCGTTGCTCCACCCGGGTCTCGAGGAGTGCGAGAAACAGGTCCGCCTTGCTGTCGAACTGCGAGTACACCGCCCCTTTCGTGAAGCCTGCCTCGGCGGCGATCTGGTCGAGCGAGGTGTCGTTGAACCCCTGGCGGAGGAAGACCTGCCGGGCCGCCTCGAGGAGGAGGCGGCGAGTCTCCTCCGATCTCTCCTGGCGGGTCAATCGCTGCTGGACCATACCGACGGTATTCTAATACTGACGGTATCGTTTGTTCAAAACCTGAAACCCGACGATGAACCCGCATCCCCAGGCGACGTGCATGACCGGCAGCACCAGCGGCAACAGTAGGGCCGCAGGGTCGCCACGCTTCGCCGCATAGAACGCCCCGGTGGCACCGAGGGCAGCGGCGTACACCCCAGGGACGATGGCGCCGAGCGCTCCCCTACCCGCCAACAGCAGCGAGGGTGGACACCGACAGACCGACCACCAGAGCAGGAGGCGCCAACTGGCGGGGGCGGAGCGATGCCGGGTGCCGGCGGATGACCCGATTCTTCCACCGCCCGTAGTCGTAGTACTGGCGCCACAGGGCCAGCAGGTCCGGTCGGGGTGTGTAGCGCACCCGAAGACGCGGCTCGAACCACACCTCCTCGCCGGCCTCCTGCAACCTCCAGTTCAACTCGTAGTCCTGGTTTCGGATGAGCGACTCGTCGTACAGCCCCACCTTGTCGAGCACTGCTCTCGGGAAGGTGCCCAGGTAGACGGTGTCGGTCGGTCCCGGGTCTCCCTCCGTAGTGGAACCGGGAATCTCCCACACCCATCGGTATCGACATGGCGAGAGCGATGGCTCGCTGCAGGAAACCCTTCCCGGTTGCTTCCTGTATCCCTCCGACATTCCCGGCGCCCGTCTCGAGCAGCGTCTCGACCGCGGTGCTGATGTAGCCAGGGGGGAGGATGGCGTGGCCGTCGCAGCGGACAATGACATCGCTGTTCGAAGCTCGGATGGCTGCGTTGAGCCCGGCCGGGGCGCTCCCCGCCGGGTTGGGGACGACGCGGACCCTGTGGTCTGCCGCGGCAAGGCGCTCGAGGATCTGGACCGTGCCATCGCTCGACCCGCCGTCGGCGACCACCACCTCGACGGAGCCCGGGTACTCCTGGTCGAGAGCTGAGCGAACCGCGTCGCCGACCGACTCCGCTTCGTCGAGAACCGGGATCACCACGGCTACCGAGGGCCACGACCCATCCATCAACCCGACGCTACCGTCTTCTACCGTGCCGGCGATGCCCGCCGGTCTCCAGATCTCGCCTGCGATGGTTCTCGCCATGTGGGCCGGCGGTATCGCCGCCGGGGCTGCGCTCATCGCATGGTGGAGGATCGTGGGTCGGGGTTTCATCTGGCTCGCCGCCGCCGTGGCTGGTGTGCTCGGCGCCGGGGCCGCCGCCGCCGGAGGAGGCATCCCGGCTGTGCTGGGGGCGGTTTTCGCCGGGCTCTCCGTCCTGTTCGCCACTCGCCCCAAACTTGCCTCGCTGTTGCTCGCCGCCTCCGCCGGTGTGCTGGTGTCGTCGGCGGCCCTGGCGGGGGATCCGCTGCTCGCCATCAGCGGCGCGGTCGCCTTGGGGGCGGTGACCGACGAGATGCTCCTCGGCCACTGGTACCTGGTCGACCCGCGGCTGCCTCGCTGGGCGCTGCGGACCCTGGCTGTCGCTGGCCTCATTTCCGCCGCCGTCGATGGAGTGCTCCTCCTGGTGCGTGGTGCCTGGCCGGCGGGCGGATCCGTCATTGCGTGGGCGTTCGTCATTGCCGGCATCGCCACCATCATCCTGATGGCGGCGGTCCTCGGGGCTCTGCGACAGCCGTCCTACACCGGTGTGATGGCAGCGACCGGTCTCTCCTACCTGGCGATGATCACCTCGCTCGCCGCCACCGTGCTCGGCAGGTCGCTGCTCCCCGGTTGAGTGTGATCGGGCAACCCTGGGTTCCAACGGTGCCTATGGCACGGATCGAACCCTGGGTTGGCAGAGGGCGTGATCGGCCAGCCGTTCTGTGGGCCCGAACCGCGCCTGTGTCGCGGCTCGAACCCTGGGTTCGCGGTCGTCCCTACACTCCCCGCCCGGTGAAGATCTCCACGGGCCGGGGCGATGACGGCACCACCGGGCTCTTGTTCGGGGGTCGGGTCGCCAAAGACGACACCGGCCCCGAGGCGTACGGGACGGTCGACGAGGCCGTGTCGGCACTCGGTGTGGCACGGTCCCTCGCCCAGGGCGACACGGCCGAACAGCTTCTCCAGATCCAGCGCGACCTCTTTGTCGCCGGGGCCGAGCTCGCCACCGCCCCCGGCAACCGGGGCAAGCTCGAGCCCGGGGCGACGTTGGTCGACGATGAAATGATCAGCCGCGTAGAGACGTGGACCGAGGAACTCGAGCGGCGGGTCTCGCTGCCGCCGGAGTTCGTGGTCCCGGGCGGGGCACCGCTCCCGGCGGCGCTCGACATGGCGCGGGCCGTGGTCCGACCGCGCCGAGCGGCGGGTGGTGTCGCACCTGAGGAGCACCGGAATCGACGACAGCCGTGTCGTCGTCTATCTCAACCGCCTGGCCGACTTCGTGTTCATGCTCGCCCGGGCCGAGGAGGGAAGCTCGCAGCTCTGGCACGAGCAGGGACGGTGACACCGTGCCGTTGATGACTTCGGTGGAGGCGGGCCCAGAGACACCATCGGTGCCCTCAGGGGCCATCCTCATCGGTGTCCTCGCCGGACGAGCCCTCCCTGAGGGAACCGAGCGGTGGTCCTCGCTGCTCGAGGGCAACCGCGCCCTTCTCGACGGCGTGGACTTCAGGGGCGACGCCGGGCAGGTCGTGAGACTGCCCGCTCCCGACGGTGTCGATGCGGGCTCGGCCCTTCTCGTCGGGCTGGGACCAAGTGCCGACAACGAGGCGCTGCGCCGCGCCTCCGGTTGGGCCGCTCGATCGGCGGCCGGGACCGGGGCGGTTGCCACCGATCTCCATACCATTGGGCAAGCGGGGGCCGCCCGCGCCGTTACCGAGGGTTTCCTGCTGGGCAGCTACCGGTTCGATCGGTACCGATCGCGACCAAAGCCGCCGCCGCCATCCCGTCTGGAGCTGTCCGGCGCCGAGGGAGCCCAGATCGGTGAGTTGGAAGCCGGACAGGCGGTCGCCCAAGCCGTGGCCTTGGCGCGTGACCTGGTTCTGGAACCGGCGGCCGCCAAGTCGCCCGAAGAACTGGCGGCGCGCTTCGCCGAGGTCGGCACCGCGGTGGGAGCAACCGTCGAGATCCTCGAGGAGAGCCAGATCACTGCTGCCGGCCTCGGCGGACTCGCCGGTGTGGGTGCCGGTTCGACCAGGTCGCCTCGGCTGGTTCGGATCCGATACCGACCGGAGGGCGCCACGGGATCGATAGCGCTGGTGGGGAAGGGGATCACATTCGATTCGGGAGGGCTATCGCTCAAGACGGCGGAGCTGATGGAGCCGATGAAGAGCGACATGGCAGGGGCGGCCGCGGTGGTGGCCACCCTGCAGGCGGTGGTGAAGCTCGGGCTCCCTCTGGATGTGGAGGTGATCACGCCGCTGGCCGACAACCTGCCGTCGGGGTCGGCAATGAAACCGGGGGACGTGCTCCTCACCCGCAACGGGAAGACCATCGAGGTCCTCAATACCGACGCCGAGGGACGGCTGGTACTGGCTGATGCCCTCGCCCTGGCCGCCGAGTCGATTCCCGATCTGATGATCGACGTGGCCACGCTCACCGGGGCTGCCAGGGTCGCGTTGGGGGAGAAGGTCGCCGGGGTGTGGGGGAATCACCCTTGGCTCGTTGACGCCATCGTCGCTGCAGCCACGACGGCGGGGGAGTCGGTCTGGCCGATGCCCCTCCACCGCGAGTACCGCGGCTTTGATCGACTCCGATCTGGCCGACATGAAGAACACGGGTGGACGGTTCGGCGGGGCCATCACCGCGGCCCTGCTGCTCTCCGAGTTCGTCGGTGACGTACCTTGGGCGCACATCGACATCGCCGGGCCGGCCCGTTGGCCCGATGACGAGCATTACCAGCGCAAGGGCGCCTCCGGCTTCGGGGTGCGGACATTGGTCGCTCTCTGCGAGGCGCTGGTCCTGGAGGGAACGGCTCCAAAGTAGGCAAGGCGCGACGGCGCACGAGCTCGCCCTGGGTAACCTGTCGGATCATGCGTCGTCGGGTCGTGGTGTCGGGGGGTGTGGCGGATCTCGCTGCTCTGATCGTGGCGATCGGCCTTGGCTCATGGCTCGTCTACAGCACCCCTTGGTTGTGGCAGGTGAGGCTCGGGCCGGCGCTTTCCGTCTGGCCCATGGTCGGTTTCCTCCTCGGCGGCGGCATCCTCGGCTCGGTAATGACGGCGCGGCCCGGGGTGGGCGTCCCCCGTCCCTCGTACGGCCGGGCCACGACCATCGCTCTGATCGCCCTGGCCTCGGTCGCCATCGGAACCCTGGTGTTCCGCACCTACTGGTCGCGGGCCTTCATCCCGATCGTCGTCGGCGTCTGGCTCGGCGCCGCTTTCGCCCACCGATTCGTGAGACGTCGCCGGCCGTGGGCCGAGTTGATGGTGGTGGTCAGCGCCGAGAAGGAGACGGTCGACCAGCTGGCGGTTGCCCCACATGCCCGCGTAGTGAACGTGCTCGACCCTGGGTTCGAAGGAGAGCTCGAGCCACTCACCAGCTCCACCACGCTGGTCGTGGACCTGAGAGCGGTGCTATCCGACCGGATGGCTCAGTTCGTCTCGTCGTCGGTGCTGGCCGGGCTCAACGTCCGCCACCTCACGCCGGTTTTCGAGGAGCACACCGGACGGCTCCCCATCGTCCATCTGGCCGAGGGCTGGGAGCTCACCGTCCCCGTGGTGCGGAGCGCCCCTTTCACCCCGCTGAAGAGAGTGTTTGATACGCTGATCGTGCTTGTGCTGCTGCCGGTGGCGCTGCTGGTCGCAGCAGCGGTGGCGGCCACGATCAAGCTGGCGAGTCCAGGGTCTGTCATGTTCAAACAACCCCGGGTCGGCCTGAATGGGCGCATCTTCACGCTGTACAAGTTCCGAACGATGGGGCTAGACGCCGAGCGCGACGGCCCCCAGTTCGCCGGCAAGCACGACGACCGCGTCTTCCCCATCGGGCGTTGGCTGAGGCGCTTCCGGGTGGACGAGATCCCACAGATGTGGAACGTCTTGCGCGGCGACCTGGCTCTCGTCGGTCCCCGACCCGAGCAGGTCGCCTTCGTCCACCACTTCGAGGCGGTGATCCCGTTCTACGGGAACCGGCATCTGGTGAGACCGGGGATCACTGGTTGGGCGCAGGTCAACTACGGGTACGCCGACGACCGGGCCGACACCATCGAGAAGCTCGCCTACGACCTGTACTACGTCAAGCACATGTCCCCAGGCCTGGACGTGACCATCCTGGGCCGCTCTTTGTGGACGGTTGTCACCGGGTTCGGGGCGCGGTAACTCGCTCGACGTTCCCGCCCGGCAGGCACAGATCGTCGTATTCGACCAGTCGGGGTGGGCGGGACTCGTCCGAGCAGGCGGGGCAAGAGGGGTGGCGGCGGAGCCTCACGGTGCGGAACTCCTCATCGAGGGCGTCGTAGATCAGTAGCCGCCCTACCAGCGAGTCGCCGATGCCGAGCACGAGCTTGATCGCCTCCATCGCCTCGATCGACCCGATGATCCCGGGAAGGACCCCGAGCACCCCGGCCTCGGCGCACGAAGGGGCAAGCTCTGGGGGCGGTGGCTCGGGGAAGAGACAGCGGTAGCAGGGCCCGTTGTATGGGTCGAACACGGTCGCTTGCCCCTCAAACCGGAACACCGAGCCATGGACCACCGGGATGCGCAGATGGAGCGAGGCGTCGTTGAGCAGGTAGCGAGTAGGGAAGTTGTCGGCGCCGTCCACCACGACGTCGTAGCCGGAGATGACCTCGATCACGTTCTCCGCCGAGAGCCTCTCGGTGTAGGGCTCGACCTTGACGTCGGGATTGAGGGCCGTGAGCGTCTCTCTGGCCGACTCCACCTTGGGCTGACCGATCCTGTCCAGGTTGTGGAGGATCTGCCGCTGCAGATTGGTGCTGTCCACCTGGTCGAAGTCGACGATGCCCAGAGTCCCCACCCCGGCGGCGGCCAGGTAGAGGGCCGCCGGTGATCCGAGCCCACCGGCCCCGATGAGCAGGATCTTGGCGTCGAGCAGCTTGTGCTGGCCCTCCTCGCCCACCTCGGGAAGAAGGATGTGTCGGCTGTAGCGGGATCGCTGCTCGCTGCTCAGCGTCACCGGGATCGACCAGGCGTGACCTCCGCTCTTCCATGAGCCGAACCCACCGCGCAGCGATCGAACATTGCCGTAGCCCATCTCCTGGAGGGACTGGGCCGCCAGCGCCGAGCGGGCCCCACCGGCGCAGTAGAGAACGATCTCGGTGTCGGCTTGGGGCACGTGACTGCCGATGGTGCTTTCCAAGAGCCCCCTCGGGATGTGACGCGATCCCGGGACGGCGCCCTGCTCGTACTCGTCGATCTCGCGGACATCGATGACCACGAGCCGTGGTTGCTCCAACCTCGGCTCGAGATCGGCGGGCTCGACCTCGGCGACCTGCTCCTTTGCCTTGCGGACGAGCTCCTGATAGGTCAACGGCATGACGGCTCCTTCGGGCCCGCTCAGATTAGTGCTCTCTACCTGGCACCAAGCAATAGGCTAAGTTTTGTCAACCATCACATAAGACTCTTGACGGCTGCAAACACCTCTGATAGCTGTACCGGGTGCAGGGAGCAGCGTCCGGAGGTCGAGATGCCCGTCCTCCCGCATCACCCGCCGTGCAGCCTCCGGACGCACTCCCCGCACCTCGGCGGGCGGTGGTGGAGCGGCCATGGATGGCGCCGCACATCTGGGAGGACGACACCGAGGGGATGCCGCCCGACGACCCGTACGTGCTCCGCTACTGGCCGCAGGCAATCGGGCCAGGCGCCACGGCCGACCTGTTGCGCTTGATCGCCGCTGCTCAGCGTCAGCGGCAGGTGAGACGGCCCATCCATCTCTCGGTGCTGATAGAGGAGGGACTTGTCAGCGGCGACGGCAGTCGGCTGCTGGTACGCCGCGTGGTTCCCGCCCTGCCCGGTCGGCTGCGCCGCCGGCTACCCGGTGTGCTCAAGCGTGAGTTGGAGGAAGGCGCGTAGGGAGCAGGACCAGGTCAGTCGCCGTCACCGTTTTCGCCCCCGTTACCGTCCCCACCGCCCCCACCGTCCCCACCACCGGGCGGCGCGTCGGAGAGGACCCCGACCACGAGGGTGATTGTCCCGCCGTACTGGATCACGCCGCCGGGCGGCGGGTTAGTGGCGACGACTATGCCGACCCGCTTGGGGCTTCGGACCGGTTCGTTGGCGACGCCGACGGTGAGTGCCCCCACCCCGGTCTCGGCCTCCAGCGCCGAAATGGCGGCGAGGGCTTCGTCCACGGTCATCCCACGCAGATCGGGCATGGCGGTTTTCGGTATCTCGCCGGTGGAGACCCCGATCGTCACCGACGTCCCCTGCACCACCTCGGCACCGGCCCCGATCGATTGGCTGAGCACCGTGCCCCGCGTCTCGAGCGAAACCACGTCGGAGCTGTTTGCGATGAGCCTCGCCTCACGCAGCACCGCCAGCGCCGCCTGCTGGTCGAGCCCGACCACCGAAGGCACCACCGTGGTGGGCACCTTGAAGTAGGCGTTGACCCCCGGCGGATCGGCCGGGAAGTCGCTCTCGGGGATGTCTTGGAGCACGTGCTCCATGAACTCGCCCCATATGGGCGCCGGAACCGTGCCGCCGAAGACCCGGTCGTAGCGCTGCCCGTTGGCCACCACGTTGACCAGTTGCCGCTGTTCGTCGGGGAAGCCGACCCACACCGCGGTCGTGTACTCGGGAACGAACCCGACGTACCAGGCATCGCGATGCTCCATGTGCGTCCCGGTCTTCCCCGCCTGGGTACGCCCGATGTTTGCGTTGGAGCCGGTGCCGTTTACCGGCACTTCTTCCAACGGTTGACGTGCTGCGGCGGCCAGTGCGGGGTCGATCACCTGGGTCCGCTCCGGGCTCCGCTCGTAGATCACCTCTCCGCTGCTGTCGACGATCCGCGACACCAGATAGGGACGGGCCCACCGGCCATTGGTGGCGAAGCTGGAGAAGGCCGAAGCCATCTCGAGCGGGCTCACCGCGCCGGAACCGAGCACCACCGATGGCACGTCGGGGATATCGGACTCGATGCCCATGCGGTGGGCGACATCGACGATCTTGTCCGGGCCCGACGGCAAGCGAAAGTTGGGCGTAGACCACGTTGGTGGAGGCCACGGTGGCGTCGTAGAGCGACATGAGCCGGCTCCCCGCACCTTCGGCGTTGTCAACCTCCCAGATCTTCCCGTCCTCGGAGCAGACGTAGGGGCACTCCAACTGGAGCGGGCTGGTGGCGTCCCAGAACGAGCGCAGGCTTCCGCCGTTCTCCAACTCGGCGACGAGCCCGAAGGGCTTGAAAGCCGAGCCCGGGTTGCGCCGGCCCTGCACGGCGAGGTCGAACTGCTCCTCCTCGAAGTTCAGCCCGCTGGCGATTACCTTGGTGGCCCCGGTCAGGTTGTCGACCATGGCGATGGCGCCGGTGGGGGTGGGGTTGTCCGCGTCGGTGCTGGGGGGCAGCCACTCCCGCAGCATCGAGTTGGCGTATTGCTGCAGTCCCATGTCGATCGTGGTCTCGATGCGGAGGCCACCGCCGCCGTCGCACTCGACTACATCGCCCGGGCAGCCGAAGACCGCCTGCTTTCGCTCCTCGGCGGTCCGGCCCAGGAAGGCGAACTCCGGGTCGTTGAGCAACTGCCCCTTCACCTCGGCGACCACGTGCTCAGCCGGCCCGACAAAGGGCTGGTGATCGATCACCTCGAGCGGGACTTTCTTCGCCTTGCCGCGCTTGGGCTCTCTTGATGAAACCGAGCTCCACCATCCGTTCGAGCGTGGCGTTCCGCTTCTCGATGGCGTTGTCCGGTCGGCGGCGCAGGTCGTACAGCGACGGGTTGCGGATGAGCACCGAGAGCGCTGCCCCCTCAGCCAGGGTGAGGTCAGCCAGCTCCTTGCCGAAGTACTCCCGGGCTGCGGCCTTTATCCCGTAGGCGCTCCATCCGAAGTAGACGGAGTTGAGATAGAACTCGAGGATCTGCCGCTTGGTGTAGCGCCGCTCCAACTCGACGCTGACGAACATCTCGCGGATCTTGCGCTCGGCGGTTATCTCGTTGCCGACGAACACCTTGGCCACCTGCTGGGTGATGGTGGATCCGCCCTGGTCGGATCGGCCTATCACGTTCTCGAACAGTGCCCGGCCGAAGCTCCTCCAGTCGACCCCCTCGTGCTCGAAGAAGCGGCCGTCCTCCGAGGCGAGGATTGCGTTGACGACCCTCTTGGGGACATCGCCGATTCGGGTTGGCTCGCTGAAACGGCCGTCGTGGAGCTCGGCGAGGAGCAGGTCGTCGCCGCTGTAGATCCGTGACACCTGCGAGAGGTCGGGGAGCGCCAGCTCCATCGCCGCCGTGTCGGGACGGTACTTCTCCTCCAAACCCTGGAACACGCCGTATGCGGTGTTGACCCCGAGGAAGCTGAACAGCGCCACCCAGGTCGAAGCGAGGACCGCGATGGAAAGCAGCACGGCAAGCGCCACGAACCAGCGGCTACGCCGCTCGCGCCATTCGAGTTCGTGGATGGGGGCTCTGGCCATTTGGGATGCTCAACTCAGATGGGTTGCCGGCAGGTGTCGAGCACCGCCGAATCACGCCTCGCTACCGGAACAGGACGCTCGGGCGCGGCTGAAGTTCCATGTAACCTGCGGCGCGGTCCCATCAGCATACCGGCCGCGGAGGCGATCGAGTGTCCACCGACCGCTCCACCACCAGCGGCATCGAGGTGGACGTCGTCTACCGGCCTCCGGCCGACCCCGTCGAGATCGAGGACCCGGGCGAGTATCCCTACACCCGAGGCCCCCACGCCACCATGTATCGGGGCCGACCGTGGACGATGCGGCAGTACGCCGGGTTCGGCTCGGCAGACGAGACCAACCGGCGGTTTCGTTCACTCCTCGCCGCCGGCCAGCACGGGCTCTCGGTTGCATTCGACCTCCCCACCCAGATGGGGTACGACTCCGATCACCCCATGGCAGCGGGGGAGGTGGGCAAGGTCGGGGTGGCCATCGACACGCTCGACGACATGCGTCGCCTGCTCGCCAGTATCCCCTTGGGCGAGGTCAGCACCTCGATGACGATCAATGCCACCGCCCCCATCCTCTTGTTGCTCTACGAGGCGGTGGCCGAAGAGCAGGGGGTGGCCCCCGCCGCCATCAGGGGCACGGTGCAGAACGACATCCTCAAGGAGTACGTGGCCCGGGGCACCTACATCTACCCGCCACGGGAGTCGATGCGGTTGGTGACCGATCTGTTCGCCTACTGCGCCGCCCGAGCTCCCTTCGTGGAACACGATCTCGATCAGCGGGTACCACATCCGGGAGGCGGGGGCCACCGCGGTGCAGGAGGTGGCCTTCACCCTGGCGCACGGCCTCGCATACGTCCGGGCGGCGATCGATGCCGGGCTCGAGGTGGATGACTTCGCTCCCCGTCTCTCCTTCTTTTGGAATGCGCACAACAACCTCTTCGAGGAGGTGGCCAAGTTCCGAGCGGCGCGGCGGCTCTGGGCCAAGTTGATGAGGGAGCGGATCGGGGCCACCACCGAGTCGTCCAAGATGCGGTTCCACACCCAGACCGCCGGCAGCACGCTCACCGCCCAGCAGCCGGAGAACAACATCGTCCGCACCACCGTCCAGGCGCTGGCCGCGACGCTGGGAGGCACGCAGTCGCTGCACACCAACGCCTTCGATGAGGCGCTGGGGCTGCCCACGGAGCGGTCGGCGACGATCGCCCTGCGAACCCAGCAGATCCTGGCCGCCGAGTCGGGGGTGACCGACACCGCCGACCCACTAGCGGGCTCGTTCTACGTCGAGGCGCTCACCGACGAGGTCGAGCGGTTGGCGCTCGAGCTCATCGAGCAGGTCGAGGAAATGGGCGGGGCGGTGGCGGCGATCGAGGAAGGTTTCGTACAGCGTCAGATCGAGGATTCCGCATACCGGGAGGCCCGCCGAATCGAGGACGCCTCATCGGTGGTGGTCGGGGTCAACCGTTTCGTCGATGCGGATCACCAACCGGTTCCGCTTCTCGAGATCGATCCCCGGCTCGAGGCTGACCAGGTCGCTCGGCTGACTGCGGTCCGCGAGAGGCGCCACCAGCCCGCGGTCGACAACGCTCTGTCAGAGGTGGCCGAGACCGCCGCCGGCGGCGACAACCTGCTCCCGCCGATGTCGGCTGCTCTCCGGCTCGACGCCACCCTGGGAGAGGTCTCCGACGTGCTCAGGAAGGCGTTCGGGACCTACCGCCCGGGTTGAGTTCCTCGGCCTCTCCTCTTCCAGGCCTTCCGTCCTCCGTCTTCCGTCGCTCTGTAGCCTCCCTCGGTGAGCAACGGCAACGAGGGGCCCTCGTTTTCTCATCATCGGCGGGGGGCCGGCGGGCAATACCGCGGCCACCATCGCCGCATCACTAGGTGCCAGGGTGACCTTGGTCGAGGAGCAGATCGTCGGCGGCGCTGCCCACCTCTGGGACTGCATCCCGTCAAAGACCATGGCGGCGACCTCGATCCGGATGGAGTCGATCCGTCACGCGGCGCGACTTGGGCTCCTCGCTGAGCCCGGGATCGTCGACCTGTCCACGCTGGCGGAGCGGATCAAGACCATATCCAACGACCTCCGCAACAAGGTGATCTCGCTGCTCGAGTCCCAGGATGTGCAGATCATCGAAGGTCGGGGGCGTTTCACCGGGCCCCATTCGGCTGTCGCCGATACCGAGAGCGGCGAGGTCCCCATCGAGTTCGACCTGGCGCTGATCTCGACCGGGTCGGCACCCCGAGTTCCGGAGTGGGCCGAGATCGATGGGGAGCGGATCCTCACCACCCGTGACGCATACGACCTCAGCGTCCTTCCCGAACATCTGGTCGTGATCGGGTCGGGGGTGACCGGGGTCGAGTTCGTCCACATCTTTGCCAGCCTCGGCTCGGAGGTGTCGCTGGTGGTCTCGCGCCAGCAGGTGCTTCCAATGGCCGATCCCGAGGTGGCAGCCGTTCTCGAGGAGGACTTCCTGGAGCGAGGCGTCCGGCTGTTGATCGGCGCCCGCGCCACCGGCGCATCTCGAAAGGACGATGGGGTACTGGTCGAGAGCGACGACGGACGGCGGGTGGAAGGGTCGCACGTTCTGCTGGCGATCGGATCGGTCCCCCTCAGCGACGGGATCGGATTGGAGGAGGCGCAGGTGAAGGCCGACGGCGGGTATGTCGTCGTCGACGCCTTCCAGCGAACTACGGCTCCCCATGTCTACGCCGCCGGCGACATCACCGGGCAGGTCCCGCTCTCGTCGGTGGCAGCGATGCAGGGTCGAAAGATCGCCCGCCACGCCCTCGGCTACCAGGTGACCCCGATCGATTACTCCAAGGTGGCGCAAGCGGTGTTCACCGAACCGGAGATCGCATCGGTGGGGTTGGAGGAGGCTGAGGCGGCCTCGGAGGGGCGCAAGGTCCGTATCACCAAGGTCCCTTTTGCCGCCAACCCCCGCAGCGTGCTCCAAGGCCAGACCCGCGGATTCGTCAAGGTGATAAGCGACCCGGCCACCCGGGTGATCCTTGGCGGGACCATCGTCGGCCACCGGGCCTCGGAGCTGATCGGGATCCTCGCCCTGGCAGTGCAGGGGAGGCTCAAGGTCGACACACTGGTGGAGACCCTGATGGTCCACCCCTCACTCTCGGAGAGCATCAGCGATGCGGGTGAGTAGTTCCTCGGTACTTAGTACTTAGTACTTAGTACTTAGTACAAAACCCAAAACCCAAACCAAAAACCCAAGGCCAGCATGATCATCCAACTCATCGGGTGTCCCGAGGATCTCGGGCAGAGAAAGCGTGGCGTGGACATGGGGCCCTCCGCCATCCGGGTTGCCGGGGTCGTCGAGAAGGTACGGGCGCTCGGGCACACTGTGATCGACACCGGAGACATCGTCACATCAGACATGGCGTCTGAGGAGCCGGGAGACCCCAACCTCCGATGGGTCGATCAGGTTGTGAAGGACATGGAGGTGCTGGCCGACGTGGTCGAGGCGGCGGTCAGAGCGGGGAGATTTCCACTGGTCCTGGGCGGGGACAACTCGGTGAGCATCGGCACCATGGCCGGTCTGGCCAGGGTCGAGCCACGGCAAGGGCTGATCTGGGTGGACGCCCACCCCGACTTCAACATTCCAGAGACGACGCCCAGCGGCAACATCCACGGGATGCCGGTGGCGGCGATCGTGGGCGACGGCGACCCCCGGCTGATCGAGGTTGGCGGTGTCACCCCCAAGGTGCTCGAGGAGAACCTCGTCTGGATCGCGTTGCGTGACGTCGATCCGCATGAGCGGGACAGGGTCAGGGCGAGTCCGGCGACCGCCTACACGATGCGGGACGTCGACGAGATGGGGATGCGCCGCGTCACCGCCGAGGCAATCAAGCTCGCCACCCGGGGCGGGGTGGACCAGGTTCATCTTTGCTTCGACATGGACTCGATCGACCCCCGCCACGCACCGGGGACTGGTGCCCCTGTTCCCGGAGGTCTCTCTTATCGCGAGGCGCACCTCATGATGGAGGCGTTCAACGACGCCGGCATCATCACCTCGGCCGAGTTCGTCGAGGTCAACCCGGCGCTGGATGTGCGCAACGGCACTGCCGAGTTGGCGGTCGAGCTGATCTGCTCGCTCCTGGGTAAACGGATCCTCTAACTAAGTACCAAGTACTAAGTACTAAGTACTTATTAGGTACTACCTGACAATGGCGAGCACCGCACCCGTGGAGACAGTGTCACCGGGGCGGATCCTGAGGTCCACCACTTCGCCCTCCACCGGGCTGGTGACCTCGTTCTCCATCTTCATCGCCTCGAGCACGCACACCGGGTCACCGGCACCTACCCGGTCGCCCGCCTTGACGTGGACCTTGACAATCGTTCCCTGCATCGGGGCGGGGATCATCCCGGGTTCGCCGCCTACGGGTACCGGTGAGCGCGACAGCTTTGGCGCCCGGCGACGGGGGGCGGTGCGTGTGCCGCCTACGGACAGGCCGGTCTCAGGTGACCAGTAGCTGACCGTGAACCTTCGACCGCCTACCTCGACGGTGAGGTCGCGCCTCGCCAGTGCCTCCTCCTCGGGGAGCACAGGCGGTACTGCCGTCTCTATCCCGCTGAGATCCACCTCTTCCTCGATCCACCTGGTGTGGTGCCTGCCTGATATGAAATCGGGGTGGTCGAGCACCATGAGGTGGGCTGGGATGGTGGTCGGCACTCCGCTGACAACGAACTCGCGCAGCGCCCGCCTCCCCCTCTCTATCGCCTCGGACCGGTCCCGGCCCCAAACCACGAGCTTGGCCATCAGGTTGTCGTAGTACTGGCTGACTCTGGTGCCGGGCTGGATCCAGGAGTCCACCCGCACCCCGAAGCCACCCGGCTCGCGGTACTCGCTCACCCGCCCCGGACCGGGGGTGAAGTTGGCCCTGGGATCCTCGGCATTGATCCGGAACTCCATGGCGTGACCCCAGGGCTGGACGGCGTCGAAGGAGAGAGGCTCACCGGCTGCGACGCGTAGCTGCTCTTTGACCAGGTCGATCCCCGTCACCATTTCGGTGATGGCATGCTCCACCTGAAGACGTGTATTCATCTCGAGGAAGAAGAACTCGTTCTCCTGGTCGACGAGGAACTCGACCGTCCCCGCGTTGACGTAGCCGCAGTCGCGTGCCACGGCCAGTGCTGCCTCACCGATGGCCTTGCGGGTGCTCTCCTCGATGGTGCTCGACGGGGTCTCCTCGATGAGCTTCTGGTGACGCCGCTGGACGGTGCAGTCGCGCTCACCGAGAAAGACACCGTTGCCGTGTTCGTCGAGGACGATCTGCGCTTCGATGTGGCGGGGACGCTCCAGGTAACGCTCCATGTAGAGCTCGGCGCTCCCGAAGTACGCCTCGGCCTCGCGGCCGGCACCCTCGAAAGCGCCGACGAGGTCTTCAGGGCGGTGAACGACCCGCATGCCCTTGCCGCCACCCCCGTGTGCCGCCTTCACCGCCACCGGGTAGCCGAACCCATCAGCCATCTCCGCTGCCGCAGTCGCTGACATGAGCGGCTCGAGGGTGCCGGGGACCGGTCTGACCCCCGCGGCCTCGGCGGAGCGTCGCGAGGCGATCTTGTCACCCATGGTGGCGATGGCATCGGGCGGCGGGCCGACCCAGACCAAACCGGCCTCGATCACCGCCCTGGCGAAGTCGGCGTTCTCTGCCAAGAACCCATAGCCGGGGTGGATGGCGTCGGCGCCTGCCTCGAGCGCCGTCTTGATGATCCGGTCGCCCGCCAGGTACGACTCGGACGCCGGTGCCGGCCCGATGTTCCAGGAGTCATCGGCCAGATCGACGTGGAGCGAATCCCGGTCGAGCTCGGAGTAGACCGCTATCGACCGCATCCCCAATTCCTTCGCCGCCCGGATCACCCGCACCGCAATCTCGCCCCGGTTCGCGACGAGGAGGGAGTTCATGAGGGTTCTGGGTTCTGGGTTATGGGTTCTGGGTCACAGATCATGTGTCGAGACCGTCGGACTAGACAGGGGACGCCGAAGCAGGGTACCCGCAGAGTACGGCAGCCATAGCCCCTTCCCAGCCGCGCCGAATGCGGTACCGAGTGATCCCATGCAGGACTTCCGCAAGCTTGGCCGTCTGGCAGGATGCCCAGGATGCGACGTCGCAGTGCATCCGCAGCTGACCGCGTCGATGCCCGTCGGCGAGCGTTCGGCCTTGGTAGCTCAGCTCGGAGCAGTCGGCAGTCTCGGTCAGCTTCGAACATCGCCGAGGGTTGCGGACGATCGAGGGCCAGCGAGACTCGTCGCGGTTCCTCGAGCATTGCGATCGGATCGTGTAGCGAGTTCGAGACCCATCTCCTTCTCGCCGAGCGACCTGGGATACCTGCTCGACGGGCCGTCCTGTAGTCCAGCGCTCGACTCGGTAGCGTCCGCCGACAGCTTGTATTCGCACTGCGGGAGTCAGTCGTGCGTGACGAGAGGCGGCATGACCATGGCGCGGACCTGTCACCTACCACCTACCACCTAGAACTTCCATACTCCGTGAGCGGCCGCAGGCCGCTCACAATGGGATGTTTCCATGCTTCTTGGCGGGGAGGGTCTCGCGCTTGGTGCGGAGCATCGCAAGAGCACGGACGAGTTTGGGGCGGGTGGTACTTGGCTCTATGACCTCGTCTACCAGCCCTAGCTCGGCGGCGCGATAGGGGTTGTAGAACAGCTCCTCGTAATCGGAAATCAGCTCGGACCGCCTCTCGTCGGGGTCCCCCGCTTGCTGGATCTCACGGCGGAAGACGACGTTGACCGCCCCCTGGGCACCCATCACCGCGATCTCGGCCGAGGGCCATGCATAGACGACGTCAGCGCGGATACCCCGGGAGTTCATCACCACGTACGCCCCTCCGTATGCCTTGCGGGTGATCACGGTGACCCGGGGAACCGTGGCCTCGCTGTAGGCGAAGAGCAGTTTTGCGCCATGGCGGATGATCCCGCGGTGCTCCTGGTCGACCCCCGGGAGGAACCCGGGGACATCGACAAATGTCACCAACGGGATGTTGAAGGCGTCGCAGAATCGGACGAACCGCGCCGCCTTCTCGGATGCGTCGATGTCGAGCGTCCCGGCAAGGACCGATGGCTGGTTGGCGACGATCCCCACCGACGAGCCGTCGATCCTGGCGAGCCCCACCACGATGTTGCGGGCCCAGTGCTCGTGCACCTGAAAGAACTCGCCGTCGTCGACAACCATCTCGATCAGCCTGATCACGTCGTATGGCTGGTTGGCCGAGTTGGGGATGATCGAGTCGAGATCGTCCTCGACCCGGTCCGCGCCGTCGGTCGGGGTGAAGTAGGGAGCGGGCTCCAGGTTGTTCTGGGGTAGGAACGAGAGCAGGTAGCGGACCTCCTCCATCGCCTCGGCGCCCCTCTCCGACACGAAGTGGGTCACACCCGAGATCCCGGCGTGGGTCCGTGCGCCCCCCAACTCCTCGAATGTGACCTCCTCGCCGGTGACCGCCTTGATCACATCAGGCCCGGTGATGAACAGATGGCTGGTGCCTTCGACCTGGAACACGAAGTCGGTGATCGCCGGCGAGTAGACCGCCCCCCCTGCACATGGCCCCATGATCACCGATATCTGTGGGATCACCCCAGAGGCTCGGACGTTTCGCTCGAAGATCCGCCCGTACCCGTCGAGCGCGGCCACTCCCTCTTGGATGCGGGCCCCGCCCGAGTCCTTGAGCCCGATCACCGGGACCCCCATCTCGAGGGCCATGTCCATGACCTTGCAGATCTTGTCCGATACCGCCCGGCCCAGGCTCCCGCCAAACACGGTGAAGTCCTCGGCGAATACGAACACAGTTCTCCCGTCGACGGTGCCCCATCCGGTTATCACCGCGTCGCCGGGCGGGCGGGTCTGCTCGATGCCAAAACCGCTCGCCTGGTGGCGGACGAACATGTCGATCTCTTCGAACGAGCCCTTGTCGAGCAGCAGTTGGATCCGCTCGCGAGCGGTCAGTTTCCCCTGCTCGTGCTGACGGGCTACGGCTCGCTCGCTGCCTGCGTGCAGCGCTTCGTCGCGCAGGCTGCGCAGCTCCTCGATCCGCTCCTCGGTGCCCATTTAGTTCCCTTCCGCGACTCCGGTATTGGACCTCGCGAGTGCGGCGGGGGATACATGTGACGGCGCAGCGGACACGAGTCGCAAGCGTTCTGGGTGGTGGGTTATGGGTAGCCCACCCCCGGAGCCACTAGCGGCTCCGACCCCTCCCGTTCGGCGCCCTGGCGGCGGGGAGTGGTACGAAAACTTGGGATGGACTTGGCTCATCCCGTTTCGCCGCAGCCCTCACGTGTCGCACCTCGGACCGGGTCAGGTGGACCATGTCCCCGCTGGAGTCGACTACGAGGCTTCCGTCCTCGGCGACATCGAGGGCCATCCCGGCACCGTCCGGCTCCCAGGTGATTCGCCTTCCCAGAGTTGTGCAGGCGGCGACGTATTCAGAACGCCCCCAATGTGCCGGACCGTGGTCGAGACGACCCACAAACTCCTCACCCCAATCGATCGCATATGCCTTGGCCTTGCTCTGCCCTGGGTCGAAGTCGAGCAAAGCCGCCGCTCCTGGAGATGGATCGGGCCAATGGAGGTTCACTCCTACACCAGCGACTACTAGGCCGCTCGACGACTCCAGTAGAACGCCCCCTACCTTGCCTCTCTCGTGACGAGGTCGTTGGGCCATTTGAGACCAGGCCTTCCGAGAAGCACGGCACGCGCCGCCGAGTCCGGCGACGAGGGGAAGTCGGCCCCAGGTCTCGGGAGGCCAATCCGGTTCGAAGGCGAGCGTTGCGGCCAGGGCCCAGCGTGCGGTTGCCCAAGGGCGGCCCTCGCGCCCCTCCCGCTCGTCCGACGAGCCGCGCTCACCAGCAAGGGGCGTCCCCGGTAGCGGCGGCGCGCCCTCGTCCTGGGTCGGAGCCCACCTCGTCCAGCTCGACTACTCCTGGCCCCTCCACTCCTCTCAGCTGGTCACCTACCACTTACCACTCACCACCTACAACTACTGTCTCCGCCCATGGCTGTCCTTGCGTTCGAGGGGAGATTTCCCATCCTGTACGGCTCGTACCCGGTGCCAGTGGGGAGCAGCGTCGTCCAGGGTTACCTGGCCAGGCCCGACGATGCCGGGATCTTCCCCACGGTCCTGGTCCTCCACGACATCAGGGGGATCACCGGGACCGAGAAGGACTTGGCCCGGAGGCTGGCAAGGAGAGGCTTCGTGGCCCTGGCGGTCGATCTCTACCGGCGGAGGCGGCCCCCGGCCGATCTCGACGATGCTTTCGCCGCCTATGCCGCCACCAGTGACGAGTCGGCGCTGATCGCCATGGACGAGGGCTATCAGTTCCTGCAGAGCGAGGACGTCCCATGGACCTCCAAGCCAGATGTGGCGCTGGTCGGCCTCGACATCGGCGGTCGCTTCGCTCTGCTCTACGCCTTCGACAACCCAGCGGTGCGGTCGGTGGTGGTGGCGTACACCCCGCTCGGGGGGGACGAAGACCGCTCCCGCCCTCTGGCTGCGGTGATTCCTCGCCTGTCGGTCCCAATACTCGGTGTGTTCGGCGCCGACGACGACAAGGTGCCCGTCGAGAGCGTCGACCTGGCAGCTCAGCTGGCACCAGGCGGGCAGTGGCTCCTCTACGAGGGTGCCGGCCATGATTTCCTGGATCCCGACGCCACCTCGTACCATGGAGGGGCGGCAAGCGACGCCGAAGCTCGGATGCTCGAGCTTCTGGGGGCGACCATGCCCCCGCCCCGGCCCGCCGTAGCCGGTTGAAGGGCCGCTCGAGGGCCTACTGGTAGTCTCCCGCCGTCCCCGGCGCCGATCGCGAATCCATGACGTCCACCATCCCGCCGCCAACGACACCCGCCCCTCCTCCAGGTGGATCAAACCCGCCCGGTGGGGGGCGGCATGCCGATTCCGCCGTCAAGTCGCCATGGCCTCGGCGGCTCCTGATCGCTGCTCTCGTGGTGGCCAACATCGGGGTGTTCGGCGTGCTCTGGTATGTCAGGAGCCTCAACACCACCTTCGAAGAGGCGGTGACCAGGGACGATGCCGTGGTGAGCGAGCTTGCCCCCAAACAAGCCGTACTCGACCCGCGCGTCTTCCTCCTCATCGGGTCCGACTCACGCGAGGCGCTTCCCGATGACTTCGGCGGGTTTGGCAGCTTCGGAGGCCAGCGAGCCGACGTGATCATGATGGTGCACGTCGACCCTGGGAGTGGCACCGCCCAGATCCTGAGCGTCCCCCGCGACACGATGGTGGAGATCGAGGGGCACGGGATCGACAAGATCAACGCCGCATACGCCTACGGAGGGGCGCCGTTGATGGTGCGCACCATCAAGGACAACTTCGGCGTCCACGTACACAACTTCGTCGAGGTGAACTTCTATGGGTTCGCCTCGATAGTCGATGCCATCGGTGGAGTCGAGCTCTGTCTGGAGTATCCAGCGCGCGATGCCAAGTCCCTACTGGACGCCGCCGCCGGGTGCAATCAGGTCGACGGCAGGACCGCTCTCGCCTACGCCAGGTCTCGCCAGTACGAGGAGCTCAAGGGCGGGACGTGGGTCACCCAGGAGGGCGGCGACATCTCCCGAACTCACCGCCAGCAGGAGCTGGTCTACGGGATCATCAAAGAGCTCAAGGATCCATCGACGGTCGGCGAGGCAGCCGAGCTCATCCGCTCGCTCGGCAGCTACCTGACCATTGACGGCTCGCTGCAGCCCCGCGAGCTGGCCGAGCTGGCCTGGGCGATGCGCGGGCTGCAAGCCGAGGATCTCGAGCCCGCCACTCTCCCCACCGACATCAGTGAGGTTGACGGCGTTTGGTACAACCTGCCGGTGGAGCCGGCCGCATCGGAGATGACGGCTGCTTTCGCCCGTGGCGAGGCGATGAGCGACGCCGTCCCCGATGAGCCACTCCGGCTGGTGGTCCGGAACGGCAACGGTGTCGTCGGTGCGGCCGGGCTCTGGGCCGAGACCCTCGAATCCGCCGGCTTCGAGGTTGTCGACTACGGAGACGCCTCCACCTTCGACTACGACGTCACGGTCATCCGTGTTCGACCCGAGATGACCAGAGCGGCTACGGCCCTGCGGGAGTCGCTCGGCTTTGGCGAGATCACCACCGGCGCCGTCCCCGACGGGGTCGATGCGGTCGTGACTATCGGGGAGGACGCCAAGGGCTACTGAAGCGGCGGCGGCTCGCCGCCGACAACCAATCGACATCATCGAAGGCGAGGGCCCGTGGCAATTGTTGCAGTTATCGGTGGGGGTTACGTCGGGCTGGTCACCGCCGCCGGCCTGGCGTCGCTCGGCCATGTTGTCCGAGTGGGCGAGCGCGACACCGATCGAGTAGACGCGCTTCGCAAGGGGAGGATCCCCATCTTCGAGCCTGGGCTCGAGCGGCTCGTTGCCAAGGGGATCGAGGCCGACTCGCTCAGCTTCACCGAGGACAACACCGACGCCGTCGCCGGCGCCGGTTTCGTGTTCCTCACCCTGCCGACGCCGTCGCTCCCCGACGGGAGCGCCGATACGTCCTTCGTCGAGTCGGTGATAGAACAGTTGAGCGGTCGTCTCGACACCGGCGCAATTGTGGTGCTCAAGTCGACCGTTCCGGTTGGCTCCACGCCGGCGATTCCAGGCGATGCTCGCCCATGGCCAGCCGGGTGTCCCGGTGGTGAGCAACCCCGAGTTCCTGCGCGAGGGCAACGCGGTCGACGACTTTCTCCAACCCGACCGGGTGGTGATTGGTGCCGACGACCACGCTGCCGCCCAGGCGGTCGCCCAGCTCTATGCGCCGCTTGGAGCGACGGTCATGGTGATGGATCCGGTGTCGGCCGAGATGGTCAAGTACGGGTCCAACGCCTACCTGGCGGCGCGCATCACCTTCGCCAACACCTTGGCAAACGTCTGCGAAGTTGTCGACGCCGACGTGACCGCTGTGCTCGGCGCAGTTGGGATGGACAAGCGAATCGGCCCGCACTTCCTGCGACCCGGCCCCGGGTTCGGCGGCTCCTGCTTTCCCAAGGACACGCAGGCGTTGCTCGCCCTGTCGGAGGAGGCGGGGTACGAGTTCCGGTTGCTCGAGGCGGTGATAGCCGCCGATCAGGAGCAGCGCAGCAGGATCGTCGACAAGGTGAGGAGGGCAGTCGGTGGCGACCTCGGCGGGAGGACCATCGGGTTGTGGGGTCTTGCGTTCAAGGCAGGAACCGACGACGTCCGCGCCTCGCCCGCCGTCGACATAGCCGACGCCTTGATCGCAGAGGGTGCCCACATCCGGGCCCACGACCCAGAGGGCACGTTGAAGCGACGAGGTCTGGTCCAAGTGGGCAGCCCGACCGAGGCGGCTTCTGGCGCCGATGCCGTCGTGGTCGCAACCGAATGGCCCGAGTTCGCCGAAGTGGCTCTGGATGAGGTCGCTGCCGTGATGCAGGGCAGCGTGATCGTCGACGCCCGCAACCTCCTCGACCCCGAGCGCGTGGTCGCTGCCGGGTTGCGCTACGAGGGTGTGGGCAGGCGTCTGGGAGACCGGAGCGACCAATCCAGGTGACAGACCAGGCCGTGATCCTCGCCGGGGGCAGGGGGACGCGGATGTGGCCGCTCACCGCGGGCCATCCCAAGGCCTTGCTCCCGGTGGCCGGGATGCCGTTTCTCGAGATGCAGCTTCGCTGGCTCGCCTCGGCCGGGGTGAGTGAGGTGCTGATCGCCGTTGGGGAGGAGCAGGAGGAGTTGTGGCGGGCCTACCTGGCCAATCATCGCCACACCGAAGGACCGCAGGTCGAGGTCATGGTGGAGCGCCAGCCACTCGATACCGCAGGGGCGCTGGTGGCGATCAGGGATCGGCTGGCCGACCGGTTCCTTGTGCTCAATGGCGACGTCATCCTCGACGTCGATCCCGGAGAGTTGATGGATCCGGGCGGCGCTTGGCGGGCCAGGCTGATGCTCACCGTGGTCGACGATGCCTCCGCCTATGGCTCCGTTTCCCGCGAGGGGTCGACTGTGACCGCATTCGTCGAGAAGCCAGATGTCACCGGCGACATAGGCGCCACCGTCAACGCGGGGCTCTACTTGATGGAGCGAAGCGTGCTCGATGAGCTCCCCGAGGCGAGGCTTTCGCTGGAACGGGACGTCTTCCCGCGGCTCGCGTCCGCTGGAGAGCTCTCCGCCGTTGTCGGCGATGGTCCCTGGATCGACATCGGCACGGCGCAGCGGTACATCGAGGCCTATGGGATCGTGGCCGCCGGCCGGACGAAGCTCCACGACCCCGGACACGCGGACGGCGAGTTGCTGACCACCGATTCCGGCTCCTGGGCGTGGATCGGCCCCGGGGCTACGGTCGACCCGACGGCCAGGCTCGACCGCGCCGTGGTGCTCGATCGGGCCACGATCGGCTCGGGGGTCGAGGTGTGCGACTCGGTCGTTGGGTGGAGCGCACAGGTAAAGGATGGAGCCGTTGTCGCCGAACACTCCCTCGTCGGTGAGGGGAGCGTGATCGGGGCGGGGTGCGAGTTGCGCCACGGCGTCCGCGTTGCCCCCGGCACCGAGCTGGGCGCAAGGGCAGTTACCTTCTCGGCGCCGACCTGAGTTAGGAGCACCTCGATGCGGGCGTTGGTCACTGGCGGAGCGGGTTTCATCGGAAGTCATTTGGTCGATCGCCTGGTCGACCAGTCGCACGAGGTTCTCGTCGTCGACGACCTGTCGACCGGTCATGCCGACAACCTGGCGCCCGCTCGGGCAAGGGGCGGCGTGAAGCTGCACCAGCTCGATATCCGCGACGAGTCCCTGACGACTGTCGCCGAGCGCTATCTGCCGGAGGTCGTCTTCCATTTGGCCGCACAAGCAGCGGTCCCGGTGTCGGTGAAGCGACCCGGGTTCGACGCCGAGGTCAATGTCGTGGGCACGATCAACGTCCTGGAGGCAGCGCGGCGCAGCGGAACCAAGCGAGTGGTATTCGCCTCTTCGGGGGGCGCCATATACGGGTCGGCGGCCCCTCTTCCGGTGCGTGAGGACCTGCCAAAGGCCCCGGATTCGCCGTACGGCATCTCCAAGAAGATCGTCGAGGACTACTTCCGCTACTACCGGGCCAGCCACGGCATCGACTACGTGCTTTTGGCGCTGGCCAACGTCTATGGCCCTCGGCAGGATGCTCAGGGCGAGGCGGGAGTCGTGGCGCTATTCGCCAGCGCCATGCTCCAGGGCCGTCCGCCCACCATCTTCGGGGATGGCGAGCAGACCCGCGACTTCGTCTATGTCGAGGATGTGGCCGACGCTTTTTCCCGCGCCGGTGATCGCGGGGGATCCCGACTGCTCAACATCGGCACCGGGGTGGAGACGTCGGTCAACCGCCTCACCCAGGCCATCATCGCCGCCACCGGATTCAAAGGCGCTCCCGGTTACGGTCCCCCACGAATCGGCGACGTACCCCGTTCCGTGGTTGACCCGGGGGCAGCCATGGAAGTGATCGGATGGGAGCCATGGACGAGCTTGGACGACGGCATAAGGAGCACCGTCGACTGGTTCAGGGGCGCCGTCGCCCCTCTTTAGCTACCGGAAGAGATCGTCCGCGGCGTCTCTTATCAGATCCGCCCCTCGTCCATCGCCGGGGACAACATCGAGCCCACGGACCACGGCGCACGGGATGCCCGTCGTTTTACCCATAACCAGATCGGCGGCGGCTGCGATCTCGTCGGCAATTGCGATCTCAGTGACCTCCAAGGTCCGCCCGAAGCTGTCTGGCGTGCCCCGCAGGTCGAGGATGGCGGCGAGTCCCGAGACCCCTATGGCGACGTCGACCAACCCGCTTCTCCAAGCCCGGCCGAAGGTATCGGTGACTACCACCCCGAGCGAGACCCCGCTGCCTCGTTCCAGCTTGACCCGGATGCGATGAGCCGAGCGGTCGGGGTCGACGGGGAGGATGACGACGCTCCCGGCGGCAACGTTGGACCGGTCGACCCCGGAGTTGGCGCAGATAAACCCGTGCCTGGTCTCTGCGATCACCAGGTCGCCGCGACGGCGAAGCACCCGCCTCGCCTCGGACTCCACGACCCTTCGGTAGGAAGCGGGGTCGTCGCCCTCGATCGTCACCACCGCACCCTCTGCTTTGGAGACGAGCTTGTGGGTCACCGCCACCACGTCGCCGTCCTCTAGTTCGACACCGGAGTGCCCGAGCCCGGTGAGAATCAGCTCGACGACGTCGTCCCCCGGCGCCGCCTCGGGGATGCCGGTCAGCGGCAGGAGCGTCACCTGACCGTTCACGTCATAAGCTCAACGAGCCATCGGGCGAGCCGCTCGGCGCGCTCGGGCTCGCCGATCCTGGTGTCGGCCACATGGATCGATAGCCCGGCACGGCGCAGGGCGATCGCTTCGTCGGCATCGGACCGGTCGATCACCAGATCTGTGAGCAACCCGTCGTAGGCGGCGATCACCCCGGCGTTGCCCCGGGGATAGCCAAGCCCGGCAAGGACACGGTGGGCAGGTCCCTTGAGCGCCTCGCCCCCGAACAGCGGGGAGATTCCTATTACCCGGCCCACCGCGGCCACCGCCGGCTCTATCCCGGGAACCGCCAGGATCGGCCAGATGGAGAGCGGCGGGTTGGAGGGCGCCACGATCACGCCGTCAGCCCCTTCGAGCGCCTCGAGAACACCCGGTGCGGGGAGGGCCGAGGAAGCGCCGTCGAACCGTAGGTCCGACACGTCGTCGCGATGGTTGCGATTGACGAAGTAGTCCTGGAAGGTGAGCCACTCCCCATCGCCGGTCGCGATCCTGGTCCGGACCGGTTGGTCGCTCGCCGGGAGGACTGTGACAGTCACTCCGAAGAGGGTGACCAGCTCCGAGACGATGGTGGAGAGGGTTTCTCGCTGCCTTAAGCGGAGGGTCCGATAGAGGTTGGTGGCCAGATCCGAGTCACCAATAGCGAAGGCGGTATCGACGCCGAGCTTGGCGAGATGACCCATCACCTCCCATGTGTCGTCGGCTCGGCCCCAGCCTTCGGGCCCCTCGATTCCGGCGAGCGTGTAGAGCACGGTGTCGAGGTCAGGGGAGACATGTAAGCCATAGGCGACCTCGTCGTCTCCGACGTTCACCACCATCGTGGTAGCGACGTCCCCGAGGCGCGCCAACCCCCGCCCCATCCGGGCACCGCCCACACCACCCGAGAGCACCACAACCCTCATGGAACGGGGGAAGGTAGTGAGAGAAGTTGGAAGACGGAAGACGGAAGACGAGACGATCGGTACCTAGGAACGCGGTTGGGGGTTTGATCGGCGCTTAGACGACTCACCCCTCCGCGCAGCCCCTTCCGACTTCCGCCTTCCGCCTAGTTCTCCGTATTGCCTCGCGGACCGGATACGGGGCACAATGTCTGCACCGATGTCGACCCCTGAGATCCCCGCGCCATTGGGGAGCCTCCCCGACCGGGCCACCGTGGTCGTCGCCGTGCTGGCCCGCGCCGGGGGGTTCCTCGACGAGACGCTCCAAGCCGTCCACGCCCAGACCTATACCCCGATGGACGTGTTTGTGGTTGGTGGTGACCAGGCCCAAGCCAGCGGGATGGGCCGTCTTCCCTGGGTGCGCGACGTCGCCGAGTTGGTGGAGCGCCTCGACCCGCTTGCCACCCACGTCTGGCTCCTCCACGACGACGCTCGCCCTCATCCCGACGCCCTTGAATCCATGGTGGCCGACAGCGTGCGGGTGGACGGGTCGGTGGTGGGCTCGAAAATCCTCCGCCAAGGCGAGCTGCTCGAGTCGGTCGGATCTGCCACGGACGTCTTCGGACAGCCCTCTTCGGGGTTGGAGGAGGACGAGATCGACCAGGAGCAGTACGACGTCGTTCGGGACGTCTCCTACATCTCCAACGTCTCGATGCTGGTGCGGCGCGATCTGCTGCGCGGTGTCGGTGGGCTCGACGGGAGGCTCCCCCAGGATTCACAGAGCATCGACTTCTCGCAGCGGGCACGGGTGGCCGGGGGAAGGGTGGTCGTGGCCCCGGCCTCCGAGGTGGAACATCACGCTGCCTGCGTGCGCGACGTCCCGCCGTGGCGCGAGCAGGCGGGGAGGATCCGGGCGACTGTCGTCGCCTACCGCCCGCTGACCCTCGTGTGGGTCATCCCGGTGCTCTGGTTCCTGGGCTTGATCGACGGCCTGGTCCGGTTGGTGCTCACCCCCCGATCGCGTCTGTTCGACTGGGTGCGCGCCTGGCTTTGGAACCTCGCGGTGCTCCCCTCGACGCTGCAGGCTCGCCGGGCCGCCCAGAAGCACCGTCAGGTCGGTGACGAGGAGCTGTTCCGTTTCCAGGTCTCCGGGTCGGTCGCCATGCGCCGGTTGGCCGACGATTTCTCCCTGAGACTCGACCGTCGGGCGGGTGAGGAGGTTCCGGCCGAACTGGAGGCGCTGTTCGGGACCCGGCGCTCGGTGTGGCAACGTCCCTCCTTCCTGGTCTCCATCGGGAGCGCGCTAGCCCTCGGCGTGGCGGCCCGGGGGCTCCTCCTCGGACATTTGCCAGTGGGGGGTTTCGCTCTCCCCCTGCGCGAGACGGCGTCCGCGACGCTGTCCTCATATGCCGGAGGTTGGAGTTTTGGCGGGCTCGGCTCGCCCGAGGCGCTCCACCCGTCGGTGGGAGCGCTCTCCGGGCTGCAGGCGCTGGTGCTCGGCAACGAGCAGCTCGCAGTCGCCCTCGCCACCATCCTCGCTCTGTTTGCCGGTGTCGTCGGAATGACCCGGCTATCGGGTCGATTCGGTTTGGGGTCTTGGGCGCGCGCCTTCGGGGGTTTGGTGCTGCTGGCCGGTCCAGTCGCGGCGCAGCTCACCGGCGTCGGCTACTGGCCGGCGGTCATGGCGCTGGGAGCAATTCCCTGGACGGTCCTACCTGCGTTCCTGCCGCGGCCAACTAGCTGGCGCATGCGGATGGGGCGGACCGCCGGCTGGCTGCTCGCGGTAGCACTCCTTGCAGCATTCGCCCCACTCGCTCTTTTGGTCCCGGTGGTGGTATTACTCAGCAGTTGGCTCATGGGGGCAGGATCGATCCGCCCAGCCGGGCGAGCACTCATCGTCTCGATCCTTGCCGCCGTCGTGCTCCTCCCATGGGCGCTCGACGCCATTCCCGGCGTCCTTCGGGATGGTGCGGGGGTCGCCTGGTCGCCACCTCTCTGGATACTGGTCGCTGTAGGGGTGGCGCTGGTGGCAACCGTGATCGGCGGTGACCGCATCGAGTCGGCGCTGGCGGCTTGGGGTGGGTTATTGCTCGCCATTGGCGCCGTTGTCTCCCGGATCGGGCTGGGGCGGGAGCCCTCGGTAGCCGGCCTGGTAATGGCATCGCTTGGTCTGGCACTGCTGGTGTCGGTGGCAGTCGATCTGCCCCGTCGTCGCGAGGAGCGCCCTCGGCTGGTCATCCTCAGTTGGATTGCCTGCCTCGCCGGGCTGGTGATAACAGCCAGCATCGCCCTCGTGATGGTGGATGGCAGGTTGGGTCTCCCGCCGGACCGCCTCACCGCGGCGCTCGAGTTCACCGAAACGCTCTCCGAGCCGCATGGTCCCGACAGGGTCCTGCTTCGTCGGCGAGCCCGTCGATCTGCCCGGCGAGGCGAGGCTGTCACCGTCGGACTACGCCTACCGGGTGGTGTCGGCGCCGCTGCCGACCTTCGACGAGGCATGGCTGGCCGCACCGCTCCCTGGGGACGACGAGCTTGCCGCTGTCCTCGCCGGTATCGAGCAAGGCCGCATCCTCCGGCCGGGGGCAGCGCTCGCGCCATTCGGGATCCGCTGGGTTGTCTTCATGAGCCCGGCAATCCTCTCCGAGGGATTCAGGACACAACTCGACATGGCGCCGCTCAACCTCGCCGAGGGTCTGGTCGCCTATCAGAACGAGGTGCCAAGCCCGCGTGCCGCCACCTTGGAGGGGCGGCCCTGGAGGTTTGAGCCGCCGGAGTACACCGGTGCGGCGCAGCCGGAGGGTCGAGTGGTCGTCGCGGAGAACGCCGATCCGAGATGGGGCGAGGATTGGTCCGAGTCGGGGTGGCGGAACCAAGTGGCGGCGCCAGATGGCTCGACCGAGTTCGCCCACGACCCGGGGCGCCGCGCTCTTGCCATCCTGGCGGCCGTGGTCGTCGTGGCCAGCGCCTTGATAGCGCTCTGGGGTGGCGGCGGCGCGGTGCGTCGCAGCGACCCGGGGCTTCCCAACGCCCAACCCGACAGCGAGCCGATCCCCGAGCCTGTCGGCGGCGGCAGATGAGACGATCGCTCTCTCTCATCGCGATCCTCGCCGTTGCGGCGGGGGCTTGGGCGCTCCCTGGCGCAGGCGCCGAGCAGACCGTCGAGGCGGCCCCGCTGATCGATCGTCAGGCCCAGGCGGTGTGCCCCTACGTGGTCGCCACCGACACGGTGGACACCATCATCAGCGTCCTGGCCCCGGGGGCCCGTAAGGCCGAAATCTCGTGGCCGGTGGTGGGAGACGTCGCGGCGCAACCGCCAAGGTGTCGTTGGTCGCAGGCGGGGGCCTGGCCATCCCACCGATATTCCTCGTCTCCGGTGTTGTCTCGGCGGTCGTTGAGGTACCCGGCGAGTCGGCTGCCGTATCCGTGGTACCCCGCGGCGAGGGCTCGATAGCGGCCGATACCTGCCCGGTGAACCTGCCCGATGTCTGGTACCTGCCAGGCGGGTTCGACCGAACCGGGTCAGACCCTCGAGTTGCACCTCGCCAACCCGTTTCCCAGCGATGCTGTGGTCTCGGTCCGGGCGTCGAGCAACCTCGGGGTCGAGGCCGATGCCGCCCTGGAGACCTTCGCCGTGCCCGCCCGATCCACGCGAACCGTCGACCTGTCGTCGACCTTCGAGTTCCGCGACTCGCTCTCGGTCGTCGTGCAGCCGGTGGAGGGTCACGTGATCCCAGCCATGACCCAGTTCGGTGAGGGCGATTTCGCCGTCTGGAGCGGGACGGCCGGGAGCCGCACCATCGAACTGCCGGTGACCCGGACCGAGGAGGGCCAGCACGCTTGGTTGGTACTGGTGACCGATTCACCCACTCCGGTGGGATACACCGTCGACATCGCCACAGGGGGAGGTGGCACTCCGTCCGTCCTCGAGGGAGAGATCGGCGCATCGAGTCAGGTGCGCATCCCGTTCCGCCGGATTTTCAGCCAATCGGAGATGTTCGGGATCCGGGTGACCGCCACCGCTGAGATCGGGGCGGCCGTGGTTGTCAGCGATCCAGGAGGAGGACAGAGCGTGGCGACTGGTACCTCGGTGCTTGGGTCCACCTGGCTGCTGCCGGGGATACTTCAAACCCGGGCGACTCGTCAGGTCTGGTTCATGAACACTGGCCCGGACGAAATCGAGGTCATGTTCCGGGCGTTGGGCGGCGGCGACGCCAAGGGATCTTTCCGGGTCGCGCCCGGGTCGCGGCGAGGTGATCGAGCTGATGCGCCTCACCGGCCGAGGCTTGTTGGTCGAGGCGACCGGACCGGTCTCCGTGGGGTGGAGCGTGGTGGGCGAGGAAGCCGTGGCAGCCACAACCGGGCTCCCCATCGATGGATGAACCGCTGGCCCGACTGGGACTGATCGTCATCGTCGCCTTGGTGGCGGTTGGCGTCGGTTTGCTCATGTCGCGCCGGCCGCGCCCGCGCCCTCCGCGGTGGATGGGATGACACCCGGGGTCGTGCTCTTCGCCTCGCGGGGCTGTGACAGTTGCGCCTCGGCGGAGAGCGCGGTGCGAGCGGCGGTGGGTGACGACTACCGGCTCGTCGTCTGGGAGAGCGACCCAGACACCTTCGAACATGCCGGTGTCAGCGCTGTGCCGCTGATAGCGGTCGTCGGGGACCACGGCCTGGAATGGTGGGCCGAGGGCTCTCCCAGTTCGGCTCGGATCCGACGAGCTGCTCGGCGGGTAAGCGCAGGCTGAGGAGGGACTCCGCGGCGAGGGTCCTTGCCGGTTGCCGCTCCGATGCGTACCTTGACGCCCCATGCTCAAGTGCGCACGCTGTGGCGGCCCGGCAGGTGCGGTCATGGGATACCACTACGCCGCCTCCGAGGTGTGGCTCGAGGACCTGGTAGAGCCGCCGGAGCCGGGAGCCGGGTATGCGTTGTGCCACCGTCATGCCGATCGGTTCAGCCCGCCCCGAGGGTGGACGTTGGCCGACCGACCGGCATTCCCCGCGGCTCTTCGCCACGCTCGAAGTGGCCTGAGCAGAGGCTCTTCACGTGAGCCTCGACCGCGATCTGCTCGATGCGGTGCGAGAACTGGACGAGCACGAGCTACGCCGGCTGTTGATCCTGGCGAGGGCCCGGCTCGAGGGCACGGGTAAGCCGGTGCCGGACACCGAGGTACGCCTGCCGCAAGAGGTTCATCCGGTGCGGCAAGTCAGGGTGCACCCGCTGCCCGCATGGGCCTTACTGGTACGCCTATTGGCAGGAGCAGGGGCGGCGCCGGACCCGGTACATCGGCAAGCTGCTCGACGAGGACTGAACAGACCGGCAGAATTCGGCAGCGGCCGATTCAGTTCTCCGCTCTGGGCGCCGATCACCGAGCCGGCGTCGCCGTCGGCGCAGCCTCCCACCCAAATCGTTAACAGCCAGCACAGACCTCCTTGACCCGGCCCAGACTTACACTTCCCGCCATGCGCACCACCGCCCCCGAGCTTGCCGCGGCCCCGGCGCCACGCCGACCCGGCCCCGCGTTGGGTGGCGATGCTCGGGATCACCATCACCAGTCTGCTGGTCCTGGCGGTGCTCCAGCCCCAGCTCCTGGTGGTGGCCAACACGCCATCGGGGGGCGACATGGGGGCCCACGTCCTGGCGCCGGCGTACCTGCGCGATGTGCTGCTCCCCGAGGGCAGGGTGCTCGGTTGGTCGAACTCCTGGTTCGCCGGTTCCCGATCTTCTACTTCTACTTCCCGCTCCCCTCGCTGGTGATAGTCGCCCTCGACCTGCTCCTCCCTTACGGGGTGGCCTTCAAGGTGGTGACCGTCCTCGGGTTGCTGGCCATGGCCCCTGCGACCTATTTCTTCGCCCGCGTCGATGCGGTTCAGCCGGACCGTCGGCGACTGTGGCCGCGGCGGCCGGCGGTGCCTTCGTATTCATGGAGAGCTACACCATCTATGGGGGCAACATCGCCTCCACGCTGGCCGGTGAGTTTTCCTACTCGTGGTCGTTCGCCCTCTCGCTGGTCTACCTGGGCCTGCTCGTCCGGGCGATCAAGGACGATCGACGAGTTCCTCCCCTGGGCCGCGGCGGCGCTGGCGGCCACCGCCCTCTGCCACGTACTGACCACCCTCGTGGTCATCATCGCCTCGATCCCCGTGCTGTTGTGGAAGAGGGGGACGGGTCGCGCCGTCACCGTCTGGATCTGGGGGTTCCTCATCGCCGCCTTCTGGGCGTTACCGCTGATCATGCGGATAGGGCTCACCTCCGATATGGCGTGGACCCCGTTGAGCCGCTGGTCCGACCTGTTCCCGGTGGACGCCTGGCTGGTCATCCCGCTTGCCGTGGTCGGGCTCGTCTGGTCTCTCCGCCGCACGGCGCGGTGGTGCCGGCTGTGGTGGCCACGCTCATCCCGTTGGTCTATTTCTGGATACCGGTGGTGCTCCCCGACCTGGTCCCGGGGCTGGGGGACCGTTGGAAGCTGTGGAACGGGCGCCTCCTGCCGTACTGGTTCTTCGGGCTCTACCTGTTCGCGGGGCTGGCCGTTGGGCTGGCGGGAGACGCCCTTCTTCGCCGTCTGCCCGAGCGGATGTCGGTGTGGTGGACCCGAGCGCTCCTGCTGGCGGGTGGCGTCGTCACCTTCGCCGTCGCCGCCGCGTCCGAGGCTCTCCCCCCATGGGCTCGCTGGGCCATGGCCGCGCCCTTTGGATTGGCTCTCATCGCCTCCTTCACTTTCCCTCCTCGGGTATCGGTCCGTCCCGTCTTGACCATCTCCGTTGTTGTGCTGCTCATCGGCGGAGGGCTGGCCGGCGTCAGCTTCGTCAACGGGTGGGCGCGTTGGAACTACTCGGGGTATGAGGCGAAAGAGGGATGGCCCGAGTACGAGCAGCTGATGCAGGTCATGGACTCGCTCCCGTCGGGGAGGGTGCAGTGGGAAGCGAACGGAGATCTAGAGCGCTACGGCACACCGATGTCGCCGATGCTCTTTCCGTACTGGACGGAGTGGACCCATCCCTCGATGGAGGGCCTCTTCTTCGAATCGTCGATCACCACCCCGTTCCACTTCCTCAACCACGCCGAGATGAGCTACAAGCCCTCCAACCCGATCCCGGGTCTCAATTACCACACGTTCGACTTCGAGCGCGGTGTGGAGCACTTGGGCGTCTATGGGGTCCGCTACTACGTGTCGTTCACCAAGGAGGCGGCTGCCGAGGCAGAGCAGACGGAGGGGCTGACCCTGGTGGCCGAGACCGCCCCCTTCAAGATCTTCGAGCTTGCACCGCCGTCGCTGGTAGACGTGGCCACCAACGTGCCATCGGTATACGAGGAACCCGAGGGCGGCGTGCTCTCGGCGCTGGGTACCGAGGCGGATACGGCGCCGACCTTCGAGGAATTCGCCCTGGATTGGTACGACGACATCGAGGGCATGGACCGGTGGGTGGTAGCGGAAGGCCCGGGGGAGTGGCCCCGGATTACCACCCTCGGAGAGCGAGCGGATACCGCGATCGCCGGCGGGGGTGAGGTGTCCGACGTTGTGATCGATGACGAGCGGATCAGCTTCCGGACCACCGCTGTCGGGGTACCCCACCTGGTCAAGGTCTCCTACTTCCCCAACTGGACGGCCCAAGGCGCCGAGGGACCCTGGCGGGCGGCTCCATCGTTGATGGTGGTGGTGCCAACCGAGGAGGAGGTTGTCCTCGAGTTCCGCAACACGTGGGTCGAGACCTCGGGGCTGGTCCTCAGCGCAGTCGGGATCGCCGGTCTGGCCGCATGGGGCCTCGCATGGCGGCGGAGGAGGGCGGCGCGGTGAGGAACTATCTCTCCAGCTTCGCCACCAGGGAGACCATGGGACAGTTCATCCGGATGGCTGTCATCGGGGTGTTCAACACGGTCACCTACTTCGCCCTCTTCAACCTGTTCCGCTTCGCCGTCGGCTGGACCACCTTCTGGTCGGTCACCGGTGCTTTCGCTATCGCCACCGGCTGTTCCTACGTGCTCAACCGGCGCTGGACCTTCCGTCTCGGCCGCAACACCGGGTCCTGGGGTGAGTCCGGGTCGTTCTATGTAGTCAATGCCCTGTCCTGGGCGGCGACCGTCGCCGTGGTCAAGGGCGCCGAGATCCTCTGGCCGGACATTGGGCCGCTGGGACTCAACCTGGCCAACCTGGTCGCCACCGGGGTAGTGCTTCTGCCCAAGTTCGCCGCCTATCGCGACCTTGTGTTCCACCGATCGCTCCGCGGGGTGGACCCAGAGGAACAGATCGTCTCCGGGGAGAACTAGACCGCGTCAGTCGACAGGCTCGGACTGCAGTTGCCTCCGCATCTCCCAGAGCCCGCGCAGCGTCCGGGGAATACGGGTGAGGAATGCCGAGCGCGCCTCTCGCAGCTCCTGCACCACCACGGGCACCTCGTCGATCCGCCGCCCCGCCCGTTCCGCCCGCAGCACCAGCTCGGTGTCGAAAAGGTCCTTTCGGCTCACCACCTGTGGGGCGAACTCGGCCACCACGTCGGCTCGGAACGCCTTCATCCCGTGGGTGTCGCTCACCGATGAGTCGAAGAGGAGACGAAGAATGCGGTTGAACCCGAATGTGCCCAGCCTTCGCAGGATCGAGCGGCGGTCCTCCGAGCCCATCACCCGTTTCGAGGCGATCACGATGTCGGCCTCGGAATGTTCGCTGAGCACCGTCGTCAAGAATGGCCCGGAAAAGTAGTCGATGTCGAAGTTGGCCACCCACGCCGCGGTGGCGGCGAGAAACCCGGCTCGCATCGACGCCCCGTAGTCGGGCTCATGGTGCCGGATGACGCTCAGGGCCGGCCATGCACCCTTCATCTCGATGGCGCTCCGGTAGGTGTCGTCGGTCGAGCCGTTCTCCACCAGCATGACCGTGACGTCGGCGTCCACCGATTCGAGTTGTCTGAACAGAGCCTCGAGGGCCGTGGCGAGGATCTCCGCTTCGTTGTGGACCGGGATGACCACGGCGACGGTGGGTTGGCTCATCGGGCGGCGAGTGTACGAAGGCGAAGGCGGGCGGGAGCCGCCCGGTGCATAGGATGAGCGGTCAATGGACCTCGATCTGATATTCAAGGCATACGACATCCGAGGTCGCACCGACAACGGCGAGCTCGACGAGGACGTGGCGCGCCGGGTCGGAGCCGCCTTCGCTCGGTTCACCGGCGCCGCCACCATTGCAGTCGGGCATGACTGCCGGCTCTCCTCCCCGGCGCTGCGAGACGTCTTCATCGACGGCGTCACCGGTCAGGGAATAGACGTGCTCTCACTGGGGGAGGTGGCGACCGACGTCGTCTACTTCGTCGCCGGGAGCCGCCAAGTCCCCGGTGCGATGATCACCGCCTCTCACAATCCCCCGGAATACAACGGGATCAAGCTATGCCGAGAGGGTGCGGTTCCGGTCGGTGCCGACACCGGGCTGGCCGAGGTTCGCCGTCTCGCCGAACAGGACCAAGCTCGGGCGGCCGACCCGGGGCAGGTGGAGCCGTTTGACCCCACCCCTGGTTACGTGGACCACCTCTTCTCACTGGTCGAGCCGACGGGGATCAGCCCGCTGCGGGTGGCCGCAGACGGAGGGAACGGGATGGCAGGTGCCGTGCTTCCCCAGGTGTTCGAGAGGATGAGCGCCGAGCTGATCCCCCTCTACCTCGAGCCCGACGGGAACTTCCCCAACCATCCTCCGGACCCGCTCCGGCCCGAGAACCTGGTGGACCTCCAAGCGACCATCGCCGAGCAGAGGGCCGACCTCGGAGTCGCTTTCGATGGCGACGCCGATCGCGCCTTCTTCATCGACAACGACGGATCGCCCCTCTCCGGGAGCGTCACCACGGCGCTGATCGCCAGGTGGTTTCTGGAGCGCGAGCCAGGGGCACGGATCATCCACAACCTCATCACGAGCCGGGCGGTGGGGGAAACGGTGCGGGCCCACGGTGGTGAGCCCATCCGCACCCGGGTGGGCCATTCCTTCATCAAGCAGGTCATGGCCGAGACCGGCGCCGCCTTCGGGGGGAGCACTCGGGCCACTACTACTTCCGCGACAACTTCAGGGCGGATTCGGGGATCTTGGCGATGCTTGTGCTGCTCACCGTGATCAGCGACGCCGGGCGCCCACTGTCCGACCTGCGGGCCGATGTCGAGCCGTACTCGCAGTCCGGGGAGATCAACCTCAGAGTCGCCGATCAGGGGGCGGCCCTGGAGGCTGTGGCCGCTGGGTTCCCCGGTGCCGAGTTGGAGCGGCTCGACGGGCTCACGGTGAGCTGGCCCGACCGTTGGTTCAATCTCCGCCCGTCGAACACCGAGCCGGTTCTCCGGCTCAACGTCGAGGCGACCACGCCGGGCGATGTGGCGGAGTTGGTCAACCAGGTGGAGCACCTGGTGGGTCCGGGATGATATGGCCCAAATGAGATGACACTGTTGAGATGACGCTGATCGACCCCGAGCTGCTCGAGATCCTGGTCTGCCCGGTCGACAAGGAGGGGCTCGATGAGGATGAGGACCGACCCGCATTGGTGTGCCGGAGTTGTGGGCGCCGCTACCCGGTGCGTGACGGCATCCCGGTGATGCTGGTCGAGGAGGCCGAGCTGCCCGACGGGCCAGCGTGACCGCTCAGGCGGCGGACATGGCCGCGCTGGTCGCCGGCCTCGGTAAACAGCTGCGTTGGGCCGGCGCCCTCGAAGTGGAGTCGCTGGAGCGTCCTCCTGCGGTGATCGTCGCCGGGATGGGGGGCTCGGGGATCTCGGGCGACGTTGCGGCGCCGCTGGCGGATGAAGCTGGCTCGTTGCTGGTCGTCCACAAGGGGTACGGCCTCCCCGGTTGGGTCGAATCGGTCAAGCCGTTGGTGATCGCAGTCTCCTACTCGGGGGCGACCGAGGAGACCTTGTCTGGCGTCGACGCGGCCCGTAGGGCCGGGCTTCCGCTGGTGGCGGTCACCTCGGGCGGTCGGCTCGCGGAGGAGGCGGCCGCCGAGGGTTGGCAGCGCATCACCGTTCCCGGCGGGCTGCCACCGCGTGCTGCCTTGGGCTACCTGGCTGGCTCGGTGCTGAGGGTCTTGGAGGGGGCGCAGGTAGTGGCGCCGATGCGGGCGTCGCTCGATGAGGCGGCCGATGTCGTGGACGATCTGGTCGTAGGCGGAGCCGCCGCAACGCTTGCCGATGACTTGGCCGAAGGTCTCGCCGGCCGGTTCTCCGTCATGTACGGCTCATCCGGCCCCGCCCTCCCCGCCGCCATCCGCTGGAAGACTCAATTCAACGAGAACGCCAAGGCCGCCGCCGCCTGGGGAATCATCCCCGAGCTGGACCACAACGAGATCGTCGGCTGGGATGCCGACCCCGATCTCTCCCGCCGACGCGTCGGGGTGGTCTCGCTGCGCGACGAGGGTGAGCACCCCCAGGTGGCTCGACGTTTCGAGATCACCCGCCGGCTGTGCACCAACCGTGTCGGATGGGTTGGAGACGTGTGGTCACAGGGCAGCTCTTCGTTGGCCCGTTGCCTCAGCCTCATCGCGGTCGGCGACCTGGTCTCGCTCGGAGTGGCTGAGCGGGCTGGGGTAGATCCGATGGACATCGCCGTCCTCGACCAGCTCAAGAGGGAGATGGCCGGCTGAGCGGCGCAACCCCTGCAGGGGGTTGCCACAATGTCACTCCCCAATCGAGAAAGTTGCAACAGATGAGTGTTGATCACGACGTTGCCGACCTGTCGCTTGCCGAGGCCGGGGCCAGGCGCGTTGCCTGGGCGGGACGCCGCATGCCGGTGCTGAAGACCATTAGGGAGCGGTTCGCCAAAGAGACGCCCCTCGCCGGGCACGTGGTGGCGGCCTGTCTCCACGTTACGGCCGAGACCGCCAACTTGATGCTGGCGCTCCGCGATGGCGGCGCCGAACCTGTGCTGTGCGCATCCAACCCGCTGTCCACTCAGGACGATGTGGCCGCCGCGCTGGTGGTAGAGGGGATCTCGGTGTTCGCCATCAGGGGTGAAGACTCCAATAGCTACTACAAGCACATCCACGCCGTGCTCGACGCCGCACCGGCGGTGACGATGGACGACGGCGCAGATCTGGCGACCATCCTCCACACCGAGCGGCGCGACCTCCACGTGATCGGCTCCACCGAAGAGACCACCACGGGGGTGATCCGCCTGAAGGCGATGGCCGAGGACGGAACCCTCCGCGTCCCCGTGGTGGCGGTCAACGAGTCGGCCACCAAGCACCTCTTCGACAACCGCTATGGGACCGGGCAATCGGCCCTCGACGGGATCATCCGCGCCACCAACATCCTCATGGCGGGGTCCACCATGGTGGTGGTCGGTTACGGCGATTGCGGCCGGGGTGTCGCCGAGCGCGCCGATGGGCTTGGCGCCCGGGTGATCGTGGTCGAGGTGGACCCGGTCCGTGCGCTCGACGCCGCCATGAGCGGGTACCAAGTCATGACTGCGTCCGACGCTGCTGCGCTTGGGGACGTGTTCATCACGGTCACCGGCGACAAGCACGTCCTGCGCCAGGAGCACTTCGATCGGATGAAGGACGGCGCGGTGCTGGCGAACGCCGGGCACTTCGACGCCGAACTCGATCTCACCAGCCTCAGGTCGACTGCCGTGGAGCGCCGGGTCGCCCGGACCAACCTGGAGGAGTTCGTGATGCCCGACGGGCGAAGCCTGTTCCTCGCCGCAGAGGGCCGTCTGGTCAACCTCGGTGCTGCTGAAGGGCACCCCGCCGACGTGATGGACATGTCGTTCGCCAACCAGGCACTCGCCGCCGAGTGGCTGGTCGAGCGGGAGGGCACCCTCGAGCCGATGATCTACACGCTGCCCCGCGACGTGGACGAGGAGGTGGCCCGCATCAAGCTGGCCCACCTCGGTGGCGGTCTGGAGAAGCTCACCCCAGAACAGATCGACTACCTGTCCGGCTGGCAGGAAGGCACGTGATCACTTCGTGATCACGGGTTCTAGGTGATAAGTGATAAGTGGTAGGTCACCTACCACCTAGCACCTACCACTTACCACCTGGGTGTCATACCCGGCGTCTACCTTGCCGAGCATGGCCCGACTCTCGTGGTTATGACCTGTCTCGCTTGTCGTCGCTGGGGGGCCGGAGTCCTGTGCGGAGGGTGTCTCGCGGCTCTGGCGCCGGCGCCCGACCGGTACCTGCCGGGCGGATTGGTGGTGAAGGCAGCCTTCCTCCACGCGGGGCCGGCGCGGGCGCTGGTGCATCGGCTCAAGTACGAGGGGATCCGCCCCGCAGCCGAGCTGTTGGCCGCGGCGCTGGTCGAGCGATGGGGTCCTCCTCCCGATCTACTGGTGCCCATTCCGAGGGCGCCCCTCCGTGTCTGGCGGTTCGGGGTGGACCCAGCGCTGGAGTTGGCCCGGGCGATGGCTGCGATCAGTGGGATTGAGGTACGAGCCCAGTTGAGGGCTCCGCTGTGGGCATCGCAGCGAGCTGGGAGAAGAGGCTCCGACCGGCGGCCGCCTCGGTTCTCAACGAGGCGCTTTCCCGTTGCCGGTGTGCTGGTCGACGACGTGGTCACCACCGGTACGACCTTGAGTGCCGCCGCATCGGCGCTCGGCGCCGGCCCCGGCCTTGCTTTGGTGGCAACGGCGGCGCCACCCGCGACCCGCTTGCTGCCCCGGTGAGCCGAGCGCCGGTGCGCACTAGGCTCGGAACCGAGACCGGAGGCCCGGAGGTTGGGCACGAGATCTCGCGGGGAGGTTGCTGGTGGCGGTGAACGTCCATGCTCGCAACGTGCACCTCGACAGGTCGTTCAAGGACGGGTTGGCCGCCAAGATCGACCATGCGACCCGCTTTCTGGGCGGCTCTATCGGGGAAGTGGACCTCGAGGTCACCGAGGAGGGCAACCCCCGCCGAGCCGATGGCCGCTTCCGAGTGGAGGTCACCGCACTTGCCGCCGGCCACACCTTGCGGGTGGAGGCCGCGGCGAGCACCCCGGAGTCGGCGGTGGATCAGGCGGTCGATCGTTTGGAGAGCCAGCTTCGCAAGCTCAAGGACAGGCTGGTGCACCGCTCCCGAAACCACCGGGAGCCCCCCCTTCCCGAGTCGGCCAGCGATGACGACGAGGACGGTCCCCAGATCGTCCGCGTCAAGCAGTTCGTCATGAAGCCGATGACGCCCGAAGAGGCCATCCTGGAGATGGACATGCTCGGCCACGGCTTCTTCCTCTTCGAGAACGCCGAGACGGGATTGTCGAGCGTCGTCTACCGCCGCAGCGACGGTGGCTACGGCTTGATCGAGCCGGTCTAGCGACGACGACGGTTAGCCGCGGCTCGAAGAGCCGCTGAGGATCTGTCTGAGTACCAAGTACTGAGTACTGAGTACTCAGTCCTAAGTACCATCCCCCCATGTCCCTCTTCGACAAGGTGATGCGCGCCGGGGAAGGGCGCGCTCTCAAGGATCTCCAGGCTCTGGTGGGGCGGGTCAACGCCCTGGAGCCCGAGGTCGAGGCTCTCGACGACCAGGCACTGCGCGCCATGACCGCGGCCTTCCGGGAGAGGCTCGCCCAAGGGGCTTCACTGGACGATCTCGAAGCCGAGGCCTATGCCGTGGTCCGGGAGGCGGCGAGACGGGTGCTGGCCCAGCGCCACTACGACGTCCAAGTCATCGGCGCCGGGGCGCTCCACCGGGGCTCCATTGCCGAGATGAAGACCGGCGAGGGCAAGACCCTGGTCTCGACCATGCCGGTCTACCTGAACGCCCTCAGCGGCAACGGTGTCCACCTGGTCACCGTCAACGACTACCTGGCGGCGCGCGACGCCGAGTGGATGGGAGGAGTCCACCGTTTCCTCGGACTCACCGTCGGGTTGATCCAGGCGGGTCTGAGCCCGGAGAGCCGTCGTCCTGCCTATGCCGCCGACATCACCTACGGGACGAACAACGAGTTCGGGTTCGACTACCTGCGGGACAACATGGCGATGCGGGCCGAGCACATGGTGCAGCGGGGCCACGCCTTCGCCATCGTCGATGAGGTGGACTCGATCTTGGTGGACGAGGCCCGAACGCCGCTCATCATCAGCGGCAGGGTGGCCGACACCGCTCGCTGGTACCAGCAGTTCTCACGGATCGCAGACACCCTGCGGCGGGACGAGCACTACGAGGTCGACGAGGCGAAGCGCCAGGTGATAACCACCGAAGAGGGGGTAGAGCGCGTCGAGAAGGTGCTCGGTGTGGAGAACATGTACGACCATTCCGCGGTCGATCTGGTGCACCATCTCGATGTGGCGCTGCGGGCGAAGGAGCTCTATCAGCGCGATGTGGACTACCTCCTCGACCACGGCGAGGTGAAGATCGTGGACGAGTTCACCGGGAGGGTGCTCGAGGGTCGCCGCTACTCAGAGGGCCTCCACCAAGCCATCGAAGCCAAGGAGGGCGTGGCCATCAAGGAGGAGAATCAGACCCTGGCCACCATCACGCTGCAGAACTACTTCCGGCTCTACGACAAGCTCTCTGGGATGACCGGCACGGCCAAGACCGAGGCGGCCGAGTTCGCCCAGATCTATGGGTTGGAGGTGGTCGAGGTCCCCACGCACCGCACGATGGTGCGGCTCGACCAGCCCGACCTGGTTTACAAGACCGAGGACGCCAAGTTCGAGGCGGTGGTGTCGGACATCGTCGAGCGTCACCAGCGCGGCCAGCCGGTGCTGGCGGGGACTGTCTCGATCGAGAAGTCGGAGCGGCTATCGCGGCTGCTTCACAAGCAGGGGATACCGCACGAGGTCCTCAACGCCAAGCAGCACGCCAGGGAGGCGGAGATCATCGCCCAGGCGGGTCGGAGTGGCGCCGTCACCGTCGCCACCAACATGGCGGGCCGCGGGGTCGACATCATGCTGGGCGGGAACCCCGAAGGGCTGGCCAGGACCGAGCTGAAGCGGGAGGGGATCGACCCGTCCGACCCCGGCTACGAGGAGCGGCTCCACGGCGCCACCAACCGGATCTCAGTCGAGATCGAGCCCGCCCACGACGAGATCGTCGACCTGGGCGGCTTGTACGTCGTCGGCACCGAGCGGCACGAGAGCCGCAGGATCGACAACCAGTTGCGCGGCCGCTCCGGTCGCCAGGGCGATCCCGGCGAGTCGCGCTTCTACTTGTCGTTGGGCGACGACCTGATGCGCCGATTCCAGGGAGAGCGGGTCCAGGGAATCATGGAGCGACTCCGTATCCCCGACGATGTCCCCATCGAGGCCGGGATCGTCACCAAGTCCATCGAGCGGGCGCAGCGCCAGGTCGAGGCGCAGAACTTCGAGATCAGGAAGAACGTCCTCAAGTACGACGAGGTGATGAACCGCCAGCGCGAGGTCATCTACAGCTGGCGGCGGGGAATCATGCTCGGCGAGAAGAGCGAGACCTTGGTCCAAGAGTGGATCGGCGACGTGGTCACCGACACGGTGGGGCTTTCGGTCGCTCAGGACGAGCAGCCCCAGGACTGGGACTGGGAGCTGCTGGGCAAGGAGCTGGGCCAGTACTACGAGTCAGGGCTTGGACCGGACTGGGTGGAGGAGCAGGGCGGGGTCACCGTGGCCGATCTCGAGGATGCCGCCGTGGACGAGGCCCTGGCGGCATATGACAAGCGGGAGCAGGAGCTCGGGACCGACACCCTGCGCTCGCTGGAGACCCAGGTGGTGCTCTCGATCATCGACAACAAGTGGCGCGAGCACCTCGCCGAGATGGACTACCTCCGCTCCGGTATCGGGCTGCGTGCCATGGGGCAACGCGACCCGCTGGTCGAGTACCAGCGCGAGGCGTACGACATGTTTGCCGACCTGGTGGACTCGGTTAAGCGCGACACCGTCCGCTACCTGTTTCACGTCCAGGTTGTGCAACCGGCGCCGCGCGCTCCGGTGCGGACGGCCCCGGCACCGGCGCAGGTGGCGGCGGGGGCAGCTTCGGCCGGCGGTGTGGCGACGATGCCGGTTTCGGTCGACAAGGTCGGCCGGAACGACCCCTGCCCTTGCGGGAGCGGCAAGAAATTCAAGAAGTGCCACGGAGCGGTGGCCTAGTCACAGGCTGTAGGTTCAACCCCACCGATGACTTACACCACCGACCCCAAGGCGTTCATCTCCGAACTCCGCTCCCGTCTCGACGAGGCCGGGAGGTTCCTTTGACGTCGCCAGCAAACGCCGCGAGCTGAGCGACCTTCGGGAGCAGGCCTCTTCGGCCGACCTTTGGAGTGACCCAGACGCAGCGCGTCAGGTGACCCGCAAGCTGGCGCGCAGCGAGCAGCTGGTTGGGATGGTCGACGAGTTGGAGCGGTCGCTCGACGACGCTGCCGAGCTGCTCGAGCTCACCGACGCCGAGGACGACGCTGGAATCGCAGGCGAGATCGCCGATGAACTGGAAAGGGTGGGCGCCGAGCTGGACCGGCTCGAGGAGGAGTCGCTCTACTTTGGCGAGTATGACGACCATGCCGCCATCCTCTCGGTCCACGCCGGCGCCGGCGGGGTTGATGCCCAGGACTGGGCCCAGATGCTCTTCCGCATGTACCAGAGGTACCTCGACGACTCCGGGTTCACCGCCGAGGTCGACGAGGTGAGCGACGGGGAGGAGGCCGGGATCAAATCGGCGACGATGACGGTCAGAGGGGAGCGCGCCTACGCCATGCTCGAGGGGGAGCGTGGCGTCCACCGCTTGGTGAGGATCAGCCCGTTCGACTCCAACGCCAGGCGGCACACCTCCTTCGCCGGGGTGGATGTGATACCGGAGGTCGAGGACGCCGCCGTCGAGATCGACCCCGAGGACCTACGCATCGACACCTACCGGTCGCAGGGTGCTGGTGGCCAGCACGTCAATACCTCGGATACCGCGGTACGGATAACCCACATACCGACCGGGGTGGTGGTCGCCTGCCAGGCGGAGCGCTCCCAGTTGCAGAATCGGAACCGGGCCATGGCACTACTGCGCGCCCGGCTCGCCGAAAGGGCCCGCCAGGAGCGCCTCGATCACATCGACGAGATCAGGGGCGAGCAGGGTGAGGCGGCATGGGGGCGCCAAATCCGCTCGTACGTCCTGCAGCCTTACCAAATGGTCAAGGACCTGCGGACGGACGTGGAAGTGGGGAACGTCCATGGCGTGCTCGACGGCGGCCTACAGCCCTTCGTCGACGCCTACCTGCATTGGCGACGCACCCGCCACGAGACCAAAGATCAATAGGAGAGCGGAGGTCACCAGAGAGCGAGCCTGCGTCGGTGTAGCATCTATGCTACAGTCGTAGCATGACAGAGATTCCGGTTCGCCAGCTTCGAAACGATGTCAGCGACGTCCTGCGGAGAGTTGAGCAAGGCGAGTCCTTGACGGTGTCGGTCAGTGGGCGGCCGGTGGCCCGCTTGATCCCCTTGGAGCGCCGGCCCGCCACCATGCCCTGGACCGTTGTCGTGACCGCGCTGGCCAAGATGTCCGCCGATGAAGCGCTGGCGGACGAGTTGGCCGCGCTCCTTCCCGATACCACGGACGATCTCGTTTGATCGCGCTCGCCGACACCTCGATCTTCATTGGTTGGGAGTCGGTGGCGAGACCCGCCGAAGAGCCGCCCGGCGAGATCGCAGTCAGCGTGGTCACAGTAGGCGAGCTGCGGCTCGGCGTGCTGCTGGCGGAAGGTATCGAGTCGAGACAGCGCCGGCTCAGCACCCTGCAGCTGGTGTCTTCTCTGGAACCGATCCCGATCGATCAAACCGTCGCCGACGCCTGGGCAGGACTAGTGGCGGCTCTGCACAGCCGAGGAGCACGCATGCCGATCAACGACTCCTGGATCGCCGCCACCGCCATCGCCCACGACCTCGCCATCGCGACCAGGGACCACGACTTCGACAAGGTGGAGGAGGCCCGCGTCATCCGGTTGTGACCTCGCCGGGATGATTGGTTCCGCCGACAGGTGGTTGGTAACCTCGCGAAGCGGGTGGAGGGGGTCACGAACCAGTCGACCCGCGTCCCGGCCACTTTCCGAGGGTTACTCATCCCATGATCCGATTGCAGGAAGTCACCAAGGTCTACGACGGTGGCATCGTCGCCGCTCGTGACGTGTCGCTCGACATCCAGAAGAGCGAGTTCGTATTCCTCGTCGGGCCTTCCGGTTCGGGCAAGTCCACGCTGATCCGGCTCCTTCTGCGTGAGGAGGACATCACCAAGGGGAAGATCTGGGTGGCGGGCAAGGACATCACCGCCATCCCGGCATGGAAGGTGCCTTACCTGCGGCGCTCCATCGGGACCGTTTTCCAGGACTTCAAACTCCTACCCAACAAGACGGTGGCGGAGAACGTCGCCTTTGCCCTCGAGGTCTTGGGTCGGCCCCCCGAGGTGGTCCGCACCCAGACCACGCAGGTGCTCGAGCTGGTCGGGCTTACGGGCAAGGCCGACCGCTACCCCCGCCAGCTTTCAGGTGGGGAGCAGCAGCGGGTCTCGATCGCCCGCGCCTTTGTCAACCGTCCCCCGATTCTCCTGGCCGACGAGCCCACGGGAAACCTGGACCCGGCGACCTCGGTGGGGATCATGAGGCTGCTCGACCGTATCAACCGGACGGGGACCACCGTTGTCATGGCCACCCACGACCACGCCATCGTCGACGCGATGCGGAGGCGGGTGGTCCAGCTGGAGCGGGGGCGGATCATCCGCGACCAGGCGGCGGGCCGCTACGACTCTTCTGTAGTCCAGGTCGGGGACTGAGCGGTGCGCCGCTTTCTCTATCTGCTGCGCGATGCCCTGGTCAACCTGCGCCGCAACGCGCTGGTGGTCAGCGGAGCGGTGTTGGCGGTGCTGGTGTCGATGTCGCTGGCGCTTGGGGCGCTCATGGTCAACGAGTTGGTCAGGGTCAACCTGATCCAATGGCAGGAGGGCACTCACGTCATCGTCTTCCTCAAGGACGAGCAGGCCGGGGTGACCCGAGCGGCGCAGCGAGCGCTGCGCACCGAGATCGAGCGCTGGCCCGAGGTGGAGTCCACCGAGTTCTACGACAAGAGCGACGCCCTCGAGGAGTTCAGACAGATCTTCGCCGAGCAGCCCGCCCTGCTCGAGGAGATCGACCCGGCGCTGCTACCGGCATCGATACGGATCCGCCTGCATGACATCGCCGACTACCGACAGGTCGAGTTCCAGTTGGCGGGCGAGGCCCCGGTGCGACGGGTTCGCTCGCTCGGCGAGCGGATCGACGAGCTGTCGGCGGTTAGCAATGTGCTCAACGGGCTCGGTCTGGTGGCTTCGCTGGTGCTCGGCGTGTCCGCCGTGGTGCTCATCGCCAATACGATCCGCATGGCCATTTACGCCCGGCGAGACGAGGTCTCCATCATGAAGCTCGTCGGCGCCGGCAACTGGTTCATCCGAGTCCCGTTCGTGCTCGAGGGGCTGATCGAGGGGGTCGTCGGCGCTGGACTCGCTGTCCTCGCCGTGTGGCTGGCCTCCGACCGGCTGGCCTCGGTCGAGCAGAGCGTTGAGATCGTACGGCTGTCCCTACCGACGGACTTCTTCCTGCGCTGGGGAGTGTTGTTCGTCCTCTTCGGGGCTGCGGCAGGCGTGCTCGGCAGCCTGCTCGGCCTGCGGCGGTTCCTGAGGGTGTAGCGGGTGCGGCGGCTCGTCGCCGCCCTCCTGGCAGCTCTGGTCCTCATCGGGGCGGTCCCGGTGCCGGCCGCCGGTCCCAAGGAAGAGCTATCCGATGTAGAGCGCCGCATCGAGGAGCTAGCCGCCGAGATCGAGAGTTCCCGCGCCGCCAAGGGCTCGGCAGCGGTCCAGCTGCTCGAATCACAGGCTGCCCTCGAGGAGAGCCGTGCCGCCGTTGCCGCCGGTGAGGCCGAGGTAGAAGCGGGCGCGGCCCGTGTCGCCAAACGTCGTGAGGAGCTGCGCAAGCTGCGGCAGCACCGCCAAGAGGTCGCAGGCAACCTGATTGCCACCAGGCTGGCCGAAGCCGCCGAGCGCCGCCGTCTCCGCCGCAACGCCGCCGCCATGTACATGGAGGCGGTCGGTGGCGGTGCAGACCTGCTGGGGATGGCCGACCTGATCCAGGTGGAGGCGGCCGGGGAGTACACCGGTGCACTGGTGCGCCGCACAAACCGGGTGCTGCGGGTCATAACCGGGTCTGCGGCGCCAAGCCGCCGACACCCAGCAGGAGCTGGGACGACGAACCGGCGAGGTTCGCCGTGCGGTGGATGCCTTGGAGGCTGAGCTGGACAGGCTGCAGCGGGTCGTGGAGGAGCTCCGGGCTGTCGAGGCAGACCGTGCCGCTGCCGTGGCCGCGGCCGAGGTCACGCTGGCCGAGCTCGAGGGTGAGATCGCGGCGGCGGAACAGCATCGCCAGGGTTTGGAGGCTGATGCCGCCCGGCTCGAGGCGGAGCTGAGCAAGCGTCGCCCCGCCGAGGAACCGGCGACGGAGGCGCCGGCGACCACAACGACGACGGAGGCGAGCGAGCCCGAGGACGAAGGGCTCAACTGGCCGCTGTGGGGCCTGGTCAGCTCAGGTTTCGGTTGGCGTTTCCACCCCATCTACGCCGACATGAGGCTCCATACCGGGATCGACATCGATGGTTCCGCAGGAGACCCCATCGTCGCCTCGGCCGCCGGGGTCGTCATCATCGCCGGCTCATACGGTGGCTACGGCAACACGGTGGCAATCGACCATGGAAACGGGCTCACCACGATCTATGCCCATCAGGACAGCATCGCAGTGGGGTACGGGGAGTGGGTGGTGCAGGGCGAGGTGATCGGAACCGTCGGCTGCACCGGGCTATGCACCGGCCCCCACCTCCACTTCGAGACCCGAATCTGGGGGGCTGCGGTAGATCCGCTGGAGCAGTTGGGTGGCTGAACAGAGACGGAAGACGGAAGTCGCGCTCCGTCCCCCCGGTGAGGGGAGGGGCCCCGCTGCGGAGAGCGGGTAGGGGGGCGCACCGAACTCCCGCGGTGGAGTCACCCCCTCCGCTCGCTTCGCTCGCGCCTCCCCCTCACCGGGGGAGGCAGAGGACGCGGCGCCGCTCGTTCCGCTCTGGATTTGGCACCCCTCTCCGTTCGCTCCCCTTTCCGTCCCCCCGTGGGGGAAGGGCTCCGCTGCGGAGCAGCGCGTAGGGGGGCTGCCGAACTCCCAACGGTGCTCGACAAGAGGCTGCCTCTAGCCCCGGCGGCGGACGTGGCGGATTGCGCGGTCCATGTCGCGTTTCTCCTCACGCTCTCTGATGGTGCGGCGCTTGTCGTAGGTCCGCTTCCCCTTGGCCACCCCGAGCTCGATCTTGACCTTTCCTCGCTCGAAGTAAAGCCGCAGCGGGATCAGGGTCAGACCCTGCTCCGCCAGCTTGCCGGCGAGCCGATCGATCTCACCGCGGTGGAGCAACAGCTTCCGGGTCCGCTCCGGGTCGTGTCCGCCACCCCTGCTGTAGGAGTAGGGGGCGATGTAGGCGCCGACCAACCACGCCTCGCCGTCCCTGACATGGGCATAGCTGTCCGAGATGTTTGCTTTGCCCGCTCTGAGGCTCTTCACCTCCGAACCCATCAGCGACAGCCCCGCCTCCATCGACTCGAGGATCTCGTAGTCGAAGCGCGCTCGTTTGTTGGCGGCGATGTTTCGGGCGGCTGGTTTCTTCACGGCCATGGCGCCTATCAGTGTGGCACCAGGCCACTCGACTTCAGCGAAGCTCAGCCTCGATACCGAAACGACGGATGGTGGCGGCGGTGCGGGCACGGGAGGCCTCCAACTCGGACCTCAGCCATGCGTACGACCCCGATTCCAGGGTCTCCGTGATGGGGAGGACCACATAGCCACCGCGGTCCACCCTGGTGGGAACGAACGCTGTGTGCCTGGCGTCCCACCAATTCTCGGCGCGGCGGGCCATCTCCACCTCGACGATCACGCCGTCCTGGGTCTCCAGGCAGCACTGGTTGGACACGAGATTGCCCAGTCCGTAGACGACATGTCGCTCCCCGGCCCTGCCGATGGGCTGGACCACGTGGGCGTGGTGACCGACGATCAGATCGATCGCACCCGACCCGAGCAGGGCCTGGGCCAGCGCCAGCTGTGAGGACGTCGGATAGGACTGATACTCGACACCCCAGTGCAGACTGACCACAACGAGGTCTGCCCCCTCGGCCCTCGCCCGGCCAGCCTCGGCGAGGATTGCCGACTGATCGATCACGTTGGCCACCCACTCCTGACCAGAGGGCGGTGAGAGCCCGTTGAGCCAGTAGGTGTAGGAGAGGTGCCCGACTGTCACATCATCTGCCTGGTAGAGGCGCGGGTTCGCCGCCTCCTCGGGATTGCGTGCCGTGCCGGTGTGGCCGACACCGGCGGCGTCGAGGACGTCGAGCGTCTCCGCAGCTCCCTGGACCCCCTGGTCAATCGAGTGGTTCGACGCCGTGGAGCAGCCCTCGTAACCGGCGGAGGCGATGGCTTGCGCCACCTCCCGCGGGGCGTTGAACAGCGGGTACCCTGAGAGTCCCTGGTTGTCGGCCGATAACGGGACCTCGAGATGGCACAGCGCCAAGTCGGCCGAAGCGGTGATCGGTGCGATCCGCTCGAACATCGGCCGGAAGTCGTATGGCTGACCCGAGGAGTCGCCGTAGACGGCGGCGCGGTCCACGAGCGGAGAGTGGATAAGGATGTCGCCGGTCACGGCGAGGGTGAAGGCGGGGCGCTCTGGGGGGCGAAGCTCGTCGAGACCCAACGCCCTCCCCAAGAACGAAGCCATCTGCCCACGTGTCACCAACTCAAGGGGACAGAACAGCCTCGGGTAATCCGGGTCGCAGCCTTCGGTGATCCCGGCCCCGGCGACCCGGTCGATGTCCTTTTCGAACGTGGAGCGGTCGTCGTCGCGGAAACGATCAACCGTGCTGGGGGGCAGGTCGAACCCCCGGTTGAGGAAGGCAGCCATCTGTCCTCTCGTCACGAACTCGTCGGGGCAGAAGAGCCTTGGGTGGGCGGCGTCGCAACCCCGGGTTATCCCGGCAGTGGCGACACGGTTGATGTCCTCCTCGAATGTCGAGCCGTCGTCATCGTCGAAGGCGTTACCAGATGCCGGCTTCAGCCGCAGCGACCGCCGCAGCAGCGCCGCCATCTGGCCGCGGGTGATCAGGTCGGCAGGGCAGGTGAAGTCTGAGAGCGGTGGGTTGCAGCCCCTGAGCACGTCGATGGCCGCCAGCGCCTCGATGTAGCCCTCGTGGGTCGACCCGTCATCGTCGAAGAAGGTGCCGCCCGGCTCCAGATCGGGTGCGATGAGTCTGTCGGTCTGGGGCCCGGTGGCGAAGGCGGTGGCGAGAAGCAAGGCCAAAGCCACCAGAGGCGATGTCATCGGCGGTGCAACCTAGCGGTGGGCCCTATCGCGAGCACGGACCTACTGCCGGGACGTTTGTCAGGGGAGGCCGTTATCCTTCGACGATCAACCACGGGGGTGAACTGGATTCGACGTTGAGAGTTGAAGCGACGGAAGCGAGCCGAGGTCCCCGGAGTCCTCGTTAAAGAACCGGGATACACCAAGAAGTGCCGACGACAGTCTGGCCCTGGCTGCCTGAACAACGCAGCCCGTCCGCCCGGTGGGTGCCTACCCCGCCGGATCCGGGCGTCGTAACGTAGGCGGCTCCCCCGGGGCGCCGGGACCCGGGGGCTGAGATAACTCCGGATAGGGAGGTGGGTCACTCGCCGTCAGGGTCCACCTTTCCGAAACGCTCCTGACGGCTGCGCTCGGAGATGCCGTCGCCGATGTCTCAGCGGACCGGGGTTCGACTCCCCGCACCTCCACCAACCCGGTACTTAGTACTTAGTACTTAGACCCTACGACTGTTGTGCCTCATCCAGCCCCGTGAGGAAGTCACCTGGTCGGCTTACGATTTCTCGGTGACATCGGGTCCCGGCTTCGGGTCGGCCGCTGGCTACGAGGAGCGACGCATCCAAGAGCTCCGGCGCTGGAAGCGCCGCGCCAACGGGTTCCTCCTCGGGGCCTTGGCGGTGTTCGTGGTGAGCCACTTCTTCGGCTCCGATGGCGTCGTCAACGGATTTGTGAGGGCGGCTTCTGAGGCCGCCCTGATCGGTGGGATCGCAGACTGGTTCGCCGTCACCGCTCTGTTCAGGCATCCCCTCGGCATCCCGATACCGCACACGGCCCTGATCCCGCGGAGCAAGGACGAGATCGGCCGTGGCTTGGCCGAGTTCGTCCAGCAGAACTTCCTCGACCCAACCAATCTCCACAGCTGGCTCTCCGGCTCCGATATCGCCGGGCGACTGGCCACGTGGCTCCAGGCGCCGGATCACAGCGAGCGGGCAGCACGGCGCGCCGTCCAAGCCGCAGCCACCGCCGCCGAGTCATTCGACGACGAAACGGTGGCGGCGGTGGTCACTCAGGCTTCCCTGGATTGGATCCGGCAGACCCCGGTCACCCCGCTCATCTCGCTGGTGGTCGATTCTTGGCTCAAGGGCGGCCACACCCAGGAGTCGATTGAGGCCGTCCTGCGTGGGATGGATGTCGTCCTGGTCGACAACCTGCCCTATTTCAAGGAGAGCTTCGACCGGTCGGCCCCGTGGTGGATGCCGCAGTGGGCCGGGGACCTCGTCTTCGAGAGGATCATCGCTTCGTTTCGGATTCTCATCGAAGACGTCGTTTCGGACCCAAGCCATCCGGTGCGCGCCGACATCGAGCGGATGCTGAGCCGGGTTGCCGACGACCTGCGCAATTCGGCCGATCTCGCGGCTCGGATCGAGGGATCGAAGCTGCGGCTCCTCGACTCCCCGGAGTTGTCCGCGGCGATCGAGTCGCAGTGGCAGGTGCTGCGGGAAGGCCTGGCCAGGGCCGCGGGCGAGCCCGGCTCCGAGTTGGAGAAGACGCTGGCCGAGCTGATCCGATGGTGGGCCCAGCGTGTGCTGGACGATGAGCTGTTGCGGGCCAGAATCGACAATTGGATTGCCGAAACCGCCGAGCGTCTCGCCCGGCAATGGGACGATGAGGTCGTCGGGCTGATCGAGACGACGGTGGCGGGATGGGATGCAACCGAGATCTCCCGCCGCCTCGAGCTGCAATTGGGCCGCGACCTCCAATTCGTCCGCATCAACGGGACGGTTGTCGGGGCACTGGTAGGCATCGCCATCCACGTCCTACTCCTCCTCACCGGCTGAGAACGCTCGGGCTGAAGCCTCCGTCCCGTTTCAGTCCCCGGTCTGGGCGTCCTCCAGTTCGGCAAAGCGATCCAGCTCGACACGCTCCAGCCGGATGCGGTTGGCGTAGGTGGAGAACACCAGGTATGCAGAGAGGCGGTTCATGCCCTGGGCCCACGGGGGGACGTAGCGGGGCTGGGCCACGGTCCCATCGTCGAACAGTGGTTGCAGCCTCACCACATCGCCCAGCGTGAGCCTCCCGGCGAACAGGTCGGGGATCATCCCCGGGCGGTTTTCGGCGATGGCTTTGGTGAGGAAGGTGTGGACCAGCGCCAGCCCCTCCAGGTACACGGCGTCCTTGGTGAAGGCAGCGCCCCCGGCAGGATCTCCTCCCCTGAGTGACACGCTGAGCCGACTGGTAAGACTCCTCGGGGCTCTGCCCGGCGTCGAGGAAGAACGTGAAGAGGTCGATGAAATCGGCCCCATCGAGCGCCGCCTGCACGGCATTGACGCGCAGAGCGATGCGGCGTAGCCGGCTCATGTCCATCGAGTACGTGGCCAGCTCGGAGAACGTGGCCAGTCCTTCTTGGGTCTTCGTGGTCCTCGGGGCGGAGAGCGCCATCGACGTGAGCAGCGGCTGCTTCTTCCCGTTCAGCACTGTGGTGGTGTGGACGAAGGCCTCGTGGTTGGTGAGCTGGTCGAGGTCGTTGCGGCTGAACATTGCCCCGCCCCTGATCTTGACCTTCTTGCTCCCTGCGGCCGCCTTGGCCGCCATGTCGGGGTCCACCACGACCTCGACGTCGTCGTCGGTGAAGAAGTCGCCGAGTCGGGCGGAAAGCTCGGCGGCGAAATCGTCCGCCGGTATGTCGGTCACCGCCTCGGCTATGTCCCCCGATCCGAGGATCTCGTCGGTGAGCTCCAGTAGGCCGTCGGCCAGACTCAGCGCCGATGTGCCCTGGCGCTCGTAGACGTAGTCAGGGCGGCCGTAGAGCTCGACGGACCTCTCGGTGAAGGCGGGCGTCCCGATGGCCTCCATCATCCTGGCCAGGGTGTGGTAGCAGCGGGCGGTGGAGTGGATGAACTCACCGAGTGGGTGGGAGCGATCGGCCTCGGCCATCACCGACTCGAGCGCCGCCTTCGACTCAGGGTGCGTTGCGGGCCGCGCTTCCACCACCGGGAGGCTGGGATTACCGGCCCGCCAGCCATCGAGGAACCGATCCCGCTGCTCGTCTGGCCACCGCAGCCGGTCGAGCAGCCTGATCGGCCGCGCCGCCCGGACCAACTCGCCGTCGAGCCGGGCAATGTGACGCTGGTCGGCCGACCCGTCGATCTGCTGCATGGGGCCTCTCTCGCTCAAGGGTGCTGAGTGCAGGGCCGACCCTATCCTCGATGAAGGTGCGGTCGATATACGAGACCGAGGATCTCGAGGCGGTCCGGGCACAGACCCGGCGCTTTGTCGAGACCGAGGTCGTGCCCAATGCGGCGGACTGGGAGGAGGCGGGCCAGGTGCCGCGCTCGATCCTCCTCGAGATGGGGAAGATCGGGTTCTTCGGGCTGCGCCTCCCCGAGGAGCACGGTGGGGTGGCGATGGGACCGCTGGCCTCCGTGGTCTTCGCCGAGGAGTTGGGGCGGTCCACCTTCGGCGGATTTGCCATCACCGTCCTCGTCCACACCGACCTGGCAACCCCCTACCTGCTCAACTTCGGCAGCGATGTGCAGCGCAAGCGCTGGTTCCCGGGGATTCTCACTGGCGAGACTCTCACCGCTATCGCCGTCACCGAGCCCGATGCCGGCTCTGACGTTGCCGCCATACGGACCAGAGCGCGACGGGACGGCGACGGGTACGTCATCGACGGCACCAAGATGTTCATCACCAACGGCTCCACGGCCGATCTCGTATTCGTCGCCGCCCGCACCGAGCCCTCGGTCAAGGGGTCGCGTGGGATCTCGATACTGGCCGTGGAGCGCGGCGCCGAGGGCTTCACCGTGGGACGGTCGCTCTCCAAGATGGGGTGGCGCTGCTCGGACACAGCCGAGTTGGTCTTCGAAGAGTGCTGGGTGCCCGCCGACCAGCTCATCGGCGAGCCCGAGCGCGGCTTCTATCACGTGATGCAGAACTTCCAGACCGAGCGCCTCGTCATCGGTGCCATGGCAATGGGGGAGTCCCAACGGGCCATCGAGATGACGGTCTCCCACCTTCGCCAGCGGCGTGCCTTCGGCCACCCCCTCTGGGACAAGCAAGCGGTGAGGCACCGCCTTGCCATGCTCCAGGCCAAGGTCGAGGCGGGTCGTCAGCTGGTGTATCACACCGGCTGGCTGCTAGAGCAGGGCGACGATGCGGTCCGTCAGGTGTCGATGGTGAAGAGCTACTGCGGTGAGCTGGCCAACGAGGTCCTGGCCGCATGCGTCCAGTTCCACGGCGGGATGGGGTTCATGACCGAGACCGCCGTCGAGCGGATGTACCGCGACGTGCGGATCCACACGATCGGGGGCGGCGCCACCGAAGTGATGCTGGACGAGATCGCCAAGCGCTCCTAGGCCCAAGGGTTTCACTCGACCGGTCGGACCCGCAGGTCAAGCGCCACCCAGAGCAGCCGGGCGTACGGGTAGAACAAGATCGGGAAGATGCCGTTGACCGCAAGGGCGGTCACCAACAGCGCCGTCCACGGCACCTCCGGCCAGGTGGCGGCGACCATGGCGATGACCAGCAGGGCGAAGAGACCGAAGGTGGCGGCGGTGTCGATGGTGATGGCGCCCACCCAATAGCCCTGCTCGCGCTCGAAGCGGAGACCGCAGCTCGGGCAGGTCTCGGCCATCGCCATCCATCGTTGGTATACGGGCCCGCCGCCACAGCGGGGGCAGCGCCGGGAAAGCGCCCTTCCGACCATCTTGCCCAGACCCGGGCGCGGCTCCACCATCCGATCGTAGGGTCTCGGTTACCGTGGCGGGAGAGTGGACGAGCGCTTCCTCCGGGCACGGATCGACTACGAGACGGTGGGCCTCGACCGCGCCGATCTCGATCCTGACCCGGTCGCCCAACTGGCCACATGGCTCCACGCCGCCCACGAGACCGGGCTACCCGAGCCCAACACGATGATCGTTGCCACCGCCGGCAGCGATGCCCGTCCGTCGGCGCGAGCGGTCCTCCTCAAGGGGCTCGACAAACGGGGCCTTGTCTTCTATACGAGCTATCGCAGCCGGAAGGGGGGCGAACTGGCGGAGAACCCGCGAGCCGCCGCCTGCTTCGTTTGGCTGGAGCACCACCGTCAGGTGCGGGTGGAGGGAGCGGTGGAATTGATCGACGAGGCCGAGTCCGATGGCTACTTCGCATCCCGGCCCCGCGGTGCCCAGCTCGGTGCCGCCGCCTCGTCGCAGAGCGAGGTGGTGGCCGATCGCACCACGCTCGACTCCGCCGTCGCCCGCCTTGTCGAGCGCACGGGTGATGCCGCGGTGGCGCGGCCCGAGTGGTGGGGGGGATACCGGATCGTGCCCGAGGTGTTCGAGTTCTGGCAGGGGAGGAGCGACCGGCTCCACGACAGGTTCCGTTACCGGCTCGACTCCGGCCAGTGGGTCGTCGAGCGGTTGTGGCCATGAACCTGTCGCCGTCCCTGGTCGATGAGATGGTGGAGCACGCCCGGGCCTGCTTTCCCAACGAGGCCTGTGGTCTGTTGGTCGGCGCGGGCCGCGGCTCGGTGGTGACCTTCCATCGCTGTGCCAACATCGACGCCTCGCCGTCGAGCTTCACCATCGACCCCACCGACCACTACCGAGCGATGAAGCAGGCGGACGGGGCCGGAATGGAGATCACCGGTGTCTTTCATTCGCACACGCACAGCGCCCCCTATCCTTCGCCAACCGATCGCCGCCAGGCGGCCGACCCCGAATGGGTCCATCTGATTCTCGGAATGGTGGACCTCGCCCAACCCGAGCTCCGTGGTTGGTGGTTGGAGGATGGGAAGCTGACCGAGGAGCCCCTTGTTGTGGAGTGAGCGATGAAGGCGACCGTTCGAGTGCCCACAGTGCTGCGACCACACACCGGTGGTGCCGCCGCGGTGGAGGCGGAGGGTGTCACCTTGGGGGCGCTGCTCACCGATCTGGGAGAGCGGCACCCCGGTATCACCGAGCGAATCCTCGATCCGGGAGGTGGGCTGCACCGTTTCGTCAATGTCTTCGTCGGTGACGAGGACGTGCGGTACCTCGAGGGGCTCGACACGCCAATCCCCGAGGGGACCGAGGTCTCGATACTCCCGGCGGTGGCCGGTGGTTGAGCCTGCGGAGCCGGCGTGTCGGCGAGCGCGGCCCGCGATGACGGCCGACCTGTCGGCGGCACGCCGCTCGTCCGGCTGAAGCACCTCTCACCCTCTCCGGCGGTGGAGATCTGGGCGAAGCTGGAATGGCTCAATCCCACAGGCTCGGTGAAGGATCGGGTCGCCGAGGCGATGGTGGGGCAGGCCAGGTCCACGGGTCTGCTCGGGCCAGGGACCCGGCTGGTGGAACCGTCTTCGGGCAACACGGGGATCGCGCTGGCGAGAATCGCTCGGCGGGAAGGTCTCGATCTCACCGTGCTGGTGCCCGACAATGTCAGCACGGAGCGTCTCGATCTCCTCCGCGCCTGGGGGGCCAATGTGGTTCTCACCCCGGGCGAAGAGGGAACCAATGGCTCGATCTCCCGGGCGACCGACCTGGCCGCCGAAGGCGGTCACCTGATGTTGTTCCAGTACGGCAACCCGGCCAACCCCTGGGCCCACGAGACGGGGACCGGTCCGGAGATCCTCCGCTCACTCGACCGGGTCGATGCCTTCGTGGCCGGGCTCGGGTCGGGGGGGACCCTGATGGGGGTCGGCAAGGCGCTCCGTCAGGCGCATCCTTCGGTGCAGATCGTGGCCGCCGAGCCGCCGGTTGGGGAGACGGTGGCCGGGCTCCGGTCGCTCGACGACGGATATATCCCGCCGGTGTTCGACCCGACGGCAATCGACGCCAAGATCCTGGTGCGCACCGAGGACGCGGTGGCCATGACGAGACGACTGCTCTCCGAGGAGGGGCTCTTCGCCGGTGTCTCCTCCGGGGCAGCAGCTCACGCCGCGGCCCGCTGGGCGCAGCGGCTCGACGAGGGTGTCGTGGTTACCGTTTTTCCCGACTCCGGGGCCAAATACCTGAGCTCACGGCTGTGGTCCGGCACTCTCGACGAAGCGGTGAGGCGTCTGGGCACCCAGCTCTACTTCTGAGGAGAGCCCGCCGGGACAAACCCCGACATCAGTCTGGCGGGAGATGGTCTGCGGTGCGGTACCGTGACCCTGGTGCAATTGACAGTCCTCGGCAGCAACGGCACCTACTCGACGCCCGGCCGGCCCGCTTCCGGCTACCTGGTTCGCCACGACGACACCCAGATCTGGTTGGACGCCGGGCCCGGCACCTTCGCCGCCCTCCAAGCCGTCACCGACTTCGTGTCGCTCGACGCGGTGATCCTGTCGCACGTCCACGCCGACCACTGCACCGATCTCATCGGCTTCTACCACGCGGTGCGCTACGGCGCCCGGCGCCGAGAGGGTATCCCGATCTACTGCCCGGAGGGACTTCCAGACCGGCTGCTCCACTTCATGGGCGCAGGAGACGGCGACCCCACGAACACATGCGATTTCGTCGTGGTCGGCGACGGGGACGAGATCGAGGTGGGGGGGATCGAGATCCGGTTTGCCACTACGCAGCACTCCGTGCCAACGCTCGCCTCCCGGCTGGAGTGTGACGGCCGGGTCCTTGCATACTCGGCCGACACCGGCCCCGAGGGCGATTGGCCCGGTCTGGCCAAGGAAGCGGACCTGATGCTCATCGAGGCCACCTATCAGGGTGCGTCCGAGGACAAGCCGTGGGCCCACCATCTCACTGCCGGTGAGGCCGGAGAGATTGCCCGACGGGTCGGCGCTCGGAAGGCGTTCCTGACCCACATATGGCCGACGCTCGACCCGCGTCAATCGGTGGAGGAGGCCTCCGCCACGTTCGGTCGCCCGGCGGACCTGGCGGTCCCCGGCACCGAATCGACCGTCTGATATGGGACGGGCGAGGGCCCAGGACGAGTTGCGGCAGGTCAAGCTCACCCGTCGGTACACCGAGATGACGCCAGGGTCGGTGCTGATCGAGTTGGGGCGCACGTGGGTGCTGTGCACCGCGTCGGTCGAGAGCGAGGTCCCGCGCTGGATGCGCGACAGTGGACGGGGGTGGGTCACAGCCGAGTACGGCATGCTCCCCGGCTCGAGTGGCGAACGCATCCGGCGCGACTCGTACCAGGGAGGCCGCGCCCACGAGATCTCGCGTTTGATCGGACGATCGTTGCGCGCCGTTGTCCGTCTCGACGCGATCCCCGAGATGATGGTGCGGGTCGACTGCGACGTGCTCCAGGCGGATGGAGGCACAAGGACCGCCGCCATCACCGGGGCTTGGGTGGCGCTCCACGACACGCTCTCCGCCGCGGTCGATCGGGGAGCGCTCACCGAGGTCCCGCTCATCGACCAGGTCGCAGCGGTCTCGGTAGGGATCGTCGACGGTCGGACCATGCTCGATCTGGAGTACGAGGACGATGTCGCCGCCGAAGTCGACATGAACGTGGTTATGACCGGGAGGGGCCTGCTGGTCGAGGTCCAGGGAACGGCGGAGGGCCAGCCCTTCCTCCGCAACGAATTGGATGAGATGCTCGACCTCGCTCAGGGCGGGATAGAGACGCTGTGCGAGTTTCAGCGTCAAGCAATCGCCACGTGATCGACCGGCTCGTCGTCGCCAGCCAGAATCCGGACAAGCTCGCCGAAATCGAGGCGGTGCTCATCGGTTCGGGCCTGGTGGGGGAGGTGGCCCGGGGTCTGAGCTGGCCCGAGATCGAAGAGACCGAGCCCACCCTCGAGGGCAACGCCCGGCTCAAAGCACGGACGGTGTGCGATCTGACCAGGCTCCCCGCGCTGGGCGACGACACCGGGCTCGAGGTGGCTGCGCTCGGCGGGGCACCCGGGGTGCGTACCGCCCGCTTCTCCGGTCCAGCGGCCACCTACGCCTCCAATCGAGCAGCCCTGCTGGCGGCGCTCGATGGAGTGACCGACCGAAGAGCGGTGTTCCGGACCGTGATGTGTCTCGCCTATTCGGACGGTGAGGAAGTAGTCGCCGCCGGCGAACTGGAAGGGGCGATCGCCCTCGATGAGCGTGGCTCGGACGGGTTCGGGTACGACTCCATCTTCGAGGTGGACCGCCGCACGCTTGCCGAATGGGGCCACGAGGCCAAGCTCCGCTTCAGCCACCGCACCCGGGCGATCCATGCTTTGGCCGAAGCTCTTGCCGGGTCATAGGGTTGACGCATGGGAAGCGGGTGCCTTTTACCAGGGACTGAGAAGGAAAGCCTCGTCGCCAGCCTGGACCGGCACCGTGATGTTGTTGTGGAAGCTCCAAGGACTCGAGGACACGCAACTGCGGCAGCCGATGACACCTCTGGGACAAGCATGCTCGGACTGGTAGAGCACCTGGCATCGGTGGAGTCACGGCTGGTTCTGCGATACGTTCGAGCGGCCGTCGGATCCGGTCCCTTTGTTGACGACGCCGGCTAGACCCGCGAGGTAAGCGGGAAGCCGACGCCTGGCATCTGGAGTACTCAGGAGGGTGACAATGCGGGCAGACGAGGTCGGCGAGGTGCTGAGCAAGCCGACAAGCCAGGAATTGCTGAAGCGAGACGTGGCGCGACTGGCCTTCGTTTGGAAAGACGGCACGCCACGGGTGATCCCGATCGGGATCTTCTGGAACGGCTCCGAGATCGTCATGTGCACCAGCAAGAACGCCCGCAAGCTCAAGGCGCTGCAGCACAACCCGGCCGTAGCACTGACCATCGACACCGAGGTGCACCCGCCCGACGTACTCATGCTGCGCGGCGAGGCCGCGCTCGACCCGGTGGACGGTATCCCCGACGAGTACCTCGAGGCTTCGGGCACCTACAAGATGACGCCCGAGCAGCGACAGGAGTGGGAGGCCGAGATCAAGTCCCTGTATGTGGATGGCATGGTGCGCATCGTGGTCCGACCGACTTGGGCGAAACTGATCGACTTCGAGACCACGCTGCCCGCCTCCGTACAAGAACTCATTGACCGGCGCGAGGCCCAGCGGCTCCATGCCCCGTCGTCGAGTGCTCGCTGAGGAGTCGGTCGCATCGATTCCGTCCACGGCCTCCTCAATGTAAGCACCAGACCCGAGGGGGTTTCGGCTGGTGTTACCGGATGCCATGTATGCGCTCTGACCTGGGCAAACGCGTCGGCGGCTGTCCGCCGGGTGTCGTCTGATAGCGGCTCCTTACGCCGTTTCAGTGACCAATCCGTGACCGCAGAGTCGCCGCGTTCGTCGCTCCGATCTGGGAGGGCGCTACGGCGACTGGTTCAGCCGAAGAAGTCGATGATGGCTTGGGTGTCGTCGGAGAACGCCCAGCGGTGCGTCACTAGACCGTCGGCATTGACGTGGTAGATCTCCGCCGTCCGATAGTTGAGCGTCTCGTCGGCCTTGGCTGCGGTGACGTTGAGGAGGGCAATGAGGTGGTCGTCGTTGGCTACGACGTCATGCAGATCTCCTGAGATGTTGTAGTCGCTGAGGGCCTGCATTCTCTCCATGAGCGCCTGCTTGCCCCGCACCGGCTCGGACGCACCAATCTCCCACCATTCGATGTCGTCGGCGATGCCGTCCGCCAAAGTTGCCATATCTCCGGCGTCCATGGCCGCGGCGACCTGGCGATAGCGAGCGGCGTTGGGATGATCGGACATTCAGCGTGCCTCCTTTAGGTCGGGCGGCCCTCTGGGCAGATGCAGGGTTAACCCTACGCGTCGCGGTATCGCGCGGGTCGAAAGTGTCGAGTTGGTTGTCGCGGAGGACGGGCCGGCATCGTCGCCTTACTCGGCGCCGCCGCCATCGTTGCGCCGCGGCGCCGATCCCGCGGTACTCCAATCCCCACCAACCCTTGACCACCCCCACGAGACCGGGAACACGCGGACCACCCACAGACTCGTAGGCTCCATCCTGAACGTCCGCCCGCCTTTGATGGAACTGAGGAGCGAATGAGGTGAGCTGGAGCTGCCCGCGTTGTGGGAGACGCTTCGCCCGCGCCGACCAGTTTCACTCACATGAGACGGTCGACGTCGATGCTCATTTTGTCGGCCGACCCGAGCTCTTGCGGAAGTCGTTCGACAAGCTCGTCGGGTCGCTGCCCGCGGACGTCCAGATCCACGCGCTGCAGACGGTGGTTGTCCTTGGCGCCCCCAGCACGTTCTCTTTCATCACGGTCCAGGCAAAGCGGCTCTTGGTTGGCATCTTCCTCGACTGCGAGCCGCAATCCTCACGCTTCGTCAGAATCGATGTCATCTCGCAGCGCAAAGTCGCTGCCGCGGTTGAGGTCCGCATTCCGTCCGACGTGGACGATGAGCTGCGCGATTGGCTGCGCCAGGCGTACGAACTCCGTGCGGAAACGCCGACGCCGTCCCGCTGACTGACTCTGGCCCGACTGGAAGCACCGACCGAGCTCATCGAGCGGAATGTCGGCGCAACCGGCGTCGACCGATCGCACCTCATCGGGCTTCATCGAAAGCGCGACGGAAACGGCAACCGAACGGCGTTGCTCGCTTTACTCACCTTCGCTAGGGACGGACCCTTCGACCTGGCTTGTCGATTGTTGCCCGCTCCACCAGGCTACGAACGGTGCGACCAATCGAAGACCCGCGGGTCGGCATGCAGCACCCACATGTTGTTCGTCTGCTGCAGGACGGCGTTATGAACCGCACCGCACGGAACCCCAATTCCGAGTCCGCTCGGGGGTAGGGTGCCGTCATGAGCGATCGCCCGGATCAACCGGACACCTGGGGCCCGACCCCTCCGGTCGACGCCGAAGCTGCGGCGACAAACCCAGATCTCGAGGTCAGCCCGCTGGCACCGCCCGACCGGGTGGTGGAGCGGGTGCCCACCGGGACTGGTCTGCGCTGGGGACTGATCCTCGGGATCATCCTCTCCATCCCGCTCATCGTGTTCCTCGCCCAGAACACCCAGTCGGTCACCATCAACTTCCTGGCGTGGACCGGCCAAGTCCCCTTGGTCGCGGTGCTCGGAGCGACCGTGGTCATCACCATCGTGATCGACGAGCTGATCGGGCTGGCGGCCCGGTCGCGGCGGAGGAAGTCCATCGTCGAACACCAGGAGCTGCAACGGCTCCGCTCCGCTCCGCCTCGCTGACCGACTTCGACGCCGAGTATCTCCTGGTAGTCAGCAGTGATGCCACCGGCTTGTGGGCAGCGGGCCCGGATGCGCCGCTTTAACCGCAGCTTCGGAGCGGCGGAGGGCTCAAACCCCGGCGTCGGCTGCCTGGGGCCGGCGCCCTTCAACTGTCGGCGATCGAGCTGGCTCTCAGATCCGCATCGCGTCGAGTGCCGCGGTGAAGCGGCTCCCGAATGGAGCCGCTTCCCTTGGGCCGGGGACCCGGTTCTCTTACGCGGCGACGGTGGTCGCCGTGAGGGCCGGGAGCTCTAGTCCGGCGTGGGTGATCTCGACCTTGCGGGGCTTGGCCTCCTCGGCTACGGGGATGGTCACCGTGAGCACGCCGTTCTCGTATGCGGCGGTGATGTGCTCGCGGTCCAGGCTCTCCCCGAGGAACAGGTGACGGCTGAAGTCACCCTGGGCCCGCTCCGTCATCTGGATCTGATCGCCCTCGACCGGCGCCCAGGTGCGCGTCGCTCGCACGGCGAGGACATCCTTCTCGACGGTGAGCTCTATGGAGCCGGGATCGGCGCCGGGAACGTCTAGCAGCACCTTGAACTCGTCGCCCCGACGGTAGGCGTCCACCGGGATCTGTCGGATCCGGCGTTGGCTGAGCAGCTCCTCGGTGACCCGGTCGTACTCGGGCAGTGTTTCGAATCGCATCAACATGGCTTGGTCCCTTCGGTTGACCATCGAGTGCCGCCGGTCGGCGACCGTTCAGCCTCGATGGCCTGAACGCATCATAACCTAGTCACAGACAACTAGCAAAATATTGCCTGAAAATGTGGACTATGATGCTGGGCATGGCGAACTGGAGCTTCCTCACCAACCATGCCCGGGTCATGCTCTGCATCGCCCACGACCCCGGGGTGCGCCTGCGCGACATCGCCGCCACCCTGGGAATCACCGAGCGCAGCGCCTACGCCATCGTCACCGACCTGACCGAGGGCGGCTACATCGTGAAGGAAAGGGAGGAGAAGGACGGCCGTAGAAACCGCTACCAGATCCAGACACATCTCCCGCTAAGAGAGACCACCAGCCGGGACCGCACCATCGGCGAGATGCTGGACCTCCTCGTCGACACCAGCATTCCCACCGCAGGACGAAGAGGGCGTGGCTGACACTCCGGCAAGAGAATCCTCCAAGCCGTCCCCCGGCCTACAAGAAGTTCGA
>CAWACT010000007.1:0-230632 GCA_963780745.1 uncultured Actinomycetes bacterium | reverse complement strand
GGCCGCCACGCATGCTGCGGTGACCGGAGAGCCATTTTGGGGCTCCCTCTAGCGTTTCGACCAGGGGTTGCGAGGTGCGGGCGGTGGGAGTCGAACCCACATGGGCTCTCGCCCACCGGGTCCTAAGCCCGGCGCGTCTGCCGTTCCGCCACGCCCGCAGGTGATGGGTTGGCGTGAGTCGTGGGCCGCGGGGGACTCGAACCCCCAACCTTGGCGTTAAGAGCGCCCTGCTGCTTCCAATTGAGCTAGCGGCCCGTGAGATTCTAGATCGACGACTCCGGGGCCGCCGCCAGTCCATCGATCCATCCCATCGTCTTGTGGAGGCTGTTTCAACTCTTGGAGACCCTCAGCCGGCAAATCCCGTGCTCGAGGTGGTTCTTGCGATGGCCGGTACCGGCTGGTTTGACGATGATCCTGGTCGGGATGGCCGGATTCGAACCGGCGACCTCGGCGTCCCAAACGCCGCCGCGCTGCCAAACTGCGCCACATCCCGAGTCGGGTCGAGACTAACCGGCTGTTGGTCGTCGGACTTGTGGTTGAACCTAGGCCCGACCGATATGAGTGCGAACGCGATGACAATTTGCGCACACGACATCGCATAACGCGATCTCGCGAAGCAGCTTTTCGGGGCTGTGAGTGAAGACCATCTGCGATATGTCGCCGTTCTTGCCCCCCCGATGGTCGAAGTCCATGACCGCGGTGGGATATCGCAAACCACAGTCCACGCATGGCCGCGCCTTGGCCTTGCGTACAAGGTCCCTGTTTAGGGCGATCCTTCTACGGCGACGGGCATCAACGAGGCCAATGTGATGTTCTCGGTTCCGATCGTTGTCATACCAGGCCCGCCATGCCGCGTTGGCACAGACCTTGCAGTACGACTGGATCCGCGTATGAGCGGCATCCCGATATCCGAATGCCTCGAGCTCCAGCACCTGTCCGCAGCTGGGACAACGGCGAGTCGCGCCCATTCGTTGATCATCACATCTGCCACTGACACGGCCTCGATGGTCGCGCCGCAACCTGTGAGCGTTGTGAACCGACCGCCGCGGGCAACCCGGGCACTATCCTGGCTGGGCCGTCTTGCGGGTGTAGCTCAATGGTAGAGCCCCAGCCTTCCAAGCTGGTGGTGAGGGTTCGATTCCCTTCACCCGCTCCGCGGGTCGGGAAACGGACCGCGAGGATCGGCCCCCGTAGCTCAGAGGACAGAGCGGGTGCCTTCTAAGCACCGGGTCGGGGGTTCGAATCCTCCCGGGGGCGCCGACCCGAGCGGGTTCCGCAACGGCGGGACCGTCATGGTGACCGTAGCTCAGGTGGTTAGAGCGCCAGGTTGTGGCCCTGGAGGTCGGGGGTTCAAGTCCCCTCGGTCACCCCAGCCGCCTTCGTGGCACGCCCGCGCCGAACTGGGTCGGCGCCCGACCATCCAAGGAGCCGATCTGTGAACACGACGCTGAGCGACGCCGGGCCATTCGAGAAGGTCCTAACCCTCCGGCTTGAAGAGGACGAGCTGGCGGATGCCGAGGAACAGGCCGCCCGGCGGCTCTCCAGAGAGCTCCGTATCAAGGGGTTCCGGCCCGGCAAGGCGCCGCGCCGAATAGTCGAGGCAACAGTCGGCCCGGATCGCCTGAGGAGTGAGGCCATCGACGACCTCCTCCCCACGGCGGTCGATCAGGCCCTAACCGAGACCGATCTGTCTCCGGCAGTGACCCCATCGGTGGAAGCGATACGAACCATCGACGAAGGCGTTGAGGTGGACGTCAGGGTCACCGTCTGGCCGGAGACCGACAAGGTGCCCGACTACCAGGATCGTCGTATCGAGATCGACTTGCCGATGGTTGACGACGAGCGGGTCGACGAGCAGATCACCCAGGTACGCAGGCAGTTCGCCGAGTTGGAGACCGTCACTCGCCATGCCCAGGACGGTGATTTCGTCTCGGTCGACATCGCGGCGACGTCGGGAGGCGCCGAGGTGCCGGAGGCCAGCGCCTCAGATCTGCTCTATGAGCTCGGTTCGGGGACCTTTGTCGAAGGTCTCGACAGCATCCTCCCCGGCAAGGGCGCTGGTGAGATCCTCAACTTCGTCGGGCCGCTCCCTGCCGGCTTCGGCGATCGGGCGGGCGAGGAGGTCGATTTCCGCGTCCTGATCAAGGAGGTGCGTCGAGTCAAGCTCCCCGATCTCGAGGACGATTGGGTCTCTGAGGTCACCGAGTTCGACACGGTGGACGAGCTCCGGTCGAATCTGAGGACCCGGCTCGATGCGGTGGAGCGCTCCACGGCTCGGCTCGAGCTGCGGAACAAGCTGCTCGAGGAGCTGATCGCCGAGCTCGATGTAGAGCTCCCACCCGCGATCGTCAACGCCGAAATGGAGTCCCAACTGCACCGCTTCGGCCACCGGCTGGAGGCCCAGGGTGTGACCTTGGCCGACTACATGCGAGTTACCGGGCTCGACCGCGAGGCGCTCACCAATGACCTGCGCAACCAGGCAGAGCGCTCCATCCAGATCGACATCCTGCTCGATGCGGTGGCCGCCGACGCCGAGCTCACGGTGTCCGACGAGGAGTTGGATGAGGCGCGCGAGGCGCTGGCGCGGGCGCCGACGACCCCGATGCAGCGCGTGCCGCCCTTGCCGACGGTGCCCGGGGCAAGGCTCTCAGGAGTGATATCCTGCGAAGGAAGGCGCTGGAGCGGCTCGAGGCCGGTGCCCTCCCCGTCGACCAGACGGGCAAGGTCCTCGACCTGTCCCCGGTGTCGCTACCCGATGAAGAACCCGCAGTCGGGGTCGCAGCCGACGATCCCACAGATATCGACTCGGGGGACGGGGATTGACGAGACCGGCAACGAGACCGGCGAAGAGGCCAGCAACGAAGAAGGCAACGATGGGGCCGATCAGCCCGAGGAGCAGAGCCCTCCCACTGGCCCCGCAGAGGAGCAGCGATGAAGCTTGAGAGCTATCTCGTCCCGACCGTCGTCGAGCAGACCTCGCGCGGTGAACGGGCGTTCGACATTTACAGCAGGCTGCTCAAGGACAGGATCATCTTCCTTGGCACGCCGATCGACGATACGGTTGCCAACCTGATCATGGCGCAGCTGCTCCACCTCGAGTCCGAAGACCCTGACAAGGACGTATTCATCTACATCAACTCGCCGGGCGGCTCGATCACCTCGCTGTTCGCCATCTACGACACCATGCAGTACATCAAGCCGGATGTGAACACGGTCTGCATGGGGATGGCCGCCTCGGCGGCGGCGGTGATCCTCGCCGGCGGGGCCGAGGGCAAGAGGTTCGGTCTTCCCCACGCTCGGGTGATGCTCCATCAGCCGTCCGGGGGCGCCCAGGGTCAGGCGACCGACATCGAGATCCAGGCGCGGCTCATCATGCACATGCGTGAGCAGATCAACCGCATCCTCGCCCAGCACACCGGGCAGACATACGAGAAAGTCGCCATCGACACCGAGCGTGACTTCTGGATGACCTCCGACGAGGCCAAGGACTACGGTCTGGTAGACGCCATCCTCACCCGGCGGGAACTGGCCGCGGTGGCGGCCGGGGCGTAGGGCAGGAGGACGGATGGCGAAATTCGGCGACGGCGGCGATCTCCTCAAATGCAGCTTCTGCGGTAAGTCGCAGAAGCAGGTCAAGAAGCTCATCGCCGGGCCCGGCGTCTACATCTGCGACGAGTGCATCGATCTCTGCAACGAGATCATCGAGGAGGAGTTCTCCGCCTCCGAGGAGATCAGCTTCTCCGAACTGCCCAAGCCGAGGGAGATCTACGACTTCCTCGAGAGCTATGTCGTCGGCCAGGAGCGGGCCAAGAAGGTCCTCTCGGTAGCGGTTTACAACCACTACAAGCGGGTGCGCGCCGGTCAGCACGGTCGTGACGACGTCGAGCTGCAGAAGTCGAACATCCTCCTCATCGGTCCCACCGGTTGCGGCAAGACGCTGCTGGCGCAGACACTGGCCCGCCAGCTCAACGTCCCCTTCGCCCTGGCCGACGCCACCGCCCTCACCGAGGCCGGGTACGTGGGCGAGGACGTGGAGAACATCCTGCTCAAGCTGATCCAGGCCGCCGACTACGACGTGAAGAAGGCGGAGCAGGGGATCGTCTACATCGACGAGATCGACAAGATCGCCCGCAAGGCGGAGAACCCGTCGATCACCCGCGACGTGTCCGGGGAGGGCGTGCAGCAGGCGCTGCTCAAGATCTTGGAGGGGACCGTTGCGTCGGTGCCACCGCAGGGTGGCCGCAAGCACCCCCACCAGGAGTTCATCCAGATCGACACCACCAACGTCCTCTTCATCTGCGGCGGGGCATTCGCCGGGTTGGAAGAGGTGATCGGGTCGCGCATCGGGAAGAAGGCGATCGGGTTTGGCGCCGACATCCGGTCCCGTAGGGAGCAGCGCTCCGGTGAGGTGCTCTCCAAGGTGCTCCCCGAGGACCTGATGAAGTACGGGTTGATCCCCGAGTTCATCGGACGCCTCCCGGTGATCGCCACGGTGGACGACCTGGACCGCGATGCCTTGTTGCGGATACTGATCGAGCCGAAGAACGCCCTGGTGCGCCAGTACGCCCGGATCTTCGAGCTCGACGGGGTCGAGTTGAGCTTCACCGCCGACGCCATGGAGGCGGTGGCCGACCAGGCGCTGCTCCGGGGGACGGGGGCGAGGGGTCTGCGGGCCATCCTCGAGGAGGTGCTCCTCGGGACGATGTACGACCTGCCCTCGCGCACCGACATCGCCGGGGTGGAGATCGACGGTGACGTGGTGCGGGAGAAGGTCAACCCGACCCTGGTTCCCCGCCCCGAGATCGAAGAACCGCGAGAGCGCTCCGCCTGACGCGTTGAGCAACCCGCCGCTAGCTATGGGTCGGTCGACCCATGGACGTATGGCGCTACTGCTGCCGATAAAAGGCATGCCGCGATTGGATCCCTGGTAGGGACCTAGGGGCCAATCGGGCGATGAGCCTCGAGATGCTCGATCGATCGATCTGAGCAGCCTCGACCCGACAGTTTCAGGAAGTGAGCGCAATGAACCCCGTACATCTTCGTCGCGTCGGTCTGGCCGTGACCGTGGTGGCCCTCTTGATGGGGACCATGGTCCCCGCCTTCGCCAGCCCGGCCGAGGGAAACCGACCGGTCACATCGACGTCGATACATCACGGTTCGAGCAGCACCTCGTTCCCGCGGCCGTCGAGCACCTGGCACCGGCCGTCGACAACGATCCCGCACACCTCGAGCACGTGGCCCTCGAGCTCGACGTCGATCCCGCACACCTCGAGCACGTTGCCCGAGACCACAACCACGGTCCCTGAGACGACCACGACGGTGCCCGAGACAACGACGACCGTCGCCGAGACGACCACGACCGAACCCGAGCGCACGACGACCAGCGAGGTCACGAGCACGACGGAGCGGGTGACCACGACCTCCGCAGCTGAGGCGCCGAGCACGACTCTCGTGATCGATCCTGTCCAGCAATCGACCACCACGGTGGTCACGCCTGTGACCCTCCCGTTCACCGGTGGCAGTTCTGGCCAGACGGTGGCCCTGGTCGCCGCTGGGCTGCTCCTCGCCGGGATCGGCCTCGTGATCGCTTCCAGGCGAGGCGAGGACCCCTCGTCCAAAGCCTGGGCCAGCCGCTCCACCAACTGAGTTCCACTCGACGGGCGGGTGACCGGTAGGATCGCCCGCCCGTCGAAGCCGGTCGTCACAGCCGGCGAGAGGAGCATCCCACGGACTACCGGGAGGCGGTGGACTACCTCGACCGCCACGTCCATCTCGGCGTAAAGCCTGGTCTGGAGAGGATGCGAGGCATCTTGGAGCTGATGGGTAACCCAGAGCGGGCCTACCCCATCGTCCACATCACTGGAACCAACGGCAAGACGACGACGGCGCGCATGGTGAGCGCACTGGTGGCGAGACACGGGCTCACCACGGGGACCTTTGTCTCGCCACACCTGCAGCGGGTCGAGGAGCGGCTATCCCGTCACCTGGCGGTGGCCAGCCCCGACGAGTTCGCCCAGGCCATCACCGATGTCGCCGGGTTTGTCGATGTGTGGACCGCTCAGGGAGGCGAGGAGCCGACCTACTTCGAGCTCACCGCCCTGGCCGCCTTCTCGTGGTTCGCCACTGAAGCGGTGGATGTCGGCGTGATTGAGGTGGGTCTGGGTGGCAGGCTCGATGCCACCAACGCAGCCGACGGAGCCGTTGCCGTGGTGACCGGCGTAGCCCGGGAGCACACCGAGTACCTCGGTGACACCGTCGAGGAGATCACAGGGGAGAAGGTGGCCATCGCCAAGCCAGGGGCGGTGCTCGTCACCGGCCCGATACCACCCGAGGCTGAAGCGGTGGCCGCCGCCAGGGCCACGGAGATCGATATCCCGCATCGGCGGTACGGCATCGACTTCATGGCTGCGGAAGCGCATCTCGCCGTGGGCGGCTGGTTGGTCGATATCGACGGGGTGCACGACAGCTACCCCGAGGTTTTCCTCCCGCTCCACGGCCGACACCAGACGGTGAACTTCGCGGTCGCCATCGTCGCCGTCGAGGAGTTGTTGGGCAGGCCACTGTCGTTGGGTGCGGTGCGACAGGGCGCCGCCGGCATCACCTCACCCGGGCGGCTCGAGGTGGTGCGGCGTCAACCTCTCGTCCTGATCGACGGCGCCCACAACGAGCAGGGGTTTGATGCGCTCGAGGAGACGCTCGCCGAGGAGTTCGGCCCCCGTTCCTGGGTGCTGGTGATCGGGGTGATGGGGGACAAGGACCGCGAGGCGATGGTCCGGCAGCTGGATCCGGGCCGCTTCTCTCACGCCATTGCCACATCGGCTCGAGGGGCCCGGCCGGTGGCGCCTGATGAGCTAGCCCGATCGATCCAATCGGTGTGGGGTGACGCCGTCCCGGTTGAGACCGTGCAGCCATCGCAGGCGGCCGTGGCCCGGGCCCTCGAACTGGCAGGCGAGAACGGTGCGGTGGTGGTCGCCGGTTCGCTCTATCTAGCGGGTGAGGCCCGGGGTGCGCTGGGCATCGACGAGGAGGGGATGGCCCCGGAGCGGTCCTACCATCCCGCCGCCCGAGCGGAGGAGTGAGGTGGCCGAGGAACGTACCTTCATCATGGTGAAACCCGACGGTGTGGCGCGCGGTCTGGTCGGCGAGGTCATCGCGCGGTTGGAGCGCAAAGGGCTCAGCCTCCGGCAGATCCGGATGCTCGTGATCGACGAGGAGATGGCGGGCCGCCACTACGCCGAGCACGCCGAGAAGCCGTTCTTCGGGGACCTGGTCGAGTTCATCACCAGCGGGCCGGTGGTGGCAATGGAGTGGAGCGGCGAATCGGCGGTGAGCGTTGCCCGCACCCTCATGGGGGTGACCGACCCCCGCTCGGCCGCCCCGGGCACGCTGCGCGGCGATTTCGGGCTGATCGTCACCGAGAACATCGTCCACGGCTCGGACTCTCCGGAGAGCGCCGAGCGCGAACTGACTCTCTTCTTCGGGAGCTAGCTGAGACGGCAGACGGCAGACGGCAGCCAACCCGGGAGTCCCCGACCCTTCCTGTTCATGCCCTCCCGCTCTCCCGGCGGGGGCGCTGAGGCCGATGGCTATGCTTTTGCCGACCTCAACCGGGATGCCCCCATGCCGGATTCTCTCTTCTCTATCGGCCAGGACATGGCCATCGACCTCGGGACGGCGAACACCCTGGTGTTCGTGCGTAACCAGGGGATAGTGCTCAACGAGCCGTCGGTGGTTGCCATCAACACGCGCAACAACCGCGCCCTCGCCGTCGGGATGGAGGCCAAGCGGATGATCGGCCGTACCCCCGCCTACATCCAGGCGATACGGCCGCTGCGTGACGGCGTCATCGCCGACTTCGACATCACCGAGAAGATGCTCCGCTACTTCATCCAGAAGGTGCACCGACGCCGTTTCGCCCGCCCTCGGATTGTCATCTGCGTGCCATCGGGGATCACCCCCGTGGAGAGGCGCGCCGTCGAGGAGGCCGCCTACCACGCAGGCGCCCGGCGTGCCTACACCATCGAGGAGCCCATGGCCGCCGCCATCGGGTCGGGGCTGCCCATCCACGAGCCGGCGGGGAGCATGGTGGTCGACATCGGTGGCGGCACCACCGAGGTGGCGGTCATCTCGCTGGGGGGCATCGTCGTCTCCCGCTCGATCAGGGTCGCCGGCGACGAGATGGACGAGGCGATCATCGAGTGGGTCAAGAAGGAGCACAACCTGCTGCTGGGGGAGCGCACCGCCGAGCAGCTCAAGATGGCCATCGGCTCCGGCTACCCATACCCGGACGAGCCCTCCGCCGAGGTGCGGGGTCGTGACCTCATCAGCGGGCTCCCCAAGACCGTGGTGCTCCACTCGAGCGAGCTGCGCGAGTCGATCGAGGAGCCGGTGGCGGCCATCGTCGACGCGGTGAAGTACACACTGGACAAGACCCCGCCCGAGCTTGCTGCCGACATCATGGAGCGGGGCATCGTCCTCACCGGCGGTGGCGCCATGCTGCGCGGGCTTGACGAGCGGATCGCATACGAGACCAGCATGGCCATCGTCACCGCGAACCGGCCGCTCCAGTCTGTCGTGGTCGGCTCGGGGAAGTGTCTCGAGGAGTTCGACGTCCTCCAAGGGGTCCTGGTCTCCTCTAGCCGGCCCTGAGCGCCTGATGTCGCGGTTCGAGTCGCCGGAAACAGACCGGTGAGGGAACTCCCACGCGGTGGCCGCCGCACGCTCGTCACAACGATCGCGCTGGTGATCGTCTCGTTCGTGCTCATGACCTTCGACCTGCGCGCTTCGGGTGAGGGTGTCGGCGGCACGCTCCGCAACGGCGCCCAGGCGGTGTTCTCGCCGGTCCAGGGGCTGCTGGGGAGGGCGATAGCCCCGGTGGTCGATGTGGTAGACGGGATGGCCAACCTCGCCGGGTTGCGCGAGGAGAACGCTCTCCTCCGCGCCGAGCTCCAGGAGATGCGGACCCGTGTTGCGAGGGTGGACGAGTTGGAGGCCCAAGTCGCCCTGCTCCAGCAGGCCCAGGACCTCGAGCTCGACCGGGAGGACTTGACTCGGGTCACCGCCAACGTCCTCGGCGGGAGCGACCCACTCGACCTGAGCTTCTCCATCGACCGCGGCACCGCCGACGGCGTGCTCGTCGGCAACCCGGTGATCGATCCGGGCGGGAACGTGGTGGGGGTGGTGACCGACGTCTTCGAGGGCGGCGCCCGGGTGCTCCCATTGGTGGCGCCGACCGAGGCGGTCGGTGTGACCGTGGGAGCCCAGACCGGCGTGGTGACCGGTAGCGGTAACCCCAATCGGCTGGAGTTGGAGATCCTCGAAGCAACCGGCCCTCTCAGCGAGGGCGACGTCGTCGTCACAGGGAACACGACGAGCTACCCGGCTGGGCTCACGGTGGGTACGGTGGTGAGTGCCGCTAGCCCGGAAGCCGCCTATCTGGCCACCCAGGTGCGACCGCTGGCCGACGTCACCCGTCTCCGCGTTGTGATGGTCCTCGGCTGGCCCCTGCCCGGCGAGCCCGGGGTCACCGCATCGACCACCGAAGGCGGGACGTCGGGGACCGATGACACCACCGACACGACGGTGAGCGGCGGATGATCCTCAGATCGCGCATCCTCCTGGCGTTGGCGGCGGTGCTGGCATCGGTTCTGATCCAAACGACCTTGTTCCGCGAGCTTCGGCCCCTAGGCGTGGCGCCGGATCTGGTGATCCTCACCGTGATCGCCGCCGCCCGATGGCTCGATCCCCAGCCAGCGGTACTGCTCGGGTTCACCGGTGGGATCGTGATCGACCTCCTCGGCGCCCAGGTCCTCGGGCTACGGGCGCTTGCCTACACCGTGGTCGCCTACCTCACGGTGCGCCTGCGCGACCGGATGGAGGTCAACGTCCTCACTTGCGGAGTCATCCTGGTGGGGCTGGTGGCGGTTGGCGTGCTCATCGTCGGCGTTGTCGGTACCCTGGTCCAGGAGCAAACCGTGACCAGTACTGGATTTGCCCGCGCTCTCCTCCTCGTTCCCCTCTACGACCTGGTATTGGGGATCGCAGTGCTGCCCCTGATGACCCGCCTCCTCCGGCTCAGCGAGCGGGAGAAGGCGCTGCTGTGACCCGACATTCCTTCGGACGCCGTCCATGGTGACCCCGAGCGCCGAAGAGACCCGACCTAGGACCTCCCGTCCCGGTTGGCGGCTGGTCATGCTCACCGGTCTCTTCTTGATCTTGTTCTTCCTTCTCTTCACCCGGCTCTGGTTCATCCAGGTGGCGGCCGGGAAGACGTACCAGACCCAGGCAAGCCGCCAGACCGTGTACCAGGTGTCCACCCAGGCGCCCCGGGGCGAGATCCGCGACCGGGAGGGACGGCTGCTGGCAACGTCGCGCTTCGTCCCGGCGATCCTGGTCGACCGCAAGCAGCTCCCCGACCGATCGGGTCGAGGACGTCCAACAGCAGCTCTCGACCATGCTCGACATACCTCCCGACGAGATCGCCGACGCCTTCGAGACCGGTGGACCCAGGATCACCATTGCCGAGGTGGATGCCGAGACCGCCTATCGGGTGATGGAGCGGCGCCGCCAGCTACCGGGGGTCGTGGTTGAGCTGGTCCCCGCCCGTGTCTACCCCGAGGGCGACGTGCTGGCCCACGTCCTGGGTCACATCGGTAGGCCCAGCGAGGAGGACGTCGCCGAGCGGCCCGACATCGACCCCAACGTGATCATCGGCAAGGCAGGTGTGGAGCGGACGTACGACGAGTTCCTCCAGGGCGACCCGGGGACGGTCTCTTACCGGATCAACGCCCGGAACCAGGTGATCCGCGAGCTCCGCGAGATCCCACCCACCCAGGGCGACACCATCTACCTCACCATCGACCTCGAGATACAGCGTGAGCTCGAGGAGGTGCTCGAGGGGGTGATCGACCTCTCCAACGAGGTGAAGGCGGCCGCGGAGGACGAGTACTTCCTCCACACCACCGAGCGGGCCGCCGGGATGGTTCTCGACCCCAAGACCGGTGAGGTCCTCGCCATGGCCTCGTATCCGGACTTCGATCCCTCCGTGTTCGTGGGCGGGCTCAGCCAGAACGAGTTCGAGAGCCTCAACGAGAGCCAGGCGTTCAACAACCTCGTCATCCAGGGCGAGTACGCCCCGGCCTCCACCTTCAAGGCGGTCGGGTACGTCACCGCCCTCGAGGAGCAGATGTGGCCCGAGGATGTCACCATCCCGGGACCCGACGGCACTGTCGAGTGCGACGGGAGGATCGAGTTCCCCTTCGGCGACGGCAGCCAGGAGGTCCTCTACGACTGGTACCACCCCGACGACCTACGGCTCGCTCGACCTCCACACCTCGCTCGCCCGCTCCTGCAACATCTACTTCTGGAAGGTGGCGCTGAGGATCTGGCGCGATTACAAGGGGACCGAGCGGGAGAACCTCCTCCAGGACTGGGCCAGGGAGATGGGGTTCGGCTCCACCAGCGGGATCGACCTCCCCTTCGAGCACGACGGCCTCGTGCCGGACCGCGCCCTGTTCGAGGATCTCGCCGCCGAAGGCGTCATCCGCAACACCGGGCTGGCAGGGCGGTGACCTGATGAACATGGCGGTAGGTCAGGGATTCATGCTGTCCACGCCGCTGCAACTGGCCAACGCTTACGCCTCGATCGTCAATGGTGGTGTGGTGTGGAAGCCCCACGTGGTGCAGGCGATCCGTGACGCCTCGGGCACCGAGGTGCTATCCAACGATGCCGAGGTGGTCCGCCGCCTCGACATCGACCCCGCCACCATCTCCATGTTCCGCCAGGACCTCACCCTCATCCCGTCGATCGGGACTGCCCGGGGAGCGTTCGCCGACTTCGGCCCCGGTTTGGAGCAGGTGGGCGGGCAAGACCGGGACGACCAAGGGGACCGATACCAGAGACCCGACCGCGCTCTTTGTGGGGGTGGCGCCGGTAGATGACCCGCGCTATGTGGTGGTGGTGGTGGTCGAGGAGGGTGGCAACGGAGGAAGAGTGGCCGCACCGGGCGTCCGCCGTATCCTCCAGTCGCTGATGGGGAACACACCCACCGAGCTCGTCCCCGGCGAGGAGTCGGACTGATGGCGACCATCGCCCGCACCCAGGCGGTGGTGGTCACCGAGCGCCGCCGCCCCGGCCCCGACATCTTCCTGACCGCGGCCATGGTGGCGCTCAGCGGTCTCGGTCTGCTGATGGTGTACACCGCATCGCGCCCGCTGCTCTCTCTGCAGGGCGACGATCCCCAGGGTCTGGTGCGCCGTCAGCTCATCTTTGTCGGGATCGGCCTGGTCTGTTTCGTCGTCTCCTCGCTGATCGATTACCGGCTGCTCAAGACCCTGGTGCCCGCCGGGTACATCATCTCGGTCCTAGCGCTGGTGGCGGTCCTCTTCACCCGTCCTGTCAATGGCGCCCAGTCCTGGTTCCAACTGGGCTTTGTCCAGATCCAGCCGTCGGAGATCGGCAAGGTGGCGCTCATCCTCACCCTGGCCGCAGTGCTCGCACCGGCACATTCGCCGCGGGCTGTCGTGGCGGAGGTTGCTGCTCGCCGTTGTGCTCGCCGCCATCCCCATGGCGCTCATCTTCCGCCAGCCCGACTTCGGGACGATGATGGTCTGGGGGTTCATCGCGCTGATCATGCTTTACGCCGGTGGGGCGAGCATGCGCCAGTTCTTGCTTGCTCACCGCGTCCGCCATTGCCGGAGGGTGGGCGCTGTTCCAGGCGAGAGGGCTGGCCGACTACCAGATAACCCGGCTCACCAGCTTCCTCGACCCGACCGCAGATCCCCAACAGGCCGGCTGGAACCGCCTCCAGTCGGAGCTCGCCATCGGGAGCGGCGAGCTGTTCGGCAAGGGGCTGTTCCACGGAACCCAGACCGAGCTGAGCTATGTCCCGGCTCAGCCGACCGACTTCATCTTCACCGCGGTGGGGGAACAGCTCGGGTTCGTCGGGGCCGGGTTGGTGCTTGTGCTCTTCCTGGTGATCGTCTGGCGGCTGCTGGTGATCGCGGCAAGGGCGCGCGATGCCTTCGGGGGATTGATCGCCGTCGGTGTCGCCTCATTCATAGTGGTGCACACCTTTGTCAACGTCGGGATGACCATCGGGATCATGCCGGTGACTGGGCTGCCACTCCCCTTCATGAGCTACGGGGGGTCGTTCTATGTCACCACCGCCGTCGCCCTCGGGTTGGCGCACTCGGTGTGGCGACGGAGGACCCCGGTGCCGGGGAACCGCTTCCTCGACTGACCCGGCGGCCAGCCGGGAGCGACCGGTTACGCTCCCCGGCTGTGCGGCGGCGTGACGACATCGGCTGGGTCGAGGTGATCTGCGGGCCGATGTTCTCCGGGAAGAGCGAGGAGCTCATCCGGCGCATTACCCGCTCGATGATCGCCCGGATCCCGGTGCAGACCTTCAAGCCGTCGGTGGACGACCGCTACGGCGAGGCGAGACTGGTATCGCACAGCCGGCTCGAGGTCGAGGCGCAGCCGGTTGGGGACTCCCAGGAATTGCTCGGGTCGATCGAGGATGCCACCGAGATCGTGGGGATTGACGAGGGTCAGTTCTTCGATTCCGGGCTGATAGAGGTGTGCGAGGGGCTGGCGCTCGGTGGCAAGCAGGTCATCGTCGCCGGGCTCGACCTCGACTACTTGGGCCGGCCCTTTGACCCGATCCCGGGACTTGCCAGCCGGGCCGAGTACGTCACCAAGATGCTCGCCGTGTGCCACCGTTGCGGTGCACCTGCGGCATTCACCCAGCGGATCGTCGAGTCCGACGACCTGGTGGTGCTTGGCGCCACGGGGGCATACGAGGCGCGCTGTCGAAGGTGCTACCGGCCCGGTGAGCCATCCCAACAGGCCCTCGCCCTCGGCGGCGGCTGAGAGCCCGTTCCTATCCTGTCAACCCTGGGCTGGGGTGTACCGCAGGGGTAGCTGCCAACCCTGGGTTGTAGCTGGGGGGCACCGTTCCCCTGCTACCCTGAGCCCATCACTCGGGGTCCATCTGCCCCCAGTCACCAGGTCGTTCGAGCCATCGGAGCTAGCGGTGAGCGATTCCCGCGAAGGACGCCCGGCCGTATCACCGCCGGGAGGTCCAATGAAGGGCTTAGCCGCAGCGCTCAGCTGTCTTGATTCCATCGAGATCACCGGCCTCGTCGCCACCCGAAGACCGGCTCAACGGATCGGGACGCGCCACGCCGGGAGAGGAGCATTACCAGATGCCGTGGTTCCGGAAGAAGTCCGCCGAGGTCATTCGCAAGGGTGTCGGCAACGACACGGTGGTCGAGGAACGCACCACCCGGATGGTTGGTGGCGAGTTGGTCGAGGTGCGCCGGGTACACGATCCGCGTCTCCCGACCCCTGCCCCAGAGCAGAAGCCGAGCGCACCGCGCCGAACCTCACGTAGCAACGGGCCACGGCCTCGGCCGGTCGACGATGAGATCATCATCCCGCCCGAGACGGCACGCAAGCAGATGCTGGTGCGCACCATGCCCCATCAGACCCAGATCGTTGTCCTGGAAGGCCCTTCACTGGTCGAGCACTACGTTGCCCAGTCCGGCACCGCATCGCTCGTAGGAAATGTCTACGTGGGAAAGGTCAAGAACGTGCTTCCTGGCATGGAGGCGGCGTTCGTCGACTTCGGCGCCAGCAAGAACGGTGTGGTCTATGCCGACGACATCTCGTACGACCGCTCCATCCATGGCCGCAAGCACCCGCGCATCGAGGAGGTCCTGCACGAGGGCGACGAGGTGCTGGTCCAGGTGGTGCGGGACGCCATGGGCGCCAAAGGGGCCCGGCTCACCAACCAGCCGTCGCTCCCGGGACGCTTCCTGGTTCTCGTCCCCGATAGCGATGCCCAGGGGATCAGCCGACGGCTGCCCGACGAGGAGCGCACCCGGCTGCGCTCGCTGGTGGACGAGGTGAAACCCGACAGCATGGGCGTCATCGTCCGCACTGCGGCCGAGGGCGCCAGCCGCAACGATATCGAGGAGGACGTCACCCGGCTGGTCAGGGACCTGGGCGCAGATACGTGAGGCGGCCGACAGCGGCGGAGCCCCGCGCCTGCTCTACGAAGAGCCGGAACTGCTCATTCGGGTGATACGCGAGCAGTTCACCCCGGATTTCCGCCGCCTGGTCATCGACGACGCCAAGGCATACGAGTCGGTGGTGGACTACCTGCGGGTCACCACTCCCGAGCTGCTGCCAAGGGTGTCAGCTCTACGCCGACCCCTTGCCGTTGTTCGAGCGGTATCACGTGGAGGACCAACTACGGAAGGCGCTCGATCGCCGGGTCTACCTCCCGTCCGGCGGCCATCTCGTAATCGACCGAACCGAGGCGCTCACCGTGATCGACGTCAACACGGGCAAGTTTGTCGGCACCTCCAGCCTCGAGGACACGGTTCTCCAGAACAACCTGGAAGCAGCGGAGGAGATCGGCCGCCAACTCCGCCTGCGCGACATCGGCGGGATCATCGTCATCGACTTCATCGACATGGAGAGCGAGGCCAACCGCCGGTCGGTCCTGCGCCGGCTGAGGGAGACCCTGGCCAAGGACCGGACCCGCACCCAGGTCTTCGACGTCTCCAACCTCGGGTTGGTCGAGATGACCCGCAAGAACGTCTCAGCCGGGTCTGCTCGAGATGTTCTCCGAGCCCTGCCCGACGTGCGAGGGCCGCGGTGTCCTGCTCCACGAGGAGGCCGCCGTCCAGGGTGTCCCGGTCGCAGCCATCCTCGAGGAGGACTGACCGGTGCCGCAGCGCGCTAACATTTAACGGCGGAAACCCCCCCTCCCCAGGGACCTTTTCTCATGTATGCCATCATCCGCACGGGCGGCAAGCAGGCCAAAGTCAGGCCCGGCGACGTGATCGACGTCGAAGTGCTCAAGGGCGCCTCCGAAGAGGTCGAGTTCGAGCCGCTACTCGTCGTGGACGAGGCGGGCAAGACCCATGCCGGTCGTGCGAAGCCCTGGGTGAGGCCAAGGTCAAGGCGAAGATCGTCGGCGACTCGAAAGGCCCCAAGATCGACGTGACCACCTATAAGTCGAAGGGGGGCAGACGGAGGCACATCGGGCATCGTCAGCACTACACGACGATCGAGGTGACTGCGATAGACCTGCCTACAGCCAAGAAGAAGACCCCGGCCAAGGCGGCTGCTACCGACGCCGCAGCCGACAACGGGGCCGATACCGAGGAGACCTGAGATGTCGAAGACCAAGGCCGGTGGTTCGAGCAAGAACGGGCGCGAATCGCACGCAAAGCGCCTCGGGGTCAAGGCGTTCGACGGTCAGGCGGTGACAGCAGGGAGCATCCTGGTCAGGCAGCGAGGCACCAGGATCCACCCGGGCGACAACGTCGGGCTCGGTAGCGACGACACGCTCTTCGCCACCATCAGCGGCAAGGTCCAGTTCGGTCGCCGCAACGGCCGCCGACTGGTCAACGTCCTCACCGACTGAGCGCCTCCACCTCCTTCGTCGACCAGGTCGAGGTCGAACTTCGCGGCGGCAATGGCGGTGCCGGCGTGGCTGCCTTCGCCAGGATGGCCGGCAAGCCGCGGGGCAAGCCGTCGGGGGGCTCGGGCGGTCGGGGAGGCGACGTCGTGCTTCGGGCGGATCCGGAGATGGGCACCCTGCTCGACTACCTCCGCCGCCCTCACCGTGTCGCCGGACACGGCGTCCACGGGCAAGGCGACAACCGCAACGGCAAGCGTGGCGAGGATTTGGTGCTGTCGGTGCCGGCAGGGACGGTGGTGCGCCAGCCGGACGGCACGGTGGTTGCCGATCTTGTCGATCTCGACCAGCGCCTCGTTGCCGCCGAGGGCGGCCGGGCGGCAGAGGCAATGCCGCCCTAGTGACGCCGCGCCACCGCGCCCCGGGCTATGCCGAGCAGGGTGAGTACGGGGAAGTGGTCCGGCTCGTCCTCGAGATGAAGCTGTTGGCCGACGCCGCCCTGGTCGGGTTCCCCAACGCGGGGAAGAGCACGCTGATCTCGGCTGTATCGGCGGCGACGCCCGAAGGTGGCCGATTACCCGTTCACCACCCTCGAGCCACACCTGGGCGTGGTCGAGATCGACGACCGCCAGTTCGTCATGGCGGACGTTCCCGGGCTGATCGAGGGTGCCGCCGAGGGGAGGGGGTTGGGCCATGAATTCCTCCGCCACGTCGAGCGGGCTCGGGCGCTGGTGGTGCTCCTCGACCCCCTGCAGGAGCGTCCCCCCGAGCAGCAACTCGAAGTCCTCTTGTCCGAGCTGGAACGGTATTCGGTCGAACTGTCGCTCCGGCCCCGGGTGATCGCTCTCAACAAGGCCGACGCCCTCGATCCCGATGAGACCAAGAGGCTCGCCGGAAGAGCTCCCCTCCTCGGCTTCACGTCATCTCCGCCGCCGCCCGCCAGGGGCTTGCCAAGCTGCTCCATGCGATTGCCGACGCCGTCGAGGAGGCGCGCGCGAGAGGCGCCGGAGCGGGTCGGCTACCAACTGCACCGCCCCCTTGGCGCTGGCTTCACCGTCCGCCGAGAGGGTGCCACTTGGGTCGTGGAGGGAAGGGGCGCGATGCGGGCGGTCTCCTTCGACGACCTCACCCGGCCCGCCGCCGCCGATCGGGCGGCGGGACGTCTGGCGCGGCTTGGAGTGGATGAGGCGCTGCGGCGTGCCGGCGCCTTGCCCGGTGACGAGGTCCGGATAGGTGATCTGGTCTTCGAGTTCGAGGACCGAGGACGACAAATGAGACGGCCGGCGGCACCGGGTCGTCCGGTGGTGGTGAAGGTCGGTTCATCCAGCCTGGCGCCTACTGGATCGGGTCTGGACGCGGCGGCGTTGCGCCGGGTGGTCGACGGTGTAGCCGACGCATGGAGTCGCGGTCATCCCACGGTGCTGGTGACCTCGGGAGCGGTGGCGGTGGGTGTGGCCGCGCTTGGCTGGCCGACCCGGCCCGACGACCCGGCGACGCTCCAGGTGGCGGCGGCGGTGGGGCAGTCGCGCCTCATGGAGCGCTACACCGCCGAGTTCGATCGGGCGGGGAGGGTGGCTGGGCAGGTGCTGCTCGCCGGAGAGGTGTTCGCCGACCGGAGCCAGTACCTCCATGCCAGGCGCACCCTGGAGCGGATGGTTGGAAGCGATGTGGTGCCCGTGGTCAACGAGAACGACGCCGTATCGCTCGACGAGCTCAGGTTCGGCGACAACGACAGGCTGGCGGCGCTGGTGGCGCACCTGGTGGGCGCCACCATGCTGGTGATGCTGACCGACACCTCGGGGCTGCTCTCCGCCGACCCCCGGCTCGACCGCGAGGCACGGCTGATCGACGCGGTGAGGCACAGCGACGAGGTGCTCGACCAGGTCGGCGCAGGAGGCTCGGGCCCGCTTGGCTCCGGGGGGGTGGCCACCAAGGTGGCGGCGGCGCCGTATCGCGGCGTGGTCGGGGATCCCGACGGTGGTGGGACCGGCGGCAGACGACGACACCATCCGGGCCGCTCTGGCGGCGGAGCCAGTAGGCACATGGGTCGACCCCCGTCCCCGTCCGCTGCCCGCCCGCAAGCTGTGGATCGCCTTCGGCCGCCGCTCCGAGGGATGGTCCGCATCGACGCCGGGGCGGTCAGGGCACTGGTCGAACAGGGCCGCTCGCTGCTCCCGGTCGGCGTCGTCGAGGTCAACGGCGACTTCGAGCCCAGGGCGGCGGTCGATGTGGTCGGGCCGGACGGATCCCTGGTGGCCAAGGGGCTCGCCAGGCTCGCCGCCGTGGAGCTGGGCCGTGTCGCCGGCAGCCGTGGCGCCGAGGCGATCCATCGAGACGATCTGGTGATCCTCACCGGCTAGCCAACCGCTGTCCGAGCGGGCCCGCCGGGGGCTGAAGATGACCACCGGTACACTCGCCCGATGATCGACGCCATCGGTGAGCGGGCGCGGGCCGCGGCGCGCCGACTCGCCCGGACAACCACCGAGTCGAAGAACGCAGCGCTATTCGCCATGGCTCGCCCGGCTGGAGGAGGCGGCCGATGCGGTTCTCGAGGCAAACGGTGACGATGTCACCCGGGCGGAGAAGGAAGGCATCTCCAAGTCGCTCCTCGACCGGCTCCGCCTCGATGGCTCTCGGTTGGAGGCGTATGGCGGCTGGGCTGCGGTCCGTCGCCGCCCTACCCGACCCGGTCGGCGAGGTCACCGCCGGGTGGCGGCTGGCCAACGGTCTCGACATCGCCCGGATCCGGGTCCCGCTGGGTGTGGTGGCGGTCATCTACGAGGCGAGGCCGAACGTCACCGTCGACGCCGCCGGGCTGTGTCTCAAGTCGGGGAACGCCGCCCTGCTGCGCGGCTCCTCGACTGCGCTTGCGCTCCAATCTGGCGATCGGCTCGTGCCCTCCGTGCCGGCCTGGCCGACGCCGACGTTCCCGAGGATGCCGTGCAGGTGCTCGAGGACACCTCGCGGGAGGGCGCCAGGGAGTTGTTGCGGGCCAAGCGCTGGGTGGATCTGTTGGTTCCCCGCGGTGGTCCGGGGCTGCTCGCCGCAGATCGAGGCGGAGGCGACGGTGCCGGTGGTGGTCGACGGTGCGGGGAACTGCCACGTCTACGTGGATGCAGCCGCCGATCTCGACGCAGGCGGTGTCGATCGTGGTCAACGCCAAGACGCACCGCCCTGGTGTGTGCAACGCCGCCGAGAAGCTGCTCGTCCACCAGTCGGTAGCACCGGAGTTCCTCCCCCGAGTTGCCAAGGAGCTAACCGACGCCGGTGTCGAGTTGCGCGGCGACCCGGCGGCCAGGGAGATCGTCCCCGAGATGGCCCCGGCCAGCGACGAGGACTGGGACACCGAGTATCTCGACCTGGTGATGGCGGTGCGGGTGGTCCCCGACCTCGATACCGCTGTCGAGCATGTCCTCGCCCACGGCACCGGACACACCGAAGCGATCGTCACCCAGGACATCTCCGCAGCCGACGCTTTCATCGATGGGACCGACAGCGCCGTGGTGATGGTCAACGCATCCACCCGATTCACCGACGGCGAGCAGTTCGGGTTCGGCGGCGAGATCGGGATCTCGACCCAGAAGCTCCACGCGAGGGGTCCCGATGGGGCTATCGGCGCTCACCTCCGAGCGGTATGTGGTCCGCGGCGAGGGGCAGGTGCGGCGGTGATCCCGATGACGGACGGTCCCGCCTCGGTGCGGGCGCAGCCTGGGCGAAGCCGGCTACCTCGCAGACGACCGCATCGCCCAGGTGGTGTTCCTGGCCGACCGGCTGGGCAAGCCGATCCTGGTGGAGGGCCCGGCCGGCGTCGGCAAGACCGAGCTGGCCAAGTCGCTTGCCCGTGTCCAGGGCCGGCGTCTCATCCGGCTCCAGTGCTACGAGGGCCTCGACGAGGCCAAGGCGCTCTACGAGTGGAACTACAAGAAGCAGCTGCTTCGGATCGAGGCCGACGAGCAACACGACTGGGGCAAGCTGGAGCACGACATCTTCTCGGAGGACTTCCTGCTGGACCGCCCGCTGCTCGAGGCGATCCGGTCGGAGGCGCCCGTGGTGCTGCTGGTCGACGAGGTCGACCGGGTCGAGGTGGAGACCGAGGCGCTGCTGCTCGAGGTGCTCTCCGACTTCCAGGTCTCGATCCCCGAGCTGGGGACGATCACCGCCGCCACCCGGCCCTCGGTGGTGCTCACCTCCAACAACACCCGCGAGCTGTCGCGAGGCGCTGAAACGGCGCTGCCTCTTCCTCCACATCGGCTACCCCACGCCGGAGCGGGAGACAGGAGATCCTGACGGTGCGGGTGCCCGGGATCGCACCGCACCTCGCCGAGCAGGTGGCGGAGGTGGTCCGGTCGGTGCGACAGATCGACCTGAAGAAGTCGCCATCGGTCTCGGAGACCATCGACTGGGCGCGCACCCTCATCGCCCTCGGGATCGAGCGGGTCGACGAGGAGGCGGTGTCAGCCACGCTCCACGTCCTCCTCAAGCACCAGAGCGACGTCGAGAAGGTGGCCAAGGAGTTCTCGCTGCAGGATCCGCTGGTGGGCCCGCACGCCGTCGAGCCTGACCGACCCGGCGATGATCGACACGATGATCGCCTTCGTCGACGAGCTGCGCACCGTCGGGGTGCCGGTGTCGATGGTCGAGGCGATCGACGCCCTCGCCGCCTTGGAGCACGTCGATCTTGGCCGACCGGTCGGCCTTCAAGCACACCCTTGGAGCGACCATGGTCAAGAACGAGCGGCACTAGCGAGGCGTTCGACGCCGCCTTCGAGGCTTTCTTCGCCCTCCATCGCGAGACCTCCACCGGACGGCGCCGGCACCGACCGGCAGGCGCCGCACCGGGCCGCCGACAGGCCAGCGGGCGGCGGTCGCGGTGGGGGCGACGCTCGACCTCGAGGAGTTGGCCAGGGCGATCATGGAGGCGCTGAGCGCCCAGGATTGGGCGATGCTGGGCGCCGGCGCCAGGAGGCGGTGGACGCTTGGCCGGGATCGAGCCGGGGCGACCGGTGGGCGGCACCTATTACCTGTACCGCACGATGCGCCGGCTCGATGTGGACGGGATGCTGCAGCGGCTGCTCGCTGAGGCCAGGGTGGAGGCGGCGAGCTCTCGCCCGCTCAGCAGCGGTGCTGCGTCGAGGAGATGGAGCGCCGGATCGACGCGGCTCCGCGAGCGAATTGCAGGCCGAGATCAGACGGCTGCTGGTTGCCGACCGGGGACGCGAGGCGGTGGCGCGAACCCTTCGCCAGCCGCTGCTCGAGGACATCGACCTGATGCACGCCACCCGCCACGACCTGGCCCGGGTGGAGAAGGCGATCCGGCCGCTCACCCGAAAGCTGGCCGCCAGGCTCGCGCAGAGTCGGCAAGCGGCGCCGGACCGGGCGGCTCGACTTCAGACGCACCATGAGGCGGGCACTGGCCACCGGTGGTGTCCCCTTCGAGCCGGTGTTCCGCTCGCCGAACCCTCACAAGCCCGACATCGTCCTGCTGTGCGACGTCTCGGGCTCCATGGCGACCTTCGCCCGGTTCACCCTCCAGTTCACCTACGCCATGTCGGGTCAGTTCTCCAAGGTGCGCTCCTTCGCCTTCATCGACGGCGTTGACGAGGTCACCGGGTTCTTCGAGGCGGGCGGCGACTTCGCCAGGTCGATGGAGAGGATCACCACCGAAGCCGAGGTGGTCTGGCTCGACGGGCACTCCGACTACGGGAACGCCCTCGACCGGTTCCGGGAGCGGTTCGGCGAAGCTGTGACCCCCCGTTCGACGGTGATCATCACCGGGGACGCCCGCAGCAACTACCGCAACCCCCGACCCCAGATGCTGCGTGCTTTGTCGCAGTCGGCCCGAGCGCTCTACTGGCTCAACCCGGAACCGCGGGCCTACTGGGACACCGGCGACTCGGTGATGTCGGCCTACGCCCCTTTCTGCGACGCCGTCCACGAGGTGCGCAACCTCAGGCAACTCGAGGCCTTCGTCGAGCAGGTGGCGCTCCCGGCACCGGGGCGGCTCCGGTTGGCGGGCTAGCCAGACGGAGCCGGACAGGTAGGTTGGCCGCCATGGGAGAACACGACGATCTGCTGGCGCTCGTCGGCAGCGAAATTGGCGTCAGCGAGTGGGAGACCATCGACCAGCACCGGATCGACGCCTTCGCCGGCGCCACCGGCGACCACCAGTGGATCCACGTGGACCCAGTCCGGGCGGCACAGGGGCCATTCGGTGGCACCATCGCCCACGGTTACCTGACGCTGTCGTTGATCCCGGCGCTCCTCGCCGATCAGCCGTTGCCGGTCCCCACCCCGAAGATGGGTATCAACTACGGGCTCGACCGGGCCAGGTTCATCACCCCCGTCCCCGTGGGGAGCAGGGTGCAGCGCCCGGAGGCGGCTCGACGAGGTAACCGAGGTTGCCGGCGGCGTCCAGCTCAAGATGACGGTCACCATCGAATTGGAGGGGTCCGACAAACCAGCGCTGGTCGCGGAGACGCTCACCCGACTCTATGTGGTAGCCACCTCTTTTCCCTCCCCCGGCGGGGGAGGGGATCGCCTCCCCCGGTGAGGGCGGAGGCGCGAGCGGAGCCTCGAGCGGAGGGCGGTGGTTGTGCACCGGTGGGAGTTCAGGCAGCCCCCCTACCCGCCGCTGCGCCGCAGGACGGGTCTGCCGTTCCCGCTCCGCTGCGGCGGGCTGACTCGGAGCAGCGCTATGCCGCTGCTCATGCCAGGCTGCGGCCGCCGCCGATGACGATCACTTCCCCGGTGAGGTAGCTGGAGGAATCCGAGACCAGAAAGGCGGCCAGGTCGGCGACTTCTTCGGGTGTGCCCATCCTCCCCAGCGGGACCGCGACCACCATCTTCTCCAGCACCTCGGCGGGGATGGCCATTGTCATCTCGGTCGCGATGAGGCCGGGGGCGATGGCGTTGACCCGGACCCGGGGAGCCAGTTCCAGCGCCAGGGCCCGGGTCATCCCCACCACGCCACCCTTGGAGACGCTGTAGTTGTACTGCCCGAAGTTTCCCAGGTAGGCACGCGAGGCCAGGTTGACCACGGCGCCGCCGTCTTCAAACAGCGGGATCAGCTCCGTGGTCAGCTGATAGGTCGCCCCCAAGTTGACGTCGAGCACCGCGGCGAAGGCATCGTCGCTCAGGTTGACCAACCGGGCGTCTCGGGTGATCCCGGCGTTGTTGATCAAGGCGCCCAGCGTGCCGGCGCTCTCTACCAGCAGCCTCACCTCTTCCCGACCGGCGACGGTCGTGAGATCGACCTGGGCGGCAGCCAACTCGGCACCGCCACCCTCCAACTCGGCGACGACCTCGCCGAGCCGAGGGGACATGTCGGCCAAGACGAGTGTCATCCCTTCGGCGGCGAATCTCCGGGCGATGGCGCGCCCGATCCCGGTGGCAGCACCGGTGACGACGGCGTTCATGCCAGCGCCTTGCCGAGATGGGCGCTCCCGAGGTGGACCAGTTCGCCGCTCGGTCCGCCCGGCTCGGCAAGCCGTGCCACCCACATGGCAACTGTCTCGGACGTGGTGTCGTCCTCGACGGCGAGCACGTTCACCGGGATGCCGGGCTTGCGTCCTTCGATGGCGGCGGTGCGCGCCCCGGAGAGGAGCCCGCAGGCGACCATCGCCCGGGGCGCCCCTCGCCGCCCGAGAAGATCGTCGCCGTGGACGATGACCACCACCGGTCGGCCGGCGATTGCGGCGTCCCTGGTGGCGACGAACGCCTCGATGAGAGCGGTCCGCGCCCCATCCCACCCATCGACGGAGGGCGGGGCGACGATGACCACCGATGACGGGTCGATACCCGCCGTCTCGAGTTGCCCTGGGGTGGGTCGCAGCGTCAAGCCCCGGCCTCTCCTGCTTCGCGCATCCCGATCTCGGCCAGGACCTCGGCGGTGTGCTCTCCCAACTTCGGCGGCGGGAGGACCGCCCGTGCCGGGGCCGAGTCGACCCGAAGCGGCGTCCCCGTGGTCCGTACCGGCTCGGCGACCAGATCGTCGATCTCCACCACCATCTCGTTGTGCTGCACCTGAGGGTCGGCGAACACCTCGGGGAGCGTGAGCACCCTCCCCGCGGGCAGACCGGCGCCGACCAGCAATTCCACCCACTCGGCGCTGGGGCGTGTTCGGAACACCGCTTCGAGCTCGGCGGCGAGCTTGGTTCGCGCCGCCATCCTCTCCTCGTTGCCCGGGAACGCCTCTGCAAGGTCGGGCCGGTCGATGACCTCGCACAAGATGGCGAAATGGCGGTCCGAGGTGATGGCGAGGGTGAGATGTCCGTCGGCGGCGGCGAGCACCTGGTTGGGGGCGAGGTAGGGGGAGGCGGTCCCGGTGCGGGCGGGCTGTGCGCCGTCGGCGAAGTGGAGGGCGTTCCAACCCGACTGGACGGAGATGAGAGCGTCGCGCACCGCCACCTCCACCCTGCGGCCCACTCCCTCCTTCAGGGCGGCGGCGATGGCGGTGGCGATGTGGGCGGCGGCGACGTAGTCGCCGATGGTGGTGGCGGTCTTCTGTGGGGGGTCACCGGGCTGGCCGGTGATCGAGATCATCCCTGATTCACCTTGGAAGACGACGTCGATCCCGGCGCGGTCGGCGTATGGCCCATCGCTCCCAAAGGCGCTGATCACCGCGTAGACCACCGACGGGTTGTCGCGACGCACCTCGTCTTCGCCCAGCCCCATCCTCTCCATGGCGCCGGCGCGCAGGTTGTGGAGGATCACGTCGGCGCGTGCCCGCCAGCCGTGGCCAGCGCCACCCTGTCCCGCGGCTGCTTGGCATCGAGGAGGATCGATCTCTTTCCCCGGTTCATCGCCATGAAGAAGACCGACTGCTCTCCGATGAAGGGGCCGAACCCGCGGGCGAGGTCGCCCCCAGGTGGCTCCACCTTGATGACATCGGCGCCGAGGTCGGCGAGCAGCAAACCGGCGTAGGGGGCGGCGACCAGGTTGGCCACCTCCATGACCCGTACTCCCGTCAGGGGTGCGGTCACACCCGCTCGATCACGAGAGCGATCCCCTGCCCGACCCCGATGCACATCGTTGCCAGGCCATAGCGGGCGCTGCGGCGGGGCATCTCGTGGACCAGGGTGGTCAGGATCCGGGCGCCGGAGGCGCCCAGCGGATGGCCGAGGGCAATGGCCCCGCCGTTGACGTTGACCGTGTCGGGGTCGAGCTTGAGTTCCCCGATGCAGGCCAGCGCTTGAGCGGCGAAGGCTTCGTTGAGCTCGACGAGGTCGAGGTCGGCGGTGGCCAGACCGGCTCGCTCCAGCGCCTTGCGTGTTGCCGGGACCGGGCCGATGCCCATCACGTCGGGGTGGACCCCGGCCGCCGCCGACGCAACCACACGAGCGACGCGGCTCCAACCCGTGACGGCTCGCCCCCTCCTCGGTGGTCAGCAGCACGGCGGCAGCACCGTCGTTCATCGGCGAGGAGTTGCCTGCGGTGACCGTCCCCTCCCGGCGGAACACGGGGCGAAGCGAGGAGAGGGCTTCGAGCGATGTGTCGGGTCGTGGCCCTTCGTCAGCCGTCAGCAGAACGGTGGCCCTGTGGCGATGATCGGTCGCTGCCTCGATCGGCTCCAGTTCGGCCAGGAACTTCCCCTCATGCTGGGCGGTCACCGCCCGCTGGTGGCTGGCGAGGGCGAGCTCGTCCTGCTGCTCGCGGCTGACCCCGAACCGCTCGGCGACCACCTCGGCCGTCTCGCCCATGGCCAGCAGACCGTGGAGCTCGGCCATCCTCGGGTTGACCAGCCTCCACCCGAGCGTCGTGTCGAACGCCTCAGGCGCACCGGTGGGGAAGGGCCGGTTGGGCTTGGCGATCACCCATGGCGCCCGGCTCATCGACTCTGAGCCTCCTGCCACCATCACGTCACCCCATCCCGCGGAGAGGGCGTGCGCCGCCGAGATCACTGCCTGCAAACCCGATCCGCACAGCCGGTTGACGGTGGCGCCAGGGACGGTATCTGGCAGCCCGGCGAGCAGCACCGCCATTCGTGCGACGTTGCGGTTGTCCTCACCCGCCTGGTTGGCGGCGCCCCAGAAGACGTCCTCGATCGACTCTGGGTCGAGCGAAGGATTCCGCTCGATGAGCCTGCGGAGGGCGTGCGCCGCCAGGTCGTCCGGCCTGACGTGGGCCAATTGGCCGCCGATCTTCCCCATGGGAGTGCGGCATGCGTCAACTATGAAGACGTCCACCGGTCGGCTCTCTTTCCCTCAGTCATGTCCAGTCTGCCGCTGCATTGGGAACAAGCATCCCAGAAGCCCTGCCGTTCGGGGCGCACCGAGCACCGCACGATCCCCGGTAGCCTCCTCTGCCGGTGAGTGCTCCTCCAATCAATCCGATGGGTTCTCCCTTGCGCCGGGTAGAGGACGTGGCGCTGATCACCGGGGAGGGCCGGTATACCGGCGATCTGCTTCCTGCGGGGACAGCACACATGGCGCTGGTCCGCAGCCCGTACGCCCACGCCACGGTGGAGGCGATCGACACCTCGGAAGCGGAGACGGCAGCCGGAGTTGTTCTGGTGCTACGTCCCGAGGACGTCGCCGACATCCACGGCCCGCCGGCTCCCAATCCGCGGCGCAACATCCCGCCCCGCAGCCCGCTGGCACAGGGCCGTGTGCTTGATGGTGGGCGACCCGGTGGTGGCGGTGATCGCCGAGACACCGCAGCAAGCGCTCGACGCGGCCGAGCTGGTGGCGGTCGACTACGAGCCTCTGCCGGTGGCGAACGACCCCGAGGAGGCGATCGGAGCACCAGCGATCCATCCCGACATGGAGGGGAATGTCGCCTATGAGCGAAAGGGCGGTGACCCGGCGGAGCTCGATGCTCTCGCCGCCGCCACCGTGGTCGAGGGGACCATCGAGCACCCCCGGGTGGTGCCAAGCCCCCTGGAAACGAGGTCGGTGCTGGCGGAGTGGGGGGATGGCGCCCTCACCGTCCACCTCAGCAGCCAGGCGCCCCATCTGATGGCCGAGGAATTGGCCAAAGCGCTCGGCATGCCACAGTCGTCGGTCCGGGTGGTGACGCCATTCGTCGGGGGTGCCTTCGGGTGCAAGTTCGACCTGGCGGAGGAGGAGATGCTGGCGGTGATCGCAGCCCAACGGTGCCGCCGCCCCGTGCGGTGGGTGGAAGTCGCGCCGCGAGCACATAGCCGTGATCGGCCACGGCAGGGCGCAGCGGCATCACTTCGGGCGATTGCCGGCCCCGATGGACGGATCCTCGGGCTTTGGGTGGATTCGATCGTCGACCTCGGCTGCCGCCAGCGCTATCTGGCGCCGGTGCCGTCCACGCCGCGGATAGGCACCGGTCCCTACGACATAGCGGTCTACGCCTGGCGCCGACGCGGGGTCTACACCAACCGGGCGCCAATGGGCATCTACCGGGGAGCGGGGCGGCCCGAGGCGACGCTGACATTGGAGCGGGTGATCGACCGGATCGCGGGCGAGCTCGGGCTCGACCCAGCCGAAGTGAGACGGGTCAACCTGATCGGCGCCGACCGCTTCCCATACGCCTCGCCGGGTGGGTACACGTTCGACTCGGGCGACTACCCGAGAGCGCTCGATCGGCTGCTCGAGCTGTCCGGGTATGCCGAGCTGCGACGGAGCCAGGAGCAGGCGCGCCAGGAAGGGCGCTATCTCGGGATCGGGCTGGGCGCGTACGTCGAGGCCTGCGGGTTCGAGGAGTGGGAAGCGGGCCGGGTCACGGTTCACCCCGACGGATCGGTGACCGCGTCAGCCGGGACGCTCGACCAGGGCCAGGGCCACCGCACCGCCTTCGCCCAGATCGTCGCCGCCGAGCTGGGGTTGGAGGCGGCCCAGGTGCGCGTCGAGCAGGGCGACACCGCGTCGGCGCCATACGGCTGGGGCACATCGGGCTCCCGCTCGGTGGCCCATGGTGGTAGCGGGGTGCTCGGGGCGGCCCGCCTGGTCGCTGCCAAGCTGCGTCGCATCGCGGCCCACGTCCTCGAGGCGGCTCCAGAAGACGTGGTCCTCTCCGGGGGCGTTGCCACGGTGAGGGGGACCGACGTCTCCATCGCATGGGAGGACCTGGTCGGCAAGGCCTGGTCGGCACGCCAGCTGCCTCCGGGAGACGAGCCGGGGCTGGAGGAGGAGCATCACTTCGTCTCAGGCGGCCTCAATTTCCCCTTTGGGATGCACCTGGCAGTGGTCGAGGTCGACCCCTCCACCGGCGACGTCGACCTGCAGCAGATGTAGGCGGTGGACGATGCCGGGGTGATCGTCAACCCGATGCTGGCCGCAGGTCAGCGCCACGGCGGGCTCGCACAGGGGATCGGACAGGCGATGTGGGAAGAGGTCCGCTACGACCCGGACGGCAACCTGCTCACCGCCTCGATGGTGGACTATCTGCTCCCCACTGCCAGCCGCATCCCCGGCTACCGGCTGGGTGAGACCTGCACGCCCAGCCCGACCAACCCGTTGGGGGCCAAGGGTGTCGGCGAGGCAGGCACCCTCGGCTCCACCCCCGCGGTTGTCAACGCCGCGATCGACGCCCTCTTACCGCTCGGGGTGACCGACCTCCAGATCCCGCTTCGGGCGGAAAAGGTGTGGCAGGCGATCCAACGGGCGCAAGAGCTGCGTCCCGTAGGAGAGCGCAGCGGAGCGAGCGAGGGGTGAGTCAGAGCGAGCGCGCCGCATCTTCTGCCTCCCCCGGTGAGGGGGAGGCGCGAGCGGAGCGAGCGGAGGGGGTGACTGCGCACCGTTGGGAGTTCGCCAGCCCCCTACCCGCTGCTCCGCAGCGGGTCCCTTCCCCCCTACCGGGGGACGGAGAAGGCTGTGCCTCCCCGGGAGAGGAGCCAAACGGAGAGCCACTCTCAAGCGGGGGCAGGCACCTCTTCGCTTTCGATGACCTCGGCCAGCCGCACGATCAGGTCCACCACCCGGTTGGAGTAGCCCCACTCGTTGTCGTACCAGGCGAGCACCTTGACCAGGTTCCCCCCGAGCACATGGGTGGACTGGGCGTCGAACACCGAGGAATGCGGATTGCCGATGATGTCGGTGGAGACAAGCGGGTCTTCGGAGTACTGGAGAATCCCTTCGAGCTCGCCGGACGCCGCCTCTTTGATGGCGGCGTTCACCTCCTCGACGGTGACAGGACGCTCCAACTCGACGACCAGGTCGACCGTGGAGCCATCGGGAACCGGCACCCGCATCGCCATCCCATCGAGTTTGCCCTTGAGCTCGGGGAGGACCAGCCCCACCGCCTTGGCGGCTCCGGTGGTGGTCGGGATGATGTTCTCGGTGGCCGCCCGGCTCCGGCGTAATTCCTCGTGGGGGACGTCGGCAAGCCGTTGATCGTTGGTGTAGGCGTGGACCGTCGTCATCGTCCCACGTCTGATCCCGAAGCTCTCGTGAAGCACCTTGGCCACCGGTGCCAGGCAGTTGGTGGTGCACGAAGCATTGGAAACGATCAGGTCGGTGCTGTCGAGCTCGCCGTCGTTGACGCCCAGCACGATCGTCTCTACCGGGTCCTGGGAGGGGACGGTGAGGATGACCCGTTTCGCCCCGGCGTCGAGGTGCTTTTGCAGCGACGCCTTGTCGCGGAACACACCGGTCGACTCGATGACGACATCGACACCGAGCTCGCCCCAGGGCAGGGATGAGATGTCGCGCTCCATCAGCATCCGCACCGTGTGGCCGGCGGTGCGCATCTCGTTGTCCCCGACTTCGACCTCGTGCTCGAAGTTCCCCATCACGGTGTCGTACTTGAGCAGATAGGCGAGAACGTCGTCGTCGGCCAGGTCGTTGATGGCCACCACATCGATCCCCGAGTCGGGGCGTTCGGCGATTATCCGGAACACGGCGCGGCCGATCCGGCCGAAACCGTTGATAGCGACTCGGGTCATGCGGTCACCTCCTGGGGGAGCTGGGAGGCTGTGGTCTCGAGCACCTCGATGAGCCGGGCCGTATACCCCCACCCGTTGTCGAACCAGACGATGGTCTTTGCCATGTTGCCCTCGATGACCATCGTGGCCAGGCTGTCGTACACCCCGGAGTGGGTCGAGCCCACCACGTCGCTCGACACGATCGGATCGATCGAGTACTCGATGATCCCGGCGAAGCGCTCCTTTGCCGCTGCCTCGACGGCGGCATTGAGCTCTTCGATGGTGGTGGCGCGATCGAGGATCGAGACCATGTCAACAGTCGACCCGTCTGCCACCGGGACATTGAGGGCTACCCCCTGGATCTTCCCGGTGAGCTGGGGCATCACCTCCTCCAAGATCTGGGGGGAGTTGGTCTCGGCGGGGATGATGTTCTCGCCGGCAGCCCGGCTCGTGCGGAAGCCGTCGGATCCGGGGACGTCGGCCAGCCGCTGTGAATTGGTGAAGGCGTGGACGGTGGTGAAGAAGCAGCGGTCGAGCCCGAAGGTCTCGTCGAGGATGAGCAGCAGCGGCGCCACCGCGTTCGATGTGTTGGAGCCAAGCGCCACGACCTCGAGCTCGGGTGTCAGCAACTCGTCGTTGATCCCACGCAGAAGGATCGGCACATCACCCGGGGTCTCCGGCGTGGAGGCGAGGATCACCTTGCGGGCGCCGGCGTCGAGGTGGCTCTGAGCCGCCTCGGCCGTGCGGTACTTCCCTGTGGCCTGGACGACCACCTCGACCCCGAGGTCACCCCATGGTGTTGCTCCTGGTTCCCGCTCCTGGCGGAACTCGCTGGTCTTGCCGGCGATGGTGAGGGTGTTCCCCTCGAGTGTCACCGGGGTGGGGAAGCGCCCATAGATCGAGTCATACTTGAGGAGGTAGGTGAGCCCTTCGGGATCGGCGACGTCGACGATGTGCGAGATCTCGATTGTGGGGTGGCCACGGAGCTGGCGGAACAGGTTGCGTCCGATCCGTCCGAAGCCCATCAGCCCGATTCGTACCGGTCGGTCGGTCATCGAGGTCCTTCCATAGTGCGCAGCGGCGCGACCCTAATAGCCTCCAAACGGCTCGCTTCCAGCCGGTCCCACATTGGGGTACGTTGAAGGAGGGGGACGGGGGAGAGGTGTGATCCACGATGCGAGCCGTGGCTTGCCTCGTCCTGGCGATGGCCGTGCTGGCCCCCGCCCCCGAGATCTGCGTCGGGCTCGCTGCGCCGGTTGACGGTCCGGTTGTCGCAGGCTTTGCCCCGATTGGCCGCTGGGCCGGACATTGGGGGGTCGACTTCGGGGCGGATCCGGGTACACCGGTGCGGGCAGCGGGCGCCGGTGTCGTCAGCTTCGACGGGACGGTGGCCGGCAACCGGACCGTCACCATCGACCACGGCGGCGGGCTCAAGACGAGCTACTCGTACCTGGAGACCGGCTCGGCGGGCCCGGGCCGGGTCATGGCCGGCTCGGTGATCGCTCGCTCGGGGAGAGCCCACGGGTCCGAGGCGCTCCACTTCTCGGTGCGGATCGATGATGTCTACATCGACCCCATGAGCGTGCTCGGGTGCCTCCCGGTCGACCTGACCAACGCTCTTTGGCTGCTCCCTCCGCCCGAAGGCCGGTGAATCGATCGATCGCCTGCTCGCGGCCGGACGTGCACTACGGGTGAGGTTCTAGGCTGCTGGGCGTGCGGAGGGGGATTCTGGGTGGGACATTCGATCCGGTTCACCTCGGTCATCTGGTCGCGGCGGCAGCGGCGCGCCACCAGCTCGAGCTCGACGAGGTGCGTTTCATCCCTGCTGGCGACCCGTGGCAGAAAGCATGGCGAGAGGTCACACCGGCGGCGCACCGGGCCGCCATGACCCGGCTCGCCGTGGAGGAGGCGGCCGGCTTCGAACTCGATGAGCGCGAGGTGGCCCGGCCCGGGTCGACCTACACCGCCGACACCCTGGCTGAATTCGATCGGGGAGACGAGCTGATCCTGATACTCGGTGCCGACGCCGCGTCCGGTCTGGCGACCTGGGACCGGGCCCACGAAGTGGTGCGGCGAGCACGGATCGCAGTGGCTCCGCGACCGGGGACCACCCAGAGCACGGTCGAGGAAGCCCTCGATCAGCTTGGAAGCACCGAGGCCTTTTGGCTGGACATGCCCGACCTGGATGTGAGCGGCACCGACATCCGGTTGCGTGCCGCGCAAGACCGGCCATTCCGATTCCTGGTGCCCGACCCCGTGTGGAGGTACGTGTTGCGCCATGGGCTGTACGAGAGCCACCTCTGAGACGCAACCGGTCCGGCCATAGACCTGGGCGTCACTATGATCCACCCCGGAGATTCGGATCAGGAGGTAGGGACCGTCACTGGGAGTGATTTCGAGAGCAGGATCCTCGCCGAGGCCGCCGCAGAAGCGATCGATGCAAAGAAGGGCGAGGAGGTGGTGCTCCTGGAAGTGTCCCGCCTCATTCAGATCACCGACTGGTTTGTCATCGCCACAGGCACCTCTCAGCGCCACGTCCAAACGCTTGCCGAGGCCGTCGAGGAACGGCTCGACTCCTTCGAGCGCAAGCCCATACGGATCGAGGGGCGCCAGTCCAGCTCTTGGTTGCTACTCGACTACGGCGACTTCGTCGTCCACTTGTTCCTCCCCGAGACCCGCGCCTATTACGACCTGGAGCGACTCTGGGGTGATGCCCCCCGCATCGAGCGGCAAGCGGTCAGTACCGAAGCCTGACTCCATCGCCCACTGGTACAATCCTCGTCTCACCCTGGGGCTGTAGCTCAGCTCGGCAGAGCACTTGCATGGCATGCAAGGGGTCAGGGGTTCAAATCCCCTCAGCTCCACTGGCGAAAAACTCCTGACACCGGGTTTTTCCTGTGGTGAGGAGGTCTGTAAGCATGGTCACGGGCGACGTGAGGGTGGGCCCTTGATCTCGTCGCCACGCTTGTGGATGGATGGGCGTTTCGGCCGAATCCGGCCATGGTCGACCATCGCCGCCACTCGCGACGCCGCCTCCGCCTTCTGGCCGAGAAATGGCCGTAGTGCAGGAACGCTGGCGTTCTCGAGCGGATGCTGATCGCCGTGAGATCGGCACCTGCGGCGATGAGACGCGCCCACCGAGCGTGTTGCTGTCTGTCCTGGCCGACCGCCTCGCCAGGCTGACTAATGGGGCTTCACCGCCCGGATCTCGCCGAACTGGATGGGCGGGTCCAAGCCCGACCGGAGGAACGCCCGCCCCATCTCGCTCTCCTTGAACCCCGTGACGGGGTCGATGTGAAACATCGACCCGGCGAAGCGAGCGGTACCAATGTCCCGCAAAGGAGCGGCGAGAGTGACCTCGAAGCCGGCGCCGATCATGGAGACGAGCGACTCCTCCATCGTCTTGGACCGTGCACACCCCCACAGCCGGTCGAACGCCTCCAGTTGATCTCTGCCCGCTTCGTCCATGGAAGCCGGGTCGCAGAAGACATCCTTGACGTAGAGCCCGCCTCCCGGCCTCAACACCCGATATGCCTCCTGATACGTCGCATCGAGATCGGTGGCATACCCGGTGCTCTCGAGGAAGAGGGCCCGGTCGAAGGTCTTCGTGCGGAACGGGAGGCGCTGATAATCGGCGACCTGGGCCCGCACCCGGTGGCCGATGCCGGCCTCCTCGATCTCTGTCGTGGCCATCTCAGCCTGGCGCTCCGAGTTGGTCACCCCTTCGATGACCACCCCGGGATAGTGGCTCGCGATGATGATCGCCGGTCCCGCCACACCGCAACCGGCGTCGAGGACCAGGTCGTCGTCCTGTAGCCCCGCCTTTTGGGCAAGGACGAGCACCGACTGTTCGGGATCCTCGCGCAGCGGATCGCCGGTCTTGAGGATTCCTGCCTGGAACACCGTCCCGAAACCTCTCCGGACCAACTCAGACCAGCGGTCGTAGAACTCAGAACCGGATGTTGTGGTCCGGGTCAGCCCCACTTCGCCCCATGCTGGTCTTCCATGAGGGCGGCGATGGCATCGTCGATTGCCTCGGGGTCCATCTCCCGCAACACCGCGATCTGCTCGTCGTCCAACTCGTACCCTTCGTCACTCGCCACGCGACGCGGGTTTTCGAGGAAGCGTGCGTCGAAAGTCGCGGTCTTGGACGGCCCGGCCGATCAGCTCCGAGGGAATTTGGTCCATTCTCCTCCCTTTCACAGGGACTGGCTAACCCTAGGCGCTGGAAGCTCCTGGCCGCGTCCAGAGGCCAAGCGGTCGAACAGCGTCGAGTCATGCGCTCAGACGCCCGTCCTATGACCCGGCGGCGCTCCTCCACCCAAGGGGTCATGCCGACCATTCCGATGCTCCCGGCGATCATCACCGCACGGTCGAGCTCCTCCTCCACCTCGGCGTGCATCTTGTCGAACTCGCCGACCATCTCGGAGCGGAGCGTCCGTTCCCCACAAAGGCCGCCGAGCCTTCTGACCATCCAGGTGAAATTGCCCGCCGCCAAGTCGGCAGGTGCGTCCACGAAGTCGTCGAACAACTGGGTTGCCTTGGCGAGGTGACGCACGATGGCTGCGAGGTCGGCGCCGAGCTCCAGCACCCCTTTATGGCGAGAACCGTATCGCCTGGTATCTCCAAGGGCTGGGACCGGTCGAGCACCGCATCGAACTCGGGACGGCCAAACTTCCGGGCCGGGTCGTGAAGAGCCCGCTCCAGCAGCATGGCCTCCCCGTAGTGCTGCCAAACCGCTTCGAATCGCTCCCAGAAACGGCGGTCGGAGACCAGCGGGGCGAGAAGGGCCTGATGCCGGGCACGGAAGAAGCCCGAGACCGTCATGGCGGCGGCTGCGTCCCGCCACTCTCCATCGAAGTGGTCGTCCTCCGCCCGGACAGATAGATAGCCGCACAGGCTCGACTCGCGGATGCCGAGCAGGACCTCACGGCCCAGGCGGCCTTCGCCGGCCGTGGCGCCGTCGAGCCAGATCGGCAGCTCGAACAGGGGATGGCCGAGAACGTTGCGATGGGGACCGCCACCATCGGCCTCGACCCGGTACCCGTGCCGTTGGAGCAGACTCGGCGGCGGCCGATCCCAACTCCCCGCGCAGGCTGGCGACGAGACGACCGACACGGTGAATCGACTCCTCCCCGGCCTCGATGGTCTGCCAACCGTCCGGCACCACAACAAGCTACCAAGCCGTTGCTAAGTTCTCCCCTGTGCGGGGCCTTCTCCCGCCACCTGCTCCATGCCGACAAGTCCGACCGTTCTCCGGAGTTTCGTCCCTGGACAGCTGGTCAATTGGCTGGCTCGACGGCCGCCGTCGCACAGTCGGGCCTTGTCCGAGGAGCGGGACATGGTGGCCTGGTTCGTCGACCTCTCCGACTTCTCCCGCATCACCCACGAGATCACCGAGAGGGAGGAGGCAGGGCCGGAACTGGTTGGCAAGCTGCTCAACGAGGTCTTCGGGGCCGTCATCGAGAAGGTGACCGCGCACCGCGGGGAGGTCCTCGCGGTCGCCGGAGATTCCGTGCTGGCCACTTGGGTGGCCGATGCCGAGCTCGACGTAGCCCGAGCGGTGGCGCTCGCCTCCAGCTGCGGCCTGGATGTCGTGGATCTGCAGCTCGCGCGACGGATATTCGGGGCGTCCCTTGGACCTTCGGGTCGGCATCGGGCTGGGAAGGGGAGTGCTCATGCAGCTCGGGGGCATGAGCCAGCAGTGGCACTTCCTTATTGGCGGAACGCCGATGAGGCAGATCGGTATGGGGAGCGGGCTGGCGCGGCCTGGAGAGGTATTGCTCTCACCCGAGGCCGTCGCCAGCCATCGGGCCTGCGGCAAAAGGGAGAACGGATAGCAACGGTTACCTCCGGCTCGCCGACGTCGATCGAGCCGAACCGCCCACCGTCGCTCCCGTCGAGACGACTCCGGAGCTGACATTGGAGCTCCGCCGATTCCTCCCACCGTCGGTGCTACGTCGGATCGATGCCGGCCAGAGCGAGTGGCTCGCCGAGTTCCGCCAGGTCACGTCGGTCTTCGTGAACCTGCCTCGCCTCAACACTTCGGCTCCTTCCGCTCGAGATTCACTTCAAGACGTCGTCGTTAAGGCTCAGCAGGCCCTGACAAGGTATGAGGGCACCTTGACCCGGATTCTCGACGACGACAAGGGTGTGACGCTGATTGCCTCCTTCGGCCTGCCCCCGTTCGCGCAACGAGGAAGACCCTTATCTGGCGGTGCAGGCCGCCGAGGAGATCCAGTCGGCCGTGACCCAGATGAGGCTCGACTACGGCATCGGGGTCGCGACAGGGCGGGCCTTCTGTGGTGCCTACGGGAGTGAACTCAGACAGCGAAATACACAACTATCGGCCGGGAGGTCAACCTGGCGGCCAGGCTCATGCAGGCGGCGCAGTTCGAGATCCTCTGTGACGAGGCCACGATGAGGGCAGCTCGGAGGATCGAGTTCCACAGTCTGGGCGAGCGGCGGTTGCGAGGCTGGGTTCGACCGGTGCAGGTCTACCGGCCGCTGTGGGAGAAGACCGGGACCCGGGTCGAGCGTGACCTGACGGAGCTCGTCGGACGGGAGACCGAGCAGAACCAACTGGTTGCCTGGCTGGGCGCCCTGGTGCGGGCTCATGGCTCGTCGGTGGTGGTGGTCGAAGGGGAAGCCGGTATCGGTAAGTCGGCTCTGGCGGCAGACCTGATCCGGACGGCCGAGTCATTCGACGTACAGGTCCTCACCGGCGCTGCACTTCCAGTGGCCCAAACCCCCTATCAGGCGTGGCGGGACGTGATCACCGAGGTGCTGGGGCTGACCGAGATTCGCTCCCTCGAGCGACGCCAGGAGATGGTCCGTGAGACGCTGGCCAAGTGGCCGCAATTCACCGATTGGGAGGCATTGCTGAACTCGGTCCTCGACCTCCAGTTCACGGAGACCGCTGCGACCCGGGGTATGTCGGGCGGCAACCGCCGTGATTCCACGGTCGAACTCCTGGTCGCCTTGCTGAGCGAGGCGGCCACCCGGTCCCCCCTCCTGGTCGTGCTCGACGATGGGCAGTGGTTCGACTCCGCTTCCTGGGCCGTGGCCCTCGCCGCCGCACGGAAAGTGAGCCCCCTGTTGCTGGTCCTCCTCACCAGGCATATGGCCGAACGGCCCGAGCAGATGGACCAGGTGGCCGACATGGGCACATCCGCCCGCCTGGTGCTGCAGCCGCTGAGCGATGACGACGCGCTGGCCCTTGCCAGAGCACGGCTCGGTGCACTGGAAGTGGGGCCCAGCGTCGCCAAGGTGATCGTCGAGTCTGCGGAAGGGATCCCGTTCTACATCGAGGAGCTGACGCTCTCGCTGAAGGAGACCGGCGCCATCACCGTCGAGGACGGAATGGCCGAGCTGCGCCGCCCCGCGGATGCTTTGGGGGTTCCCCACAGTCTCAGCAGCGTTGTGCTCAGCCGCATCGACCGGCTCGATCCGGAGCTCCAGTTGAGTCTCAAGGTGGCGAGCGTCATCGGGAGGAGCTTCGACACCGGGGCACTCACCGCAGTGCATCCCGCCCACCCGGGCACCGATGAGCTGGAGGCCCAACTGGAGGAGCTCAAGGAGCTGGACCTCATCGTCGAGGCGTCCCCCGGGTCCTATGACTTCAAGCATGCCCTCACTCGGGACACTGCATACGACCTGTTGCTGTTCGATCAGCGGAGGCATATCCATCGTGCCGTGGGCACCTATCTCGAGTCACTTCCCGAGCCATCGGGCGAGCCCCTTTTCGCCCTGCTGGCCTACCACTGGGACCGGGCCGAAGACCGACAGAAGGCTCTCGTGTACTTCGAGAAGACGGGTGCGAGCGCGCTCCGCAAGGGGGCGAACAGGGAAGCGATAGAGGCGCACTCACGGTCGGTGGACTATCTGCACCGGCACCCCGAGGAGTTCGCCGGGCTGGACAGGATCAGACAGAGCCAGTGGCACGTCGAGATCGGACAGGCCCACGAGGCCCTGGGGAACTTCGACGAGGCGCTGAACAGCTTCTACCGGGCTCTGGATCTGGTGGGCGTGCATGTGTCGGCCGGGACGTTTCGCCGGCTCGGGCGCCTGGTGGCAGAGGCATGCAAACAGCTGATTCGCATCATCCTGCCAGGAGCGATCCGGGTCCCCGACGACGAAAGAGACAGAACACGTCTGGCACAGGCAGCCCGGATCGCCTCGCTCATCGGTGAGACGTACTACTTCACCGGCGACCTCACCGGCTTCCCGACCCTCAACCTGATCGCTATCAACCTCGGAGAGAAGTCAGGTGAGCCGCTGGTGGCAGGCCTGGCATACAGCAGCCTTGCGTACCTGGTAGGCACCCTACGTCTCAGGCGGCTGGCCGACAGGTACTTCGTCCGGGCCCGGGCCGCGGAACACCTCGAAACCCATCTGAGCCTGGTTGACGCCCCTTATGTGCTCGAGCTGGGGGAGATGGGGCCGGCCCACCTCATCGCAACGGGGCTGGCTGAAAGCGTTCTCGCCCTAACCTTCAACGAGTGGGAGCGGGCTCGTCAGCTCGTTAGCGAAGCTCTCGAGCGGTGCGACCGGCTGGGTGACAAGTACTCGGCTGGCATCGCCTTGGCCGTCCGCGGTTTTGTCAGCTATTCATCGGGGGCCATCGAAGACGCCCTCCACGACTACGGCCAGCTACTCGCTTCGGCCCGGCAGCGGGTGAACCGGGAGCACGAGGGCTGGGCCACGTCCTTCGTCACTCCGGTGCTCCTTGCCCTCGACCGGCTGGACGACGCAAAAAGCATGTCCGCCGCTGCAATCGGCATCCTCGACGAGGTCGACCCCCTCACAGTTCCAGTCATCCATGCGACTCGATCCCAAGTCCAACTCCGGGCCGGCCAGACCGCCGAGGCGAGAGTCAGCGCCGACCTGGCCCTCAAGGCCATCGGTCGGACCCCGATCTTCATCTACCTGGCCGGATTCGCCGGGCTGCTCGACACTCTGCTCGAGCTTTGGGCCTCCGGTCGGTGGTCTTCGACCGACGGGAGGGAAGTGGCGAAGCTGGTGCGTGGGGGCCTAGCGAAGATGAGGACATTCGCCCTGGTGCTGCCCTTCGCCCGACCCAAGTACTGGCTGTTCAAAGGGCGCAAGCAGCGCCTGGAGGGGGCGGACCAGGAGGGCGGAACGGTCTTGGCGCAAGGGCCTCGCCATGGCAGAGAAGAGCGGTTTCACCTGGGACGTTGGGCTCATCCACCTCGAGATGGCTCGCGCTCTCCCGGCCCCAAGCCCGACTCGTGCCGCCCACCTCGATGAGGCGCGTCGATTGTTCGAGAGGGTGGGAAGCCTCCACGACCTGGCCAGAGTGACGGGGCTGGACCTCTAGCGGTGTATCGAGAAGTGGGAGTGAACGATCCTCCAATCGCCGCCCGAATTTTCCCCGTCCCGGCGCATGACCACCGTCCAAGAGGTCATCCGGTGGTAGGTGTCATCCATTTCGAGGTCACCCGATACCGACCACCATGCGATACCGCCTCGTTCCTCGACGGTGTCGGGCGACCAAAGCGACTCGACCAGTGACCCACGGACGCTATTTGGGGAGATCCTTCGCCTCTCCAATTCGGGGCCCAGCCCGCTCAGAGCGTCTTCCCGTCCGGCCCAGCTGTCCGGTTGCTCGCTATCGACGACACGGACGTCGTGGGCCAGCTGCTGGTACAGCGCATCGTTGTCGCCTGCGATGTAGGCCGTGGCTGCAGCCACGATCGTCTCTTCGGGTGTCTCTGCCATTAGCCCCTCTCATCGACTGGAGAAGGAAGGCTACCCTCGTGTCCGGGTTTGAGACCCTGAGCCACGCCGGCTGGGAACCGGACCGAAACCGCCGATGGACAGCCGCGGACCTTGGGACCGCGTAGTCGATGGGCGACGGAGGGCAGGTCGTGTGCGAGTGCCCGGGCCTGACCTGGGTGGCAGGGATGGCCAACGTCTACCGCGGTTATACCCACCGGCACCCTCCAAAGGGCAGCCGGGGGAGAAGTTCGGGCGCCGGTGGGTGAACGGGGAGTTTTCACGGAAGCAGAACGGAACCCCGATGGAGTTCGGCGAGATGGACCGGGCGACGTCTTTCCCGGTCAGGGTGGCCGAGATCCAAGCGGTGGAAACCGGGGACGCTCAGCCACGATGGGAGTCTGATAGCGCGACAACGGCGGAGCGACGCTGACCTGCGGCGGCAGGAGACGGCGACGCGTCATCTCAGAGCAAGCATCCATGCGGCGCGAGAACCGGTTCGGCGTGCCCGTAGCGCTGTTGGTGGTGATTTGGTCCGCTCTGGCATGGTGGCGTTCTGCAGGGGACGGCCCGTCTGGGTCCTGGCACTGGCCAGCCCCAGTTCGCGGGACTAGGAGCTCGGCTCGGAGGTCCTCGCGCGTCGTTGAGGTGGCCACCGACGACCAATCGCCTCGATCGCCGGGAGCGAATGGGATCTAGTTCGTCAGCTGGCCGTAGTCGACCTTTGGGTGGGGACTATTCTCACCCCGGCGCATACCGCCCGCGCCTCCCTCGACGGGGGAGATGTCGATGCACACCAGAGGGCATGCCCCCTCAGGGCCAGTTTGCCGGCTGGGTGCGGGACGACCGGACAGAGGGCACATCACGCTGTCCCAGTTGGTCGTGGCCCGGAGGAGGTGGCCCACCGATGCCGGGGCCTGGTAGCCATTCTGGTAGCCATTCGGCCTTCAGCAATCGTGTGCCGTTCCGGCGGCTTCCGGCGGCAATCGACCCTCCAGAAATAGCCGATGACCTGGTCTTTGATGCGTCACCGGGCGTGCTTCGGCGGCCTCAGGGGCAACCAGTCCTTGGGGGTATGGCATGCAAGGGGTCGGGGTTCAAATCCCCTCAGCTCCACCCACAAACCTCCTGGTTCCAGTGGGTTTGCTTCGCACGAGGGGTCAACGGCACACCTATCGCAGAGTGCAAGCTGTCGGCTGCCGTCCCTCCGGCAAATACTCCAGCACCTGGGCGGCGGTCACGTAACCGGCAGCGAGATCGCAGGCCTCGGCAGGGTCCCATACGCTGGGCCAGAGCCGCACGGTGCCATCGGCGCCGGCGGAGGCCAGCTGGCGGCCATCCCGGCTGAAGGCCACACCGCGCACGACCCGGTTCGAGCGGCTCCCCAACCAACTCACCGTCCGAGTTCCAGAGCCGGACGGTCTGATCACCGCCGGCGGAGACCGATTCCAGCCGGGGGGCCGTCTGGGCTGAAGGCAACCCTGATGACGACGCCGGTGTCGATGTCCGTGGCAAGTTGGTGCGTGTCCACATCCCAGATCGCGCACCTTCGGTCTGCGCCCGCCGAGGCGAGCCGTGCGCCGTCCGGGCTGAAGGCCAGGTCGTTTACGCCGCTGTCATGACCCCTGAAAGAAGATCCAATGGTCTGTGCGGTGACCGGGTCCCAGAACTGGATCGTCCGTCGGCGCTGCCAGTGGCGATCAGGTCACCGTTCGGGCTGAACGCCACCCGCTGCACCGTCCCTGGCCCGATCTCGTCCGATAGGTTCCTGGACGCCGGGTCCCAGAGCCGCACCGTCTCATCTTGCCCACCGATGCGAGGAGGGTGCCATCCGGGCTGAACGCAACCTCGTGGACCGCTCCGTCGTGGGCGCGGATCGGGTCGCCCACCGCTTGGAGGGTCGCCGGATCCCACAGCCAGATCGTCCCATTGCGGCCCGCGGCGGCCAGCATGCCGCCGTCGCCGCTGAACTCGACACCGTTGACACCACGGCGCGGTCCGACGAGGACCTCGACGGTGCCGGTCGTCGGGTCCCAGAGCCGTACAGTGCCGTCGTGGCCCGCGGAGGCGATTAGCTGGTCGTCCGGGCTGAAGGCGACCCCGTGGACGAAGCCGTCGTGGCCGACGAGGGGCTCCCCAATCGGTTCTCCCGGCGTCGTTTCCCAGAGCCGTACCGTCCCGTCGAATCCGGCCGATGCCAGCACCTTGCCGTCGGGGCTGAAGGCGACCCCCCTCACGAAGCCGTTGTGACCGGTCAGCGGCGAGCCCACGGCCTCACCGTTTTCCGGGTCCCAGAGCCGCACCGTCCCGTCGAAGCCAGCCGTAGCCAGCAGCAGGCCGTCGGGTCGGAACGCCACATCACGCACCGTTCCGTCGTGGCCACTCGACGGTGCGGCGAGCTGTTGTTCGCTGATCGGGTTCCACAGCCTCACGGCCCCGCCGTCTCCAACGGCCGCCAGCTGCGTGCCATCGGGCCCGAGGGCCACCCCGAACACCCGGCCCTCCCGGCCCTCCATTCGTCCGCCTCGCCGGTAGCCGGGTTCCAGAGCCGCACCGTCCCGTCGTATCCGACCGAGGCGAGGCGACCATCGGCGCTGAACGCCACGTCGCGGACCGTTCCGTCGTGGCCCTCGAGGGGCTCACCGCTGGGCGCCCCGGTAGCGGGATCCCACATGCCGATGACCCCGTCTTCACCCGCGGCGGCCACGATGGTCCCGTCGTGGTTGAAGGCGACCGCCTCGAGGAAGCCACCCGGGCCTTTGAGGGTTCTGAGAAGCAGGCTGGTCGCCGGGTCCCAGACCCGCACCGTCCCATCGTCCCCGGCGGAGGCGATGAAACGGTCATCATTGCTGAAGGCCACGCCCCGGGCGAAGCCGACGTGGCCGGTCATCGTTTCGCCGACCGGCTCTCCGGTCGCCGGGTCCCAGAGCCGCACCGTGCCGTCGTCCCCGGCGGAGGCGAGGAGCCGGCCGTCGCTGCTGTAGGCGATGCCGTTCACCGGCCCACTGTGACCGCGCAGGGGCCCACGGAGCTGCTGGGCTGATCGGTTGCCGAAGGAAACGCGTGCTTCGAAGAGGGCGGCGGTGGCTTCGGGCGAGGGGGTTGTGGTGAGGGCGTCGCTCTCGGCGGCGAGGACCAGAGCCAGCGCCGGGTTCTCGTCCTGGACTACTCGCGCCTGAGCAGCCAAGGCAAGGGCAAGTGCCTCTAGTGCCGCTTGGGTGGCCCTCTCCGACTCTTGGTTGGCTCTCTCCGACTCGCGCTGGGCCATGGCGAAGGACACCGTGGCGACACCTGCGAGTATCAGGGCACCCGCTGCCACCCCCACCGCCAGTCGCAGCCTTCGCCGGCGCCGCTGTTCGTCTTTCTGCATCTCGGCGCGTTCGGCTTCGAGAGACGCCGCGACGAACTGCACGTCGAGCGCCTCCAAGGGGACATGGCCGTCGTCGACCAACTCGACGGCCCGGGCCAGCCTGGCGCCTCGCCAGAGGTCCTCGGTATCCCGCCCGCCCCCGTCCCAACTCCGGGTGGAGAACTGGATGTCACGGCGGAGCCGCAACTCGTCGGCACTCTGGTTCAACCATCGCACCAGGCGACCCCAGGACCGGAACAACGCTTCGTGAGCCACCTCGACGGTCCGCTGTTCGCCGTCCCCGCCCGATACGAGCAGCCGGGCGGTCACGAACCGGTCGACGACCGGGTGGATCTTCGGTGGCAGGTCGCTCCACATGGCGACGTTGCGCACCCAACGATCGTCATCGCCGAGCCGGACCATCGCCATGAAGGCCTTCCTCAGCTCCTCCTCCAAAGCGGGGTCCAACTGTTCTGCCTCGATGAGCTGTTCGGCCACTCGGGCGACGGCTCCCTGGATCCCACCGAGATGCGTCCTGTATTCGTCGAGATCGAAGCGCTGGTCGTCGCTGTAACGGTCATAGAGCTCTCTGAGGGCAAAGGCGAGCAGCGGCAGTGCGTCGGCGCCCTGGGTGTCGGCCACCATCGCCTGGACCAAGCCGGGGCCAAGCTGCAGGCCGGCGACCTCGGCCGGCCGTTCGATGATCTGGGCGGTGTCCTCCGGCGACAACGGACCGACGGAGAGGGCCTCGAAGCGAAAATCGAGCAGCGCCGGGTGCTTCGAAAGACACCGAGGAAGTCGGAGCGCATCGTGCCCAATAAGAGCAGCGGCGTCTCCGGGGCCTCGACCGCCGCCCGGATCAGCCGCAGGAACCTCGCCGACGGATGCGGCTCCGACCGGCCGAGCAGCTCTTCGACCTGGTCGACGACGAGGAGGATCCTCGGTTCTGCGGCGCTTTGGGCCAGCCGCAGCTCTTCGCCCATCTCGACCAGAGGGTTCGGGGGCGCCGGGTCGGCGAACCGCAACGCCTCATGTATACGATCGGCGATGCTCTGAGTTGACCGGTCCACACCGGCCCGCCCGAAAGCCCTGGTCAGGGCGGCTGCCAACTCCCGGACCGGATCGTCCCGGGGTCGGAAGGGGTCGACCACGATCCACCGCTCGGCGTCGCCGCGCAGCCTGGGCACCAGCCCGGCGCGCACCAGCGAGGACTTGCCGGACCCGGACGCCCCCAGCACCATCACCAAACCGGCGGAGCGGAGGCGCCGCACCTTGTTCAGTGAATCGAGGCCGGTACCGACCTCGTCATCGCGTCCGAAGAACACGGCGGCGTCCTTCTCCTGGAAGGAGAGCAAACCCGGGTAGGGGGGCCTGCTCGGGTCCCAATCGAAGATTCCAGCCGGGTCGGCGCCGGCGGCAAGCAACCCGTTCCACAGCCGCTTGTAGGCCTCGGCTTCGTCGATGGTCATGTCCACGAACTGGTGATCGCCGATCACCCCGTCGATCACGCAGCCGTCGATCCTCACCGGGATCAGCGACTTCCCCAAGGAACGGGCCTGGGTGATCTCGGCGAAGCACCACTTCGAAGCCATGGAGTGCTCGCTGCACACCGCGATCACCGCGCGACAGGACCTCAGCTGCTGGTACAGCTCCTGCTCCCAGTTTCGGCCGGCGGGGATGCCGTCCTCAGGGTCGAAATCGAGGAATACCGAGCTATGGCCCTTAGACCTCAGCCAGAGCCGGATATCGGTCGCGATCTCGGCATCCTTGCTGCTGTGGCTGATGAATATGGCGCTCATCGAGCCACCGAGGCTGCTTCTCCCAGGTGCATGACCGACAGAACAGCCCGGCGATGTTCCAGATACGACCGATCTCCACTCCGCACGGGCACAACCCTACGCCGGAACCCATGGTTCCCCGGCGCGCCGTCCGCAATTGGTCGACTGGTTGAGATCGCCAGGCATCGACAGCCTCTTGCATCAATCGCTACCAGGGCAGCCTCGACCTCGCCGTCATTCCGATGACTTCTGGAGTCGACCGGTGTCCTCTGTGCCCCGGAGAGGCAAGCTGATTGCTCGTCGCGTAGGTTCGGTCGATGGCCACCGGGACATTTCGGGAGGTGCGCCCCACGACCGCCGCCGGCCGTCTGCTCATGATCGAGGCCAGGGCGTTGCCGCCGATCCTGCGCCGGGCCCCGGCCGCTGCCTTCGATCGGCAGACTGTCTGTACCGGGTGGTCGGTCCGCGACGTCTTGGCCCACTGCTCGGCCGCCCTGCATCATGTCGCCCGCGGGACCATGCACGGCTTCTCGCCCGAGGAGAACCAGACCGACGTGGACGTGCGTCGCCCCTGGCCGATTGAAAGTCTCATCGACGAGCTGGTCGCCGGGTACAAGGCGGCGGGCCCGGTGGTCGACGGCGCCGAGGGTCGGCTCGACGGTGTGGCGTTGGGCGAGTGGGTCCACGGTGGTGACATGCGCCAACCGCTGGGCGAGACCGATGCTTATGTCAGCGCCGGCAGTGAGCTCGCCCTCGAGTTGTTGATTGCCCGCAGCCGTCGGCTCCCGCTGGTCGCGGTCCACCTTCCCGAGCAGACCTTCACCATCGGGTCCATCGACCCGTTCGGTGGGCCGGCCCGGCTCGACACCGACCTCGAGTCGTTGGTGCGGCTGCTTTCGGTCGCCGACCCGACCCCGAGCGGTACGTCCTCGAAGGCGTCGAAGCCGAGGAGCTCGTGTTGTTTCGCTGAGCTCTCAGTTCAGAGACGTAACCGGGAAGAGGACCCACAATGCCGGCCCCCACGAGGTCCCGCAGAACCGAAAGACCGGACAGATCACCTCAAACGACCGTATACGACCTGGGCTAGTTTCAGGCGCGTAACTGAGGGAGGGGTGAGATGGGGGACGACTCCGGTTTCGGTGTTGAGCTCGGCGGTATCCGGTTTGATCCGGCTGATGGAGTGCCAAAGGAAGCCTTCGGGGACCTTCGCGGCGAGACCGAGCTGGCGGGTGGTCTTCGTGCCGTGCTCGTTCAGCTGGGGCGCAGCCCGAATCGTGAGGATCGCGAGCGCCTTCTCGAGCTCGGTGTGACTCTACGGGACTATGTCCCTCAGCTCTCTTACGTCGAGCGGTTGACGGACAAACAGTTGGAGGTCGTGCGTGCCGACGACCTAGTCCGTGCCGTTGTGCCGTACGTCGCCGCCTTCAAGCTCGACCCGGACATCGGCCGCCGCGACTTCGTCACCGAGGAACGCCGCCTGGCTGGCCCGCTCCTGCTCGTAGTCGGTTTCCCGGGCGAGCCGGTGGGGGAGCTGCAGGAAGCTTTAGGGCGCCTTGACCTGCGTATCCAGTCGTCCAACGTCGAGGAAGTCGACGGCTCCAGTCGCTTCATCGTGAGACCTGCCGAGCTTGCTCTCGCGGCCGACATCGCGGAGATCGCCGCCGTCAAGTCTGTGGAGGAGATCGGCGACGTCACTCTGAATAACGGCACGACGAGTTGGGTGATTCAGAGCAATGTCAACGGTTCCCGTCCGCTGTGGGATCGGGGGCTGCGCGGCGAGGGTCAGATCATCGGCCACCTCGACGGCGCACTCGATCTCGGCCACTGCTTCTTCGAGGACGCCGTCAACAACACGCCGCGTCCGGCCCATCGCAAGGTGGTCGGAGTCCACAACGCCGCAAACGGCACCGTGTCGTCGGCGCACGGCACATTCTCGGCGGGCAATGCGGCCGGGGAAGATCGCAACGCCGACGCCCTGTCGGCAGCGCCAAACGCCAACAATGGCAACGCCCCTCGAGCACAGCTCTCCCATTCCTATCTGATGGATCTCGACTTCATTCAGGGCGGCACTGTCACGTTCCTCGACTATCTGACTCGCATGGCTGGCGACGGTGCGTGCATTCACACGAACAGCTGGGACGACAAGTCGACGTCGAACTACACCCAGCTGAGCGTCGATGCCGACCGCTTCACCTGGGACGACGAGGACCAACTCGTGATCATCGGTCCGGACAACGCCGGCACGATTCGGCCGCCCGACTCATGCAAGAACGCGCTCGTCGTGAACTCGACCCAACAGGACCCAAACCAAGGCAACTTCGCATCGGGCATCATGATGTTCTCGCTCGACGGACGACGTAAGCCGGACGTGATGGCACCGGGGAGGAATATCACCTCCGCCGACGACACCACGGCGTGCGGCACGAGGATGGACAGCGGTACAAGCTTCGCCGCGCCCGCCGTCGCCGGTATCGCTGCTCTGGTTCGCCAGTACTACACCGAGGGGTGGTACCCGAGCGGTGCCCGCCAGCCGCACCACGCATTCACCCCGTCAGGTGCGTTGCTCAAGGCGACGCTGATCAACGGGACCGTCGACGCGGCAGGCATCGCCGGCTATCCCGGCACTGCGGCGAGCGGTGAGGGGTGGGGCAGGGTGCTGATCAACGACGCCCTCCACTTCAGCGGTGAGGTCCGCAACGACGCCGTGTGGGACGTCCGCAACAGCGATGGGCTCTCCACCGGCGAGGTCGCGACGCACCACGTGGACGTGGTGTCCAACACGATGCCGCTGAAGATCGTCCTGGCGTGGACCGAGCCACCGGCTCAGGCCAACACCGCTACCCCGGTCATCAATAACCTCGACCTCACCGTCATCTCGCCGGACGGGACCCAGACCTTCCTCGGCAACAACTTCGCCGCCGGCCAGTCGGCCGTCGGAGGTTCTGCCGACAACCTGAACAACGTCGAGGTCGTGCTCGTCAACACACCGGCACCGGGTGACTGGACAGTCCGCGTGACAGCGACGTCGGTCAACGTGGGCAACCCTGGTCAGGGTTATGCGGTCGTCGCTTCGGGTGACCTGGCCAAGCCGCCGGTTTCGACGGGTGTACAGGACGCCGTGGTCGTGCGCGTCACGTTCGACGACGTCGCCTTGGTACCTGGACTCGCCAACCTGCAGAATCGCCTTGCCAATGCCGGTAAGTACATCTCGGCCGTCAGCTACGGGCAGGCCAGCCTCGTTCCGGCATTTCGCGGGCCGATCGCCCTCGACCACCCCAAGAGCTACTACTACCACCCCGATCGCAGTCTGCTGATCGAGCTCACCGAGGAGGTCGTCGCCAAGCTGGTTGCCACGGAGCCGACCCTGTTCGACACGATTGAGCGGCTCGTCATCGTGACCAACGATGTCAACTTCGACGACGACGCAGCGACAACCGGACCGTGGCCATATACGATGCCGGCCGGGTTCACCCGTCCGATCTCGGTGTCGGTGCATTCCTATGCCAACCCGCTGGCTCGTCTCACGCACGGGTTGCTCCACCAGCTCGGACTCGTCGACCTTTACGCCCATGAGGGAGTCACATTCCCGCGTCCCTACGTAGACGAGTGGGACAACATGGGCGGCGTCTACAACAACGTTCATCCGTTGGTGTGGTCGAAGCAACGCGCCGGCTGGCTCGCGTCGCACGGCGACACCGTGACTTATGTCCCTCGCCCGCCGGCGGGCGGCAGCTACACCGGCCCGAACCCACTGCCGTTGTTCGCCAACACCTCAACGTCCGCCAACCGCAAGGCAATCGCCCTCGGCTTGACCGCCGGACGGGCCACGATCGAAGCCGAAGATGCCTTCTACTACGTCGAAGCGTGGGACAACACCGCCAAATACGACACCGCCTTGCCTGGCGCCGGCGTGCTCGTCTACTACGTGAACGAGATGATCCCCCAAGGCGAGGGTCCGGTAATCGTTCGCGACCGCAACCTGGTGACTACGGCCCTCTACGACGTGTTTTTCACCGTCGGTGACGTGATCTCGATCCCTGGTACCGGGATCACGCTGACCGTGCAACCAGGCAGCGGCGGCGCGCCGTTCTCGATCAACATCCAGTACACACCTCCGGTGACGGACTACAACCTGTCGATCACTCGAGGCGACACGATCGGCGGACAGTTCTACCACTACTTCAGCCCCGACGTGTGGGTCGACTCACCGAAGAACGGCTTCAACCTCGGCGCTGGGCCGCCTCCCCACGACCAGCGCGACAACCCGGTGGCGGGTTTGATCAACCGCATCTATGCGCGGCTCACCAATGCAGGCCCGGGCACTGCCTTCGACTTCGACGTCCGCTTCCGCATCTCGGAACCGGTCCACACCGTCGGCGGCGAGGCAGATTTCGACAAGTTCGTCGGCATCAAGCACATCGCCAGCTTGCCTCCCGGGCAGACCAACGTTTTCGTGGAGTGGACGCCAGTAACGGGTGTCGTGCACTCGTGCGTCAAGGTCGACCTGATCAACCTCGTCGGCACCGACACCAACGCTCAAGACAATTGGGCGCAGGAGAATCTCGACATCGTGACGAGCGTGACGGCGAGTCCGTTCCACCCGGTGTCATCGCGATTCAACATGACCAACCCCTACAACCGCGAGGCGTTGTTCTACTTCCGTGCCGAAGGCGCGCCGGCGGACTGGACGGTCGCGCTGACCCCGCGCAAGATCCGCCTGATGCCTGGCGAGCGGATGGTCGGTGAAGTGGAAATCACCCCGCCTGAGAAGGCCGAGGTTTGCACCAGCCAATGGGTGCAGGTGAGCAGTTGGACGCCGCGTGGCGACACGATGATCAACGTCGGCGGGCAAGTAGTCCAGGTCGACCTGCGCCGGCCGACGGTGATCAACCTGCATGCCGATGCACAGGGGTGCGACGGAAACGACTGGGAAGTGCTCGCGGAGGAGGCCAAGCGAGCGGGCCGGCAACCGGATTACGAATTGATTCGCATCCGGTGCGGCCGGATCACAGCCGCTGGTTGCCTCGACCCGCCGCAGGCAGGGGTCGAGGTGATCCTGCGCTACGTCGATCCGCTCGGCAACGTCACCTATCGAACGGTGATAACCGACGCCAATGGTTGTTTCGAGGACTTCATGGCCAGCGTGACGGGCGGCACCTGGCAGGTGAGCGCCGAGTACCCCGGCGGCAAGTGCGATGCCCCGGTCACCGAGGGGCCGATCACCGTGTGCTGGTGCCGCGACTGAGGGGGCTGCAACAACCAGCGTGGCAGTTGCCGGCCCAAGTCTCCCGAACGTTGGGCGTGCTTCGTCGAGGCGGCCGATTGGCACTGTGGGCCTGTCGTCGACCCGCCGGGCAGAGCGGCGGCTCGGTTGGTACGTTCGGGACGATCCGATGAACTGGGTTGCGTACCACGATCGCACGAGCGCCTATCACCAGGCTCAGTTCGACGCGCTGCATCCGCAGGGCTGGCGAATGATCAGCATCAGCGTCTATGGAGCGTGGGGAGATGAACGCTATGCCGCCATCTGGGTAGAGCGTCCCGGCCCCGATTGGTCGGCCGTCCACGGGTTCGATGCCGCCGGGTACCAGGCCGCCTTCGACACAAACGTCGCCGCCGGTTATCTGCCGGATCTACTCGCGGCCACTGGTCCCGCGAACAATCCGGTATTCGCCGGAACGTTCGTCCAGTCCTCGGCGCCGGTCCCTCTCACCCGTTTGGCCTGCGACGAGGCGCCATTGGCGATCCGAACACAATCGACCACTGGACCGACCAGGCTCGCAGTAACGGTTGGTACCCGGTCAGCCTTGCCGTCTACGGCACCGGCACCGACCTCCGTTACGTGGGGATCTGGGTGGCCAACGCCGACAAGGTGTGCTGGACGACGGATGGTCTGGCGGACTCCGCATCGGATCACCAGGTCGTTTCAACGCCCTCGCTCCGACCGGCGCCATGCCCAGCCTCGTCGGCATCTCACCGGACGGGCAATACGCCTCGATCTTCCCGACGATCCCGCTCCGGGTTGGGTTGCGCGCCACAACTACGACAGCGCGGGCTACCAGGCCGAGTTCAACCAGCTCGTTGGGCAGGGTCTGATGCCAATCTCGGTGCAAGCGGGTGGAGTTGGGTCAGGGACTCGTTTTGTGGCCCTCTTCGCCCGGACTCCCGACCGGATGCGGCCAAGCTGGTTCCCGCCAACAGGGCCAACCGCCGTCCCCGCGATAGACGAGGTCATGCGGCAAGCGATGAGCTGTCACCGCATCCGCGGCGCCGCGCTCGCACTCGTACGGCAGGGTCGACTCGTTTACGCACGCGGGTACACGCTCGCCGAGCCCGGCTACACGCCGGTAGAGCCAACGACACTTCCGCCAGGCGAGCGTGAGCAAGTTCGTGATTGCGCTCGCCGTACACCGCCTCATCCAGGACGGACGCCTAACGCTTGGCACGACCGTGCAGAGCGTCCTCGATCTCCGGCGTCCCGACGGCGCCGTACCTGCAGCGAGCTTTGGCCAGGTCACCGTCCAGCACCTCCTCGAGCACACGAGCGGACTTCCCCGGAACCCGTAAGGGGTCGAGCCGGACGTCGTGTCGGAGTTCTACAAGGGCCCGGGTCCGCAAATATCGCTGCCCGTGAACGGTCAGCAAACCGACCGGTACATGGTCACCCTGCCCGCAAGCCCACCGCCTGCAATGGGCGCGTACAACAACTGGGGATACTTCCTCCTCGGCCACCTCGTCATGGGCGTCACCGGGCGGGCCTTCTCATCGGAGCGCTGGACGAGCTCTTCTTCCGGCCGCTCGGCATCACGCGTTCAGGAGGCGCGACAACGCGAGTCGAGAACCAGCGATCGGACGAGGCCCACTACCACCCTAGCTTCTTCTTGATGAGCGGCAGCGTGATGGATGCAGACCGGCGGCTACACGCCACCGGATACGGCGGCTTATGGAACCTCGAACGCGACGACGCAGGTGGCGGGCTCAGTGGCGTGGTCGTCGACGAGCGCGCCTGCTCGCCATGCTCGACATCAGGACCGGGAACCCGGTGCTCTCGCCCGCGACGATTGGGAACCTCTTCACGCTCGCGTCGACGGCAGGTGGGCACGGCTTTGACATGGCCGCGGTCGTCGACGCCGCAGCCGGCTCGTACTATGGATTCAAGGGCGGGAGTCTTCCCGAGAGCAGTCAGAATTGCGTGCGCTACCGCACCGACGACTACTCGATGGTTGTCAACTGGAACCGAAGCGACATCGCCGAGGGCGGCACGGACGCATGGTGGTACCCCGACTTCCCGGCCGTGCTGACGGCCGCCCGTGCCCACAACTGGGAGTCGACCGATCTCTTCCCCTATTTCGGAATGCCGTCGTTCGGACCGGCTTCGGGGACCGGATGTCTAACGCCGTTCCTCAGCCGGTTCGCGCGCCCCGGCTGAGGACCCGGGGCGAAGGCCGATGCGCAGGACCACCTACTGGTGCTCGCGTCGTTGAACCCAACACAGGCAGAACGGATGCCCGGCAGGATCGGCGTAGACCTGGAAGTTGTCGGGGGAGTCGCCGTCCTCCGCCGGCTTGAGCACCTTCGCACCCAGCGACATGACACGATCGTGCGCCACCGCGAAGTCCTCTACCCAGAGGTCGAGGTGGATCTGTTGGGCCGGTGTCCCGTCGGGCCAGTCGGGCGGACGTAGTCGGGCGCCAGCTGAACCCCGACCCGTGGGTCACCGTCAACGATCACCATGTGCCAGTCATCCTGGCATCGACAGCGCCGTCAAGCACCGCAGCCCAGAAGCTGCTCTCGGCGGTGAGGTCTGCGGCGTCGAACACGACCACCTGATGATTGATGCGCATCCCGTCATCCCCTCGGGCACCAAAGCTCGCACCTGGGTACCCATTTCCGGCTAGCCATTCTCCTACCAGCAACCGTTAGCCATTGTGCTTCCTGCCGCGTATGACTGCTCGGACTTGGCCGGTGACCTGCCTCGTGAAAGGTCTGATGACGCAATGGTCCGCCACGGTCTCCCTCACACATGGACCGGGGGTAGTGGTTTGGTGGTAGGCCCTTTGATGATCCCCCCGGTGTATTCGTAGCGGGAACCGTGGCAAGGGCAGTCCCAGGTCCGGGCCCGGCTGTTCCACTCGACGATGCAGCCCATGTGCTGGCAACGAGCCGACAGCATGTAGGTGGTCCCGTCGTGGACGTAGGCCGCCACCTTGCCACCGTCCACCTCCACTATGGCGCCCTCGCCCGGACGAGGTCGAAGAACGAGCGGCTGACCGTTTTCACGATGAGCACGTCGGATGCGGCTTCGTGCGCCACCCGGCTGGGAACGACCCGCTGAATGTAACGACGAGAACCGGTTATCCCCTTGTTCCCAACCACCACCAGGTCATAGTCCTCGGCGGCCTTTGAGATTTGGGTGGCGGGCGGCCTTTCGTCACAATCCGATCCGTCGTCTTGTTGTCGAACCGGGCGGCTGTGTCACGGAGCACGATGTCACCGATCAACTCGTCGCCTACATAGATCAGGGAGACATCGGCTCCGACAGCCCTGGCCAATGCATGACCGTGTCGGGTGGCCTGATGGGCTGTATGCGAGCCGTCGGTGGCGATCAAATCCTGCCGTAGGTGTGCTGACGAGCGGGGTGTTCAGTCCTAACGACCAGGATGTCGATTGGTGAGTGATGGGCCACCTGGCTGGGAAGGCCACCGAGGCTGAAACGGCTCGCCGGCCCCATGCCGTGATCACCGATGACGAGAAGATCGGCGTGGAGCTCCGCGGCGGTGCCGACGATTGACTCGGCGACGTCGCCTTTTGCGGTGTTGCACCATCTGACGCATCGACGCCCAAAGCGCCGGCTCGGGTTGCTGCAGGCCGAAGGATGTCCTCGCCGTTCACCATGTCGTCGCTGACATGGACCAGGAATCATCTCCGCACCGAGTTGGTGGGCGAGCTGAGCCGCGACCTCCTCGGCCACTTCAGAGGTCGGTGAGCCGTGTGCCCCTACGACGATCTTCCGGTAGGCGGTCAAAATGGTTTCAGAACCATCAAGTAGACGATGAAAAGAAGTGCCACCGAATCCGGTCCCAGCGGTGAGGACCGGGTTGCCCAGGAGTTTGAGTACCGCGGACGAAGTCATCTCGGGAGACCGTGGTCCCGGTTTCCATCAGCTCCAGCACGCGATCCGGATGCGCCGGAAGTGCCCCCGAGCCATGGGGAACATGAGTATTCCGATCCCCACGGGCCAGGACCTAGCAACACCCAGATCCACCCCTGCCCGAACCATTTTCCCTCGACGCCAGCCCCGATCCCACCGACCAGGAGCACCAGGGTCGAGAAGTGACAACACGTTGACCGTGGCCGCGCTTCAGCTGCAGGATCCCGGACACCTGCTGCGGCTCGTTGACCCTCCTCATCAGGACGGTTGCCGCCATCGAGGTGCCGTGAGCGGCGACGAAGCCCACGACCCCAACCAGATGGATGAACTTCCACCAGCCGTAACTCATCTTCCCTCCATCAGCCGAACAGGGTCTTGATCTGGCGTTGGAACGGATGGGGTAGACCGTGGGACAGTCCGGTTGAGCAGGGTAGTCGTCCGGGCGTCGCGGCCCACATAGACCAGGAGGTCGTCCGATTCGATCCGTCGAGGATGGATCCGCTATCCCCTGACCCCGTCACCTTCAGCGGGTGAGTCCTCGCTCGGATCCTGGTCCGTTCCGTCCTGCCGCCACCAGGATGCCCATCGCCCTTGGCCTACCGCAGTTCGGAGGCTGCCGATCTTGTTGGCGGCCAACATCGTGTACCAAGGGTCTCCGTTCCGGGCCGCGGCGGTGGATCCCGAATGGTTCGCTGCCCTTGACTGTCTTGGCCTCGGTGATGACACCGCTGTTGTCGATCCTGGCGATGTTGCCCTTGGTGGTCTGGGTGAACCAGATTGAGCCATCGGGCGAGGCGGCAATGCCCTCGGGCCCGGGATTGCTCGGTGTCAGGGAGGCGTCGTCGTTGCGCGGAAGGTGGTCGGGTCGAGGCGACCAACCCGCACTGTGGAACGACACCTGGAGGTGAACCAGATCTGCCCATCGGTGGCGATGGTGATCGCCCACGGGCTGAGCCCGTCGGGGACGGGGAACGACTCGACGGTGCCTGGCGCAGGGTTGAGTCGGTTGACGGTGTTGTCGACCGGGGCTGTGAACCACGCGCTGCCGGCGCCGTCTATGGCGACGTCGGCGGGTTGGATCTGGAGGGGGGACTGCGTGAATGCTCCGGCGGTGATGTTGTAGCGCCAGAGGCTCTGGTTGTTGAAGTCGGTGAACCAGATGTCGTCGCCGCGCACGGCCAGGTCTCCGGCGACTGCGTTGCTGTTCGGCATGTCAATCGGCGCCAGGACGGTTCCCGTGGCCACGTCGAAGCGCAGCAGGATCGGGTTGTTGGAGGTGATATAGAGAATGTTCGCTGGGCCTTGGACGATGTCAGTCAGGATGCAGTCCTGGCAGTTGGCGTCGAATTCAGTGATGCTGCCGGCCGGCGTGATCCGTCCGATCCGCGAGGGGGAGCGGACGTGAACTCGGTGCCCTCGGTGAACGGCCCGCGGCTGACTGTTGGCCGTTGGCACCTTGAACTGCTTCAGCGTACCCGCCGGGGCGGCCAGCGCCGCGCTTCCCACTGACAAAGCCAAACCCACCGCAACCCCTCGCGGCGATCACACGCCCCGCTCTTCGTGACATCGTCTTCCCTCTTCTGGCCGCACAGGAGAAGGAAGCCCTAGAACCCCCACGGCCTAGGGGTCCCGGCTATACCTCGCGGACCGCGACCATCCTGCGGTTCACTATATCACCTCCGGCGAGATGCCTGAGCCTGCGTCAGCTCGCTCGTCGCCAACCGCAGGGCCTACCACCGAGCCACAGCGAGGGGTTCGTTCACTCCTGGCGGGAGAAACACTCCAGGGTGACGTCGAGGTCTGGCCGCGGGCGGGCGGAGGTCGTTGCTCCAGCACGACCATCGCTGCTCCGTAGCCTGCCTGGGTCCAGCCCGGTGGCGTCGGCGGCGATGGAGAGCGTGGTCGTATCGCCAGGGGCTACCACTCCCGCCGACGGGTCGATCGGAAGTCAGGGAACGTTGTGGTCGCTGCCCCTTACCGCGTCGGCAGTCAAGAACGGGTGACTCGAGACTCAGCCCGCAGGCCCCGTTACGATCACGCGATGGTAACCCCGGCCAGTCAGGTGGTGTTGTTCAGCGGTCATATGGTCGACCGGCAGGACCGGGCCACCCCAAGGTTCCCCACCGAGAAGGTTCCCGCGGCGGCAAATCGGATCGCCTTCGTCGTCGATGACCTGGAACCGGCGGCTGATGATCTGGCGGTGAGCGGGGCGGCCTGCGGCGGCGACCTCCTCTTTGCCGACACCTGGCTCGGTCGAGGCTGCCGTCTCGAGGTCGTCCTGCCCCGCCCCATCCCCGAGTTCCTTGCCGAGTCGGTGCGCTTTGCAGGCGCCGAATGGGAACAGCGCTTCGAGTGGGTGGTGAACCACCCAACGTGCGAGTCGAGGTCCTACCAAGTGACACCGAAGAGCCACATCAACGAGCCGCTCGGCGGATGCTCGAGGTGGCGGTCGCCGTGCCCGACCGCGAGTTGGTCGGTGTCTTCCTGTGGGACCGGCGCACTCGGCGACGGACCGGGAGGGACCGCCGCCCTTGTGGATGCGGTCTCGGAAGCCGGCGGCCGCGTGGTCGTGATCGACCCGGCCGAGCTGTCGGCCGCGACCCTGACCGCCCCGGTAGCTTGTGTCCGTCGAGTCTCCCGAGGGTCGCGCGTGCACGCCCAACGACGCGCCCCGTCTGTCGGCTCCGACGTATCCCCTGCAGCTGGGAATAGTGTGCCGATCAGCGCTTCGATTGCTTGGCGGTTAGCTTCGTCGGGTGCGTGGCAGCGCACGAAACCGAGGTGCTCCTCAACCGTCTTCCGCTCTCGCAGCGATGAGGCGATGCCGAAGGCGTCCCTGTAGTGTGCAGCCACAGCGTCGACCTGGCTGGCGAGATCGCCGGCGACCAGACCACGTAACAGGGCGAGGTCGCCGCGGGTGATCCGGGCCCAACTGTCGTTCTTGGCGGCCAGGACCGCACTCGATTCAGAGGCGTCGACGAGCGCCGCCAGCTCAATTGCTCCGCTTGACTGGACCGGGTCTCCTCGTAGCCATCGCAGCATCGCCCAGTTGAGCCCGGGGTAGTAGGCGTTGGATTCATCAGAAACGTGTTCGTACGCTTGCTGATACTCGGCTGCAGATCTCGCCAGGGAAGTGCTCGTGCGGAACCCGAGCGGCCCGAGGAGTGACCGGCGTTTCCAATAGGCGCCACGGAGGCTGTAGCGCTCTCGTGTCTTGGTCAGATTGATCAGCGTGTCCAGGTTGGCGAGGGCGTCGTGGGTTAGTTCTTTGGCTGCCGCCTTCGCTTCCGTATTCAGAGGTGAACCGGTCATAGTCATCTCGACCGCAAGCCTGATCTGGGCGTCTGCAAGCTGCTCGAGCAACTTGAGCGGCGACTCGGCCCTCGAGTCTTGGCGGGCCTGCTCCATGTATTTGACCGCGGCCTCGTAACGCCCAAGGTCGAAGTAAGCCTGCCCCGCAACGTAGTAACACCTACCGTCGAGCAGGCTGCTGGAACTGGCATTGTCTATCAGAGAGTCCAGCTCTCCGGCGAGAAGATCGGATTCGTGCACGGACGGGACGTCGGCGCTCCGCTCCAGGATGTCCTGGAGCCACAGGCTGAGCTCCCCGGCCGAGACCGGGCTCTTCGGTCTCGGACGTCGAGACGGTCGAGTCAGGTACAGCGCCGGCGGGCCGTAGCACTGGTAGGCCGCCCAGGTGTTGTTGGATCCTCGGTGGCGGCGATAGATCGCCCTTCTCGCCGTGAAGACAGCGTCGCCAAAACCGGTGCCGTCGAGCATCTGCCGGTAGAACTCACCAGCGAAGTCCTTGGCGGCCTCGTCGTTGACCGCCCAGCCAGCGGCCACGATCCCCCGGACACCGTTGCCGATCAGCTGACGAGAAACGCTGGCCGCCAAGTGATGGAAATTCCCCCATGCTCCGGCCCTCCGTTTCTCGGGCTCTGCGTCGTCGAACCGACCAAGGTGGCAGCAGTTGAGGAACACCAGGTCGGGGACCGTGGACATTGCGCTGAACTCGAGCGTGGTCAGGAAGCGGCCGTCGCCTATCACCACACCGCTCTTGACGAGGTTGAGCGAGTCGTAGTACCCGTGAGCGGCGATGTGTACCAGCCGGTAGTCGGCGGCGAAGAGAGCGTTGACGATGTCGTCAGGGCCGATGGCAGTGTCGGCGGGGCCCGAGGGGATCAACCGGGTCACGTCCCATCCGGCTTCTTCGAGGAGTTGAGCCACCAGTAGCGCTTCCTGTCGAGCACCCTCGAGGCGGGGAAAATGGGAGGTGGGAGGGTCGCCGATAACCAAGGCGGTCGTGCCGGTGCCGGGGCGAACCTGGTCGCGTCCCGACTCGATGCGAAGCCTCCGCAGCATCGGGGTCCGAGAGGCGATGGGCTGGATCCCTCGCTCGTGGATCCTGGTTGCGAGCAGCTCCCAGGGGTAGTGCGCGGCTTCGGGGTCGAGCACGAACATGAGGTTGGTCGGCTGTTCCAGTGATGCCTTGAGTGCTGGCGGAAAGAGCAGTTCGTACAAGGTGTTGGTCGGCTGCTCAGGTCCCTCGGCCGAGTTAACGGCTGATGAGATCAGCTGCTCTATCTGTTGACGCTGGCTCGACGACACGACCCGCTCGGCGCGCGCTCGCGCTCCAACCGACGTGAACACTAGGTCGACCAGTTCGTCCGACGTGTCTGCGGCGGTGTCCGTCGCCGGCTTCGCCGCCTCGACCGCGGCCGGCTCCGCTGTCGTGGGCATTGGGGTGTCAGTCGTCGACCGGACCGCCTCGACTGTGATGGTGCGCCATTCACCCTCGTGGTACACCGGATCGGGCTGCCCCCGTTTCGGGTAGGCCCCCACCAGGATGTACGGGGCGACGCTGAGGCGTTCCTGCGAGCCCTCCTCGCCGTACTGCTCGGCGAGGCGTAATGCCGCTCGTTGGGCGGCGATGGCGAGGCCCTCGTATGACTCGGTCACCTGTACGCGGGTGACGCGAATGTGATCTATTAGCCCCTCATCGACCAGTCGGCGGTTGGCGGTGATCACGCCCTCGATGATGGCGCTTACAGAGTCGTCGACGCTCAGCCCACCCGTCCCCGCTCCGATCAGGACCGGTGCGATACCGAGGTTGATCTGTTCGTCGGAACGCTGCGCCTCGTGGAGCCGGATTGAGACCAGCCGGAGGCAGGCGTCGGCCACGCCTTCGCGGAGCACTGTCGGAGTGAACTCGCCGATCTCCCCCATGTTGACCACGGCACATACATGCCTTTCTTCACCACGGAAGTAGCTAAAGAGCTGGGACGTCCCCGCTTCTCCGGCGTATACGCCCAGCCGTCGCGCGCTCGATATCACATCGTCGCTGATGCGGTCGAGCGTCAGCTCGGCGCCACGCAGCGGGGTCCCCATGATATGGCCGACGATGATGGGCAGATCGGCGAACCGGAGGTCGCCGTGCTCGACCCGCAGTTCGAGCGCCATCGCATCCGCCGAAAGGCGTGGTTCCACCAGGCCCAGGGCGATGTCGGCCAGCTCGCGAGCGGTGGGGAAGAGGACGCGGCCCCTGACGTCCTCGATAGGCGGCGGACCTGGGTCGACGATCGGTTGTGCTCTTGAGAGCAGGCTGGTGACGCCGGTCTTGAAGAGCTCTTCAAGGGCGGAGAGCACCGGGCCGGATCTGGGAAGTCCCCCATGGGAGGCCTCCGCGTAGTAGGTCGGTTCGGGCGGGCCAGGTTGCCAATCCACTCGGCCGTCGCCCCTCCGGGTCCCGTGCCATTCCAGCCCGCCGTCGGCTGGAATCCCGATCGGGGTGACGTCGGCACGTCCGACGATCGAGACGCTGTTCTCGACCTGACCCGAAGCGATCGTTGTACGTAGCACCATGGCTGCGGCGAGTTGCTCCGAGGTAAGCGGGCTGCCGAGCTCTCGCCACCATTGCGGACTCCACACCGCTGCTTCGCCTGCCCCATCGGTACCACCGTCGGGAAGGGTCTCCACGAGACTCTGGAAACCGCCAAACGCGGCGGCGACCTGAGAGGCAGTAGCTTGGGTTACGAGTCCCATCAGATAGGCGAGGTCGGCGCTGCCGTCGAGGAGGCCCACGCTGAACCACCAGCCTCCATGAGGGGACCCGAGCAGCACCATCCGGCTCTGGCGGCTAGCTGCTTCGCTCCACACCTCGCCATGGCCGGCGGCCATAACCCGGGCAACGATGCCGCCAGCGCCGTGAGCGAGCAAATGGACCGGCTGACCGGTGGCCCCGAGGCGAGACCGTATCTCCTCGCTCAGGCCCGTGGCAGCCGAAGCGAGCGACCGTCGCCAATCGTAAGGGTACGGAACCACGTTGTAGCGGCCCGAGAGTCGTGCGATGGCCGGTTCGTAGACGTCGAGCAGCTCGCCGGGTTCGACACCGGGAGCCTCGGGGGACAGGGCGTCAAGACCGGCGCGGGCCAGGCTGGCGGGCTCGGGCCAGATCAGCTCCGCGTTCCGGACCAGCGTGGTCCCGAACAGATCAGGGACCACAATCACGACCGGGACGTCGCCGGTGGCGCGCCTGGGCGGTCCCGACCTTGCCGCGCCTGCCCCCTCAGGTTCGAGCGGGCTGAATGTTGCGGGCATCTCGTCCGCGAGGAGCAAGTCGGTGACTCGATCCCGGCATGGCTCGACCGAGAAGTAGGCAGAGTGGGAATACTCGCTTCCCTGGTGAGAGGACACCCCCGCGGCCAATCGTCGTACCCCCTGTGACATCGCCGCGGTGTGTACCACGAAGTCGTGGTTCTGCCGGAAGAAGAGATCGGAGGCGGCCACCGAGATACGTTTGAGGATGCCCGAGCCCTGGACGTCTCCAGCAATCACCCCGAGCCGGTCCTCCAGACGGTGACTGCTCGTGTTCAGCAGGTTGATGAACGGGGACTCTGGCATCTGCGCCTCGAGTCCGGGAACGAGCCGTGGGTCGGCCCGCTGGTCGAGGAAGACCAGGACCACCTTCTTAAGGACGGTGGCGATCCCGGACTCCCGGATCAGTGGGATCAGGTTGAAGACGTTGAACAGGAATTTGGCGTAGAGATCGAGCCGTCGCGAGGCGAGCAGCGTGCCTCGGGCCGGACAAGCGACCCGAGCGAATCGCTCCACTCGAACACCGCGTTCGGCAAGCTCGGAACGCAGTTCGTGGAGGATGGGCGCCCACGGAAGCCGCGCCGCTGGCGGCCGGAATCTCAGGGTCGTGGGCGGTGAGATAGGCGAGCAGTTCCCCCACTAGCCCACCCCGGGAATGCGTCAGCAGGTGGAGTCGCGCTCCTTCCGGCAGAGCCCGAGCGAGGTCGAGGGCGTTCTCCGCCGGGTTCGCACCAAGCGTTGCGTGCTCGAGAGCGATGATCCGCCCGTCGTATGCGCGGTTCAGGCGACGCCAGTGTTCGGTGTCGCGGAAGCCGCCGAATGCGCCTTCGGTGTGGGAGAAGGTCCCGTGGATGAGGACGAGGAACGGGTCGCGCTCATCATCGAGATCGCCGCCATGCTCGACGCGTTGGGGAGCCTCGAGGATCAGAGTGTCGTCTACGTGGTAAACGCCCCGCACCTTGGGACGTCTTCGCCGTTTCGCCGGTTCGGCGTCGTCGGCGATGGGGCGGTCAATGAAGTCGACCAATTTGCGCATCGCCGCCTCAGCCACCGTGTCGAGCACGAACTCAATGCCCAGGTCGGCGACCCCCCCGAGTGGGTCGTTGCTCTGGAGGAAACTCCCCAGATCGTCGACCGCGGTGCGGATTTCAGGCGGCAACTCGACGCCGTACCGCCGCACCTCCCTCACATCGCTCGCGGTACTTCGTGTGGCCTTGGTGCGCTGAATCGCCTGGAGGAGATCGATCGGGCCGGCGCCGCCCCGGCTACCAGACTCCGCGGCGAGGCGCCCCGCCGAGGTGAAGTCCACGTACCCATCCCAATCCTCGATCTCCATCACATCGGTGTCGTCCCCGCCAAGCGTGATGCTGTCTCCGCGGGCACGGTCAGTGAGGTCAACGCGGACGACTTTGGGTGGCGTCAGCCGGATGCCGTCGAGATCCTCGAGATCGGAATGTTCCTGTCGGGTTTCCTCGGCCGGCTCGATCAGCCGTCCACGCACGGCGAAATCGACCATTTGCACACCCCCGTACCCGTCGTTGCTGCAGGCATGTCAAAGCGTAGGGGACATACCTCAGGACATCATTTGATGATCTGGCGAATTCCGGCACCGCAGGACAGCGCAAAGGGCCGGGAGCCGTCCCGTGACGAGCCCGTGGGATATCGTGCCCACAGGAGGTCGGGAATGAGCGAGCAGGGTTGGCAGGGGTTCCTCGCCGCGGATGGTGTCGATGACTGGGTCGTGCTTCACGGTGGAGCCACGGCGGTATTCCGTGTCGGATCGGTCCGAGAGGCGGCGCGGCTGGCCGAGGCCATCGCCCAGGTCCCGGGTCTCGAAGGGTCGGGGGCGCTGCTGACGATCGGGGATGGCCGCCTCACCGTGCGGCTGAGCCGCGACCTGTGGCAGCTCGAGTCGCAGCACGTGGACCTGGCACGCGCCGTCTCGGCGGTCGCACGGGCGAACGGGGCGGTCGCCGACCGTTCAGCCGTCCAGGAGGTGCAGCTTGCGATCGCCGCGCAGCCCGAATCGATCGACGTGAACTTCTGGCGCGCCGTGCTGGGCTACGCGCCCATGGCCGACGACAACGCGGTCGATCCGCTCGGACATGGATCGACGGTGTGGATGCAGGAACTCGACGGGGCCAAGCCGTTGCGGCACGCGATGCACATCGACGTATCGGTCGCTCGCGAGCACGTCGAGGCCCGACTTGAGGCCGCGCTGGCCGCAGGCGGCCGCATCGTGGACGACTCGGAGGCGCCGGGGCACTGGACGCTCGCCGACCACGCCGGCAACCGGGTCTGCATCGCCGCATGGCCCGACGGGTCCACTCAGCCGTCTCCCGACGCTCCCAGCCAGCCGGCGCAGGAGCCGTAGCCGGGACGCCGCTGGGTGGCTCAGACACCCAGGGTCGGCAGTCGGCTCGCCGCAGTCCGGGGGACCGGCTTGATGTGGGCGAAGGCGCTGCGGGCGTTCCAAGTGGGAAAGGCTCGTACGAGCCACGACGGGCCGTGGAGTTGGATGCGGCGGTCGCGGGTGGCTTCAGCCCAGGGGAGCTGGCCGGCGTGCCATTTGACGAAGGCCTCGGCTTCCGCCGTGACGTAGAGGTCCTCGTCGAGGCCGGGGTACTCCTTGCAGATCTCGGTGTCTGCGTGCTCGATCAGTAGCCAGTACCGCTCCGGGCGCCGGCGGCCGGTGAACTCGAAGCGGATGACGACGCGGCGGTCCGGGAGCCGGTCTCGGCGGAGCATGTTGCACATCGACCACAGCGCCACAAAGGGATCGAGGTGCTCGGGGGCGATCTCGAGCCAGGCGGCACCCCACTCGCCCAGCGACACGCAGACCTTGAAGAGGTCGTGACCTGCGGCGGTGAGCTCGTAGTGGCGTCCGCGCCCTTCGGGTTTGGGTGACGACTCGACGATGCCGAGCCGTTCGAGCTGCTTGAGCCGCTGCGAGAGCAGGGTGCGGGAGAGCCCGGGCGCACCCTCCAGGATCTCACTGAAACTCCCGCAACCCAGCCACAGGTTGCGGATGATCACCGGCGTCCAGCGCTCGGCGAAGATCTCGGCGCCACGGGCGATGGGACAGTACTGGCCGTAGGTCCGCACGACGCCAGTGTCGCGCCCCTGTCCTCGGCGGTGAAGTCCAGATTGTTGACTTCACACCCGCGGTCCACGGTGATGCGATGGGGCCGTCGAGAGACGAGGACCACAACACCGACCACGGGAGTCGGCCATCTGAGCGAGGAGGCAACCGCGATGGAGATCGACGGGTTCCAGGGCCAGCTGATCACCGCTGACCACGCCGACTACGACACCGCCCGAGCCGTGTGGAACGGCGCCGTCGACCGGCGCCCCCGGCTGATCGCCCGATGCAGCGGGACCGCCGACGTGGTCGCTGCCGTGCGCTTCGCCCGCGACCACGACCTGGAGATCGCCGTCCGGGGCGGAGGCCACAACGTGGCCGGCACCGCGGTGTGCGACGACGGGATCGTCATCGACCTCTCGGCGATGCGGGCCACCTGGGTCGACCCCGCCGGCCGCACGGCCTGGGTGCAGGGTGGTGCACTGTGGGGCGACGTCGACCACGAGACGCAGGCCCATGGTCTGGCCACCACCGGCGGCATCGTGGGCCACACCGGTGTCGCCGGTCTCACCCTCGGTGGTGGCATCGGCTTCCTGATGCGCAAATACGGGCTCACCGTTGACAACCTGCTTGCCGCCGAGGTGATCACCGCCCGAGGGCAGCATCGTCCGGGCGTCCGCCGACGAACACCCCGATCTGTTCTGGGCGCTGCGAGGCGGCGGCGGGAACTTCGGCGTCGTCACCACTTTCCAGTTCGCGCTGCACCCAGTCGGCCCGACCGTCATGGCCGGACCCGTCTTCTGGGCGGCCGACGACACCATCGACGTTCTGCGCTTCTACCGGGAATTCGCCGCCGAAGCGCCCGACGAGCTCGGCACCATCATCAGGCTGGGCACCGTCCCCCCGCTACCGGACATCCCAGAGGAACTGCACTGGCGGCCGGCCATCGCCGTCCTCTGCTGCTACGCCGGCGCCGTCGAAGACGGCGAGCGGGCGGTGAAGGGCCCTCCGAGGGTTCGGCACACCGCTCGTGGACCTGCTCGCACCCTCGTCGTACGCCGCCTTCCAGGGCGGCATGGACGACACCGTCCTCCACGGGTGGCACTACTACTGGAAGTCCACCAACCTCACCGGCCTCTCCGACGACGCTATCGCCGTCATCGCCGATCACGCCTACAGCGCAAGCTCACCCCGGTCGTATTCGGCGATGTTCCACATGGGTGGCGCCGTTGCCCGAGTCCCCCACGACGCCACCGCCTACGCCCGTCGCGACGTCGCCCACAACATCGTCATCGACGCCGTGTGGCTCCCCGACCAGTCCGGCGAGCACGCCGCGGCCGAGACCGCCTGGGCGCGGCGGTTCCTCCACGCCCTCCAACCGCACCGCGCCGGGAGCGTCTACGTCAACTTCCTTGACTCCGACGACGACACCAGCCGCGTCCGAGAGGCCTACGGCGATCGCACCTTCCGGCGACTGGCCGAGGTCAAGGCCAAGTACGACCCCGACAACGTCTTCCACCACAACAAGAACATCCGCCCCGGTTGAGCGGAGCGACCCACTCGATGGATTGGTGGACCTTGACGCCCCGGACTAGGGCTGCTCCGTGGCGGGCGAAGGTCCGACTCATCACGCAGTCGTCGAGGTGCGTCAACCAGGTCGCTGCTCGGACGATCGGTTGTCGGCGGCCACGGACGGCGTGACGACAACTCTGCCGGCCCGGTCCGGGTAGCGTCGGGTGCTGGGGCGGGCGATAGTGCATGATGTCCACTGATCCACTACCCGAGATCGAGCCTCCGCGCCCCACGCCCGCCGAGGAGCGGGAACGCGGCCGGCAGGCGAGGTCGCGCCTCAGCCTGGGCGAACTGGGACGCGTTCAACGCGCTGCGGGGAGTATCGACCCCGTGGCCGTCCTCGGCGAGCAAGCAAAGATGCGGGTTGCCGAACTGATCCCGATCCGGCACCAGCGGATGCTGGGATCGGCCTTCGGCTTCTACCGTGGCGGGGCGGCCATCATGGCTGCCGACCTGGCGTCGACCTCGGACACCGGTCTATGGGTACAGCTCTGCGGCGACGCTCACCTAGCCAATTTCGGGCTCTACGAGACGGCGGAGCGGGCCCTGATATTCGACATCAACGACTTCGACGAGACCGCCCCAGGCCCCTTCGAGTGGGACGTGAAACGGCTGGCCACCAGCTTCGAGATCGCCACCGCGGTCCTCGGCTTTCAGCCGGCGGATCGGCGGAGGATCGTGGTCGCCGCCGCCCGCGAGTACCGCCGCCAGATGCTCCGCTTCGCCGACATGGGACATCTCGATGTCTGGTACGCACGACTTGATGCCGCCGGAGCCATGGAGCGGCTCTCCCGCCACGTCACCTCGGGCGACCTCAAGACGCTGCGCCACGGGGTACACAAGTCGCTGCAGCACAACCATCTCACCGCCTTCTCCAAGCTCATCGAGACCACAAACGGCCGCACACGGTTCATCTCGCAGCCCCCGCTGCTCGTACCCATCGAGGAGCTTCTCGACGAGACCGGGCGGATGCGCTACCAGTCGGTGATCCGCAGCTTCCTCCGCGAGTACCGCAACAGCCTCCGACCCGACCGGCGTCATCTCACCGACCAGTACCGGTTTGTCCACGTCGCCCGCAAGGTGGTCGGGGTCGGCAGCGTCGGGACCCGGGCCTGGGTGGCGCTCTTCATCGGGCGCGATGCCAGCGACCCATTGTTGCTCCAGCTCAAGGAGGCGCAGGCCTCTGTGCTCGAGCCGTACACCTCCTCGCCACCTGGTGGGCGGAACGGGAGGCGGGTAGTCCTCGGCCAGCGGCTGATGCAGGCCGCCAGCGACCCCCTCCTTGGCTGGTACCGGCTCCCCGGCCTGGACAACGAGGTGCGCTCCTTCTACGCCCGCCAGTTGTGGGACGGCAAGGCCTCAGTCGATGTGACCCGGCTCTCGGCGGAGGGTCTGGTCCATTACGCCGAGATCTGCGGTTGGGTGCTGGCCAAGGCGCACGCCCGCTCCGGACCGAGGCTGGCCATTGCCGCCTATCTCGGGGACACCCACCACTTCGAGACGGCTATGGCGGAGTTCGCCTCCGCCTACGCCGAGGTCAACCAGAACGACTACCAACAACTGGGCGAGGCGGTCGCCGATGGCAGGCTACTGGCCGCCGCCGACCCCGACGCTTGACTCCCCGGGGGGCACCCGGCGTTAGCCACTCTGCCCTCAGCAATCTGCATGCAGGAGCTGAACACCCTCCAGCGGCGCGCGACCTCCCAGAAGACGACTCCGCTGTGGAGGAGAAGTGAACGCCCTGCCCAGCGAAGCCGCGAGCTGCCAATCTCCGTCTCAGCTCATGATCCAGCCGCCGTCGACGTTGATGGTCTGACCGGTCACGAAGGATGACTCCTCCGAGGCGAGGAACGAGACCACAGCGGCTAGCTCCTCGGACCGCCCCCTCCGCTTCAGAGCCTGCGAGTCGAGGATGAGCCGTCGGTAGGCCTCGATGTCCGGATGCTGCAGGCGTTCCGCGGCCGTGGGGAAGGCGCCCGGGGCGACTGCGTTGACCCGGATGCCGAGTGGTCCCAGCTCCCGGGCGAGGGCACGGGTCAGCGCCACGACCGCTCCCTTGGTCGACACGTAGGGCGACATGTCGGCCCAACCGCCGTGCCAAACGATGGAGGCGACGTTGACGATCGATCCCCCTCCTCTGCGGATCATCGAACGCGCCGCCGCCTGTGCCGCGAAGAAATAGGCGCGTTGGTTGACCGCTTCGGTGTGGTCGTAGGTCTCCTCGGTGACGTCGATGAAAGGACCAGCCGGGAAGACCGCGGCGTTGTTGACCAGAACCGTGACCGGCCCGAGCTCGTGCTCGGCGCGCTCGACCACGGCGTTGATCGCTGCCACCTCCCGCAGGTCACAAACCAAGTCGATCGCTTTGCCATCGCCGTCTTCGATGAGTGCCGCCGTTTCCGCTGCGGCCTGGGCGGCGACGTCAACCACCGCTACCGGATGTCCGTCGGTCGCCAGCCGGAGGGCGATGGATCGGCCCAATTCACCGCCGGCGCCGGTTACCACCGCGCTCACCTTGGCTCCGTCGTGTGGTTGGTCGTGGCCATCATCGCCGACATCCTGACAGGGAAACGCCCGCGGAACGCAACCCGATTCGAGGTGCGTGGCTGACGCCCGGATTCCGGGACCGAGCCAGGTCAGAATGGGTGCGTGACTGATCGGACGGGCAGTTTTCCAGGGATCGAGGGGCGGGTGGCCCTGGTGACCGGTGCCAACCACGGGATCGGAGCCGCCACGGCCCGATCCTTGGCGAGTCATGGGGCCGGCGTCCTAGTCACCTACCTACGGCTCGACGACGACCCGGACCCGGGTACCCCCGCCGAGTATGCCGCGGGTCGGGCGCGCCACGCCACAGCCGTTGTGGAGTTGATTCGGAGCGACGGCGGGCGGGCCGAGGCGATCGAGGCAGATCTGAGCGACGAGGCGAGCATCTCCCTCCTCTTCGATACTGCCGAGCGATCCCTCGGCCCGGTCGAGATCCTGATCAACAACGCCAGTGGATGGGTGCCGGACACCTTCTCACCGGCGTCCGGCGATCGACTCGGACGCAAACTCCGGCCGGTCAGCGCCGCCAGCTTCGACAAGGTTTTCGCGGTCGACACCCGCGCCGCCGCCTTGCTGATCGCCGAGTTCGCCCGAAGACACGTGGCTCGCGGAGCATCGTGGGGGCGGATAGTCGGACTGACCTCCGGCGGCCCTCTCGGTTTCCCCGAGGAGGTCTCGTACGGGGCGGCCAAGGCGGCCCAGGTGAACTACACGATGTCCGCCGCTTTCGAGTTGGGCGGTTACGGCGTCACCGCCAACGTGGTCTACCCGCCGGTCACCGACACCGGATGGGTAACCCCCACCGTCGAGGCGTTCGTGGCGGCAGACGCCGACCACTTCCATGTCGCAGAGCCCGAAGAGGTGGCGGAGGTCATCGCCTTTCTTGCCTCCGATCTCGCCCGTCTCATCACCGCCAACGTGATCCAACTCCGCTAGGTGCCCGGCGCGATGCTTCAGTCCTAAAGGAGTAGCGCGATCCCGATGGCGAGCGGGTAGACGTGGGCGAGGATCGGTGGGGAGAGTGGTCCGCCCCTCAGCGCGATAAAGCCGAGAGCGAGGACCGTCCCCAGAGCGACGCCTGCCCATCCGAGCCAGGCGGGAGCAATGCCCGTGCTGACGAGAGCGGCTCCAATCAACACCCAGGAGCCATAGGCGCTCAGCATGTGGAAGACGTGGATGGTCCCCGCCCACCGGTGCCACGATTCGAATCCAACGGGCACCCGCCCCGTCTTGCGAGTCTCGACTGCTGCCCACTCCTGCACCGTCAGACGGAAGATGAGCGCCACCAGCCAAAGAACCGCCCCCAGCCCGAAGAGGCCGAGCGCCATGATCGACAACGTCCTGTCGCCGTTGGCCAAGAGCAAAGCAACCAGCAATGCCACCCCCATGGTCGTGACGGTCACTCCTAGGCACATCCAGGTATGGATCCAACGAAGTCGGCGGCGATCCTCGGCCATGGCCGCCAGTGCGGCGGGCAGCTCCTGTTGGTAGAGGGCTGGCTTCCAGAAGACGGCACCCACCAGGAACGCCAGGAATCCGGCGATCAACACCACCCCCGCCCATTTGACGTCAGTCACGTGCAGATCGTCGTAGCCATCTGGCGCCAACAGCGGCTCGCCGTCGTCTGAAGCATCCTGATAACCGGCGTGCCTCTCACCGTCGGCGGCGTTTCAGTCGACCTGGCTGAGTTCGATGGTGTTGCCCTCGCTGTCCTTGAACCAGGCTGCCTTGATGTTGCCCATGGCGATCAGGCCGTCCTGGGTCCTGCCCATCTCCCCGAAGTCGTACTCCTCGAACGCGATGCCGCGTGAGCGCAGATCCGCCATCACCGATTCGATCTCCTTCACCGTGAATCCCGCCGCCGTGTTCTTGGCAGTCCCGGCGTTGGGAGTTTGGGTGAGGATGAACCAGGTGCCGTCGGCGCAGGGGTACCAGGCGTTACCGGGCGCCTCCTCGGACGGCGTGAGCCCGAGTTTCTCCTGGTACCACGATCTGGCTCGGGCGAAGTCCGATGCCGGCAGCACCGCGTAAACGGGGTATTCAGCGATCGATCTCATTACCAACTCCTCTCCTGCATGTCAGGCGTCGGGTCTCGGAAGCTCCGGTTCGCCGATGTGGGCTTCGATGGCCCGGCGGATGTTTCCGTGCGTGCGGTCCTCACCGAGGCGGTCGAAAAAGCCATCGCGCTCGAGCACATCGCGGACCGCCGGTTTCACTCGGGCGAGGCGAAGCGTGACGTCGGCTTGCTTGGTCAGTTCGAGGATCTCGGCCATCTTCGCCGCCCCCTGCGAATCGATGAAGTCGATGGCCGTGCAGTCGAGCACGATCGCCGTGATGTCAGGGGTCGACAGGGCAACCTCGCGTACCCGATCCTCGAGGGCGTCCGAGGTGGCAAAGAAGAGGCCGCCGTCGAGCCGAAGGACGACGATGCCCGGAAACTGCTCATCAGCGGGGTTTTCGGCGAGCTCGCGGAAGACACCCGTGCCCGGTTCCCGTCCCAGCAGCGGCATCGGCGGGCGGGTCGCCACGGAAATGAGCCAGAACAAGGACAGCCCGATCCCGATCATCACGCCGGCGAGGACGCCAAAGAGAAGTGTTCCGGCGATCGCCGCGAGCGCAATCCAGAAGTCAAATCGTTGTACCCGGGCGAGACGGCGCATCTCGGGCACGTCCATCATCCCCATCACCACGGCTTCGATGATCACCGCGGCGAGCACCGCCTTGGGCAAGCCCGAGAACAGGGGCGCCAGCACAAGCAGCGTCAATAGAACGATGACACCCGAGGTGAGTGAGGCGAGGCCGGTGCGGGCGCCGGAGTGGTCGTTCAGCGAGCTCGCCGAGAGACTCGTCGAGACCGGCATTCCCTGGAACAGGCCGGCCCCCACGTTCGCCATGCCCTGGGCAACCAGCTCCTGGTTGATGTCGATGCGGTAACGGTGTTTAGCCGCGAACGCCCTCGAGTCGCCAGCGGTCTGGGAGAACCCGATGAGGACCAGCGCCACCGCGGCGAGCGCGATCGTGTTGGCGTTGTCGATCACTTGTTGCCACTGCGGGAGCGCCACGCTCGGGAGCCCTCGCGGCACGTCGCCCACGAGGGCGACGCCTGGGCGCCGAGGTCGAAGATCCATGTGGCCAAGAGGCCCCCCACCAGCAGCACGAGCGCTCCGGGGATCCGTGGCGCAATGGCGCGCAGACCGAAGATGACGGCGAGCGAAATGCCGCCAACGAGCACCGTTGCCCAGCTGCTGTCGCCGAGAGACCCGAACCATGAGCGCAGTTCTTGGAGCGCGTTCGCGCCGCTCGCATCGGTCCCGGTCAGTTTGGGCAGCTCGCCGATCACGACGTCGATCGCCGCTCCGAACAGGAAGCCGGTGACGACCGCCCGGGAGAGGAACTGCGCGATCCACCCCATCCTGAACACCGCCAGGAGCAGGAACAACAAGCCGGACGCCAAGGTGATCGTCGCCACGAACGACGCGACATCTTGGGTCCCGGTGATCGCGGCCGCCAGGACGGCGCTCGCCGCCACGGCCGCCAGTCCCGAGCTTGGCCCGGTCGAGATCTGACGGCTCGTTCCGAAAACGGCATAGATGATCGCGCCAGCCGCGGCGGCGTAGAGACCGTTCTGCAGCGGTACGCCAGCAATCGCGGCATACCCGAGATTCTTCGGGACGATGAGCGCGGCCACTGCGATCCCAGCGACCAGGTCACCCTTTAGCCAGCGGCGATCGTAGGACCGCATCCAATCGACCATCGGGACGAGGTGCCGCCGTTCCCGCCCGTGGTCCCCCACGCCACCTCGAACCATCGGTCCGGAGACTAACCCTTCCCGGAATCCCTGCGGAGAAACGCTCCTCTCGCCACGGATGTATGTGACCGGCCGCCCGTACGGGATCAAGTCTTCGATTTCGGCCGTCGAGTACATCCTCCCCGGCAGACGAGCGAGCGCCCCCGACCTATTCAGACGGGAGTTCCGTTGAGACTCGCTCGAGCTCAGACTGAACGCCTCGATCGCCACCTTCGACAGCTGACCCGGGAAGCGGAGCGCGGGCGAGGGCGAGCGGTGAGCACATATGCCGTCAGTAGGGTGCGCCGATGGCATCCCCGAGGACGGTGTTGCGGTCGGTTCCTCGCCAGGTCCTGGCCGGGATGGTTGTCGGGGTAATGGGGATCGCGCTCTCCATCTCGTTCGCCGCGGTGATGTTCTCGGGGGAACTCGAGGGCGAGCTGTGGCGGGGGACGGGATGGGCCTTGGCTGGCTTGGTGGTGATCGGCGCTGTCACTGCCGTGACGAGTTCGTGGCGGGGTTTGGCAGCGGGGCCTCAGGACGCCCCGGCGGTGATTCTGGGGGCTGCCGGCGCGGGGTTGGTGGCGACCAGCGACAACCCGGTGGCGTCGCTGGCGGCGTTCACCATCGTCACCTCGTTGGTCACCGGGTTGCTCCTGCTCGCTTTGGGGTTCTTCAAGCTGGGCAACTTGGTCCGGTATGTGCCATTCCCGGTGGTCGCCGGTTTCTTGGGTGGTACCGGTGTGGTGCTGGCGATCGGGGGTATCGAGTTGCTGCAGAGGGGGGGTGGAGCCAACGAGCTGACCCTCCTGGTCATCCCTGGGGTGGTGTTGGGAGTCGTCCTTGCATGGCTGGGGCGTAGGGAGACATCGCCCGGGGTCTCGCTGGCGGTGATCGCCTTGGGGTTCATCGGGTTTCACCTCGTCGCCGCAGTCACCGGCCTGGACCGGGCTGAGGGCATTTCCCGTGGGCTTCTCCTTGGTCCTTTCCCGGGGGGCCGCTTGGCCGACCTCGGTGTCGTCTCCGAGCTGTGGTCGGCGGACTGGGGAGCGATTCTCACTCAGGTCCCAGCCATGGTGGCGATGGCGATCATCGTTCCGCTGGGTCTTCTCCTCAATACGGGCGCTATGGAGCACACCTTCAAGACGGACATCGACGTCGACCGCGAGCTGATGGCTACCGGAGCCGGTGTAGCTGCCGCAGCGCCTTTCGCCGGGATGCCCGGCTACGTGTCCCTTGGCGTCACGGTCCTCGGTCGGCGGGTCGGTGGTGTCAGTCGGGTCCCGCCGCTCGTAGCCGCCGGGGTCGCCGCCGCAGTGCTCGCTCTGGGAGCCGACGCCATCAGTACGGTGCCAGTCTTCATCCCCGCCGGGTTGTTGCTGTCACTCGGCTTCGATTTCATCTTGGCTTGGGTGTGGGACGTCCGTCACCGTGTTGGGCTGCTCGAGCATGCGCTCATCATCGCCATCGTGGTCACGGTGGCGGTAGCTGGTTTCCTATCTGGCGTGGCCCTCGGAGTGATCGCGGCGACCATCCTCTTCGTGGTCCGCTACAGCCGCACACCTTCCGTCCGCTCGCTGTCAACTGTCATGGAGCGGAGGAGCAATGTGCAACGCAGCGCGCTCGACGAGTCAAGGCTCACCGAGATCGGTGACCGGATCGTCCTCATCGAGTTGCAGGGGTTCTTGTTCTTCGGCAAGACCGAGCAAATCGTTCGCTCGGTGCGCGAGATGCCCGACCTGGTTGGCCGGGTCGAAGTGCTCGTCGTCGACTTCCACCGGGTGACCGGCATGGACTCGTCGGCCGGAGCGTCCTTCGATCGGTTGATCCGGTTCACCGACGACTGCGGGATCGAGGTCGTGTTCTGCGGCGCCAGCCCAGATGTACTGACCGTGATCCAACACACTGTCGGACAGTCATCGATCCGCTACGAGATCGATCAGGACCATGCCCTCGAGCAATGCGAGGAGCTCCTGCTGGCGTCGGTTCGATCGGATGAGGTGGGGGAGCCAAGTGCCCCGGACCTGATGGAGTGGATCGACGTGCCGCCCGCCAGCCTGCCCGCGGGGTCGGTCATCGTCACCGAGGGGGAGCGCGATCCCGGGATCTTCTACCTCGAGTCGGGCCGTGCCCTCGTCGCCCCCGAAACCGACGACCCCGGAGAGCACCGCCACGCCGTGCTCCTGCCGGGATCGGTCATAGGCGAGCTCAGCCACCTAACCGGCCAGCCGGCGATGGCGACGGTGATCTGCGACACGGTCTGCGTTGTACGCCACATGACGAAGGATTGGCTGGAAGACCTCGCCGCCAACGATCCGGCGAGGGCGCTCGAGCTGCACCGCATGATTGCGAGACGCCTCGCCGAGAAGCTCGCCGCGGCCAACCGGACAATTCGCTCGCTGGAATAGGCACCTGGCCGACTCCTCCCATCGGGTTGGTGATCTGAACCTGCCACTGACCGGGGAGAACCTCCGCGAGTGTCGGTTGCTCGGGCACGGGCAGGGGTGCAGCTGCTCGGGCCGCTTCCTCTTCAAGTCGTCGCCGTTCCTCGGCTTCCCTTGCTGCCTCCGCCCGGGCCGCTTCCTCTTCGAGGCGTCGTCGTTCCTCGGCTTCTCTGGCTGCCTCCGCCCGGGCTTCTTCCTCGGCGCGTAGCCGTCTTTCCTCGGCTTCTCTGGCTGCCTCCGCCCGGGTTTCTTCTTCGGCGCGCAGCCGTCTTTCCTCGGCTTCTCTGGCTGCGTCGGCTCTGGCAGTCTCGGTCATGGCGGACACGTCGAAGATCACTCCATCGGGCGACCGCATGTAAAGCACCGGTGTCGCCCATTCGATTTCGTTTTCATCCTCGAAGATTGCCCGCCGGGCCTCGGCCAAGGCGGCGTCGACCGGGTAACCCTCGGACAGGGCCTCATAGAACTCACCGGTGAGCGTCATGGCGGCTGCGTCGGTGATCTCGAATTGCATCGCGATGACAGCGGGGAAGCCTTGTTGGACGAGGCTCTGGGCGGCACCGGCGAACGGATCGACTGGCGCCGGAGCGGGCGCCTTCGCACGAATTGAGGATGGCGAGCCGGAAACGACGTTCCGGTCCGCGGAGGAGCTCTCCGAGGTATTGACCGCTGACTTTCCGCCCGTGCCCGAGGTCGTCCTCGAACAGGACGACCCCATCCTGCTGCTGCTCGTCGAACCCGCCGTGGCCGATGAAGTGCATCACGTGGTACTCGCCGGTCCGCAGCTTGCCCCGAAGCGCATCCAGTGTCGCCGGCCTCACCATCTCCAGTTCGATGCGTCCCCGTTGCTGCAGTGATGAAACGGCGGCTTGGAGCTTTGTCCATTCCCCTTCAACATCGAGCTGGCGGTGGTCGTCGGGGCTCGAGATGAGGACGAGGACCCTCAGCGGGGGTGTGACGGCGAGAGGGCGGATGTTCTCGGGGATGTCCAGATAGCGGACCAGCGGGGTTTCCAGCGTCCGAGCCAAGAAACGATTGAGACGCTTGGAATAGATGAACTCCCAGGGGATGTTGGCGAGCTCCTGAACCTCGTCCGCAAGGTGGAGTCTCAAGCGCAACCCGGCGTCCTGGCGACTCGCCTCGTCAAGGCTGCTCCTGAGGGTTTCTGCACACCTCGCCGTCGAAAACCGACGCGGAAGAGCCGATCGCCGAAGTCCTTCACCCTTGCCATCTGTGGTGAGTCGATCGAGCGCACCGCTCGATCGCCGATGGCCCGCTGAATCGTGAGGACGAAGTTCTCCAGCTCGAGAGGGGAGAAAGGTTCGGCGAACGAACCGCGCGGCCTGCCCTCCCGGAGAGCTGGTCACGCGAGCGCGGTATCCGGCGTCCTCACGTTCGATCAGGAGGTCGAAGTCCAGGTAGCGGATACTCACGGCTCCACCTGATCCCTTCCGGGTCATGCCGAACGTCTGATGCCCGGGCGCCGTTGCTGGGATACGACGTCAAAGACGAAGCGCGGCACCCGAGACGCTATACACCCGAGCGACCTCCGGTGAGGCTCGCCATCCCTTGTGAAGCCTCGCGGTTGAGATAGCCAGCTCTGAATGATGCGACGGGCAGCCGGATCACCCAGAATGGACGATCGATGAACATTGCCATTGCTGCCCTGATCGTTCTCGGGGCGGCGGCCGTCGCCGTCGCCGTCATGCTCGCCGTGCGGCGCCGGGCCCCGGAGGGCGGTTTCTTCGCCGATGGCGACAGGGCAGCGGGGATCTTCGGCGTGCTGGCCACCGGGTTCTCGGTCTTGCTCGGATTTCTGATCTTCCTCGGGTTCGAGAGCTACGACGCCTCCCGGTCGGGAGCCGAGGTCGAAGCGTTGACCGTCGCCCAGCAGATCCAGACCGCCCAGGCCCTCCCAGTGGGGGTGGGTGGGGAGCTCACCGGCCAGTTGGTTTGCTACGCCCGGTTTGTCATCCACGGCGAGTGGGACAGGATGAAGGCGGGCACGCTGGGGGAGGACATCAACCCCTGGGGTGCGGAGATGTTCGGCACGTTGCAGGGTGTCGAGCTGGGCTCCCCGGTGGAGGAGGCGGCCTACGGCAAGTGGTTGGAGCAGACGTCGACTCGGGAGGAAGCCCGCCAGGCTCGCATCCATGGCGCCGTCGGGGTGATGCCCACTCCGCTGTGGATCGCTCTGTTCGTCATCTCGGCGATCGTGCTCGTCTACCTGTTCGGGTTCGCCGACAGCGGCGAGCGGGCCTGGGTGCAGGGGATGTACGCCGGGAGTGTGGTGGCGGTGATCGTCACCATGCTGTTGCTGTTGGCTTTCTTGGATGAGCCGTTCCGGGGCGACGTTGGTGGCTTGCAGCCGGTGGCGATGGAACGCACCGTGTTGCTCATCGATCAGCAATTGGCGGTTATCGGTGGTGAGGTGACGGTCCCCTGCGACGCCGCGGGGAGCCCGGCGTGACGGCCGGGACGGCGCAGAGTGCCGCCCCCAAGCGGGGTGCGGGCTGGGTGGAGATCGTCGCCACCGTGCTGTTGGCGTTGGCCGCGGTGGCCACCGCATGGAGCAGCTACCAGGCCAACCGCTGGAACGGGGAGCAGGCCAAGGCAGCCGCCCGGGTCAACGCGTTGCGTATCGAGGCGGCCCGTGCCCAGGGACTCGCCCAAGCGCAGACCCAGGTCGATATCGCCATGTTCTTCCAGTGGGTCAACGCCACCGAGACCGACGACCCGGAGCTGGCCGACTTCTACCAAGCCCGCTTCCGCCCCGAGTTCCAACCGGCGTTCGACGCCTGGCTGGCCACCGATCCGCTGACGAGCACCGACGCTCCGCCGACACCGTTCGCCATGGAGGAGTACCAATTGGCGGCCCGAGCCGACGCCGAGCAGGCCGACGCCGAAGCGGCGGAGACCGCGGCCATGGTTCTCACCTTTATCCAAACCTCAGCCAACTACGTGCTCGCCATCGTCCTGTTCGCCGTCGCCCTGTTCTTCGCCGGGATGAGCGCCAAGCTACGAGGTGCCGGGACGAGGAAGGCGCTGCTCCTCGTCGGCTGTCTCGTCTTCATCGGCACCGCAGTATGGATCGCCACCTTCCCAGTCGTTTTCTCCGTGTAACCGGCGGTTGCGGGGAGGGTGATTGCCGCCGCTCGCCCCTGAGTCACCCTCCGCTCGCTCCGCTCGCGCCTCCCCCTCACCGGGGGAGGCAGGAACTTCCCCTTGGCTCCCGGTGAGGGAGGGGGTTGGGGGGAGGGCTGATTGGCCGCCGCTCCGTGAGTCGATCGCCTTCCGCTACGGCTGCGTGCTCCGCCTTCTGAGAGCTAGTCCCTGATTGCCATACTTCGCCGATGGGCTCAGCGGACCTTCCGACGGGGACGGTGACGTTTCTGTTCACCGACATCGAAGGATCTACCCGGCGATTGCAGGAGCTCGGCGAGGGATACCGTCGACTCCAAGAGGACCATGACGCCATCTTGCGGAGTGCCATCGCCAAAGCAGGCGGCACGACGGTTCGAACCGAAGGCGACTCCTTCTTCGCCGTGTTCCCTACCGCTTCCGGCGCGATAAGATGCAGCGGTTTCGGCCCAGAGGTCAATCCATGACCACGAGTGGCCGGGCAAAGAGCCGGTCAGGGTGCGGATGGGACTGCACACGGGCGAGGGGGCGCTCGCAGGTGACGACTACATGGGTCTCGATGTGAACCGGACAGCTCGGATCGCAGCCGCTGGGCACGGGGGCCAAGTGCTCGTCTCCGAGGCAACTCGAGGGCTCCTGGATCATGCCCTGCCCGAGGGCGTCGAGTTGCGCGATCTCGGGCTGCATCGTCTCAAGGACCTCCCCACGCCGGAGCGCATCTTCCAATTGGTGATCGACGGGCTCGAGTCGGAGTTTCCTCCGCTCCGATCGCTGGAGACCCACCCCAACAACTTGCCGACTCAGGTCAGCACGTTTGTGGGCCGGACCGAAGAAATCGCCAGGCTGGTGGGATTGCTGGAAGGGCGTCGTTTGGTGACGCTGACAGGCCCCGGTGGGACCGGCAAGACTCGCTTGGCGCTGGAAGTTGCCGGAAAGGCGCTCGATCAGTTTCGCGATGGAGCTTTCTTCGTCCCTCTGGCTGCCATCACCGATCCCGACCTGGTGGCATCGGCGGTGCTCGGCGCTCTGGGTCTTCGTCAATCCACGGTGCCACCCGAGGAGCGTCTGGCCGAGTACCTGTCGGATCTCCAGATGCTCCTTGTGCTGGACAACTTCGAGCAGGTGCTCGATGCCGGGACACTGGTAGCGAGGCTCCTTGGCGCGGCACCCCGGTTGCACGTTTTGGTGACGTCGCGGGCACCGCTCAGGATCTATGGAGAGCAGGAGATCCCGGTCGATCCGTTGGCCGTGCCAGACCCCGAAGTCCAACACCCGGCATCGGCGGCAGCGGGCTTCGAATCGGTGGCTCTGTTCATGGACCGGGCCCGAGCGGTAGATCCGACGTTCTCGCTCGACGAGTCGAACTCTGCGGGTGTGATCGCAATCGTCTCTGCCCTCGAGGGGCTGCCCCTGGCGATCGAACTGGCGGCGGCCCGGGTCCGAGTGCTGAGCGTGGATGCCATCGTCGACCGCCTGGGCAATCCCTCTGGCCCTGCTCTCGAGCGGCCCACGCGATGTCCCGGCTCGCCAGCAAACGCTCCGAGCTGCCATCACATGGAGCTACCAACTTCTCCCTCCATCCGCCAGGTCCCTGTTTCGTCGCCTCGCGCCTTTCAACGGCGGGTTCGACCTGGAGCAGGTGAAGGCGGTGTGCAATATCGAACAGGACTTCGGGGTGTCGTCGATGGCGGACCTGGAACTGCTCGTCGATCAGAGTCTGTTGCGCCGAACCGGTCCGGAGCCCCGGTTCCGCATGCTGGAGACGGTCCGCGAGTTCGCTCGAGAGCAACTCGACGAAGAGGGCGAGGCGGAACAGGTGGAAATGGGTCACGCATCCGCCTACCTGGCTATGGCTGAGGAGGCGGCGCCTCGACTGGTGGGACCGGATCAATCCCGATGGCTCGACCGACTCGAGCAGGACCACGACAACATTCGGGTGGCCTTCACATGGGCGCTCGAAGCACGGGACGCGTCTATCGCCGACCGGCTGCTCTGGGCACTGTGGCGCTTCTGGCAGATCCGCGGATACCTGTACGAGGGCCGGCGACTCGCCGACGCCACGCTGGCACTGCCGGCCACCGACGCTCGGCTGAGGTGCAGGGCCTACGAGGCTGCTGGTGGCATCGCCTACTGGAAGGCGGAGTTCGAGGACTGCTTCAAGTGGTACGCGGCGGCGCTCGAATTGGCTCGACAGATCGGCGATCCCGAGCTGGTGGCTGATGCCCTCTACAACTCGGGCTTCGGAATGGTCTTCCCCCCAGATGCCGATCCGATCGCCGTCGCGGCCGCCGAAGCGATGTTGGTCGAAGCGCTCCAGATCTATCGAGAGCTCGGCGACAGAGTCGGGGAGGCAAGAGTCTCGTGGGCCCGTGCCACCTTGGTTTGGTCCCTCCCCGAACATGGCTCAATGGCCCGAGCGGTCGACTTCTACCGGGAGTCGGCCGACATCTTCCAGGAGGTAGGGGACGTTTTCCAGTATGGCTGGGCGGAGCGGATGCTCAGCCGGGTCCTGCTGGAATTGGACCGAACCGAAGAGGCGGTTGGCCACATCAGGGCGGCGATGGATGTGTTTCTCCCGGCCCGGGATGTGTCGGCGCTGACGTTGCTGCTTCTCGACCTTTCGATATTGGCGCTGAAGAAGGGCGATGAGGACCGGGCGCTCCGTTTGCAGGGTGCCATCCAGGTGATGAGGAAGACGACCGGAATCGAGATGGCGGACTTCCGAACCAATCGATCCGTCGATATCGACGCGCTGCTGCTGTCCCGGGGAGCTTCGGCCAAGCCCTTGCTCGACGAGGGAGCGGCTATGAGCTTCGACGAGGTCGTGGCATACGCGCTCGAGGGCTTGGAGGATTGAGCGCGATCGAGCAAGGGTGTGGCGACCGCCTCCTAATCTTCAGCCCATCTCTGATTGGTGGACCGCAACCTGAGTCAAGACCGAGCCAGAACCGACGATCGCTTCCATCTGCCCTCGGGTGAGCAGTCCGAGATCCGATGGGGCGATCACGTGGCAGTCGTGACCGAGGTGGGGGCGACGCTCCGGGCTTACACGGTCGCCGGCGTAGATGTGTTGGACGGTTTCGCCGATGACGAACTCGCCACCGGCGGTCGGGGGCAGGTGCTGGCACCCTGGCCCAACCGGTTGGGCGGGGGTCGGTATACCTTCGAAGGCCGTGACGGTCGCGCCGCCCTCGACGAGCCTGAGCGGGGCAATGCCATCCACGGGCTTGTCCGCTGGCTGGGGTGGCAAGGGTTCTCGCATACGGAGAGCACAGTTGCTCTCGGATGCATACTTCATCCGCAACCGGCATACCCGTGGTTTCTCGAGCTGCGGGTCGAGTACTCCCTCGGCGAGCAAGGGATGACGGTGAGCACCGAAGCCACCAACCACAGTGACACCGCTGCCCCGTTCGGTCTCGGTTTCCACCCCTACCTGACGGTGGGCACCCCCTCTGTGGACAGCGCACACTTGTTGATTCGTGCAAGACAACGACTGGTAACCGACGAGCGGGCGCTGCCGGTCGGCTCCGCAGAGTTGGCCGGCACCGCGTTCGACTTCGCTGAGGGCCGTCCGATCGGATCGACCGAACTGGACACCGCCTACACCGATCTGGTTCCGGACGCTGACGGAAGCATCGTGGCCGTGCTCAGCACGCCCAACCGGGATCGGGAAGTCTCCCTATGGGCCGACCCCGCCTACCGCCACCTGATGGTGTTCACCGGCGACACACTCGAGCCACCGGTTCGCCGGAAGTCCATTGCCATAGAGCCGATGACGTGCCCGCCCGATGCCCTCCGCTCGGGGATCGATCTCATCCGCCTCGAGCCGGAGGAGTCGTGGCATGCCCGTTGGGGCATCACGCCTTTGGTTCGCTCCAAGTGATCATCATTCAAAGCGACGCCTGGTACCCGCTCCATGCCGTGGCGAGGGCGGACACGGCGAGGATCACCACCGTGACGAGCTCGAACCAGCGCTCCTCCCTCCGCTGGGCCTTCGCGGGATCGGGAGAAGGCATCGACTCAGACTGGCTCGTTGTCATGCCGGTGGGTCATGCAGATCGGCCCGGGCCTCGCGACCCGGGCCGACTTGATTACGTGCTCGTATGTCAGGCGAGTAGCGCAGCCTTCTGCGAGTCGAACTCCTCCTGCGTGAGGACACCCTGGTCACGCAGTGCGGCGAGCTTGGTCAGCTCCTCAGCAGTCGAGGCGCCGGTCGAGCTCACCTCCTGGATGTAGGCCCGGTTGGCTTTTTCTCGGGCAGCCATTTCCTCCATCGCCCGCTCCTGCATCGACTTACCACGAGCGATCAGGTAGATGAGCACACCGAGCAGCGGAAGGATGATCACGAACAAGATCCACAACGCCTTGCCCCACCCCGAGAGGTCCTGGCTCCGGAAGATGTCCCCGAAGATGCTGATCAGCAGCCAGATCCAGATAAAGAACAAGAAGAACCACAACATCGTCCAGAACAGGTCCAGCAAAGGCATCCAAGGTCTCCTTTCGCCCTCGTGGATGAGAGCGTCCGCGGTCTCTGGGCACATCGCCCGGTGTGCATGATACGGGATCAGCCCTAGAGGGCGGTGCAACCGAGGTGAATCGGGACGAACCATGACTCTGGCGCCGCCCAGCGACAATCGGCGCCCGGCTTCTGGTTGGTGCTAAGCGCTCTCGTACTTGAACGACACCTTGAGCTTGGCCCGGTAGCTGGTGACCCTGCCGTTCTCGATGGTCACATCTAGTTCGCTCACCTCGGCGATCCTGAGGTCGCGCAGCGTCTCGCCGGCGCGGGCGATGGCGGCGGCCGTGGCCTTCTCCCACGACTCCTCGCTCGTGCCGATCAACTCGATGACCTTGTAGACAGACTCTGCCATCGCTGCTCCTTCGGATCGATGCGACCGAACCTAGTTCGAGGCTCGGGCGGAGGCGGTTCCAAGGGGCATCGTCCCCATTCGTATTACGGCCGTGATCCCGTGTTCCGATAGCAGTTGACAGCTCGCTTCACTCGTTCTCCGATCCAACCGGCCCTACGAGCCACGTCTCTGCCGCCTGATAGGCCGCTTCTGTGGACTCTCCGATGACCGGGGTGGCTTCGAAGATCGACACCGGTCCGGTCAGGTCCATCCGGCGTGCCCGACCGATTGTCTCCAAGACCTCATGATCGACACCGCTCAGGTAGAGCCTGCCGCCGACAGAGGCGAGTCGTTTGGCGTACGTGGCCAGGACGACCATCGCCGTCGATCCCAAGCGGGTCCGTCCTCGGAGCCGCAATACCACCGCCGGAGCTTCGCTCCCCACCGGATCGGGGAGTTTCGCCGTCAGGGTTCGGGCACCTGCGTAGATGAGGCTGCCGTAAACGAGGAGGAGCGTCACATGATGGCTGGGAAGCTGGGCGGGCGCTGGTCGTTCGAGGTAGCTGCCCTCTGGTCTGGGAACCAGCTCGACGACCCTCAGATCAATGGCCTCCTGATTGACTTGCAGGAGTAGCGAGAGCGAAACGCCGATGCCGACGGCGGCAGCAACGGGCAGGAAGAGTGTGGCGATGAAGGTGGTAACTATGGCGATCTGCGACGAGGGACCGGTGCGGAAGATCGTCGTGATCTCGCCGATGCGGAGCGATCTCACGGCTGCATAGATCAAGACGGCGGCCAAAGTGGGAATGGCGACAGCGCCGACGAGACCCGAGAACACTACGAGTATCAGCAGAATGAAGATGCCGGAGAGGATCGATGCCCACCGTGTCTTGGCACCGGCGGCGAGGTTGAGCGCCGTCTGACCAACCGATCCGCCGACCGGCTGCCCCTTGAAGAAGCCCGAAGCGAGATTTCCCACGCCTTGGGCGATGAAGTCCTGATCCGGGTTCGACACCGAACCATCTCGATTCGAGGCGGACTCTGACACACCCGCTCCCTGGACCAGGACTATCGCTGCGATGGCGAGCGCACCCACCACCAAGTCGACGGACAGCAGGCTCAGGTCGGGGAGACCAGGCAGCGGGAAGCCGCTTGGGATGGTGCCCACGTCCTCGACCCGAGCGATACTTTCGACGCCGAGGCTGATCAGCGTCGGCACCAACAGGGCGATTATCGGACTGAAGCTCGATACGGGCGTCCGGTCGAGCACGACGATGAGGACTAGCGCCCCTACGCCTACCAGGGCCGAGGCGAGGTCGATGCTGCTCGGGTCGAAGAGCACGTCAAGGGCTTTCCCCACCGAGTAGGTCCCTTCGGCCTCTGCACCCAACAGATCGGGGATCTGGCCGAAGATGATGTTGACCGAGACGCCGGTGAGAAATCCGATCATGACCGAGTGCGATACGAAGCGGGTGTACCGACCCAGCTTGAAGAGCCCGGCGACGACCATCATCGCCCCGGCGAGGATCGTGACGAGGAAAAGGGCGTCGGTCCGGTCCGCCGGGTCGACGTTCGATAGAGCCGAGCCCGTCGCAAGCGCTGCCGCGCTTGTGGTCGTGATCATCATCAGCCGTGTGCTGGCGGTGAGACCACCTCCGAGGCGACCGGCGAAGCTCGCATAGAGGCCGTGAACGGGGTTTACGCCGGCGAGCACCGCCGCGGCCATGCCATCGGGGACGCTGCCGATCGCACCGGAAAGCCCAGCGAGAGCATCCTTACCCAGGGTGGCCCTTTCGGGCGCCACCGAACGGAGCCAGCGCCGTATCCCGGCAATCATCGCTACTGGTTCGCCGTCCACTCCTCGACCTGGCGCATCACCTCGGCGGCGTTGAACCAGGCGTTCTCGTAACTGATCAGCCCGTCGCGGATCTCGAAGATGTGGAGGATCCTCACCCGAACCGGCGCGCCACCCCCTTCCAGACCCGCCCAGGCACCGTGGACGTGCCCGGTCAGGATCGACTCGTCGATGACGGTGCTGCCGGTGTTTATCCGCTTCACCGACTCGAGATGGACGTCAGGAATGGCGTCGATGATCCCGCTGTAGACCGAGCCCACCGCCTCCTTGCCGGAGAACGGTGAGTCGGGGTGGGTCACATCGTCCCAGATGATGTCGTCGGTATAGGTAGCGAGGGTGGCGGCCACGTCATGGGCGTTCTCGGCGGCGAAGTGTCGGTCGATGATGTCCACTTTTGCGAGTTCGGAGGAGTGTTCCCCCGCAACACGTAGCGATTGGCCCCTCGCCCCAACGAGATCAGGATCAGCGGTGAACGGCCACCCGATTGGGCACGGCTCGCCGATAGCTTGACCCAGGCCGATCGAGGAGCCCCGATGCCCACCAACTCAGCGTCTCCCGGAGGAGTGCAGCCGAATTCGTCGTGAGAATGTTCCCATCGCCGGGCCCGACGAGACGGCGGAGGAGGTGTGGCGACGATTGCGTGGCACGAGGCTCGACTCCGCCGACGACTTGGTGGTGGTCTCCGAGGGGAAGATCGCCGGGATGGTCCGGTTGGAGGACCTGATCGCCGCCGAAGACGACACTCCGATGTCAGAGATCATGGACCCGGACCCGCCGGTGGTCAGGCCGGGGATGAACCGCTTCCACGCCGCCGCGCAAGCGGTCGCCCACGGCGAGCGAAGCCTCGCCGTCATCGATCAAAATGGATCTTTCCATGGGCTGATCCCGGCTACCCGTGTGCTCGGGATGCTCCTCGAGAAGCACTCCAGCGATTTGTCCCGTATCGCCGGTTACCGGGACAACACCCGCAGCGTTCAGGGAGGCGACCGAGGAGCGTGTCGCCCGTCGCTACGTCCACCGCCTTCCCTGGCTGCTGATTGGACTGGCGGGGAGCATGGTGGCGGCGCTGATCGTGTCGGGATTCGAGGAGCAACTCGCCTCCAACATCTCGCTGGCCTTCTTCCTGCCGGCGATCGTCTATCTGGCCGATGCGGTCGGGACCCAAACGGAGGTGGTGGTTGTTCGGGGGCTCTCTATCGGCGCGTCGATCCGTCCGATGCTCCGACGGGAACTCGTGACCGGTCTGTTGATCGGAGTCAGCCTTGCCATGGCCTTCATTCCAATCGGGCTACTGACGGTGGAGCGGGGCGTGGTGGCGGTGGTGGCCATCTCGATCTTCGCCGCGTGCGCCGTGGCAACAGCGGTGGCCATGTCGCTGCCCCCTCTCCTCGAGAAGCTGGGGACCGACCCCGCCTTTGGATCGGGGCCATTGGCCACCGTGATCCAGGATCTCCTCTCGATCCTGATCTACTTCGGGGTGGCGATGGCTCTGCTCGGGTGATCACCCAAGCGCAGGCGGGTCGTCAGCCAGCGGTGTCGGATGCGACCAGCGCGGAGGCGATTCCACCTGCCCAGGCGGTGATCTCGTCCCAGTCGCGGAAATCGCCCACCGGTGCCCGCAACGCCGCCACGATGGCACGCTCGGCGAACCCCAGCTTGCTCTTGTCGAGCTTGCCGGCAAAGAGCCGGTGCTCCACCGCTGCGGTGCGGCGCTGGATCTCGGCGACATCGACCGGGTCCTCATCGGGTTTCGGTGGATCGCCAATCGGCCCGCTGGAGAAGATCCACACGGGCATCGCTGTCAGGGCGGCGTCGAAGCGGTCCACGAAGTCCTTTGCGGGAGAGAGCCAATGGCCGGCGTAAACCGCGCTGCCCAGCACAACCGCCCCGATTCCGTCGAGCGAGTCGATGTCGCCTGGGTCCGCCACCACCGCCTCGATACCGCCCTCCTCCAGTTCGGAGCGGATCCGTTCTGCGATCTCCAAGGAGGCACCGTGCTTTGAGGCGGCAGTCACCAAGACCTTCATCTCACATCCCTTCTTTTCGACCACCATCGGCTCCCCCCATCCCTGTTTCCAGGGTCGAAGTACCCGAACGATGCCAGGACCGGGCAGAATGAGTTTGGTGCACGGCTCGGCTCCCGAAGGTCCCGCCCCGAATGGACCTACTTCACTTCCTGGGCGGCCGTGGCCGGTCGAGACTTGGTACATCGAGGAGGACATATGGAAGTGCGTGAGCTGATCGCTCGTCCGCCGGTGCGGTGCTCGGCCGACGCCAACCTTCGTCAAGCGGCCATCATCATGGACACGGGTGACGTCGGCTCGGTGGTGGTAGGGCACAGCGACACCCTGGAGGGGATACTCACCGAGCGCGACCTGCTGCGCGCCGCGGCGCACGGCGCCGACCTGGAGAACGAGACCGTCGAGTCATGGATGACACCCGCCCCGGATACCGTCGAAGCCGACCTCGAGGTGAGCGAGGCGGCGATGTGGATGGCGGCGACCGGCTACCGGCACCTTCCGATAACCGACGGTGAGAAGCTGGTCGGAGTCGCCAGCGTCAAGGATGTGCTCTGGGCGCTCACCGAGCAGCTTGCCGAGGATTGACCGGCCATTCAGGTGGGTTGCTGCGATGAGATGCGACGGCCGGTGATCTCATCGGGGATGATCACGATCCACTGCATTGGATAGGGACCGCTGCACCCACTGCTCCATGTCGAGAGCGTCGAGTCGGGCGACCTCGTCGGCGTCGGTGACCGCATGCGGGATCCCTCTGACGAGCACGCTCCACCCGATCCGAGACTCCTCGTCCCATCCGTCGATCTCGAAGGCAATAGGGTCGCCGCGCTCGGCGAGATCGAGTTTGGCCCCCACGGCAGAGCGGAAGGCGATGTGATTGCCATCGAGCCGGTAGACCACGGGAAGCACCCAGGGCTCACCTGCCTCGAGAAACGCCACCCTGCCCACCCGGTGATCTTGCAGCAGCCTCGTGCACTCGGTGCCCGCCAGCACCTCCATCCCGGCGTGGTCGATCGGTCGGTGTTGGTCGTTCGCCATCATCGCCTCCTCGGTGTCGGCTCGGGTACTGGGAGTCGTCCACGATGCCGTGTGGCGGGCGAGTGCGTCAGGGTAGAGATGGTCTCACCCCCGGCGCCGCTTGGACATCAGAGAGCACCACCGCCGATCGATCGGGTCATTGGGCTCTGGCTAACACTCGGTATCCCCTCCAGGCTCGGTGGTGACGTGAGCAGGTTGATCGAAGGAGGTAGCACCATGACCGGTTGGGTGGACGATATCAATCGGGCAACAGTGGACAACGAGACGTTCCGGACGGTCCTCTTCACCGGCGAACATCTTCAGCTGACGGTGATGCGGTTGGCGGCAGGTGAGGACATCGGTCGAGAGGTGCATCCCGACAACGATCAGTTCTTGAGGATCGAGCAGGGCGAAGGGCGTGTCGAGTTTGGGAGCACACCCGAAGCCGTCGACGAGACCCACGAGATCCGTGATGACTTCGCCCTCGTTGTCCCGGCCGGGACGTGGCACAACGTGGTCAACACCGGATCCGGCGACCTCAAGCTCTATTCCATCTACGCCCCGCCCCACCACCCAGCCGGCACCGTCCATCGCACCAAGGCCGAGGCCCAGGAAGCCGACGAGACCTGACAAGGCCGGGAGCTGGAGCGTGCCGCATTGGGCAGGACTCCTGTCCTAGGCGGTGAATCACCCGGACCTGATCGGGACGTTGGCCCCTGGTTGCCCGCCGTCTCTAGCCCCATGGTGAAGATGTCTGAGAGGAGGTCTTGTGACGACCGTCAAGAATGAGCCGGTGCGTCTCGGTGGGGCGGCCCGGGCACCGTGGTGGCACTGATCGTGCTGCTCGTCTTCCTAGGGATCACCGCCCTCGCCGGTGGCATCGCCATAGTCTTTGGCGTTGGCGGCGAGGTGATGGTCCCGGAGGAGTGGCTCGAGGGCATCCCGCTGATCGACACCTGGCTGCTCCCTGGACTGGTGCTGGGAATCGGGTTTGGGGTCGGCTCGCTCCTTGTCGCCGACGGGGTCATTCGCCGGCCTTCGTGGGGATGGCTCGGTTGGATCGAGAGCCGCACCGGCTACCACTGGTCGTGGGCTGCAGCGCTTGCAATCGGCGCCGGCCACATCGTGTGGATCCTGCTCGAGTTGGTATTCCTGCCCGAGCCGACGTGGCTGCAGGCGGTGTACGGCGCGGTCGGCGTCAGCTTGCTCTTGCTGCCGCTCCTGCCCTCGGTGCGCCGCTACCTTGCTTTGCCTATGGGACTTTCGGCAGAACCCAAGGGGTCGGCCGGCCCTCGCTGACCAGGGTCGCCACCGACACCATGCCACGACGTGGTCAAGGTCATCCTCGCCGGGGCGGATGTGACGATGATGGCCTCCGCCTTGCTCCGTCACGGCCCTGCTCACCTTGCAGCCGTGCTAGAGCAGGTGCGGTGCTGGTTCGACGATCGGGGGTACGGTTCGATCGAGGAGGCCAAAGGGAGCCTGAGTCAGCGACACGCTCCCGACCCGGTCTCGTTCGAGCGGGCCAACTACATGAGGACTCTGGTGGAGTACTCCTCGAACTGGTCGATCGAGGACGCCTGACGTGACCTCCGTCGAGGAACGGACAGCAATCGAACCGGGGTCGCCCGCCGAGTTGGAGGCATTCGCCAACCTCCAGGCCCGGCTGGCCCCGATGTACCGGCGTATCTTCTCCGACCGCCAGGCGCCGCGGACGGTGGTGGTGGTGCCCAGCCTCTCGCTCGATCTCGAGGTGCAGGCCAAGATCACCGGGGTCACCCACTACGAGGAGCGGATGCTGTGCCTGCTCATGTTGCTCCGTCTCCCTCGGACCCATCTGGTCTACGTCACCAGCCAGCCGGTACACCCTGCGGTGATCGACTACTACCTGCACCTGCTCCCCGGCGTGCCCGCCCGGCACGCCCGAGAGCGACTGACCCTGCTCGACTGCGCCGACGGTTCGCCGCTCGCCCTCACCGACAAGATCCTCGACCGGCCGAGGCTGGTGTCGCGCATCGATCGAAGTGATCGGCGACCCGATGTCGGCCCACCTGACCTGCTTCAACGCCACCGCGCGGAGCGGACCCTGGCAGTGCAACTGGGCATCCCGCTGTACGCCTGCGACCCTTCTCTGTCGCGGCTCGGCTCGAAGAGCGGCGCCAGGCAATTGCTCCGCGAAGTGCGGGATCACCGTCCCCGAAGGGCAGCGAGGGGCATGCGCGACCTCGACGACGCTGGTCGGAGCCGATCACCGAGTTGGAGCTCCGGGACAGGTCGCTGAATGCGGTCGTCATCAAGCTCGACGAGGGATTCTCGGGGGAAGGGAACGCTCTCTTCACGTTCGACGGGGCACCCGACACCGCCTTGGGTCGAGTGGGTGCGGCGAGCGCCTGCCGGAGAGGATCCTGTTCGAGGCCGACCGGCGAGTCCATGGAGCCCTACCTGGAGAAGCTTGCCAGGATGGGAGGGGTGGTCGAGGCCTTTGTCGATGGCCCGGACAAGCGCTCGCCGTCGGTGCAGTGCCGGATCAACCCGGTCGGCGAGGTAGAGGTGATCTCCACCCACGACCAGGCCCTCGGCGGTCCCAATGGCCAGGTATTCCTCGGGGCCAGCTTTCCCGCCGACGGCGAGTACCGCCACGATCTGCACCGAATGGCGCTCGACGTCGGCGGCCGGCTCGCCGAGTTGGGGGTGCTGGGTAGGTTCGGGGTGGATTTCATATCGACCCGAGCCGCCGACGGAACCTGGAAGCACAACGCGCTCGAGATCAACCTGCGCAAGGGGGGGACCACTCTGCCGTTCATGATGCTCGAGTTCCTCACCGACGGCGCATACGACCTCGAGCGTGGTGAGTACCTCACCGCCGCCGGCCAGCCCCGCAGCTATGTCGCCTCAGACAACGTGGAAAGCCCCTTCTACCGGGGGATGACACCGGACGATCTGATCGACCTCGCCGTCTACAACGGGCTTCATTTCGAGGCGAGCAGCCAGGCAGGGGTCGTCTTTCATCTCATGGGGGCACTGTCCCGCTATGGCAAGCTCGGATTGGTCGCAATCGGCGAGGACCTGATCACCGCAGACCAGATCTACCGGGAGACCCTGTCCGTTCTCGACAGGGAGGCGGGCACCGCCACCACCGGCAGGTCGCCACCCGATTGGAGACACAGTGCCTGATTGCCGCTGACTTGGGTCGCCAGATGTTCGGACGAGACGCAATAGACAAGGAGGACGAAAGTGAGAAGGACCGCATCCATAGCATCGATCGTGATCGGTGTGCTCCTCGTGATCGGTGGTATTGCAACGTGGATCCTGGTGAGCACGACACTGGGCGAGCAGCAGATCACGGTGTCCGATGACGCATCCTGCCTGGCCGGTGACGAGGTCAACGGCCCGTTCAGCGCCTATTGCGAGGCAACCGTCATCGAGACCCACGCCTTGGAGGCGACGGGCGGGATGTACTACGCCCAGCTCGACCGGGAGGATCCGCTGAGAGAGACGGCAATGAACGCCGCCTTCCTCCAGGCGTCGCTGTTCACCTCGGTAGTGGCATTTGGCACCGCCGCCATGGCAATCCTGGTCGGCGTGCTCTTCGTGCTGATCGGGGTCGGGATGAGGGACGTCGCCGAGCGACTCCCGGACGTCGATAGACCCGTCACTACCTGACCACCGGCGGTCCCGGGTGGGCGATGCGTCGCCCACCCGGAGCCGTTCCAATGATTTGGCCCATGACTTAAGGCCCTAGAGCAGTCACCCGGCGCTGCTTACCCTTCATGAAATGCAGGAGTTGACCGAGAACGAGGCCCGGGACCTGCTGGAGAGGGCGGAGGTCGCCCACCTCGGGGTGATCGCCGACGGCGAGCCATACGTGACCGCGGTGTCCTTTGTGATCTCGGGCAATCTCTTCCTGTTCCGCACCGGTCCGGGCAGGCGCCTCAGGGCGATCGAGAGTGGATCGCCGGTATGTGTCGAGGTCTCCGAATACGACTCGGAGACCGGCGACTGGGCGAGTGTCGTGGCCGTCGGGCCGGGTTCGGTGATCGCAGATGCCGCGCTCGAGGCGGGCACGGTCGATGCCCTCTACGCCAAGTACCGCAAGGTGATCGAATCGAGCCTGACGCTGGAGACCGCGGTGGGCTCGGTGGCGGTGGCAGTGATGCTGGGGAGGATCAGTGGTCGCTCATCCGGCAAGGCATGGGCCCCCCGCACCCGTCCCGGTCGGCTCTGAGGGATCCGGCGCGAGACGACGAAAGTGATGCGGGCTGAGCGGTGAGCCGGACTAGCTGAGCGGAACGCCCCGAGAGCGCTCAGCTCGGCCACCTTGCCGAGCCTGCGCACCACCTGATCAAAGAAGGCGCGCACCGCATCGGCGGGTCCCTCGGGGGTGAGCCGGCCGGGAGCACTCTCGAACCGCCCGTCGAGCGCAAGCGCTGTGGAGCCGTCAGAGCCTCGCCGAACATTGAGCTCACCGGTGAATCGCTCGCCCCTCTCCCCCAACGGAGACGGATCGAGCACGGAGCGCCCCGCGGCGCAGTCTGCTTCATCTCGATCCCGGAAGGGGTGAACGGTGCGAGTGTCAGCACCCGCTCGGTCTCGCCGGTGATGGCAGCGACGGCATCGTCGATGTCGACCGGGAGCGGTCGTTCCAGATGAACGGTGTGCTGAGCCGGGCGAACCGTCGAGGCGTGCATGCCTCACCTCCTTGCGCTGATCATGCCACGGGGAGGGCTGGACAGCCACGCGGCCGGATGGCCCGAACCGGTAGGACCTTCGGCAGTTACCACCTGAGCTTCTCATCCGACGATGCTGTGGTGTTCACCGACCAGGGAGCAGCGTGTGGCCGGACCCGATTCATCGAGCAGCGTCTTCGACCGGATGATCCTGGTGCTGGTGGTCACCACCTCCGTCCTGGCGGTGGCCGTGCTGGTCAGCGTGCTGAGGAGCCCCGCCGGTGCTGCGGCCACGGAGGAGCCCGAGGCGGCGGTGGTCGATGCCAGCATTGAGCGAGTTCGCCATCGAGGGCACCCTGACGGCCGACCCCGGCCCGGTCCAGATCGAGGTGAGCAACGAGGGTACGCAGATCCACAACCTGGTTCTGGTCGGAGGTGAGTCAACGCCGGATCTCGATCCCGGCGGAACGGCGACCTTGGATCTGGGCGACCTTGCGGCGGGGTCATACACGGTGTTCTGCTCGATCGCCGGGCATCGCGAGGCCGGGCATGGAAGCCGAGTCTGGTGGTGGGCGGCGACGCAGCCACCCACGAGGAACACGAGACCGGTACCGGGACCGCGGGCGAGGAGGTGGACTACTCGGCCCTCGACATGGCGATGACCGAGTCGATCATGGCCTTTCCCGCCGAGACCGAGGGCATGGGCAACCAGCCGCTCGAGCCAGAAGTACTCGACGACGGGACCAAGAGGTTCGAGCTCACCGCGGCGGTTACGCCGTGGGAGGTCGAGCCGGGAGTCATGGTCGACGCCTGGTCATACAACGGGATGGTGCCCGGTCCCCAGATCAGGGTCGATGTGGGCGACCGGGTCCAGGTAGTGGTGCACAACGAACTGCCCATGGGCACCGACGTGCACTGGCACGGCGTCAGGGTTCCCAACTCGATGGACGGTGTGGCGCCGATCACACAGCCGTTGATCGAGTCGGGGCAGACCTTCACCTACGAGTTCGTGGTCGAGCACCCGGCGATTGCCATGTACCACGCCCATCACCACGGCCAGATGCAGGTCCCCAACGGTCTGTTCGGCACTTTCATCGCCGGCGACATCCCGATCCCGTATGGGCAGACGGTTTCGGGTGTCAAGATTCCCGAGAACTTCGAGGTCGCCCTCGAGATCCCGATGGTGCTCAACGATGCCGGGGTCATTGGTCTCAGCCTCAACGGGAAGTCCTTCCCGGCCACCGAGCCATACGTCGTCGAGGACGGTGACTGGGTGGTGGTGCACTACTACAACGAGGGGCTCCAATCGCACCCGATGCACCCCCACCAGTTCCCCATGCTGGTGTTTGCCAGGGACGGGATCCCGCTGGATCATCCCTACTTCGCCGACACGCTCAGCGTCGCGCCCGGCGAGCGGTTCTCGGTGTTGATGCACATGGACGACCCGGGGACCTGGGTGTTCCACTGCCACATCCTCAACCACGTCGAGCGCGACACCGGGATGTTCGGGATGGTCACCGCGTTCGTGGTGGAGGAGGCGGGGCAGTGAGCTCCTCGGCGGTCCGAAACCGGGACGATTCGCCGGGAAGCGGGCGCGGTGCTGATCTACTACTTCACCGACATCGACGCCGCCTTTGGCGTGGCCGAGCCGAGGCTGCTCGCGAGCGCTCCCCGCCCTCGACGGTTTGGCCGAGGGCGCCTACCGCGATGGCGAGGCGCGCCGAGCCACGGCTCGGTGTCGAGGTCGCTCAGGTCCAGGCCCCGGCATTCGTCAAGCTGGCGGTGGGGGCGCCGATCAAAGGGCCCGGGTCGGCTGACCATCCCGCTGTCATGGACCGCCGAGGGCCCTACGGCGCTCTTCCCCAAGATGGACGCCGACCTGATGCTGGCCACGCTCGGCCCCGACGCCAGCCAGCTCTCGTTGCGCGGTTCGTACACACCGCCGATGGGCGCGGTCGGACGGGCGCTCGATCGAATGCTGATGCACCGGGTCGCCGAGTCGAGCGTCAAGGGCTTCGTCGACCGCATCGCCGACTCGATCAATGCCGGGGTCATGCGGGCAGGATGATCCTCACCGCGATGCCCTGACCGGGTGCGCTGTCCACGTTGAGGCTGCCGCCGAGTAGTTCGGCCCGGGTCCTGAGGTTGGACAGCCCCGAGCCGCCCCTCACCGTGGAGAGGTCGAAACCCATCCCTCGATCGATGACGGTGATGGCGACGGTGCCCGGCGCTTCCTCGACCCGGACCTGAACGCTGCCGACGCCGGAATGGCGCAGGGCGTTGGATACCGCCTCGCCCACCATCCTGAGAACATCGTCCGACAGCCCACGGGGCAGTGGCTCGGGTATGGCCGAGCTCCAGGTCGATCTCGGCGCCGTACGGTGCGGCGAGACGGTCGCACAGAGCACGAACTCCTCCTCGAGGGTCGCCTCGGCCGCCGGCTTCAGGTCGAAGATGAACCGCCGCAGCGAAGCGATCGCCAGGTCGAGTCGTCTCCACTGCATCCTCGAGCCGTCCGGCTACCGCGGGCTCGCCTATCCGTTGGGCGATCCCCTGCAGCCCGAGGCCGACGGCGAACAGGTCCTGGATGATGGCGTCGTGGAGGTCGCGGGCGATGCGCTCCCGGTCTTCGATTACCGCCACCCGTCTCAGCCGCTGCTGCAGCCGCGCGGTGGAGACGGCGGCACCGGCGATCACCGCCATCGCCTCCACCATGGCTTGGTCGTCTTCGGTGAACCCTCCGTCCTTCTCCGCCAGGTAGAGGTTCCCGAATACCTCGCCGCCGATCCGCACCGGCACCCCGAGGAAGCTCTCCATCGGCGGATGGCCCGGCGGGAAGCCGACCGAGTCGGGATGCTCGGAGATCCTGTCGATGCGGACGGTCTCGCCCATCTTGTGATGGTGCCCAGGACGCCGCGGCCCTCCGGGAGGTGCCCGATGCGGGCGACCGTGCTCGCCGTCCATCCCCATGTGGACGAAATCGACGAGAGACCCGTGCCTCCCCAAGATCCCGAGAGCTGCGTACCGGGCGCTGGTCAGATCCCGGCCGGTGGCCACCGATCCTCGCAGCGCCGAGGTCAGGTCGGTGGCCGAGGCGACGCTCGCCGCCGCAGTGACCAGCCGGCTGACCTGGTCGGCAGTGAGCCCGGCGGCCATGGCGGGAGGGTACCCGTTGTCGCAGACGCAGCCATCGGCGCCGCCCCGCCCGGCTGTACTGTGATCAGATGGTCCGGGTGCTGGTGGTGGACGATCACGAGGTGGTGCGGCGAGGTCTCATCGGGCTGCTCGACGCCGAGGACGACATCGAGGTCGTCGGAGAGGCAGGCACGTCGGTCGAGGCGGTGCGTCGCACCGGGTTCGATAGCCCCGACGTCGTGGTGCTCGACGTGCGACTCCCCGACGGCTCGGGTGTCGAGGCCTGCCGTGAGATCAAGGCGGACTTTCCCCAGGTCGAGTTCTCATCCTGACCTCGTTCGCCGACGAGGAGGCACTGCTCGCCGCCATCCTCGCCGGGGCCTCGGGGTACCTGCTGAAGCGGATCGACGGTCCGGCCCTGGTGGAGGCGGTGCGCAAGGTGGGGGCCGGCGAGTCGTTGCTCGACCCGGAGATGACCGATCCCCTCTTCCGCCGGCTGCGGGACGGCGAGCCAGAGGACCCGCTGCTCGCCCGGCTCTCGCCCCAGGAGCGGACCATCCTCGCCCACCTCGCCGACGGGATGACCAACCGCCAGATCGCAGAGCGGATGTTCCTCGCCGAGAAGACGGTCAAGAACTATGTGTCGAACCTGCTGGCCAAGCTCGACATGAGCAGGCGAAGCGAGGCGGCGGCCTACGCCGCCCGGCTGGCGGCACGACGCGAGGTCGACCATGGGGCGGAGGATTGGCCCGGTAGCTGAAGTCTTTGGTCCAACCGGGTCTCATGCCTTTGGTCCCCACCGGCAACGACTCGCGACCCTAGAAACCGGTGTGGTCATCCGGTGATGCTGTGAGCGCAATCACGAAGTCGAAAGGAAGGTGATTGCGGTGGCGGTTCTCACAGGGACCAGAGAGGGCGACCAACTCACGGTCACCCAGAGCTATCCGAAGGCGGCCTATGTATGGGCGCTGACCCGGATCAGCTTGGGATGGGTTTTCCTTTGGGCGTTCCTCGACAAGACGTTTGCTCTCGGTTTCGCCACAGGGCGGGCCGAGGACGGCACAGTCGACGTCTTCGGGCCGGCGGCCTGGATCAATGGCGGCTCACCGACCGAGGGGTTCCTCACTTTTGGGACCCAGGGTCCGTTCGCCGAGTTCTTCCAGAGCTTCGCCGGCCAGATGTGGGCCGACTGGCTCTTCATGATCGGTTTGCTCGGGATCGGCTTGGCGTTGATCCTCGGCATCGGCATGCGGATCGCAGCCATCAGCGGCGCGACCCTGCTGGTGCTGATGTGGCTGGCGGCTCTGCTCCCCGAGAACAACCCGTTCATGGACGACCATCTGGTGTACGCCCTCGTGCTCATCGGCCTGATGTTCTCCGACGCGGGGAACACCTGGGGGCTTGGTCGGCGTTGGTCCTCGACAAGCTTGGTACAGCGCTACCCGATCCTCAGGTAGCCATACCTGTACCGAAGGGGCGGTCCCAGTCGCCGCCCCTTCGGCGCGTGTCTGACGCGGATGACACCCGCTGACCCCAGGCTGGTCGCGTTGCGGGCGGACAGGAGCTCTGGAGGGCTCAGACCCAGAAGGTGTCGTGGCGGAGGTAGAACTCCGCCATCTCCTCGTCGGTCGGTTTCCTCCCGGTGGTGGCCAGCTCGGCCAGACCTTCGAAGTAGCCCTCTCTGGGGGCCCCGGGGACGAAGAGGATCAGCATCGAGGCCGACTCCCCGGACTCGTTGCGAAAGGCGTGCAACCCGCCGGGGGGCACGTAGAGGAAGTCGCCCTGGCCGGCCGTCGCGCCAATCGGCGCCGTCGAAGAGGCGAACCGTCCCCGAGATGACGAAGAACGATTCGGAGATGCTGCGGTGGAAGTGGTTCCCAGGGCCGCTGGGCGTGGGCCCCATGTTCCAGCGGTAGAGACCGAAATCGCCATTGGTGCCGGCACCGCTGGCCAGATAATCGGCGGACCCTGTGGGCGAGACGAGATCGTGGGGACCATCGGTGGGCCGGAACCTCCCGCTCGACTTCGCCCGCTACCGCCGTGGTAGCGGTCAGGTGGGTAGGGGAGGTAGGGGGCGAAGGACATGCCCGATCACACGGTGAACTGCTCGCCCCAGTCGAGCGTCACCAGTTCGATCTCGCCCAGAGCATGCGACGCGATGGTCCAGATGGCCCGCCGGCCCGCCTCTGACAGGTAGTAGTCGTGGATGGGGATCACCTGGCGTGGACCGATTCGGCGGGCGAATTCCACCGCCGCAGTCGACGACGTCCACGGGGCGATCAGGGGGAGAGCGAGTATCGGGGCGGTCTGCGTTGGCTGATGGCTGTCGCCCGGGTGGGTGAGGACGTTCTCCACGGTGAAGCTGCGGTTGGGTGGTTGTGCTCCGGTCGGCACAGGCTCGTGGAGGACGTCTTCGACCGTGACCCCGGGTGGGGTATCGGTGGAGGCGGCAATGCCCTCGCCATCGAGCAACTCCGCCACCGCCGAATTGGTGTAGACGGTCAGATCGGAGCGACGGTCGATCAGCCAGCGGACGAACCCGGGGTTGACGTGGTCGCGGTGCTCGTGGGTGATGAGCACCCGGTCGACATCGATCGATCCGAGGTCCACCTCCCCCGACTCGAAGGTATGGAAGCCGGGGTCGATCAGTGTGCCGTGATCGTCGGTGGTGACCAGGACACAGGAATCGGTGAGTCGTCGAATGGTGGTCATCCCTCGACCGTACCCGGGCCGGTCACTGCCTGCGCCCATGAATCACCGCTTGAATCCGAGGGCACGGAGGTCTCCATGGCGTGGGCAGTCGACGACATCCCCGACCAGACCGGCCGGGTGGCGGTTGTGACCGGCGCCAACGGTGGGCTGGGCCTGGTCACGACCCGGGCGCTGGCGGCGAGAGGCGCGCTGGTGATCATGGCGGCGCGCCACCCGGCGAGGACCGAGCGGGCCGTGGAGGAGATCCGTGCAGCCGTCCCAGGCGCCAAGCTCGATGTCGTCCCCCTCGACCTTGCCTCGCTCCAATCGGTCCGAGCCTGTGCCGACCGCATCGCCTCGGGCCGACGGTCGATCGACCTTCTGGTCAACAACGCCGGGCTCATGGCGATCCCCCGTGCCGAGACCGCAGACGGGTTCGAGATGCAACTGGGGGTGAACCATCTCGGGCACTTCGCCCTCACCGCCCTATTGTTCCCGCTCCTGCTGCGGGGGAGCGCGCCCAGGGTGGTCACCGTGAGCAGCAGGGCACGCTACTTCTCATCGGGTGTGTCGCCCGACGATCCCCACCTCAGGCAGCGGTATGGGCCGTGGCGCTCCTACGGGCAATCCAAGCTGGCCAACCTCCAGTTCACGCTGGAGTTGCAGCGCCGTGCCGATGCCGCCGGGGCCGGTTTGGCCAGCCTGGCGGTTGATCCCGGATTCTCTTCCACCGACCTCCAGGCCCACAGCCACCGCGCCAGCGGCGGGGGCTGGAGCCAGACGTTCTTTTATCGCGCTGTCGCCTTGTTCGGCTCCAGCTCCCTGAGGTTGGCGCCCTTCCCCAGTTACGCGCCGCCACCGACCCTGAGGCGCGGGGCGGCGAGCTCTACGGTCTCAGGTGGGTCGCCCACGGAGCGCCGGTAGCGGTCCGGATGCCCAAGCGGCACGATCGGCCCGCCGACGGCGCCGCCCTATGGGAGCTCTCGGAGAGAGAGACCGGATCGAGTTCGACATAGCCGCCATGGTGGGCGAGAGGTGAAGGATGAGACCTTGGCGTCTCCGGGGCCTCAGGGAGTGGGTCGTGCCACCACCCAGCCATCCTCGCCGGAGACCGCCTCGAGGACATGATCGTGGACCGCTGACGCTCCCTCGACCGGCTTTGCCCGTACCCGCACGATGACCCGCGACCTCTCCTCGCCCGCGGGCTCGACCGCGATCCCGATCATGGTGAACCCGGTGTAGCCGCCGATTGCGGCGTAATGGGCATCGAGGTACTCCTTGGCCGCAGCAGCGATCTCGCCGCTCCCCGCCTTCTCCAGGACGGGGGCAAGCCCGGGGGCAGGCTGTTGTGACGTGGGCATCCGGGCGGGGAGGTAGAGGCTGGTGGGCGTCCCTTCGGCCATGGTCACCACCACCTCGTAGTGCTCCACCACCGGGCGCCGATACCCGTCGCGCTCCCGGTCGAAGTCCATGACGTGCGCCGCCACCTCCACCCGCCACTCGTCTTCGCCGGAAGGCTCGAGCCCCACCGTGGTGGTGTCGACCACGTGTCGGTCCCCGAGGGCGCCACCCGCCCACTCGACCTCCGCCGGCGTGTAGGGGGCGAGCACCTGCTCGTTGCCCGGCGCTCTGCGAGGCGATGAAGGTGTGGACGTATGACTCGGCGAAACCGGCCACCTCGGGGGGTGGCCCGGCCGTGTCGGCGGCGAGTGGCCCGGTGCCCGGGTCGCAGTAGCCCAACCGCAAGCAGGGCTCCGAGCAAGACGCCCCCGGCGATGGCAAGGGACAAACCGAGCAACCGGCGCCAGCGCTTGGGTGGCGGGGGTGGTTCTGCGATCTCGGGGTCGGCGACCTTGAGGTCGAAGGCGTCGAGGTCGGGTTCGGGGTACTTGAGCGCCGACATGTTCGTCCTCCTTCAGCGAGCGATCTGGACCAGTTGGGCGAAGCCGGACTCGATCAAGTAGCCGCGTCCCGGAGGACGCGCTCCCGGGCCGGGCGGCGGCAGCTTGACACCGAGCAGTTCGGCGTCGGTTGGATCGGGGTCGAGCAGGACGCCGACCTTCGACTTGCGCACCGCACTCGTCCAGTGGTTGTAGGCGCGGCGGAGCTCGTCGGACCGCCCGGCGGCAACAACGTGAACCTGCTCGTGTCGGGCAGCAATCAGGCGGGCGAGACAGCCCCCCGGGTCGTCGGCCGCATCGGCGTCGTCCACCAGGACGAGGTGGAGACCTTCCGAGGAGAGGATCTCGTCGATCAGCGGAGGCAGCTCGGCGGGATCGGTGACGATGCGGTGGGCTGCGCTCTCGCGCAGCGGGCTGCGCCGGGGGGCGAAGGCGGTGACGGTTACACCGGGCAGGCTGGCGGCAGCATCGGCCAGCGTCGCCATCAAGGTGCTCTTCCCTGTCCGTGGGCCACCGCCGACCAGGGCGTGATCCGACATGTCGAGCAACAGATCAACAGGGCCGAGCTCGAGCTCGCCGATCCCCACGGGTATCCGCCAGCATCCCTCGGTGATGGATGCCGAGCCCATCTCGCCCCGCTCGACGATGTCGGGCATCACCTCGACCGGGTAGGGGCGAGGCTCGACCTCGGGCACCGCCACACCCGACCAGCCGGTCGCTGCTTGGACGATCAGCCCGGTGGTGGCGTCCACCGCCCGCCCGTGGGTGAGCGTCGGGATGTTGCGGAGCCGGAGCCCGAGGATGGTGACGTCCATGGGGTCGGCAAAGGCGAAGGCGAGCCGCGATCGCCACCGTCCCGGCAACCCGGAGCGGTATTGCCATGGCCTGGCGCCCGCAGGCCACGACGTTGATCCCCAAGGCGGCGCCATCGGCGATCAGCCGGGCAACCATCTCGAGCAGTTGGACGTCCTTGTACCCGTCGAAGGCGGCCCGCAGACCGGCGTAGTCGTCGATGACCAACAGCAGCCTTGGCGACATGTGGCCGCTGCGGCGTCTTCTCTCCAACTCGCCGCGCAGGAAGCGGAGCAGCCGGACCTGGCGCTCCCGGTCGTCGGCGGCCACCACCGACCCGACGTGAGGAAGATCGGCCAGATGGTCGAAACGATGAGTCCCGAACCCGAGCACGTAGGCATGGCACGGTGAGTCGAGGAGCCCCAGCCCGGCGGCAACCACGATGGTCTCGATGAACTCATCCACACCCGACCCGGGCATCCCGTAGCAGAGGAGGTTCCCCCGTCGCGGGTCCCACCGCCAGGTGGACACCCGCTGCTCCTCGGGCTCATCGACCAAGGCGATTGGAAGGCCGCCCTGCTCCTCGGTCCCGCCGAGCAGGTCGGTCAGCTCGACGACGTCGGGAAGCGGGGCCGGCCACGGGGTTCTGGCGGGGCGCATCTTGGTTCGCTCGGCGGCGCCGGCAATGGCGGCGACGAGTCGCTCCAGGTCGGTGGGGAGCCCATCCGGCGCCCCGGCGTTGCCGCGCTGGCGGTGGCTCCGGGCTGAAGGAGGCCGACGAGACGATGACATCGGTGCCGGCACGCCCCGAGACACCGGTTGACAGGGCGGTCTGGAAGGGCACGAGCTCAGATGGCCCAAAGCGGACATAGCCTCTTCCGGGGAGTGAGCGCGGCAGGTTCGCCGCGGCGGCATCGCCGATCACGTCCTTCGAGTCGGTGGTGCTCTGCACCCGCAGCGAGAGCCGCAGGTTGCTGTTGGCGCGGATGTTGTCCTTGATCACCCCCGCCGGCCGCTGCGTGGCCAGCAGCAGGTGGACGCCGAGGCTGCGGCCGCGGGCGGCGATGTCCACCAGAGCATCCATGAACTCGGGCAGCTCCTTGGCCATGGCGGCGAACTCGTCGATGACGATGAGCAGCCGGGGAAGTGGCTGTTGGTGGGCCGGCGCCAGGTAGGTGGGGAGATCCTGGGCCCCGACCTCCCGTAACAGACGCTCCCGGTGGCGCAGCTCGGCCTCGAGACAGGTGAGGGCGCGGCGGGCGAGGTGCTCGTCGAGGTCGGTGACGACGCCGACCACATGGGGGAGGGCGGCACAGGCGTCGAACGGCGCTGCCGCCTTTGTAATCGATGAGGACGTAGTTGAGGTGCTCGGGGTCGACCCGGGCGGCCAGAGAGACAACCATGGTCCGCAGCAGCTCGCTCTTCCCGGCGCCGGTGGTCCCCGCGAGGAGCCCATGCGGCCCGTCGGTGACCAAGTCGATCTCGAGCGGCCGGTTGGCGGCGGCGCCGATCGGGGCACGTACCGTCGAACCCGAGCTTCGCCAGGCGCCGGCCACCGCATCCGGGTCGGGGATGGACATACCGAGGAGCTCGAGAAGCCCGACGGTCTCGGGGAGAGAGCCTTCAGCATCGGCTCTGCTCCGGATCTTGAAAGACCGCCACCGAGTGAGCCACTTCGGCGGCAACCTCTTCCGAGGCGAGCAGCGGGGTCACCCCTTCGATCACCTCTCCCCGTCCCGGGTTCTCCACCCGCAACCGGACGCCATCCGTGGAGACCACCGTCGAGGAGAGCGAGGGGAGCCGGTCGGGGGTCTCGGCGATGGCGATTGCCGAGACCCTCCCCCCGGCAACAAGGGCGCCGACAAAGCTCGAGGCGGCGGGGTCGTGCCCGGTGTCGACCACGACGAGGGTGTGCCCCGAGGTCTCGGCCTCCAGCTCGGAGACGACGACATCGGCATCGGCGGCGGTGGCAGCCAGAAGCCGCCGCCCGGAGCGGGCCATGACATGGGGGAGCCACCAGACCCAGCGCCATTCGGAGACTCGGTCGTGGTGGGCCAGCACCGCCAGCCTCACGTCGGCGGGGCCGTGGTGGAAGGCCGTCTGGACGAGCAGCGACCGGATCAAGCCGATGGTGGCGTGTCGAGGGCCGGCCAGACCCAGCACCGCACCCCCACGGAGCATGCACCTCGACCGGCCCGGCTTCGATGTGGCGGGCCCGGTCGATCGCCTCGACAACCTCTGGTTCGGGATTCCGCTCCGGTGCCATTGGCGGTGGCAAGGTGACGCCGCCGTAGCCAAGGCACAGGCCGAGGAAGTCGTCATGGTGCGGACGCCGCTCCCACAGCCGGGTGTCACCCCCGATGGCCGCAGCAACGACATCGGGAAGCGATGGATGGCGCTGCCAGAGCCGGCGCAGCCACGCCGCCCTCCACCGGCTCAGCTCTTTGTCGAACTGCACCAGATCGGCGGCGAACTTCTCCTCCCTGGCGCGCAGTCCCCGTCGACGCGAGAAGCGGTTGTCGATCAGGTTGAAGAGCATCAACACCGGGCTGAGCAGGCAGAACAAGGCGAACCGGGGGTTGAAGAAGATCGCCATCGTCCCGCCCATCACGAGCGGCGCCAGGATCATGGTCCAGCGAAAGCCCCCTGATTTGGGAGGCTCGGTGCCTCGTTTGGGGAGAGCGGCATCGACCGTCGGCTCGGGCGTGAGCCGTCGTGGCGGGCGGTTGAAGGGCCCCGGTAACGACGCGGTGTCCGGTGTCGACGCCGCTGTTGACGCCAGCGTCGACGGTTGCACCTTGCGTACCCGCCACACGGTCGCGCCGACCTGGAGGGCGGCGCCAGCAGGGCAGCGAAATCGTTCGTGCTGGGGTCGGCCGTCGAGCAGCACCTGGTCCCCGGGCCCCGGGTCGATGGTCACCGATCCGTCTACGGCGACGCCCACCGTGGTCGCCTCACCGCAGAACCCGGTGGGAACTTCGGGATGGGGGCGGTATAAGCCTGGGGCGAGAAGGAGACGCATTCCGCTGTCGGCACCGGCGATCCCGGCCAACTCGATCACCGGGGGAGTGCGGCGCTCCTGGTTCTCGGGGGCTATCCCCAGCCGCGCCCCGTCTCCGAGGTCGAGCTCGGAGATCGGGGTCTCCGGGTGGTAGAGGACCCCGTCGACGGCTACCCCCTGACTCCAGTCACCACCGAGTGTCGCCTGGAGGGCGGCACCAAGGTCGGCCACCCGAGCCGCCGGTTCGCAACCCAGCTCGAGATCGTCGAACCCCCCATCGTGTCTCACCCGAGCGCGCAGCCGCGAGCTCACTCGAACATCCCCGGCGGAGCGGCCGCCGCTTCCTCGCGCCGCTTCCTCCTCGGCGAGCCTCCTCGCCTCTTCCTCGGCTTGACGCCGCTCCTCGGCCGCGATGGCGGCGAGCTCCGCCTCGATCGATGCGATGGACTCGGTGACGGTTCCGGTGGCCAGACCCACACCGGAGAGGTGAAGCTCATACCAATCGTCCGCCTGGTCCGCCAGCGGTCCACGTAGCGCTTCTGACAGCTCGGTACGACCGGTGCCGAGCGCCGCCGTGCAGCAACAGAGACAGGTCCCGCAGCCGCCACCACACTCGTGTTGTGCCCGAAGCGAGGCCAGCGCTGCTTGCAGATCACCCTTGGACGCCATGAAGACTCGTCCTCCCAGCTAGATGCCGGTAGAGAGGTCGGAGCCCCCCGGCCGCTGCGCTCGAGGGGCTCCGGCTGCTCCGAGCGGCTCAGGCCGGCGAAGCGCCCCCCGTGCCGCCTCCACCGATCGTGTAGGTGCGGTCGGTGACGTCGATGGTGTCCTGGGTTCCGGTGGTGAGCACCGCGGTGGTGTCGGACAACGCCTCGATCGCCTGGGTGAACGAGACCTTGAAGCCGTTCTCCCACACATTGGTCTTGAAGCTCATCGCGTCGGGCCCTTCCCACCCCCCGCTTTGCGCTCCGGTGGCGGTCCGCTCCAGAGCGGTGTCGAGGAGGGTGATCAAGTCCCCAATCCTCTCTTGGGCGGTGGGGAAGTCGGTTCCAACCAGCTGATCCCGGTATTCGGGGTCGAGCACTCGAACGGTCATCTCGTCCTCCTTCTCTCCGCCCGTTTGGGGCGGCCATCTCGGGTCCGACTTTCGGACCGTTGCCGATACTGAGAAACCGTAAACGATAGTTTATATCTTGTCAAGATAGTCAGATTTTAGTAGAGTTAGACCACGTTTGCGGGAGATTATTGACGGGAGGCGACATGTCGAGGATGATGAACTCGGAAAACCTGCGCGCCACCGCGGGCAGGTTGCGCGCCGTCAAGGAAGCGCTCAATGACCGCTACGCCGGGGTGACTTCGGCACTCGCCTTGGCAGACCGCGATGCAGGCCATGTGATGGCCCTGAGCCATGCCGCCGAGGGTGCCGGGGCTTGGGCGCTGGTGTTCGAGGACCGGGCTTCCTTCGCCGATACCCACGACCCGTTCGCCGCATACCCGGTGAGCCTGATGCAGCACCTCGCCCCGTCGCTGCCGACCGATCCGGCGACTGCGCTACAGGTGGTTCGCGATCACTTCGATGAGCTGGACCAGGCTGCCGGGCTCGGTGGAAATGACGACCGGGTCGGCACGGAGGACCTGGAGGCGGCCGCCGACGCAGCCAACGGTTTCCCGGTCGAGGTGCAGCAGGCGGCCCGATACCTGCTCGACAACCCCGGCCTGTTCAATGCGCTCGAGATCGCAGCCGACGATCGCAGCCTTCACTACGACGACGAGTTCTCGATCGAGGACATTGATGCCCTGCTCGAGCAGAACGGCCACCTGCAGGTGCTCATGGAGAACTTCGACGCCATCGACGTCGCCCACGAGGGCGGCCACACCGACGGCGAGATCAGCATCGATGATCTGAGAGCGGCAGCCAATCCCGACAACGGGTTCGACCCGGCCGTGCAGCAGGCGGCGCAGTACCTCCTCGACAACCGACAGATCCTGGACGCACTTGAGAGCGACCGGTACAGCACTTCCCTACATAGGGAAAATGTGGCAAACGCAGTGCTCCAGCGTCTTCAACTGAATGCGGAGGAGGCGTGGGACGTGATCTGGCCCCCGGCGGGCCTATCCAACGAGAGCACCGCCGAACTCATCGAGATGTTGGAGGGGGACGGCATCGAAAACGGGTTCCGCGAGCAACTCTGGGTCCATATCGCCGAGACCGAGGATGCCACCACGCTCGAGCATCTCGTCCGGAACGGTGAGAGCGATGTGCTGGCTCTCGCCATCGCCGAGAACGCCCCGACGACTTACCTCCGCGACATCGTCACCTCGCTTGCAGCCGACCCTGAGGACATCCAGGCGCATCGCCCGTTCGTCACCGCGGCGATCGACAACATGGGCGACACCTCGGTGGAGAGGTTGGTGGCGGACCTCGAAGAGAACGACCGGCTCGAGCCCTTCCTCGAGGCACTGGTGATCGACCACGAGAGAGAGGACGAGCCTGGCTTCTGGGACTACTTCCGCAACATTGGCGGACAAGGAACCACCACCATCTACTACGAGTACGACACCATCTACCTGGAACAGGTGCTCGACCGGGTTGGTGGGCTCGCCGATCCCGACACCAAGGGGATGGTGTTCAAGGCTGCGATGAGCGCGATCGAAGAGGAACTGGTCAACGCCTCCAATGGCCACAGCCTGGAGGGCCCCCTGAGCAATGTCATCGTCAACTACTCGTTCACCGAGGGTCGTCAGGAGGCGGTGGAGAAGGCGCTACTCGACCTGGTGCTCACCGATCCAGAAGGGATCACCTGGTGGCTGCAGCGATTCGACGATGGTGGAGTTGCCCTGACCACACTGGTGCGTGAGACCCTGCGGGCCAACGACCAGGACGTGGGGGCAATCGAAGCCGATCCAGAGGGAGCCGCCCGGATCAACCTGCTCGTCACCGCGGTGGCCGGAGGGGACCCGTCGCTGGGAACCCGGCTCGACTTCTTCAACGAACGGGACGTGGTCACCGACTCCGTGGGCATCCAGCAGGAGGGCTTCCCGAACGCGGTGCGCCTCGGTTACACCGGTGGCGCCGTGACCGCGGCAATATCCGAGCTGCAGCTGGGCGATAAGCCCGAGGGCGCGGAGGCGCTGAAGCTCATCCTCGGCGCCGTCGGATTGGTCGACCCAACCAAGCTGTCAGACGTCACCAGCACGACCCTCGATGCCGTGACCTACCTCGGCAACGAGTGGGTCGAGGCAGATATCGAACGGGCCGAGGGAGATTGGGACGAGTTGGAGGAAACGCTGTACTGGTCGCTGATACCGGTGGGCCCCGAGCATGACACTTCGGGGTTCCCCGACTCGTTTCAGTCGTTCGAGGTTGCTTACGGGAACGTCTTCGACCGGGCGTCGATCGGCAATTGAGAAACCGGTTCACGGGTAGGTGTAGAAGCCCCGGCCGCTCTTACGTCCTAGGAGACCCGCCTCGACCATCCGCACCAGCAGCGGCGGTGCCGCGTAGTGGGGATCGTGGAACTCCTGGTAGAGGACGTCGGCCACCGCCTTCATGGTGTCTAGCCCGACGAAGTCGGACAGCTCGAGCGGTCCCATCGGGTGGTTGGCCCCCTCCCGCATCCCGGTGTCGATGTCTTCGGCCGTGGCGTAGCCGGCCTCGTACATGCGGATCCCCTCGAGCAAGTAGGGGACGAGCAGCAGGTTGACGACGAACCCAGCTCTGTCCTTGGCCCTGATCACGGTCTTGCCGAGGACGTCTCCGGCGAACTCGTTGGCCATCGAGATCGCCTCCTGACTGGTGAGGACCGTGCTCACCAACTCCACCAATCGCATCACCGGGACCGGGTTGAAGAAGTGGAGCCCGACGACCCGGCCCGGGCGGGAGGTGGCGGTGGCCAGGCGGGTGATCGGGAGCGACGAGGTGTTGGAGGCGAGCAGGGCCTCCGGGTCGGTCACCTCCTGGTCGAGGGCCCTGAAGATCTCGAGCTTGAGCTGCTCGTCCTCGGTGACCGCCTCCACCACCACCTGACGGTCTGACATGGCGGCGAGGTCGGTCACGAAGCTGAGCCGGCCGAGCGCGGCATCGCGGTCCTCAGCGGCGAGCTTGCCCCGCTCCACCCCGCGGCCCAGCGACTTCTCGATCCGGGCCCGGCCCGCATCGGCAGCAGCAGTGGAAACCTCGTGGACCACAACGTCGAGTCCCGCACGAGAGCACACCTCGGCGATCCCGGACCCCATCAAACCCGCCCCGACGACGCCAACCCGCTCCACTGTCATTAGCCCTCCTCGATCGGCGCCATCTTCGCCTCTTGACGGCTCGAGGCGCGCTTGGCAGGAGGTCTAGCTTTCGGGACCCGGCTACAGAGAGGCTCACATGGATCCGATCCGGATCGGCATCAACGGGTTTGGCCGCATCGGACGCTGCACGTTCAAGCTGCTCGTCGCCGACGAGCGTTTCGAGGTGGCCGGGATCAACGACTTGGCCGACATCGGCGACCTGGCTTATCTGCTCAAGTACGACTCGGTCCACGGTTGGTACCCGAGAAAGGTGTCCAACGACGCCACCAGCATCATGGTGGGCGACCACAAGGTGGCCTTCTACTCCGAGCGCGAGCCGGAGAAGATCCCTTGGGGGGACCTCGGTGTTGACGTGGTGGTTGAGAGCACCGGTGCCTTTCGCGCCCGCGCCGACGCGGCGCGTCACATCGCAGCGGGCGCCCGGAAGGTGGTCATCTCGGCGCCGTCGAGCGATGCCGACGTGATGCTCGCCTACAAGGTCAACCACCATCTCTATGACCCCGATGAGCACCATGTGGTCTCCAACGCCTCCTGCACAACCAATTGCTTGGCACCGGTGGCGAGGGTGCTGGTGGACCGCTTCGGGGTCGATCATCTGATGGTGAGCACGGTCCATGCCTACACATCGAGCCAGGCTCTCACCGACACCCCAACACGGAAGCGGAGAAGGGGCAGAGCGGCAGCGCTCTCCATCATCCCGACGAGCACCGGGGCGGCGCAGGCTACGGCGGAGATCGTCCCCGAACTGGCCGGGAAGTGCGACGGCATGGCCTTCCGGATCCCCATCGAGGACGGATCGGTGGTTGACGCCGTGGCGGCGTTGCAGACCGATGTCACCATCGACGACGTGAACCAGGCGCTGGCCGATGCGGCCGAAGGGCCTATGAACGGGGTTCTGCGTGTCAGCGACGAAGAGCTCGTATCGCGCGACATCATCGGGGACCCGCATTCATCGGTGATAGATGCCGCTTCGACCATGGTCCTCGCCGGCAGGGTGGTCAAGGTGATCGCCTGGTACGACAACGAATGGGGTTACTCGGCGCGGATGGTGGACATGTGCGGGGTGGTGGCCGGGTCCGGTTGACCCAGCTGCGAATTACGAACCGGTGCCGGCCGCGGTGGCCCGGTCGAGATGGCGGTACTCGCCGGTGCGCAGGTGGCACGAGGCGAGATGACCGCCGCCCGGATGGCGCGCTCGCAGCATCGGCTCCTCGACATCGCAAACCCCTTCGACGGCGATGGGGCACCGGGTGTGGAAGCGACACCCCGTGGGGGGATTCAGCGGGCTCGGGATCTCGCCCTCGATCAAATGCCTGGTGCGTGGGCGGTCGGGATCGGGCACCGGAATGGCGGCGAGGAGCGCCTCGGTGTAGGGATGGAGCGGCTGGCGGTAGATGGTCTCCCGGTCGGTGAGCTCGACGATCTGCCCCAGGTACATCACGGCCACCCGGTCGGAGATGTGCTCCACCACCGCCAGGTTATGGGCGACGAAGAGCAGGGTCAGGTGAAGCTCTCCTTGGAGTTCCTTGAGCAGGTTGAGTACCTGCGCCTGCACCGAAACGTCGAGCGCCGACACCGGCTCGTCGGCCACCACGAACGCCGGCTTCAGAATGAGGGAGCGGGCTATACCGATTCGCTGACGCTGGCCACCGCTGAACTCGTGGGGAAAGCGCGAGGCGTGTTGCGGACTCAGCCCGACCAGGTCGAGCATCTCGCAGACTCGGGCGTGTCGCTCGTCGGCGTCTCCGATCCCATGGATACGCAGCCCTTCTGCGATTGACTTGCCCACGGGGGCACGCGGGTCGAGCGACGAGAACGGATCCTGGAAGATCATCTGGGCGCTGCGGCGGAACGGCTCCAGCTGGTCGCCCTTCAGATGGGAGATATCGGTCCCGTCGAAGGCAATGGTGCCGGCGGACGGCTCGAGCAGCCGGACCAACATGCGCCCCAGGGTGCTCTTGCCGCACCCCGACTCGCCCACCAACCCGACAACCTCGCCCCGGTGGATGTCGAGGTCGATGCCCGCCACGGCCTGGACCCACCCGACGGTGCGCTGCAGGATCCCCGACCTCACCGGGAAGTCCTTGCGCACCCCCCTGATTTGGATGAGCGGCTCAGCCATCGGCGATCCCCTCGTCCTCCTCTTTTCTTCCTTCCGTCTTCCGTCTTCCGTCTTCCGTCCGCGAGCGAAGCGAGCTCAGCGGAGCGAGTTCGTCACCCTCGGGGTTGTGATAGAGGAAGCAGCGAACGAGATGGTCCTCCTCGATGGGGAGCAACTCCGGGTCGAGCCTGGTACATACCTCGAGCCCGTGCTCGACCCGGGCGCGGCATCTTCCGGCAAAGCGGCACCCTGGCTGCAGGTCGATCAGGGTGGGCACCACACCGGGTATCACCTCGAGCAGATCCTTGACCTGGCCCAAAGTGGGAATCGACCCGATCAGCCCCTGGGTATAGGGGTGCTTTGGGTGGCGGAACAGCGTGCGGACGTCGGTCTCCTCGACAACCTGTCCGGCGTACATGACGGCCACCCGATCGGCCATCTCGGCCACCAGACCCAGGTCGTGGGTGATGAGTATGACCGCGGTGCCCGAGTCCCGTTGCAGGTCGCGCATCAGATCGAGGATCTGAGCTTGGATGGTCACGTCGAGCGCCGTCGTCGGCTCGTCGGCAATCAGCAGCTCCGGCTCGAGCGCCAGCGCCATGGCGATCATCACTCGCTGTGCCATCCCACCCGACATCTCGTGGGGATAGTGGCGGGCGCGTCTCCCCGGATCAGGGATCCCCACCTTGGTGAGCATCGTCACCGCCTTCTGCTTACCAACCTTGTCCGCTACGTTCCGATGGATTTCGTAGACCTCGGCGATCTGTCCGCCGACCTGGTGCACCGGGTTGAGCGAAGAAGTCGGCTGCTGGAAGATCATCGAAATCCGGTCGCCCCTCAGCTTGACCATCTCGTCGCGCGACATGCTGGTCAGGTCGCGCCCGTCGAACGTGATGCGGCCGGAAACGATCTTCCCGGGACGGGGTACCAACCCCATGATCGAAAGCGATGTGACCGACTTCCCACAGCCTGACTCACCAACCAGACCGAGCACCTCGCCTCGATCGACGTGCAGGTCGACGCCGTCCACTGCCTTGACCACTCCATGGTGCGTGAAGAAGTGCGTCCGCAGATCAGAGATCTCCAAAAGATGATCTCCGGTTCTTCCGTCTTCCGTCTTCCGTCTTCCGCCTTATTCATTGAGCCTCGGATCGAGTGCGTCGCGTAGCCCATCGCCCAACAGGTTGAACCCGAGCACGGTGAGCATGATGGCAACCCCGGGGAAGATGACCAGATGGGGCGCGGAGAACACCTGGTTGCGCTCCTCGCCCAGCATCGTGCCCCATTCCGGGGTGGGGGGCTGTGCCCCGAGACCGAGGAACGACAGGCCGGCTGCCTCGAGGATGGCGGCGGCGATCCCCAGGGTCGACAGCACCACCAAGGGAGTGAGCGCGTTGGGAACCACCCTGGTGAGGAGGATCCTGCTGTTCGATGCTCCCAGCGCCTTGGAGGCGGCCACGAAGTCGAGCTCCTTGATCTGGAGGACGGAGGCGCGCATCACCCGGGCGTATGCCGGGATAGACACGATGGCGATTGCCAGCAGGGCGTTTGTCAGGCCGGGGCCGAGCACCGCCACGATTGCGATGGCGAGCAGCAGTGCGGGAAACCCGAGAACCACATCCATCACACGCATCACCGAATTGTCCAGCCACCTACCCCAGAAACCGGCCATGGCACCGAGCACCGCCCCGACCAGCACCGCCGCGGTGACGGTGGTGATCCCGATGGTCAGGCTGACCCGGGATCCGTAGACGATCCGGGAGAAGACATCACGGGCATTGCTGTCGAGCCCCATGATGTGCTGCGGTTGGTCCTCGGGACACCCGAACAGGTGGATGCACGGCGCGGAGCGTCTCTCCTCGCCCTCCACGCCGAGTAGACCAATCTCGGGGTCGTACGGCGCCAGCAACGGGGCGAAGATGGCCACCAAGACCAGGAAGCCGATGATGATCAGCCCAGCAACCCCGGTCTTGCGCCGCAAGAGCCGTCTCCCCGCTGTCCGCCATGTGGACGTCGGTGGGCCGATGAGACCGCCCTCCTCGGCCATCTGCTCGATGGGGTCCATGGTGCCGGCGTGGTCAACCGTGTGGAACCTCGGATCAGTCATGACGCTCGCTTCGATCGCGCCCGCTCAGTTGGGAGGTTCGATAGCCCCCCTACCCGCCGCTCCGCGGCGGGTCCCTTCCCCCCTGCGGGGGGACGGAATGGATTCCGCCTGCCGTCTGCCGTCTGCGAGCGGTGCGAGGCGCTCATCCGTGCCGGATCCGGGGATCGAGGTAGGCGTAGGAGACGTCCACTGCCAGGTTGACGATCACGAAGGTGAAGGCGATCACCAGCGTGAACCCCTGAATTACCGGGAAGTCGCGCGAGAAGATGGCGTCCACCAGGGCGCTGCCCACGCCGGCGAGTGCGAAGACTGTCTCGGTGAGGACAGCGCCACCGAGGAGCAGCCCCAACTGGAGCCCGCCGATCGTCACCACGGGCAGAAGCGCGTTGCGCAAGCCATGGTGGACGACGACTCTCCGCTCCGCGCCCCCCTTGGCCCGGGCGGTCCGGATGTAGTCCGAACCCATCACCTCGAGCAGCGAGGAGCGGGTGATCCGGGCGATGATCGCCATGGGGATCGTCGCGAGCGCAAGGGCGGGGAGGATCAGGTGCTGGACCGCATCCCAGAAGACCTCCCACTGACCGGTCACCAAGGCGTTGAGGACATAGAAGTTGGACAAGAAGATGGCGACATTGGAGCCGAACGTGTTCGGCTCGAGTTCCCAGCCCCACACCTCATAGAAGGGCACCGAGCTGACACCCGGGTCGAGCCGGCCCGAGGGTGGCAGGGCGAAAGGAGTGTCTTTCAATACAAGGGCGAAGAGGTAAGCGAGCATCAGACCGAGCCAGAACACCGGCATCGACACCCCGACATTCGCCACAGCCATCGTCCCCACGTCCACCGACGTGTTGTGCCGCATTGCAGCAGCGATTCCGAGCGGGACGCCGACGATGAGGGCTATAGAGAGCGCAGCGATCGCAAGCTCGATGGTGAGAGGTAAACGCTCGATCAAGATCTCGCTCACCGGGCGGGAGAAGCGGATCGATTCTCCTAAGTCGCCGGTGAGCAGGTTGCCTAGGTAGATCCCCATCTGCACCCACACCGGCTCGTTGAGACCGTTGGCCTCGTCGAACGCCTGGCAGGCCTCTTCGGTGGCGCGCTCGCCGAGCATGGCTCGGCACGGGTCGCCAGGTACCGCTCGGACGAGAAGGAAAACCACCAGCACAATCCCGATCAACACCGGGATGGCGTAGAGAAGCCGCCTGGCGACGTAGGTGATCACTCAGGTGATCGCTCGTCGGTGGCCATCGTCAGCGTGAGAGAGGGGGGAGCAAGCTCCCCCCTCCCCCAGGCCAGGTCAGCCCTCCGCCGGCGGCGGGTTGATCAGGCTGTCCCAGAGATAGCTGTAGTACTCGAACGCCCCCGAGTTGCCCACGTGGAGTGGGTTTTCGGCATCGATGCCGGCGCCGAACGATGTGATGACATCGGCCGAGTCGAAGTCGCTCCCGTCGTGGAAGGTGACGCCCTCGCGCAGGGTGCAGGTCCACTCGGTGCCGTCCTCGTTGGTCTCGCACGCTGTGGCCAGCTTGGGTATCACATTGCCCTCGAGGTCGTAGCCGAGCAGCGGCTCGACAACCTGCTGGCAGGCGGCGAGCGACTCGCCGTCTGTCTCGTCGCTGCAGTACAGGCTGATCGGCTCACCCGCCTGGACATAAACCAGGGTGTCCTTCCCCGGGTTCATGAACTGGAACTGGGGTGCACCGAAGTTGGGGCTGGCCGCGCCCTCCAGGCTGGCGCTGGCTGCCGAGGCTGCGGTGCCGTGTGAGATGGGCACCACCGGCACCAGTTCCTTGATGGCGTTGTTGGCCTGCTCGTACAGCGGTGCTGCCTCCGCCGGGTCCGAGATGGCCGACGCCTCCACCAACGGCTCGTAGATCTCAGGGTGGGCCGTCCCGAACTGCGGGTTGGCCTCGCCAAAGTGGAAGTCGAGGAAGTTGGTGATGTGTGGGTAGTCGGCACCCCATCCCAGCATGTACAAGGGGTAGCCGACGTCGGCCGTCGCCGTCTCGATGAACTCGCCCGATTCGACCACCTGCGCCGAGACGTTCCAGCCCAGGTTCTCGCTGAGCTGCTGGGCCAGCTCGTTGGCCACCGCCGTCGGCTCGGGGAGATAGACCCGCGCCTCGGCACGGAAGAAGATGGTGGTCTCGAACCCCTCCTCCACCCCGGCATCCGCCAAAAGGCCCCTAGCAGCTTCGGGGTCGAACTCGTACCACTCATCACCTTCGCAGCCGTTCTCGATGGCGCACGGGGTGAAGTGCGACGCCACCTCGGACCCTTCCAGGTTGAAGTTGTCCACGATCCTCTGGCGGTCGATCCCCATGGCCAGCGCCTGTCGCACCATCAGGTTGTCGAACGGCTCGTATGGGGTTCCCTCGAGGTCATTGGTTGCGATACCCAGATAGAAGGTGTTGGGGTTGAGCGTGGGCAAGAGCTGAAGGTTCGAATCCGTGGCAACCGACTCAGCGTCCGCCCTGAGCAGATCCGAGACGTAGTCTGCGTTCCCCGACTGGAGCTCGAGTACCCGGGCCGGGCTTTCGGCGGACCAGCGGAACACCAGCGACTCGTAGGGCACCGGGTCGCCCCAGTAGCTGTCGTTGGCCTCGAAGACGATGTCCGAGCCCCGGTTCCAGGCGCCCAGGCTGAACGGACCCGTACCGATCGGGTTATCGAGCGGAGCACCGCCGGTGGCTTCGAGATGCTCGGACGGCTGCATCCCGAACGGGGTGAAGGCGATGATCTGCTGAAAGGCGGGCACCGGGCTGCACATCGAGAACACAACGGTGAGCGGATCGGGTGCCGTCACCGACTCGATCTTGCCCCCGTAGTCGCAGTCCGGGGCGCGCACCTCGGCTGCTCCCGCCGTAGCGGTTGTTTCGGTGGCGCCTGTCGTTTCGGTGGCGCCTGTCGTCTCGGTGGCCACCGTGGTCTCGGCTGCGGCAGTGGTGTCGGCAGCAGCCGTGGTGTCGGCCCCAGCCGTGGTAGCGGTGGTGCCGCCGCCACATGCGCCGGCGACCACGGCGAGAACCGCCAGCAGCGCCAGCCATCGGAATCGTCGCATGAATGCCTCCAATGCAGTTACCTTCCCGGCAGGTGGTGGCGCGTTCGCCACAACCGATCGGAACGGTACCCAGCCAGGATGGTCGCGTGCTGTTCGCACGCCCGAAATATTGGGGATGTGGCCAACCTGGCGGTCAGCTTCGGCCCTGGTAACCCCCGCCCGAACCGCCACCCCAAGAACTCCCACCACCGCCATCGCGGGGCCGGGACCCGCCCCCAGAGCGGGGCCGCGCCTCGTTGACCGTGATCCGGCGCCCACCGGCACTTGATCCATCGAGCTCCTGGATGGCCTGACGGGCCTCGTCGTCGTTCGCCATCTCAACGAAACCGAACCCGCGGGAGCGCCCCGTGTCCCGATCGAGGATCACCTGCGCCGACGTCACCGTCCCGTGTGCCGAGAAGAGACGCTCCAGGTCGTCATCGCTGAAGGCGAAGGGGATCCCTCCTACGTACAAGTTCATTCCCGTCCTCTCGTCCCTGCCGCTTCGATCGCCCGTCAAGGGTGCGCCGGCGGCTCCTCCGGCGTGCGCACCGAGGCGATGGCGGCGGACGCCGGATCGGCCCCAGGAGCAAACACGTGGCGCGGACGTTAGCGACAGCAGGCGCGTCGATGCCACCGAGAACCGCCGAATAGCCTACGGCGGTGCCCTGGGACCCAACCAGCTATCTGCGCTTCGGCGGTCCCCGCACCCGACCCGCTATCGACCTGCTCGATCGGGTGCCGGCCGTCGAACCGGCGATTGTGTATGACCTCGGGTGTGGTCCCGGCAACAGCACCGCCCTACTCATCGAGCGCTGGCCGGGAGCGGCCGTGGTGGGGGTCGACCGCTCCGAAGCGATGCTCGGCGAGGCACGGGGCCGGGTGGCGGGCGCGTCGTTCGTGCCTCGGCGATCTGGCGACCTGGGAACCGGACCGGCCGGGAGACGTGGTTTTCAGCAACGCCACCCTCCAATGGCTCGACCACCATGAGCGCCTCTTACCTCGGGTCGTGTCCTGGGTTGCCCCCGGCGGCGTGCTGGCAGTGCAGATGCCGCGCAACTACCACTCGCCATCGCACGTGGCGGTGAGCGAGGTTGCCGCCTCGCCGCGCTGGTCGGGGCTGCTCGAGGGTGTCACGCGCAAGGACCCGGTGTCTGAGCCTGCCGTTTACCTCGATCTGGTCGGGCCGCTGGTCGACTCGATCGACCTCTGGGAAACCGAGTACTTCCACCTGCTCGAAGGGGACGACCCGGTGCTCAACTGGCTGCGGGCGACGCTCCTCGTCCCGCTCCTCGATGCCCTCCCACTCGAGCAGCACGAGGAGTTCCTCAATGAGGTCGGAGAGAACCTGCGTGGGGTTCACCCGCAACGTCCCGATGGGACGACCCTGTACCCGTTCCGTCGATTGTTCCTGGTGGCAAGAGTTCTAGGAGGTAGTGGTAGGTGGTAGTGCGAGCACCGCTCGAGGCTCGGCAGCCCCCGACCCACATGCCTCCCCCGGTGAGGGGGAGTGCGCGAGCGGAGCGAGCGGAGGGGGTGATTCGGGGCGAGCCGGAGCAATCACCCTCCCCCCAACCCCCTCCCTCACCGGGAGGGGGAGCCGATCCCCGGCTCCTCCGGGGAGACGGAAAGAAACTGCCGTCTGCCGTCGGCCGTCTCCTCATTACCCTGTCCGGCTCTGTATCCAGGAGCTGAATGGTGCCGGCGTACGACGTCACCGCCATAGAGAAGAAGTGGCAGGACCGTTGGGAGTCGGAGAGGACGTTCTACGTCACCGAAGACCCAGAGCGGACCAAGTTCTACAACGTGCAGATGTACCCGTATCCCTCGGGCGATCTCCACATGGGGCATCTGCGCAACTACGGATACCTCGACCTGCTCACCCGATACCGCCGAATGCAGGGGTTCAACGTGCTGGCGCCGATGGGGTGGGACTCCTTCGGTCTGCCCGCCGAGAACGCTGCAATCCAGACCGGCATCCACCCCGCGTCTTCACCGAGGAGCAGATCGCCCGGATGAAGGCGCAACTGCGCCGTCTCGGTGCGGTGTACGACTGGGACCGCGAGCTGGCCAGCCACACCCCGGAGTACTACCGATGGGACCAGTGGCTGTTCCTTCGGCTGTTCGAGCGAGGCCTCGCCTACAAGAAGAAGTCACCGGTCAACTGGTGCCCCAACGACCAGACGGTGCTGGCGAACGAGCAGGTGGTTGACGGCCGGTGCGAGCGGTGCGGCCACGAAGTGGAGAAGCGCGATCTCGAGCAGTGGTTCTTCCGCATCACCGATTACGCCGACCGGCTGCTGGACGACCTCGATCAGCTAGACGAGTGGCCCGACCGGGTCCGCACCATGCAGGAGAACTGGATCGGCCGCTCCGAGGGCCTGACTTTCACGATGGAGGTCGCCGGGACCGGGCAAGGCTTCGAGGTCTTCACCACCAGGCCCGACACCGTGTTCGGGATGACTTTCGCCGTGCTCGCCCCCGAGCACCCTCTGGTCAGCGAGCTGGTCGCGGGGACCGAGTACGAGGAGGAGGTCGGGCGGTACGCCGCAGCGGCGCGCAAGGCGACCGAGATCGAGCGGATGGCCGAAGGGGGCAAGACCGGCGTGTTCATCGGTCGCCATGCCGTCAACCCCGTCAACGGTCGCGAGGTGCCGATCTTCGTGGCCGACTACGTGCTGATGACCTACGGGACCGGGGCGATCATGGCGGTCCCCGGTCAGGACCAGCGCGACTGGGAATTCGCCGAGGACCACGGGTTGGAGATCATCCGCACCGTGCAACCGCCCGACGACTGGGCGGGCCAGGCCTACTTGGATGACGGGCCGGCGATCAACTCTGGGTTCCTCGACGGCCTGTGGATGGCAGATGCCAAGAAGCGGATCATCGCCTGGTTCGAGGATCGAGGGCTGGGCTACGCCACGGTGCAGTACCGGCTGCGCGACTGGCTGATCAGCCGGCAGCGCTATTGGGGATGCCCGATACCGATAGTCACTTGCCCGACGTGCGGGCTCGTCCCCGTCCCGGACGAGGACCTCCCGGTCGTCCTCCCCGATGTCGAGGACTACACCCCGAAGGGGCAGTCGCCGCTGGCGGCGGTGTCGAGCTTCGTCGATGTCGACTGTCCTCGGTGTGGTGGTCCGGCGCGGCGCGAGACCGACACCATGGACACCTTTGTCGACTCGTCGTGGTACTTCCTCCGATACACCGACCCTGGCAACACCGAGGCCATCTTCTCGCCCGATCGGGCCGCCTACTGGATGCCGGTCGACCAGTACATCGGTGGTGTGGAGCACGCCGTGCTCCACCTGCTCTACGCCAGGTTCATCACCAAGGTCCTCCACGACGATGGGCTGGTGACGGTCGAGGAGCCCTTCGCCCGCCTCTTCACCCAGGGGATGCTCACCTTGGGAGGGAAGGCGATGTCGAAGTCCAAGGGCAACGTGGTCGCCCCCGACGCCTTCTACCAGCGGTACGGGGCGGACGCCATCAGGCTCTATCGAGTACTTCATCGGCCCGCCGACCGACGACGCCGAGTGGAACGAATCGGGTATCGACGGGACCAGCCGGTTTCTCGACCGGGTATGGAGGATGGGTTCCGAGGAGGTCGGAGAGCTGGTGGACCGGGCGCCGATCGGGTCCGACCGGGAGCTTGCTGGCCGAGGCGCACCGCACGGTGCGGAAGGTGACCGAGGACATCGACCGCTTCTCTTTCAACACCGCGGTGGCGTCCCTGATGGAGCTGTCGAACTCCATCGGCGCCAGGCTGCGCTCCGCGGAGGGTTTGGCCCGGGAGTCCTTCGATGCGGTATTCGACATGCTGATACGGATGCTGGCGCCGATGGCGCCGCACGTCTCGCACGAGCTTTGGGAGCGGCGCGGCCATGACACCATGCTGGCGCTCGAGTCGTGGCCCTCATGGGACGAGACGCTGGCGGCAGAGACTTCGGTCACCCTCGTCGTCCAGGTGAACGGAAAAGTCCGTCATCGCATCGAGGTGCCCACCACGGTGACGGCGGCGGAGGTCGAGCGGCTGGCCCGGGACGCACCGCAGGTGAGGCGATGGCTCGACAACGGCAACGAGCGCTCGGTGGTGGTCCGTCCGCCGAACCTGATCAACTTCGTGGTCGACTGAGCCAAACCAAGGCAAGACATCGGACGGCTGGCATGGCGTTCAGACAGGATCGGCCGAGCGATCGGGGCAAGACCCGCACCGCGGGTTCGCTGTTGCGCGCCGCGGGCGTCGACATCGCCGATGTGCGGCGGCGGCTCCCCGGAGTGGAGCCGTACGAGGTAGCGGTTAGACCGGCGCCACCAGCGGTTCGCGCAGTATGGGGGCGGTCGACGGCGGCGATGGCGATGGCCGGTGTGATCTGGGTGCGCCCCGACCTCCTGGCCCCGGGCCGGCTGCCCCCAGGTCTGCTCTTCCACGAGCTAGTCCACATCCGGCAGTGGCGTCGAATGGGGCGGGTCCGATTTCTCCGACGCTATCTCGGCGCATACGCGGCCGGGCGGTTGAGGGGCCTCTCCCACCAGGAGGCCTACATGTCGATACCGCAGGAGGACGAGGCGCGTCGGCTCGGCGGGTGGAGCTGATCAGGTCGTCTCGAGCAACTCGATCAGGGCGGCGGCATAGGCATTGGCCGCCTCCATCGCATCAAAACGCCTCAGCTCCGACCCGTTGCTGATGGTGCACCGGTAGCCATCGGAGATCCGCTCCAGCGCCACCAGGTTGGCCCCCACCCGCTCGCGCAACTGAGCCTCGGACGGCATCCACACAACGTCCTCCCCGAGAATCCAGTCGAGCGACCATTCGACCACACCGTTGAAGGTGATGGTGCGCAGCCCGGCGATCTCGGTGATCTCGGTAGAGAGGTCGGCGACCACGAAGAGACGATCGTCGAGGTCGCGATCGGGGATGGCGAACACGTCGTGCGGCTGAGGTGCCCACTCCAATCCGGCGTCGCGCAGCCTGATGGCGAGCGAGCGTGATATCACGACCCAACGGTACCGAAGGAGTCACTTTATGACGACGCCTTCGAGCTCCTCCAATGGCTCGGGATAGGACATCTTGAGCCCGTCGAGCGTCGCCACAATGACCGAGGAGAGCACGTAGTCCCGGTACCAGCGGTGGTTGGTCGGGACCACGTACCACGGCGCCCACGGTGTGCTGGTGGTGCTGATTGCCTCCCCGTATGCCGCCATGTAATCGTCCCAGCGGGCACGCTCTGCCAGATCGCCTGTGTTGAACTTCCAGCGCTTGGTCGGGTCGTCGATGCGCTCTTGTAGCTGTTTCCGCTGCTCGTCCTTCGAGATGTGGAGGAAGAACTTGAGGAGGGTGGTGCCCTCCTCGGACGAGCATCTTCTCGAAGGCGTTGATCTGTTCGAACCTGGGCCGCCACACCGATTCCGGGACGAGTTGCTTCACCCTGACCACTCCAACGTCCTCGTAGTGGCTGCGGTTGAAGATGGCGATCTCGCCGTCTCCGGGCACGTGGCGGTGGATCCGCCACAGGTAGTCGTGGGCCAACTCCTCGGGAGTAGGGGCCTTGAACGAGATGACCTTCACCCCCGCCGGGTTGACCCCGGAGAAGACATGGCGGACCGCGCTGTCCTTGCCCGATGGCGTCCATTCCCTGGAGCACGAGCAGGACCCGGTGCTGGTGCTCGGCCCAGAGCAGTTCCTGAAGGTCCTGGAGACGTTCGTTGAGCGGGCCTGTCTCCTTCTTGGCCTCGGACTTTGAGCTGAACTCCCCGGTGTCGTCGGCCATCCGGTCGTCGAGGATGACCTTTGTGCCCTGGTCGATTCGGTAGGCGTCCATTCGTCTGAAGCTAGACGGCAGACGGCAGACGGCAGACGGCAGCCCAGCGAACACCCTTCAAACTGTCGGTGCCGGGTGGTACCAATCACACCGGCGGTGCGTGCGGGCCCGGTTACAGGAGAGGTGGAGACCGTGGCACGCTGGAGGTTGGTCGTTGCGAGCACCGTGGCTGCGGCGGCCGCAGCCGGGATCTGGTGGTGGGGCCGGCCCCCGCCTGAGCCCGAGTTCGACACTGCGGCGGAGCAGGCACCGCCCGAAGATCCGGAGGTGAGCGCCGTCAACGAGGAGCAGGCCGTCGATCTCTTGGTGGTACATGTTTCCGGGCCGGTGGCCCGTCCCGGTGTGGTGGTGCTCCCTGCGGACAGCCGGGTCGCCGACGCGGTGGCGGCAGCGGGCGGAGCGCTCGGGTCCGCCGACCTCGAGCTGCTCAACCTGGCGGCGCCGGTGGCCGACGGTCAGCAGGTGATAGTGCCGCGGTCCGGCGCCCCGGGGCAGCCAACGGCCACCACCCCTGCACTGGATGGGGGACTGGTCGATCTCAATCAAGCCGACGTGGCCGAGCTCGAGGAGCTGCCCGGGGTGGGGCCCGTGCTGGCGGAGCGGATCGTCGCTCACCGTGAGACAAACGGTCCATTCGGGTCTATCGAGGATCTGCTCGATGTGCCGGGGATCGGAGAAGCGCGGCTGGCCACTCTTCGTGACGCCGCCGTCGTCCCCTGAGCCTCGCCGTCTCGGTCTACCCGATCCGGCGGCCCGCTGGGCGTTGGGGGCGGCGGCCTTCACCTGGGTTGGAGTTGTGGCGGGGAGAGTGGGCGGAGGACGGGGGGTGGCCGCAGCGGCGGCGCTTGGAGTGGTGGCTGCGATCCTGCGCACCCGGCTGTCCACCGTGGCGCTGGCGGCTGCTCTCGTACTCGGCGCCGTCGCCGGGTGGGGCTATGACCGTTCGGTCGAGGCGGTGCTCGAAACAGTCATCGAGCCGGGGCCGGCAAGGCTGGTCGTCCGCACCGTCACCGACCCGGTGACCGAGCTCCATGGCGATTGGATGCTGGCGGCGCCGGAGCACCGCTGGGCTCAGGACCGCTGGGAGATGTGGTCGGCGCCACCCCTGCTTGTCGGTGCCGAGGAGCTACCAGCGATGGCGGTGGGCGAGACCGCGCTGCTGAGCGGCGTGGTGGTAGGCGGCTCTGGGACCGCTCGTGGCCGTCCTTATGCCGCCAGGGTCCGAGCTCACCGAGTGGAGAGACTCGCCGCGGCCGACAACCCGCTGCTACGCGCCGGAAACGCGGTTCGAGACAGGGTGTCGGGCCGGCTCGGGACCATCGATGACCCGGCGGCAGCGCTGCTCGCCGGATTCCTGATCGGTGACACCAGCCGGCTGGCCGATTCCGAGGTGGAGGCGCTCCGCCGGGCCGGGCTATCGCATTTCGTTGCCGTGTCGGGGAGCAATGTCGCCTTGTTCCTGGCGGTTTGGTGGGTCGTGGTAGCTCCTCTCTCGCTCGGCGTGGGGACCAGGGTTGCTGCTGGCGTGGTCGGGCTGGCGCTCTTCGTCACGGTCACCCGTTGGGAGCCTTCGGTGATGCGCGCAGCCGGGATGGCGGCTGTGATGCTTGTGGGCCGTGGCAGCCGGGTTCGCCTTGAGCGGGTGGACAGCACTGGGCCTGGCGGTTTGCGGTGCGCTTCTCGTCTCGCCCGGTCTTTCCACCGACCTGGGGTTTCAACTATCGGTGGCGGCGACGGTCGGGATCCTCATCGGAGCCGGGATGTTCTCAGCCCTCCGCCCCCGCTGGTTGGGCGGCGCGCGCTGGGTGTCACCGTCGCTGCCCAGGTGGCGGTGACGCCAATCCTGCTCGGTGCGGTCGGCGAGGTGCCGTTGGCCGGCCCGGTCTCCAACCTGATCGCGGCGCCTCTTGTCGCCGCGGCAACGATCGTCGGGGGTGCCGGGGTGGTGGGCGGTGTCGAGCCGCTCCTCGCGATGGGGATCGCAGCAGCACGAGGGGTTCTGGCGGTTGCACACGCCGCCGCGGGTCTACCCCAACTCGATGTGGCCGGGGCGGCGGCCGCCGGCTTTCTGGTGGTGCTCGGCATCCGTCGCAGCTGGCGCCCCATGGTGGCGGTGGCGGGGGCGACAGCCCTGGTCGTGGCGGTCGGAGTCCCGACGCGACAGCCGAATGCCCCGGCGGCGGTGTTCCTGGACGTCGGCCAAGGAGATTCCATGCTCCTCCTCGGCGAGGATGGCGGTGTCGTTCTGGTAGACGGCGGCCCCGACCCGGGCGTCGTCCTGGGCCGACTCGCCGAGTACGGGATAAGGCGGATCGACCTGGTCGTGCTCTCCCACCCCCACGAGGATCACGCCGCAGGTCTGGTGGCGGTCGTTGAGCGCCTCCCGGTCAGCGAGCTGTGGCACCCCGGCTTCCCCGACGGCGGAGCGACCTTCGACTTCCTGGCTGATGCGGCAGCCGAGCGAGGCGTCGTGGTATCGGTCCCGGCGCTGGGGCACGAGGTCGACGTGGGTGGGGTCGGACTCGAGGTATTAGGCCCTCTGCGACGCTACGCCTCGCCCAACGACCACTCGCTGGTGCTTGGCGCTCGGCTCGGTGAGCTCGATCTGCTGCTGTCCGGTGACGTCGAGGCGACCGCTCAGCAGGAGCTCGGCCCGATCGAGACCGATGTGCTCAAGGTGGCCCACCATGGAGCCGCCACGTCGGATATCGACTGGATCGAGGGCACCGGCGCCAACATGGCGGTGATCAGCGTCGGCTCAAACGACTTTGGGCACCCGTCGCCGGAGGTCGTCGCCGCTCTCGAGGCATCGGGCGCCCGCGTTGTCCGGACCGATCGGGATGGCGACATAGTCGTCCGCCCACCGTGACGCGACGACCTGCGACACTCCACGATCGTGGTGGCAGATCACGACCAGGCTCGGGTCACGCTTCTCGTCGGCGACCGCATTCTCGAGTTCGATGGGGCCACCACAGCTGTCATGGGGGTGGTAAATGTCTCGCCTGAATCGCGCAACCGTCACACAGTCGCCGCCACCCCCGCCGAGGCCGGCAGGCTGGCCGAGAGCCACGCCTCGGCCGGCGCCGACCTGATCGACCTGGGCGCGCAGTCGTCGCACTACGAAGAGGCGACGCTGACCCCCGAAGAGGAATGGCGCCGGCTGGCACCGGCATTGAAGGCGGTCCTCGCCGTGGGGTTGCCGGTCTCGGTCGATACCTGGAAACCAGAGGTGGCGAGACGTGCCATCGCCGAGGGAGCGAGGCTGGTCAACGACACGGGAGGGCTGCGCGACCCGGCCATGGTCGAGTTGCTCGCCGAGACGGGGGTGGCTGGGGTGGCGATGCGGATCGACGGGACCGACCCGCACCGGGTGAGACCGCTCGACACCAGCGGCGACGTCCCTGGTCGGATATTCGGCGAATTGGCTCTTCGTGTCGAGAGCCTCGAGCGTGCCGGCGTGACCAACGTGGTGCTCGACCCTGGGATAGCGATCAACTACCCGGGTGACTACGCCGCTTACACCAGGCTCCAGCTCGACGTTATTCGCCGGCTCGGTGAGCTGCGCCGACTGGGACGGCCAGTCTTGGTCCCCATCCCCCGCAAGCAGACTCTCGCGGCCACGCTTGGATACGTGACACTGGCCCTCGAGCACGGCGCCGACATCATCCGAGTGCACGATGTCGCCGAAGCGATGACGCTGGTGACGCTGTTCGGAAGGAGAATGAGCTGAGCCGGCTGCTTCACGTCAAGGGACCGGCAGATGCCGGTGCCGGGGAGCGTCAGGAGATGCTGGAGCGCGCTGCGGCCTTCTTTCGGCAGTACTCGGTGGCCCCGGAGGACGTGGTGCGCGTCGATGTCCCCGGAAGGGGGGGAGCGAGGGGAGCATCGACGGGGCATCGCTCCGCCACGAGCTCGAGCCGCTCATCCCCGCCCTCCAGTCGACCTCGCTCTTCGGAAACGCATCGGGAGTGGAGGTGGTCGACGCCCAGAACATCCTCGCCGGGGAGGCGACAACCATCGCCGACTTGCTGGCGACGCTCGACCCCGATGGCCCGGTAGCCGCGGTGGTGGTGTCGGCGGGGGCGGTGCCGGCTGCACTGGCCAAGGTGGTGCGCGCCTCGGGGCAGTCGGTCACGGTCAAGAAGATGCGTGAGCGAGACGCCGCTGGCTGGCTCCAGCGTGCCGCCGCCGAGCGGGGGGTCGAGGTCGAGGCGCCGGCGGTGGCGGCGCTGGTCCAGCGATTCGGCTCCGATGTGGCCGCGCTGGGGCAGGCGCTCGATCAACTGGTTTCCTCAGGGAACCGGATAACCCGCCAAGAGGTGCTCGATCGTTTCCGCAACCGGCCGGACGAGCCGATGTGGCACTACTCGGATGCCGTCTCCGCCGGGAAGACCGGTGATGCGCTCAGAAGGCTCGCCGACTTCCTCACCCATGGTCATCCGCTGCAGCTGCTCGGTTTCCTCGAGGCCGACCTGAGGCGGCGTGCCGTCGCCGCTGCGGCACCAGATCAAGCCACGCTCGCCGAGATGCTCGGGGCAAATGCGGACGACTACCGGGTGGCCCGGGCCTGGCGGGAGCGACGCGCCGCGTCAGACACCGACCTGCAGAAAGCCCTCTCAGCGCTCCACCGGGCCGACCGCATCCTCAAGACCGAGCCGGAGGACGTCCACCGCATCACCATGGAGCGCCTCACGGTGGCGTTGAGCAGGTGGTATCGCAGGTAATTGCCGGGCGGCAGGCCGCCGGGCATTCTCAGACGGCGCGGCCGTCGGCCGCTCTGATGGGTGCTGGTCGTGCCAGCAGCTGTCCCGACGCAGGCCCGAGGGGAGGCCGGCGCGAGCCGCCCCCCTCGGGCACGCCCCGGCGACGAGACACGCGCGCCCCCGTCGCGGCCGAGGCCGCCGTCTGCCGTCCGGCGGCCTGCCGCCGGGCGAGGAATTGACCTGGCGGGAGAGGCGGGACTTGCGGCGGGCGGCGGTGTTCTTGTGGAGCACGCCCTTGGCCACCGCGGAGTCGATCCGCTGCTGCGCGAGGCGGAGCGCTTCGGCGGCCTGATCGGCGTCACCCGAATCCGCAGCAAGAACTGCGTTCTTCGACCGCGTCTTCAACTCGGAACGGATCGCCTTGTTGCGCAACTGGCGCTTCTCGTTCTGCCGGTTGCGTTTGATCTGTGACTTGATGTTGGCCATTGGTGATCTCGTTTTCGGAGGGCGGGCAGCGTTCTACGTCGGGATTCCGTGTGGCTGGCACCCGAGTGGACGCCGGGCGGGATATTAGCAGCGTCGGGGTGCGGTCAGTCCGCCGTCTACCGTCCTCAGGGTGAGCGAAGTGGCCCGCATCCGCAATTTCTCCATCATCGCCCACATCGACCACGGCAAGTCGACTCTGGCGGACCGCCTGTTGGAGCGGACCGGGGCGATCAGCCCGCGCGAGATGCGAGAGCAGGTGCTCGACACCATGGATTTGGAGCGCGAGCGCGGCATCACCATCAAGGCGCAAGCGGTGCGACTTGGTTACGCCGCACCGGACGGCGGCGAGTACACGCTCAATCTGATCGACACACCTGGCCATGTTGACTTCTCCTACGAGGTGTCCCGTTCGTTGGCGGCCTGTGAGGGCGCGCTTCTGGTGGTCGATGCCTCCCAGGGGGTTGAGGCGCAGACCTTGGCCAATGCCTACATGGCGATCGAGGCGGGGCTCGAGGTCATCCCCGTCGTCAACAAGATCGACCTGCCGGCGGCTGAGCCGGACCGGGCGGCTGCCGAGTTGGCCGGGGTCCTGGGCGGCTCCCCCGACGACGCAATCCGGGTCTCGGCCAAGACGGGGGAGGGCGTCGGCGAACTACTGGATCGGATCGTCACCCAGATCCCACCCCCAGCTGGCGGGTCGGATGAAGCGCTCCGTGCTCTGGTGTTCGACTCGTACTACGACATCTACCGGGGCGTTGTCTGCTACCTGCGGGTTGTCGACGGGCGGCTGGGAAGCGGGGACCCGATCAGGTTCCTGGCCACCGGAGAGCAGCATGCCGCCGCCGAGGTCGGCGTACTTACCCCGCGAGCGTTGCCGTTGGCCGAGTTGACCACGGGTGAGGTCGGATACCTGATCACCGGGGTCAAGGAGATCGATCGGATCCGGGTTGGAGACACGATCACCTCAGCGTCACACCGCGCCACTGAGCCGCTCCCCGGTTACGCCGAACCGCACCCGATGGTGTACTCGGGGCTGTTCCCAACCGACGGTGACGAATTCGAGCGGCTGCGGGACGCCCTGGAGAAGCTGCGGCTAAACGACACGGCGCTGGTCTACGAGCCGGAGACGTCTCGCGCCCTCGGGTTCGGGTTCAGGTGCGGTTTCCTCGGGCTGCTCCACATGGAGATCGTGCGCGAGCGGCTGGAGAGGGAGTACGACCTCGACCTAGTGGCCACCGCCCCTTCGGTCGCTTACCGGGTTACCACCACCGATGGTGTCACCCACGAGATCCGGTCGCCGCAGGACCTGCCCGAGCCCAACAAACGGCAGACCTTGGAGGAGCCATACGTCCGGGCGATGATCATTGCCCCAGCCGAGTACACCGGGGCCATCATGGACCTGGTCCAGTCGCGCCGGGGCGAGCTCGACCATCTCCACTACCTGAGCCCGCAGCGAGTGGAGCTCGTCTATCAACTGCCGCTCGCCGACGTGGTGTTCGACTTCTTCGACGCGGTCAAGTCGCGCACCCGGGGTTACGGATCGCTCGACTACGAGCCATCCGAATACCGGCCCTCTGACCTGGTCAGGGTGGACATCCTGCTCAACGCACAGCCGGTGGACGCCTTCTCGACGATCACCCACCGCGACAAGGCCGCCGCCTACGGGAAGAGGATGGTGGAACGGTTGCGCGAGCTCATCCCCCGCCAACTTTTCGACGTCCCCATCCAGGCTGCCAGCGGCGGCCGGATCATCGCCCGCGAGACGATCAAGGCACGCCGCAAGGACGTCACCGCCAAGTGCTACGGGGGCGATATCACCAGGAAGCGGAAGCTGCTGGAGCGTCAGAAGGAAGGCAAGAAGCGGATGAAGATGGTGGGATCGGTCGAGGTCCCTCAGGAGGCGTTCATAGCCGCCCTCAAGGTCGATTCATGACCGCGGTCGATCTGCAGTCTGCACCCGACTCCACAGCACTGGCGGACGAAGCAGCGGGATGGAGGTGCGCCTACATCCACATCCCGTTCTGCGCCCGAGTCTGTCCCTATTGCGATTTCGCCGTTGTAGTCGGAGAGGACGGCGCCGCCGAGCGCTACGTCGCCGCTCTGTTGACCGAGTTGGAAAGTGATGACCCGTGGGAGGCTCTCGATGCCGTCGCCTTCGGGGGCGGTACTCCGTCGCGCCTCGCACCCCGGCTCCTCGGATCGGTGATTGCAGCGCTGCGCGCCCACAGTGGCCTCGCCCCCGGATGCGAGGTGTCTATAGAGGTCAACCCCGAGGACGTCACCGCCGAGTTGGCAGACGGGCTCGCCGGCATAGGGATCACCCGGGTCTCGGTGGGGGCCCAGTCCTTCGACCCGATGGTCCTCGATGCATTGGGGCGATCTCATCGACCATCCGACATCGAGCGCGCCGTGACGACCCTGCGTTCGGCCGGAATCGCCGAGGTCAACCTCGACCTCATATTCGGGACGCCGGGGGAGACGATCGGCATGTGGATCTCGAGTGTCGAGCGGGCGATGAGCCTCGACCCGGATCACGTTTCGACCTACGCCCTCACCGTCGAGAGGGGCACCGCTTTGAGCCGAGCGGTGGCCGGCGGTGCCCCCGCACCCGACCCCGATCTCCAGGCGGATGCGTGGGAGGCGGCCGGCCGCATCCTCGGCCGCTTCGGGCTGGTGCGGTACGAGGTGTCCAACCACGCCAGACCCGGTGCGGTTGCCCGCTACAACATGTCGGTGTGGGCCGGCGGTGAGTACCTCGGATTGGGCATGGGGGCCCACCGCCACCGCGACGGTGCCCGGTCGTGGAATGTCCGCCGTCTCGACACCTACATCCGGCGCGTGGAGGAGGGCATCTCGCCACGGCAGGGCGAGGAGCGTTTGACCGAGTTCGAACGCGAGCGCGAACGAGTCCTCGTCGGGCTCCGGCTGGCCTCGGGTGTCCGCCCCGGCGAACCAGGGCTGCGGTTGCTCGAGTCGCCCTGGGGACGCCGGTTGGCCGAAGCCGGCGTGGTGGCGCTGCGAGACGGCAGGTTGGTGGTCACCCGACCGCTGTTGACGGACGAAGTCCAACGAGCATTGTTGGCGGTGTGAGTCTTGGGTTATGGGTTGTGAGTTATGGGTCTTTAGAACCCGCCTATCCGCCCAGATCCCAGAACCCAGAACCCAGAACCCAGAACCCACTACCCTTTGTCCATGTTGGACGAGCGGCGTGGTGAGGTGCTGCGGGGGCTGGTGCAGGAGCACATCCGCACCGGGGAACCGGTGAGCTCACGGGCCATCCTCGACGCGACCGCACTCCCGGTGTCACCGGCAACGGTACGCAACGACTTGGCGGCGCTCGATCGCGACGGGTTCTGCGTCCAGCCGCACACGTCAGCAGGGCGGGTCCCGACGGCCAAGGCGTATCGCTATTACGTCGACCATCTCACCGCCTCCCCGTTGCGCGCCCCCACCAGGGTCCGAATCCACTCCTTCTTCTCGTCGGTCCATATCGAGCTGGGGAAGCTGCTCAAGGCGACCTCCGATCTGTTGGCCGAGTTGACCCAGTATCCGGCGGTCGTGGTCGGCCCAGGCTTGGAGGGCGGCATCGTCTGGGCCGCACATCTCGTGCAGCTCGGACCCCAGGTGCTCCTTCTCGTCCTCGTGGCGGAAGGCGGTCGTGTCAGCCAGGAGGTGGTGCGTACCCCGCACCCGGTTGACGCCGAGACCGTGGAGGCCGCCGAGGCGGTTCTCACCCGTGTATTCAGCCGTCGCTCGGTCGAGGTGGCCGCCCCGGCTGCGGCCGAGCTGGTGGGCGAGTTGGCGGGGCCGGTCGGCGAGGTGGTGCAGGCTGCGGTGGATGCCGCCTCCAGGCTCGACAGCCAGAGCGCCGACGTCTACATCGGCGGAACCGGTCAGATGGCCACCGTCTTCGATGACATCACGACGGTCAGACAGATGCTCGAGCTGTTGGAGAGGGAAGCGCTCCTCTTGGGGATGATGTCCGGCTCGGAGGGGACGAGCATCCACATCGGTGAGGAACTGCCGGGTGGGCGCGACGTCGACATCGCCGTCGTCTCGACCAACTACGAGGTGGCTGGCCGGGGGAGCGGTCGGGTGGGTGTGATCGGTCCGATGAGGATGGATTACCGTCGTACCATCTCGGTGGTCGAGGAGGTCGGCGACGGCCTCGCAGAGAACCTGGGCTCCTGAGACACACCCAATCCACGAAAGTCACATGAGCGACGACTACTACGGAGTCCTGGGCGTCCCGCGCGATGCCGACGCTGACGAGATCAAGCGGGCTTTTCGACGGGTGGCTCGCGAGTCGCACCCCGACGCCAACCCTGGCGACCCCCAGGCTGAAGCGCGGTTCCGCCGGGCCGCAGAGGCCTACGAGGTCTTGTCCGATCCGGCGCGCCGCCGTCGTTACGACCGCGGCGACACGATCGAGCTAGGCGACATCCTCGGCGGGTTCGGTGGATTCGAGGACCTGCTGCGGGGGGTGTTCGGCGATGGCGGGCTGTTCGGAGCGAGCCCCTCCCGTCAAGGTCCCCAGCGAGGCAGCGACGTCCTGGTGGTGGCCACAGTCGACCTCACAGCAGCCGTGTTCGGCACCGAGACCGATGTCGAGTTCAGCGCCGACGGCGCGTGCGACCTCTGCGGTGGCAGCGGAGCGCAGCCGGGCACCTATCCCGAGACCTGTCCGACCTGTCGCGGGGCAGGCACGGTCAGGGTGGCGCGGCGCAGCATGCTCGGCTCGATGATGTCGGTCACCACCTGCTCCACCTGCCGCGGTGCCGGGCGGGTGATCCCCGATCCGTGCGAGCGCTGCTGGGGGAACGGGGTGGTCGAGACGGCGCGTTCGGTGAACATCGAGGTGCCACCTGGGGTGACCGGCGGCACACGTCTCCGCCTCACCGGGCGTGGCGCTGCCGGGCTCCGTGGTGGGCCGGCCGGCGACCTCTATGTCGAGCTGGTGGTCAGCCCCCACCCCGAATTCGTCCGAGACGGCGATGACTTGGTGCACCGTCTGGCAATCGACATGGTGGAGGCTGCCCTGGGCGCCGAGGCGAAGGTGCCGCTGATCGATGGGGGCGAGGAACTGGTCACAATCCCCGCGGGGACACAGCCCGGTGCCGTCCTGCGTATCGGCGGCAAAGGGGCGTCACGGTTGGGACGACGTGGCCGTGGCGACCTGATCATCAGGGTGGACGTCGGCGTGCCCACCGACCTCTCCGAGGAGGAAGAGGAGGCGCTGCGGGCTTACGCCGAGGCGAGGGGCCGCCATGTCTCCGCACCAAGACGAGGCTTCCGGCGGCGCCGTTCCTGAGGCCACGTCCCCTTCGCCACTCTGAGTGTCGGCTCGCGCGGAGCGCGTCCGTAGTAGCGTGACGGTGATGGCGGAAGCGATGACGGCGTTCGACGAGGGTCAAACCGAGCTGTACAACCAGTCGATCGGGCGCAGGCTGCGCGCCATCCGCAAGCAGAAGGGCATGTCTCTCCAGGAAGTCGAGGCGAAGAGCGACCAGGAGTTCAAGGCCTCGGTTCTCGGCGCCTACGAGCGGGGGGAGCGCAGCCTCTCGCTGCCGCGGTTGCAACGACTCGCCGGGTTCTATGGGGTCCCCGTCGATCAGCTGCTACCGCCGGGCGACCGATCGGTGGGCGGACCGTCGCAACGATCGAGTAGCGATGGGATCACCATCGACCTTTCCCGTCTCGAGGAATCCGGGGCACCGACCGAGCTGATCGAGCGATTCGTCAAGACCATCCAGATCATGAGGCAGGATTTCAACGGACGGGTGCTCACCATCCGCCGCGGCGACCTCCAGCTCATCTCTGGTCTCATGGCGGAGAGCGAGGAGCAGGTGTCCGAAATGCTGGCCGACATGGGGTTGATCGTCGACGACTGAGGCGGCCGTGGTTCCCCCGCTGGCGCCGTCGGAACTAGGTTTCCCGTCGTGCCCACCGTCTTCTCCCGCATCATCAGTGGAGAGCTGCCCGGGCACTTCGTCCATCGCGACGAGAGGTGTGCCGCCTTCCTGTCGATTGCGCCGCTCCAGCCGGGTCACACGCTGGTGGTGCCTGTCGAAGAGGTCGACGACTGGACCGACGCCGACCGTGACCTGTTGGGCCACCTCATGACCGTGGCGCGGAGCGTCGGGCGGGCCCAACACCGTGTCTACCGCCCGGTGAAGGTCGGGCTGATGATCGCCGGGCTCGAGGTGCCGCACCTCCACCTCCACGTCGTGCCGATTGGGACCGTGCACGACCTGGACTTCTCCAACGCCGACTCGTCGGTGACGTCGGAGCAACTCGCCGCAGAGGCAGAGAAGCTGCGAGCCGCCATGGCCGATCTGTGAGCGGTTCGAGAACCGATCATTGCCGGGAACCGGACGTGGTGGATGCCCGTTGTGGAGTGATGAAGGGCGGGTACCGGTATACTGCCGGGGTCCGCATGGGCTCCCCTCTCACGAGGCTTCTTTGCTTCCCACGTCCACCGTCACTGAGGAGCATTGGCGCGTTCCGAGCAACCATCTCATGCTCGAGTTGCTCGGCGAGCGCGATGTTCACTTGAAGACCGTCGAATCCCTCTTCCCGGGCGTCCGGGTGGTGGCGCGAGGGAACGAGTTCACCCTCACCGGCTCCGGTGAGGACGTGGACCAGGTGCGGACCGTCCTCGAAGAGCTGGTCATCCTGCTACAGGAGGGCGAGGGTCTCGACGAGGACCGGGTGCAGCGTGTCGTCCAGATGGTGCGCGAGGAGATCCCATCCCCGGCGGGAGTGCTCACCGACGGCATCCCGGTGGGCAGGGGACGGGTGGTACGCCCCAAGACCCTGGGACAGCGCCAGTACATCCAGGCGATCCGGGACAACACCGTCGTGTTCGCCGTCGGTCCGGCCGGTACCGGCAAGACGTATCTGGCGATGGCCGCCGCGGTTGAGCTGTTGCAAACGGGTGCGGTCCGTCGCATCGTGCTGACCCGACCTGCGGTCGAGGCTGGGGAGCGGCTCGGCTTCCTCCCCGGCGACCTCAGCGCCAAGATCGACCCCTATCTGCGACCTCTCTACGACGCTTTGTGGGACATGCTCGGCCCGGACGAGACGGCACGGCTCACCGAGCGGGGGACGATCGAGATCGCGCCCGCTCGCCTACATGCGGGGCCGGACGCTCAACGACTCCTGCGTCATCCTCGACGAGGCACAGAACACGTCACCCGAGCAAATGAAGATGTTCCTCACTCGTCTCGGGTTCAACTCGAAGATGGTGATCACCGGTGACGTCACCCAGGTTGACCTGCCGGCCAACACGGGTTCTGGGCTGCGTGTGGTCCGTTCGATCGTCCACGACATCGCCGGGCTCGAGTTTGTCGAGCTGACCTCGAAGGATGTGGTCCGCCACCGGATCGTCCAAGCGATCGTCGATGCCTACGCGTCGCTACGACGAGAGCGTCTCGGGGCGGCGATGATCTGGCTACGCCGCCATCGAGCCTTGGCCAGGGCAGCGATCGTCGCCGTCACGGTCCTCCTCTGTTGGGGGGTGCTGGTGATCGGAACCGGAGATCGGTTCGGACGGCTCACCGTCGGCACACCCTCTCCGAGTGATTTCGATGCCACCGAGACCGTCACCGTGGTCGACGCCGACGCCACCGAGGAGCGCATCCAGGCGGCCCAGCGCGACGTGAGCAATGTCTACGAGGTGATCCCAGGGGTCGACTCCGAGGTCACCGACGGCATGACCGCCCTTTTCGAGGCGGCTCGCGACGGGGTCGGGGCGGCTTCGGTATCGCCTTCGACCACGACCACGCTCGCGCCGGCAACGACGGCGACAACCTCGCCCGACACAACTGCTACCAGTGGGCGCCGCCAGGGGGCCGGCACATCGGTCCCCAGGGCAACCACCACCACCGTCGCTGCCACCGTGGAGTTGAGCGGGGTGCTCTTCCTCGACATCGATGGCAATGGCGTCCGTGACGGGAACGACGAGCCGCTGGCCGCAGTCGGGGTCGTCGTCACCGGCGGCGACGGCGGATCGCAGACGGTGGAGACCGACCTCGACGGCAACTTCGCACTCTCCTCGGTGACCGAGGGACGGGTGGTGGTCCACGTCAACGATGCCGATCCCGATTTCCCCCGGCTCTTCGCCCCGTCGCGGGGAAGCAGCACGACGGTTCTCACGGTTGAGGAGGGCCCGGTGGCCCTCGATCCGATCGGCTTCGCCCCGGTAACGGCTTCGATCACCGATCAGGTTGACGCACTTGCCTTGGTGGCCCCGCAGCTCGAGCCGGCGACTCTCGAGACGATCGCCGGGCTGGCAACGGGTGACGTGGTGAGGATGGCGATCAACCAGGAGCCCTGGCTCGACGAGTTGGAGCGGTTGTCCAAGGAGCGGGCTCTGGCCGTGCTCGAAGATGGCCTGGTCGAGGAGGACCGCCAAGATGTGGCCGCCGACCTGGTGGAGACATCGTCGGCCATCCTCCTCGGAGGGCGCGCCGACCAGGCAGCGGGGAGGGCGATGGCCGATGTCGCCGGCTCCTTCCTCGAGCCGAACCGGATCATCGACCTCGAAGCGACCCAGGCGCTTCGGGACGAGGCCGAAGCAGCGGTTGAACCGGTGGAGCGGACTTACCAGGCTCGGGAGAACATTCTCCGCCAGGGAGACTCGCTGACCGGCGGTTCATCTGGCCGCGATCGCCGAGTTGGGTCTGGCAGACGTCACCGGACCGTCCTACTGGCCGGTGCTTGCGGTGGTGGCGGTTCTCATCATCGTCGAAGCCTTCTACCTGCAGAGGTTCCGTCCCGAGATATGGAATCAGGTGCGCCGGGTCGCCTTGTTCGGCGTCTTGTTGGTCCTCGGCGCCGGCTCGGCACGGCTCGCCGCCATCGCCGGCGAGGTGACCAGTCCGTATGTGATACCGGTTGCCGCATTCGGGCTGATGGCGGCGATTCTCTTCGACGGGCGGATCGCGGTGCTCATGTCCATCGCCATGGGAGCTTTCGCCGCGGTGGCGGTGAGCGACCCGGGTGTGACCACGTACGCCATCGTCGCCGGGCTGGCCCCCATCCCCTTTGTCTCCTCCATCTCGACCAGGGCCGACCTCCGCCGGGCTGTTGCCTTACATCCCTCACCGTCGGGGTCATCGCCGCCGCCACCTCCTGGCTGTTCACCCCCGGGTTTTCCGAGGCGGCTGATGTATGGGGCTTCGTGTGGCGCTCGGCGTCGTGGGCGGCGGCGAGCAGCGCCATCACCAGCCTGGTCGGGCTCTCGGCCCTCGGGTTCCTCGAGGTGCTCTTCGACGTGACCACCACCCCACGGCTGTTGGACGTCACCGACCGCAACCATCCGGCTCTCGTCCTCCTCCAAGAGCGGGCATGGGGAACCTTCAACCATTCGCTCATGGTCGGGACCTTGGCCTCGGCAGCGGCCAAGGCGATAGGGGCTGACAACCTGCTCGCCCTTGCCGCCGCCTACTACCACGACCTGGGCAAGACAGAGAACTCGCTCTACTTCATTGAGAACCAGTTCGGGATCTCAAACCCGCACGACGATCTCAAACCGGAGGAGTCGGTGGCGATCATCCGCCAGCACGTCTTCGATGGGGTTCGGCTGGCCAAGACCTACCGCATCCCGGCCGAGGTCAGCGAGGGGATAGTGACCCACCACGGTGACGGCGTGATGCACTACTTCTACGAGAAGGCGAAGGAGCTGTACGGGGCCGACATGGTGGATATCGAGGATTACCGCCACGCGGGGCGCAAACCCCGCTCGCGCGAGATGGCGATCCTGATGATGGCGGACTCGACCGAGGCGGCGTGCCGTGCCGCCCTGCAGAGCGAGGACCCTTCGGTGGACGGGATAGCCAAGGTGGTCGAACGGGTCATCGGTGAGAAGGTGGACGACGGCCAGCTCAGCCAATGCTCGCTGACCTTGGGCGACCTCACCAGCGTGAAGCAGGCGTTTGTTGATGCCCTGGTAGGTCATTACCACCCGCGCATCCCGTACCCCAACTTCCCGGGCGGGGACCTTGGCCCCCCGCATCGCCCCTGAGTACCCGAGTGCCCGTCTTCGTCGCCGACGAGCAGGACGCCGTCGAGGTCGACACCGCCCAGATCGGGTCGATCGCCCACCATGTGCTCTTCGCCGAGGGATACCCGGAGTCCGCCGAGTTGAGCATCCTCCTGGTGACGGCAGACGAGATCGCCGGGTACAACGCCCGGTTCATGAGCCGCCAGGGGCCAACCGATGTCCTCGCCTTCCCGCTCGAGCAACTCGCCCCGGGCAGGGTTCCCCCCGTGGAAGCGAAGGGACCACCGCTGACGCTGGGGGACGTCGTGATCGCTCCCGAGGAGATCAAGCGTCAAGCCGCCGACCTCGGGGTACCCTTCAAGGACGAGCTTGCCCTCATGGTCGTGCACGGCATCCTCCACCTCCTCGGCTGGGACCACCAGAACAACTCCGAGGCTGAAGCGATGGAGCAACGCGAGGCCGGTCTCCTCGGCGTGCTGGGTGTGACGCGCCGATGACGCCTCACCAACCCCTGCCCTCCGGGGCCACCCGATGACCGGCGCCGCCTACCTGGCCGGGGCAGCCTTCCTGGTGATCGCCGCGCTGGTCAGGGCGGGAGCGGCGGCCTTGGCGCAGCTTCCCCGGGCCGAGGCCCTCCACGCCGCTGCCGAAGGGGTCACCGGTGCTGCCACTGCTGCCGCGCTCCTGGAGCGGGCCGATCGGGTGAGGTCGGCGGTGGGCCTGGTGCAGACCGCGCTCCTGGTGCTGGCGACCGGCTTCGGGGCGGTTGCCCTGGCCGGTGGCACTTCGGGGTGGCCCCTCATCCTCGGGCTGCTCGCCCTGGTCGCCTTTGTGGTGCTCGTCGGACTGGTCCTGCCCGAGCTGGCCGGGGCGCGCCGGCCCGGCTGGTTCGCATACCGGTTGGCACCGGTCCTGCGCCTGGCCGCCGTTATGGGCCGACCGGCGGTCACCGCCCCCGCTTCGCTCCCCGAGAACGGCGCTGCCGAGGTCGAGGACGAGGACGACACGGCGGAGCAGGAATTGGAGATGATCACCTCGGTCATCGCTTTCGGCGACGCCGTGGTGCGCGAGGTGATGGTGCCCCGGGCTGACATGGTGATGATCGGACGCGATGCCACCACCGACGACCTCATGGACCTGCTGGTTGAGCACGGCTTCTCCCGAGTCCCCGTGATCGGTGACGACCCTGACGACGTGGTCGGCATTTGTTATGCCAAAGACCTGTTGGCGATGATCGACCGTGGCGAGTTGGCTGCCCCGGTCTCCACGGTGATGCGACCGGCCGACTTCGTCCCCGAGAACAAGCGCGTTCGCCGAGTTGCTCCGTGAGATGCAGGCCACCAAGTCGCACATGGCCGTCGTGGTCGATGAATTCGGTGGCACCGCCGGGTTGGTGACCCTAGAGGACCTGTTGGAGGAGCTTGTCGGTGAGATCGTCGACGAGTACGACGTCGAGGTGCCGCTCGTCGAGGTCGAGGAAGGCGGCGGTTGGCGGGTCGATGGCCGGCTCCCGGTGGCCGACCTCAGCGAGCTCGTCGGCGTCGAGTTTCCCGACGACGAGTGGGACACAGTTGGCGGGTTGGTTCTCGGGCTGGCAGGAAGAGTGCCGGAAGAAGGCGAGATGCTCACCTCGGCCGGGACCTCTTTCACCCCGCTCCGGGTCCAGGGACGCCGGGTGGCGCAGGTGCGGGTGCAGCGGCTCGACGGCGGAGGCCGTCAGGCGCCCGACATGGCTTCGTGAGATCGGGCTTCGTCGCCGTGGTCGGACGCCCCAACGTGGGCAAGTCGACGCTGGTCAATTCGCTGGTTGGCGAGAAGGTGGCGATCACCTCGAAGCGACCCGGGACGACGCGCTCCCGCATCCGCGGGATCATCACCGAACCGGCGGCGCCTGCGGCCCCCAGTGCTCAAGCGGTGCTGGTGGACACCCCCGGTCTACATCGCCCCCGTACCGTCCTCGGGGAGCGCCTCAATTCCATCGCCACCAGGGCACTCGCCGAGGCCGATGCCGTCCTCATGGTGGTTGATGCAACAGCCCCGGTGGGGCCGGGGGACCGGCTGGTGGCGGCCCGGGTTGCTGAAGCATCCCGTCCCTCTGTGGTGGCCGTCACCAAGACCGACATCGCTCGACAAGCTCAGATCGCTGAGCGTCTCGGGGAAGCGGCCGAATGGGACTTCGACGCCTACGTGCCGGTGAGCGCGCTGCGCGGTGATGGCGTCAACGTGCTGCGAGAGGAGATCGTTAGCCGTCTTGACGAAGGGCCAATGTTCTTTCCGAGAGAGATGACCACCGACCAGGCGGAGCACATCCTGGTGGCCGAGGTGGTCAGGGAGAAGTTCCTCGACAGGCTCAGAGAGGAACTGCCCCACGCCTTGGTCGTGGTCACGAGGAGCATCGAGGAGAGATCCGACAGCCTCGTCGTCATCGAGGCCGATGTCGTGGTAGAGCGTGATTCGCAGAAGGGGATAGTGATCGGGGCGAGAGGCTCGATGCTCCGCACCGCCGGCGAGGAAGCCCGCGCCGAGCTCGAGGCCAGGTTCGGAAGGCAGGTGCACTTGGCGCTGCGGGTCCGAGTCGAGCGCTGACTGGCAACGCCACCCGGCGCTCATCGACCGGCTCGGTTTCGAGTAACCGCGGCGCCGCACCAAGTACCGTGCTCCGAGTGCCGCCTGTCCAGCTTGTTGGTGACCTGCCTGGTCGATGCTCTGGTGCCCGCGGTGGGCGAGGCGGTGGTCGAAGTCCTGGAGCGGCGCGGCCTGGACATCGAGTTCCCCGAGGCCCAGACGTGCTGCGGACAACCGGCGTTCAACGCCGGGTTGTCCGCCGAGGCAGCCCGAATGGCGGCTCACACCGTCACCGTGCTCGATGCCACCGAGGGACCGATCGTGGTTCCGTCGGGGTCGTGCACCGCTTTCCTCGTCCATCATGCACCTGACCTGTTGGCCGGCGAGCCCGAGGCCGCGGCGGCGCAGCGGGTGGCGGGGCGGCTGCGCGAGCTCTCGCTGTTCCTCAGCGACGACCTGGCCGAGGACGTTGGCATGGAGGCAGGGGAGTCGGTCCGGGTCGCCTGGCATCCGTCCTGTCACGGCCTGCGTGAGCTGGGGATCACCGACGAGCCGCACAAACTGCTGGCCGGGGTGGAGGGAGTCGAGCGGGTCGATATCACCGATGCCGACGAGTGCTGCGGCTTCGGCGGACTCTTTTCGGTGGAGATGCCCGAAGTCTCGGCGGCGATCCTTCGGGCGAAGCTGGATGCGATCGAGGCGTCGGGGGCTGAGGTCCTTGCTGGCGGCGATGTGAGCTGCCTGCTCCACATAGGTGGGGGGCTGCGGAAGCGGGGCAGCGGGGTGCGGGTGTGCCATCTCGCCGAGTTGCTGGCAGGGAGGGCGGAAGGATGGTGAGCGAACCCCGTTCTGGCGTCACTCAAACGCGTCCCCACCGCGCCCGTTGACGCCAAAACCATGCCGGTGACCTTTCTGGGGCGGGCCAAGCTGGATCTCGGGTCCGACAAGGTGGCGGCGGTGGAGGACGGCGCCCGCCGTCTCTATCGCCACCGGGCCGAGGCCGTCGCCGGGTACCCGGCGATGGAGGAGATGCGCGCCCGCGCTCGGGCGGGCCGGATGAGCGCCCTTCGGAACCTGGACCGCTTGCTGGCGCGCTTCGCCGACCAGGTCGAAGCTGTGGGCGGGAAGGTGTGGTGGGCGGGGGACGCCGCCGAGGCGAACGCCATCGTCACCCGGATTGCAGCCGATGCCGGCGCCGGGCTGGTGGCCAAGTCGAAGTCGATGGTCACCGAGGAAACCGAGCTCAACCACGCCCTCGAGGCCGCCGGCATCGAGGTGGTCGAGACCGACCTGGGTGAGTTCATCGTGCAGTTGGGCAACGACAGACCGTCGCACCTGATCGCACCGGTGCTCCACACCACCCGGTACGACGTGGCCCGGCTCTTCGCCGACCGGCTGGGAGTCGCCTACACCGACGTCCCCGAGGAGCTGAACGACATCGCCCGGAGCCATCTGCGCCGTGTCTTCCTCAGCGCCGACGTCGGCGTGAGCGGGGTCAACATCGGCATCGCCGACACAGGGACGGTGATCCTGGTCACCAACGAGGGCAACGGGCGCTTTGTCACCAGCGCTCCCCGCGTCCACATTGCAATGATGGGGATGGAGCGTCTGGTGGAGACCGTCGACGAGGCGGCGGCGGTGCTCGAGGTGCTTGCCCGCTCGGGGACGGGCCAGCGGCTCTCGGTCTACACCACGATGCTCACCGGCCCTCGCCGGCCGGACGACCCCGACGGCCCCGACGAGCTGCATGTGGTCATCCTCGACAACGGCCGATCTCGGGTTCTCGGCTCGAACGTTGCCGAGGTGCTTGCCTGCATCCGCTGCGGCGCCTGCCTCAACGTGTGCCCGGTGTACCGGCGAGTTGGGGGGCATTCCTACGGCAGCGTCTACGCAGGGCCGGTTGGCGCCGTTCTCACCCCGGCGCTCGAGGGACCGGAGCGATGGGCCGATCTTCCCTACGCATCGACGCTCTGCGGCGCCTGTCGTGAGGTGTGCCCCGTCGGGATCGACCTGCCCGGGCTGCTTCTCGCCTCTCGAGCGAACACCGCGTTGCGCGGCGGGCTCGAGCCAGGGCTTCGCCGAGCCGTGCGCGCCTATGCGGCCGTCGCCGCCCGCCCCCGAGCATGGGGGCTCGCCCTCGCCGCCGCCGGTCAGACGGCGCGCCTTCTCCCGGGCAAGGGGTGGATCGAGTCGCTGCCGTGGTACGGGTCGGCGTGGACCGACAGCCGCCACCTGCCACGACCCGCGGCCCGCAGCTTCCGGCAGAGATGGAAGGAGCGGCGGAGTGGAGCGTGAGCGCTTTCTTGCCGCGGTGGCAGCGAATGTGACCGCGGGGGTGCTTCCCGCCCCGCCGCCGATCACGACAGGGCCGCCCAGCCTGCCCGATGTCGATTTGATAGAGACCTTTTGCACTCGCTTGAGTGTCATCGGGGGACATGCCCATCGCTGCGCCACCGGGGAAGCGGTCCGCCAAGTCCTCGATCTCCTCGGTGAGCACGCCGCCACCGCGGTGCTCGCCTGGGACGATCTCCCGGTTCCAGGGCTCGCCGGTCTCCTCCAGGAAAGCGGTGTCGATCTACTGGCGTCGTCCATGCCGGCCGACCGTGGCGAGCGTGCCGCCCACCTCGGCGGCTACCTAGGTCTCGCCGCCGGGCTGACCGGTGCCGACGCCGGGCTGGCCGAATCGGGGTCGGTCGTGCTGTCGCACGGGCCGGGCCGGCCGCGGCTGGCCTCGCTCGCCCCCGAGGTCCACATCGCCCTGCTCCCGGCTAGCCGAATCGTCCGCTCGCTTGCCCATTTCCTCGCCGTCGACCCGGCGGTGGTCACTCGGACCGCCAACCTCGTGGTGATCACCGGGCCGAGCCGCACCGCCGACATCGAACAGCGCCTCACTATCGGGGTGCATGGCCCACGGCACATCCATGTCGTCGTGCTCGATGACGCTTGATCCGGCCGGTCCGCCGAAATCAGGGTGGGTCGGGTCCGGTGGTGTAGGTGTGTCCGAGGGGGCTGGTCCAGGTGGTGGTTCCGTTGGGTCCGGGTCGCAGTTTCCATCCGGCGTCTTTGAGCCGGTGGTCGTGGCGGCACAGCGGGTTGAGGTATTTGACCAGGGTGGGTCCCCCCTTGGAGTGGTCGACCCGGTGGTCGATGTCCGATCGGGTGGCGGGCATCCGGCACCCGGGGAAGACACAAGTCGGAGCTCGGGCTTCGACATACCGGCGTTGGGCGGCGCTAGGTCTCCGCTTGGTGGTCCCGTTCCACAACACTGCTCCGCTGTCGGGGTGGGTGACGGTGACCCGCCACTGCGAGCCCACCTGGGTGGCGGCCACCTGGCGGGCCACGTCGGCCACCACCGGCCCGTAGCCGCCGATCTCCCCGGGGTTCTCCGCCAACCGGGTGAGGGTGGCCAGGTCGACCCGCAGGTCGATCACCCCGCGGCGGGGGGAACCGGTGCCGGTGTCCAGGAGGTCCATGAGGACTCGGCCCGTACCTGGTCGATGCTGCGGGGGTCGTCTGGTCCCTTGGCCGCCAGGGCGAGGTGGTCGAGCCGGTCGTAGGCGGCGTTGGCCCGTTCGGCGGGGAGCGAGTAGGCGATGAGGTTGGCGGTGCCGTCGGGGTTGGCCGAGAGCTCCACCCTCCTCCCCTCCATCCCCTTCTCGTAGCGCTCCTGGGCCGAGGTGGGGTCCACCGAGAGCACCAGACGGCGCACCCGGGCCCCCAACTGACCGGTGGTCTGAGTGGAAGCCCGCTCCATGACCTGGGAGACCACTTGCTGGGCTTCTCGGTCGTCGAGGGTGGCCAACTCGGCGCAGACCACCCGGGCCCGGGGGAGGTCGACCAGCCCAGAACGGAGGGCAGCAGCCAACTGGGGGAGGCGGCGCAGCTCCCAAGCCAGGTCGAGCAATGACCGTCGCCGCCCGCCGAGTGAGACACAGAGCAGCGCGGATCTCGTCGGCGGCGAACTCCCTGTCGTCGTCAGCAACCAGAGCGCTGGCTTCGCTGCTGGCTTGGGCCACCCGGGACACCGTGGCCAACAACTCCGCTTGCTGATAGGCCACCTGCCGGGCCTGGGCTCGCATCACCACCACCAGATCGAAACCGGGGAGAGAGTCCAAATCGATCCCGGCCAACACCCGGGCCAGTTCTGGGCCGGGGGGCATCTCCTCGAGACCGTCAGGCAGGAGCGAGGGTGGCGGTGGTGGCCACAACTCGGAGACGGCTTCCCCAACGAACATGACAACTCCATAGTTGATGGTGGGGAAGTGCTCACAAGGTATCACCCAGGGGTGACAAAACCGACGAACAGGTGTTCGACGGGAGGGAAGACCGATGGGGCGGCGTATCCCCACCACGGGTTGGCGGGATGAAGGGTGCAAGGGCTAGGAGACATGACTTGTTTCCAAGTCAAGCGGCCTCCACAACCTGACCGGGGCGACCATGCTGGGCGGCACACCCAGAGGAGGCCGCAGTGGCGTTGTTGTCGGCAAGCGAGCGTGAGACCCTTACTCGTGACCACCCAGAGTGGGAGGTGGCCGGGGAGGAGGTCAGCCGGCAGTTCGAGCTCTCCGACTTCAACGAGGCCATGGGCTTTGTCAACAGGGTGGCTCTCGCCGCCGAGAAGGCCGACCACCATCCGGACATCGACATCCGCTGGAACAAGGTCAAGCTCGTCCTCTCCACGCACAGCGAAGGTGGTCTCACCAGTAAGGATGCCGACATGGTTGAGGTCATCGACGAGATGATCTGATCCGGCCTTGGTCCCGGTCTAACGTCGGCTCGTGGGTCTCCGCCACGATCAAGGGATCGTCCTTCGCGCCTACCCGTTCGGCGAGGCGGACCGGGTCGTGGTGTTGCTCAGCCCTAACACCGGGCGTTTGCGGGTGGTGGCCAAGGGGATCAGGAAGACCAAGAGCCGTTTTGGGGGGAGACTCGAGCCGTTCACCCAGGTCGACCTGGTTCTCTACGACGGTCGCGGCCTGGGCACCGTCACCCAGGTGGCGGTGATCGAGGCGTACCCGGTGCTCCGCCGTCACCTCGACCGGGTCATCACTGCCGGGGCGATGGTGGAGGCAGTCGATGCCGTGGCCCAAGAGGAGGAGCCTTCCGCCCGGTTGTTCCTGCTGCTCCAACGCGGGCTGCGAGCACTAGAGACAGTCGGCAGCTCGCCCGACCTGCTCACTGCCTACCTGCTCAAACTGGCTGCGGCGATCGGGGTGGCGCCCTCGCTGGACCGCTGCGCCGGCTGCGGCGGCCCCGGCCCGCTTCGGTTCAGCTTCGATGCCGGTGGTGCGGTGTGCCAGCGATGCCGGCCGGAAGGGTCGGTGCGGCTTCGGGCCGGGGTGGCGGAGCGGCTTGCTGTCTTGGCCGCCGCCGATCTCGATGACCTCCCCCCGGACGACCAATCACTTGCCGGCGAGTCGTTCGGGGTCACCCGACGATTCGTCGAGCATCACCTCGACCGCCGCCTCACCGCGGCGACGGTCGAATGGTGATCGGTTCCGGGGAAATGACCGACCTAGATCTCTCGGATCTCGACAAGGAGCGGATCCCGCGCCATGTTGGTCTGATCCTCGACGGCAACGGCCGTTGGGCCCAGGCCCGGGGCTTGCCCCGTACCGCCGGCCATCTCGCCGGCGAGGCTGCCTTGTTCGACACGGTGGAAGGCGCCCTCCAGATCGGGATCGGTTGGCTCACCGCTTTCACCTTCTCCACCGAGAACTGGCGCCGCTCCGACGACGAGGTGGAGTTCCTCATGTGGTTCAACGAGGACCTGCTGCTGAGGCGGCGTGATGACCTGCACCGTGATGGGGTGCGGATGGTGTTCGCCGGTGATCTCGGAGACCCCCGAATCCCCGATCGGAACCGGCGCCACATGGCCGATGCCGAGCAGATGACGGCGGCGAATGGCCGGCTCACGCTGGTGTTCGCCTTCAACTACGGGAGCAGGCGGGAGATGACCGAAGCGGCTCGCCGGCTCGCCTCCAACGCCATCGCCGGCGATCTCGATCCCGCCGACATCGATGAAGAAGTCTTCGCTGCCAACCTCTACGTGCCTGACATGCCCGACCTCGATCTCGTGGTGCGGTCGTCGGGTGAGCATCGCATCTCGAATTTCCTGCTGTGGCAGGCGGCCTATGCCGAGTTGGTCTTCCCCGGGATCCTCTGGCCCGACTTCGACCAGACCGCCCTGCTCGACTGCGTGATCGAGTATCAGAGCCGGCAACGCAGGTTTGGCGGGGCCGAGGGGGTGGCGACCTAACACCGACCGGCCATTGGCACCCGCGAGTACGATCGCCCCTCCGATTCGACCACATTGACCATCACCCTCGACACCATCGCCAACCTGGCCAAGCGGCGCGGATTCGCATTCCCATCGTCGGAGATATACGGCGGGCTCCGCTCGGCCTACGACTACGGCCCGCTCGGCGTCGAAATGCTTCGCAAGGTGAAGGGGGAGTGGTGGCGGTCGATGGTGCAACTCCGCTCCGACATCGTCGGGATCGACTCGGCCATCCTTCAATCCCCCGAGGTGTGGGCTGCCTCGGGTCATCTGGCCTCGTTCACCGATCCGTTGGTGGAGTGCTCCAACTGCAACACGAGGTGGCGGCTCGACAAGCTCGACGACCCCGATGTCTGCCCGAACTGCGGGCAACGAGGGACGTTCGGGGATGCGCGCCAGTTCAACCTGATGTTCAAGACGTTCATGGGTCCGGTGGAGGAAGAGGCCGCCGTCGTCTACCTCCGACCGGAGACGGCGCAGGGGATCTTCATCAACTACGAGAACGTGCGGCGTTCCTCGCGTCTCAAGCTTCCCTTTGGGATCGCCCAGCTGGGGAAGTCGTTTCGCAACGAGATAACCCCTGGCCAGTTCGTATTCCGGACCCGCGAGTTCGAGCAGATGGAGATGGAGTTCTTCTGCCGGCCCGAAGAGTCAGCGGTTTGGTTCGAGTATTGGGTGGGGGAGCGGTTCCGCTGGTACACCGACCTGGGGATGAGCGAGGACAGGCTGCGGGTCAGGCCACACGATCCCGACGAGCTCTCCCACTACTCGGCGGGCACCTCGGACATCGAATATGACTTCCCGTGGGGTTGGGATGAGCTCGAAGGGGTCGCCAACCGGACCGACTTCGACCTCAGGGCGCACACCGAGCGGTCTGGGATCGACCTCTCCTACTTCGACGAGGCGAGCGGTGAGCGCTTTTTCCCGCATGTCGTCGAGCCTGCCGCCGGGGCGACGCGGGCCATGTTGGCATTCCTCATCGACGCCTACCGCGAGGAGGAGGTCCGCGGTGAGCGGCGGGTTGTCCTGCGGCTCGACCCGCGTCTCGCCCCCTACGAAGTGGCGGTCCTGCCGCTTTCGCGCAAGCCCGAACTGACCGCAGAAGCGGAGAAGATCGCCGACCTCCTCCGTCCCCACTTGATGGTGGAGTACGACGACACCCAGTCGATCGGCCGTCGCTATCGCCGTCAGGACGAGATCGGTACCCCTTTGTGCGTCACCTTCGACTTCGAATCGCTCGACGATCGAGCGGTCACGGTGCGGGAACGTGACTCCATGGAGCAGGTGAGGGTCTCGATCGACCGGCTCACCGACCATCTGGTTGCCTCAATCGGCAGGTAGGGGAGTGCTGACGGAAGCTCGGGCGCGTCTAGCCGGGTAGCCCCGCGACCGGCTCGCGACCACCGCCGAGGATCGAGACGGGAACGGCTGATGCTGCCGCCGCCAGGCGCCTCGGGTCGGATCGTCCCCGGTTTCCCATCGCGACGATCCCCCATGCCCCCGTTCCCAGCCACCGCAACACCAGTGGGCCGTGGCGGATGTCGGCATCTGGATCAACCGGCTGGCCGAGGGCGAGTTGGACCACCGTCGTCTCCAGCCGGGCTGGATCTGGTTCTACCCCTTCGGACTCGGCGCGCACCGTCAGGTACGAGGCGAGAGCGCTCAACTCGTTGGTCCCCCGCGCCACGGCAGACCACAAGGCGGGAATCACCGTGGCCAGCATCCACATAGGGGTGCGCTTGGTCAAGAAGCGGAGGGCGCTGACCTTCGAGGCCGCCCGAGCCGCCATGGCTGCGAGGGGACCCGTCAGCATCGTCCCGGAGGGCCTGGTCGCAAGGGCCTGGGTCAGCGCCGGCGGTGTTCTTCAGGTCGCGCGGCTGGGCCAGCGCGTTTCTGATCACCCTCTTGGTCAGGGTCGTGGCCGCGCTCTCCGTAGACCGAGACACGGCCGCAGCCGATGCTTGCCCTCCCTTGGCCAGCGTGCCGGCCACCGCCTGGACGACCCCAGCCGCCGCGGCGAGGACACCGCTGCGGTCTTCCTCCAGCGCGGCGTCCGCCTGCTCGACCGCAGCCGTTTCCGAAGGAGATGGCACGTCGGGACTGCTCATGGCTGCGTCACCTACCCACTCCAAGAGCTTTGCACACACACAATGAGGCAGCGTACAGCCCCATTGGAATCGGCCCACCGTGACCGTGTCCCTCTAGCGAAACACACGCTGGTTTCACACGTGAGGAGCAGTCCGCACTTCCGACTTCCGTCTTCCGTCTTCCGTCTTCTCTCTGAATCCATTGACACCCGCACCGTGGCCTGTCTACCGTGGAAGCGGTTCCATCAACCAATTGGGGGGCCGGTGGCCACCATCCTCGATGTTGCAGCACACGCCGGAGTCGGTGTGGGGACGGTATCGCGGGTACTCAACGAGTCGTCGGCGGTCAGCGCGACGACACGGCAATTGGTCCAGACCGCGATCGAGGAGCTCGGATACCAGCCCAGCTTGTTAGCTCGGAACTTGTCGCTCGGGCGGAGCAGTTCGGTGTTCGTGGTCGCCCCCATCCTGACCAGCCCGGCGGTCACCACCCGGTTGCGCGGAGTCCTCGAAGCGCTCTCGCTCACGGGGCTAGACCCGATCCTGCTCGAGGTGGCCGATGAGGAGCAGCGCCGTGACCGATTTCGCCGGATTGCCGAGCGGGGGAGAGCGGAGGGGGCGGTGGTTATCGACCTTCGTCCCTCACCCTCCGAGAGCGCGGTGCTGATGCGTGCCGGCACCCGCTGTGTCTTCGTAGGTCAGGGGGTCGAGGGCTGGCCGTCCGCATGGGCCGACGAAGCCCATGGGACCCGTATCGCCACCGAGCATCTGATTGGCCTTGGCCACCGCCGGATCGCCTACTTGGGAGAGCCGGAATCCATTGCCACCTCTCGCCGACGGCTGCGTGGCTTCAACTCTGCCGTGACCGCCGCCGGCTTGGAGGCCGATGGGGCGCTCGTCTTCTCCGGGACCGACAGCGAAGCGGCCGTCGGAGGGATCCTCGATGCGGGCCGGCCTCCCTCGGCGGTGGTGGCCGGTTCGGATTGGCGGGCCATCACCGTGCTCGCCGAGGCGCGCCGACGCGGCATGCGCGTCCCCGATGACCTGTCGGTCATAGGGATTGACGGCTCCGATTTGGCGCGCCACATCGGTCTCACCACCATCGGCCAGCAGTTGGCCGAGAGCGGTCGCTGGGCGGTCGAGAGCCTCTTGGCGCTGATCGCCGGTTCAGAAGCAGTCCCCCGCCACCGGCTTCGGCTCGAACTGATCGACGGCGAGACCACGGGCCCGCCCGGGACCTGACGGCACGTCGACTCACTCGGCGGCGACGGCGGTGCGGTGCGATCTCCGCTCCGCCAGCGCCGCAACCACCAAAGGTCTAAGCCGGACACCGACGACCGCGATCACCAGGACCAATATCTGAGCGAAAACCGTGGGGATCACGAACTGGAGCAGCGCCAGCGATCCACCGAGGACCACCGCTGCGGCCACCAGCCCGGTCAACGATCCCGGCCCCCCGAGGATGGTGACGAGAAAAGCGTTCACCAGGAAGAGGAGCCCGTATTGGGGATCGAGCGTCGACACCGGCGCCAGCGCTCCGCCGGCGAGCCCGGCGAGGGCGGCGCCGATGGTGAACAGCCCGGCACGCATCGCACCCACGTCGAGGCCGGTCGTCTCTGCCAGGTCTGGATTGGCGACGACGGCGCGGGCCCTCAGCCCGAACCTGGTGCGCGCCAGCAGCCACCAGGCGCCGATGACGAGAACCGCCGCCAGCACCGCCAGCACCAGCCGCCAGCGGGGGATGTTGACCCCGAGGATCAACCACGACCCCCTCAACAGGTCGGGCACGTTGCGCGGGCTCGAGGTGTAGATGAGTTGAACCGCTTGGCGGATGATCACCGCCAGCCCGAACGTGGCGAGAAGCGAATCGAGCGGCCGTTGATACAAGAAGCGGAGAACGCCCCGCTCCATCGCCAGCCCGACGAGGCCAGCCACCACCGGCGCCGCCAGCATCCCGAGCAACACGTTCCCGGTCAGCTCTGCCACCGCATAGGTGGCGTACCCGCCGATGAGCAGCAACTCGCCATGGACCAGGTTGACCAGTCCGAGCATCCCGAATGTGAAGTGCAGCCCGAGCGAGATCAGGACGAACACGGCGATCAGACTGACCACGTTGAAGGCGTCGATCAGTGGCGAGGTCACAGCGTCAGCCGGCGGTGCAGCTCACCGCTGTCGTGCAGTTCGGCCAGGGGCCCTGCGGCGACAACCCGGCCCTCCTCGAGGACGTAGGCGGTCCCGCCCAGGGTGAGGGCGGTGTCTATGTTCTGCTCCACCAGCAGCACGGAGCGACCATCGGTTGCGCCGGCGAGGACCTCGAGGAGTTGCTCGACCACCTGCGGCGCCACCCCCTCGGTGGGCTCGTCGAGTAGGAGCAACTGCGGATCCGTGACCAGTGCCTGGGCTATCCCGAGCATCTTCCTCTCGCCACCGGAGAGCGTCTGCGCTTCCTGATGGCGACGCTCGGCGAGCACCGGGAACCATTCGGCGACCCGCGTCACCACGGCATCGGCATCGTCATCGCCGGTCGCCAGAGCGAGGTGCTCTTGGACGGTGAGTCCGGGGAAGACCCCGTCGTCCTGAGGGACCCACACCATCCCAGACCGTCGGACCCGGTGCCCCGGCCAGCCGGTGATGTCACGTCCCAGGGCACGCACTCTCCCGGTCTCCGGCCTCAACAAGCCCATCACCGTTTTGAGGAGAGTCGTCTTGCCCGCTCCGTTGCGGCCGAGCAGGCACCCCACCTCGCCGGCACCAACTCGCAGCGTCACCTCCCAGAGGACCCGTGCCGTTCCATACCCGGCGCTGACTTCGGAAAGCTCGAGTGCGGCCTCGCTCACTGCAGTCGACCTAGGTATGCGTCGCGCACCGCCGGGTCTGCCTGGACCTCGTCCACCTCGCCGGATGCGAGCACCCGGCCCCGGTGTAACACCGTGACCCGGTCGCTGACCAGCCTGATGAAGTCGATGTCGTGCTCTACCACCACCATGGCCTCTACCCGGCCCGAGCGCCGCAGCAGGTCGATCAACTCGGCGGTGTGGTGACTCTCGCCCAACGTCATCCCCGAGGTGGGCTCATCGAGTAGCAACAGCTTGGGCCCTGTGAGCAGCACCATCCCGATCTCCAGCCACTGCCGCTCTCCGTGTCCGAGCTCGGCGGCAACCTGTTTCCTCTTCGGTCCCAGCCCAACCAGGTCGAGCACATCGTCCACCACACCCAGGTTGCTGTTACCGCCGCGCTCCTTCGGCTGGGCCCCGAGCCGCATGTTCTCCTCGATGCTGAGCCGCTCGAACACCGAGCTGACCTGGAACTTGAGCGCGATCCCGAGCCGGGCGCGCCGCCACCCCGGCACGGTCCGTATGTCGGTGCCGAGGAACATCACCGAACCGGCATCGGGCTCCACCCGGCCCACCACCACGTTGAGCAGGGTTGACTTGCCCGCCCCGTTCGAGCCGATCAGCCCGCGCACCTCGCCCCGGTCGACCGTGAAGTCGACCCGGTCGAGCGCCTTGTAGCCGCCGAACATGGTGGATATACCGCGCAGCTCCAGCACGGCCGAGGCCGTCATCGGCGTCCCTCGGGGCCCGAGAGGAACCCGAACAAGCCGCTCGGGAAGAAGAGGATGACCGCAACGAGCACCACCCCCACCACGACGAGCCAGGTCCCGAGCAGCGTCCCAGAGAGGCTGGCCGTGAGCATGTTGAGCAGGACCGCCCCCACCACCGGGCCGATCAGGGTCCCCCGCCCGCCAAGTACCACCCACAACAGGACCAGCGTCGAAGCGTCGACACCGACCGCCGACGGCGACACGATCCCCTCGTGGACGTAATACAACGACCCGAAGAAACCGGCGAGTGCCGCCGACAGCACCAACACGCCCCGTTTCACCGCAGGCACCCGGTAGCCGAGAAGAGCCACCCTGTCCTCGTCCTCCCTGATGCCCAGGTTGACCAGACCGGTCCTGGCGGTGACGAAGCGGCGCAATCCAAAGTACGCCGCCACCAGGATGACGGTGGCGAGCATGTAGAAGGGCAGACGGCGCTGCAGGTCGAGTGGTCCGATCTCGAGCCGGACGTCGAACAGGATCCCGTTCTGCCCGCCGGTCACCGACCCCCCGGCGTTCATCAGCCTCTCCAACAGGAAGGACACGGCGAGCGTCACCACGGCGAACTCCACCCCACGCAGGGCGAACCTGCCGGAGAAGGTGAAGGCGCCGATGGCCCATGCCAGCGCCGCCGCCACCACGACGGCGATAGCCACTGCCGGCCACAGCGGGAGAGGGAGCACCCAGTACTGCTGGGTGGTGAGGATGGCCACCACATAGGCGGCCCCTCCGAAGAAGGCGGCATGGCCAAAGGTGAACATGCCGCCGTAGCCCCAGACCACATCGACGGTCATGGCAAAGGCGGCGAGCAGCAGGTAGCGACCGAGCCGGTCGACGGCGAAGCTGTCGCCCAGGACAACCGGCGCCACCACGAGCAAGCCGACCCCTGCCAACTCGATGACACGCCGCGACGGCAGCCGGAGCCCGCGTCTCGGCGGTGCGTCCGCCCCCGGCGTCAGGATGGGCTGTTCTGTCGCCATCGCCGACGCCGGGATGAGATCACAGCTCGCAGTCCTCCTCCGGATCCTGGTCGGCGAACGAGTCGACCAGGACATAGCCGTCGCCCTCGGCCCTCACCATGTTGATGGTCTGCTGGAGGTGGTGGGACGGCATCACTTCGACCGTGCCCGTCGGGCCGGCGAACGTCTGGCCCACCATCGCCTCGGCGACCGCCTCGGGGTCGGTGGTGCCCGCCTGCTCCACGGCCTGCTTGTAGAGGTGTACGGCCACGTAGGCGCCGACGCCTTCACCGCCCGAAGGGATCGCATCCTCGCCGAACTCGGCCTGGAAGGCCTCGAGGAACTCGGTCGCCTCCGGTGTGTCTATGGCGGTGAAGTAGGGGAGCGTGGTGTACATCCCCTGGGCGAGGTCGATGACGCCGGGCAGATCCGGGTCTCCGACGAAGATGTTGCCCTGGCCGAGGCCCTCGAGCAGACCGGCGTCGTCCAGAGCCTGCAGGGCGGGGGCGAACGCCGCCGGGTAGAGCGAGAACATGTAGTCGGGCTGCGTGTCGCGCACCGCGCTGACCAACTCGGTGAAGTCCTCTGCAACCAGCGGCAGGTAGATCTCGCCGACGACCTCGCCACCGTTCTCCTCGATGATCGGCTTGGCGATCTCGAAGCTGCGGCGGGGCCAGACGTAGTCGGCCCCGAAGAGCAGGACCCGCGGACCGAACTCTTCCTGGAGCACCGGGATGAAGGGGCGGATCTGCTGTGCAGGGACGGCGCCAAACGAGAAGTAGGTGGGGAGGCACTTCCCGCCCTCGTAGGTCTCCGTATAGAAGAGCAGCGCCCCGTTGTCCTCGACGACCGCCTGGGCGGCGGCGTCGTTGGCGTCGGACCCGATCGGCCCCATCACAAGGTCCACCTCGTCGCTCTCCACCAACTGGCGCGCCTTGTCCACGGTGGCGGCGACGTCGGTCTGGATGTCCTCGGTGGTCACCTCGACCTGCCGCCCGTCGATGCCGCCGTCCTCGTTGATCTCGTTGATCGCAAGCCGGGCGCTGCGGTCGAGCGAGGTGCCGTATGTGGTGAACGGCCCGGTGAGGTCGGCGATTATCCCGATAGAGATCGGGTCGGTCTCCTCGGCGGCCCCACCGCCGCAAGCCGCCACCGCCACCGCCAACGCCACCGCCATCGTGACCATCCGCCGCAGTCGCATAACACCGCCTCCTTCTCGCTTGGATCCTCGTCCCGTCCTCTTGATTACCTGCCCGCTGTCGGGAATGCGGGGTCTACCGCCGCCCGGCGACCGGTATCGCCGTACCACGTGGTGACCACGACCTTCTTGTCCGTGTAGAAGTCGACAGCATCGTTCGCCCGACCGCGGTGGGAGCCAAAGAGCGATGTCTTGCGCCCCCCAACCGGGTAGAAGGCGATCGGCGCAGGTGTCCCCACGTTGATCCCCACCTGGCCCACCTGGGCCCGCTGTCGGAACTCCCGGGCAACCCCTCCCTTCTCGGTGTACACCACCGCGGTGTGCCCATAGGTGCTGGCGTTGACGATCTCGAGCGCCTCATCCAGCCCGCCGACCCGGCGCAGACATCGCACCGGCCCAAAGAGCTCGCGGTCGAAAACCTCCATCCCCGGCTCGGCGACGCAGCATGGTCGGCCCGAGCCAGAACCCACCGGGGTAACCGTCCACGGTGGCGGCCCGCCCGTCTACCAACAACTCTGCGCCCTGGTCCAGAGCGGTCTCGACCGACTCCTCCAACAGCCGGAGCGCTGCCGCCGAGATAACCGGACCCATGGTCGTCGACGGGTCCATCCCATGGCCGAGACGGAGGTCCCGCACCTGGTCGAGCAGGGCCGGCACGACGTCGTCCCACACCTCGTCGTAGATCAGGAGGTTTGAGCCGGCGAAACACCGCTGCGATGAGTTGCCCAGCATCGAGGAGACGATGTTGGGGAGACACCTCTCCACCACCGCGCTGTCCGTCACGACCATGTGGTTCTTGGAGCCGCCTTGGCTCTGGCACCGCTTCCCCGCGGCCGTGGTCATCGTGTACGACGCGGCGGGCCACCTCGGAGGAGCCGACGAAGGAGAGGCCTGCGACCATCGGATGCGAGGCCAGACCGCCGACCACATCGGCGCCACCCAGCACAAGGTTGACGACACCGGGGGGGAAGCCGGCATCACCGGCCAGCTCGGCCAGCCTCACTGCGGTCAGCGGACAGTGCTCGGACGGCTTGATCACGACCGTGTTCCCGCAGGCGACGGCCCAGGTGAAGTAGAGCGGGATCATGGCCGGGAAGTTGAAAGGGGCGACGATGGCAAAGACGCCGAGCGGCTCTCGGATGTACTCGGTGTCCACCCCGGTGCCGATCTCCTCGGAGGCCGCGCCCTTCATCAACTCGGGGATGGCGCAGGCATGCTCGATGTACTGGAGGCCGCGCAACAGCTCGCCTTTGGCCTCGGGAAGGGTCTTGCCGTTCTCGGCAACGGTGAGCGCGGAGAGCTCGTCGATGGCGCCGCTCACCAACTCGCGGAAGCGGAAGAGAGTCGCGGCCCGTTGGGGGACCGGCTTCATTCTCCATTCCCAGAAGGCGCTGGCCGCGGCGCCCACAACCGCGTCGAGATCCGCATCGGTTGAACTGGGTTGGCGGGCGATGACCTCTCCCGATGCCGGGTCGAGCACGTCGACGTGGTCTCCAGCGGGCTCCACCCACTCGCCGCCGGCGAGGTTGCGAAGGGTGCGGACGGTCAATGCCCACCCCCAGTCGCCATCCAGGGGATCGAGATGGTCCTGACGGGGGGCGGGGTGTTGCGGGACTTGACGAACCGGACGACGCCATCGGTCACCGATGCGTAGACGGCCGGGGTATCGCCGATCGCCAAGGAGCCGAGGGCGTCGCCGGCCTGCGACCCGAGCGGGGCGTCGGCGATGATGAGATCGGCTTCCGACCCGGAAGCAATCAGGCCCCGGTTCAGCCCGTGGACCCGGGCGGTGTTGCCGGTGGCGAAAGACACCGCCACCTCCGGTGGCACACCGCCGAAGGCCGCCGCCCATGAGACGGTGCGCAGCACGCCGAGTGGCACAACACCGGTCCCCGCCGGCGAGTCGGTTCCAACGAGGACACGGTCGAGAGCCCCCCGCTGTGCGGCGAGCGCGACGACCTCGCCGCATGCCTTGACGTTGCCGTTGTGGACCACCTCTATGGCCGCATCCGACTCGTCGATGATCCGTGCGACGTCGCTCAGCGGAGGCGCCGTCGGTCCGCCATTGACGTGCGCAGCCACGTCCGGGCGGACGGCGAGGACGAAGTCGGCGCCGATGACCCCACTACCCGGGATCGACGCCCCGCCGGTGTGGACGACGACCTTCATGCCGTGAGCCTGGGCCCAGCGAACCATGGGCTCAGCCTCCGCCGGATCCTTCACCCCCGAGATCCCGATCTCCCCCACGAGCCGCACCCCGGCGTCCGCCATCTCGGCAAAGTCATCCTCGGTGAGCCCGGTTTCGAGCAAGACGGCCCCGGCGACCACCTTGGCCCCGCCGGGGCGCACCGATAGGAACGATCGCGCCGCCAGGATGGCGAGTGCCTTGACCCCTGCCCGGTCGGTAGGCCGGCCCGGGGTGTGGGGTTCGCCGGCGGAGATCATGGTGGTCACCCCGCCGTGGGCGTAGCTCTCCAGGAAGTCGAGGATCCGCTGCCGCGGTGAGAAGTCGCCTATGACAGGATGGATGTGCGAGTCGATCAGCCCGGGCATGACGGTTGCCCCGCCGCAGTCGATGACCTTGTCGATGTCTCCGGGGTCGAGACCCCGACCCACCTCGGCTATCAGGCCATCCCGCACCAGGATGCTGTCGGCGTCGGCGATCGGGGCGTTGACGTCGCCGCTCACCACGGTGGCGGCATTGACGATGGCGAGGTCGGCCATCAGCGCCTGCCATTCGCCGTTGTCACCTCAGCCCGTCCTCGCCGACCGCCTCGGCGACGGTCAGCCCACCGACCCGCGGCAGGGGACGGCCACCGTCGGTCACCGCCACCGCGATCACCATCTCGTCGTCGGCGGGGGCGTCGACGATGCGCAGCTCGGCCGCATCGAAGTGACTGCGGACGAAGGCGGCGTCCTTGTAGTGCAGCGGGACATCAATCGGTGTTCCCGGACCGCCTCGCTTCTTGGCCGACGGGATGATCGCCTTGCCTCCGCCGCTCGCGTCGCGCAGGGGGTTGCCGAACTTGGGGTGGAGCATCGCCGCCACGTGCTCCAGCTCGCCCCGCACCCCCACGATCCCGGCCTTTCCGAAAGAGTGGACGGCCCGGCCTCCAAGCTGCGCCGCCGCCCGCCCGGCGAGGAGGGTGGAGAGCGCGACGCTGGCCTCGGCCAACTCACTTAGGTCCTCGACATACCGTCCGGCGTAGGGGTTGGTCACCACAGCGGCGGCGATTACCCGGGTCACCGGCGGATCCACTGGTTGGCCCATCTCGGTCCTGGTCTCGTCGATCCAGATGACCAGCTTCCGGATGCTCAGTTCCATGTGCTTCGCCCCAGTTGTCCTGCCGCGGCCGTACCGGTCATGGCGATGCTCCTTCAGCCACCATCCAGCATGGGCTGGACGATGTGGCGGGTGATCAGGTCGAGTTGCCCTGGGTCGTTGACCAACGGGGTGAGTATCAGGTACTGCAGCCCCGCCGACGCGAGTTCGGCGATGGCGCCTCTCATGTCCTCCACGGTCCCGGTGAGGTAGGAGGCCTGCAGGTCCTCGACGGTGCGATGGTCCCCCATGACGTCGAGGAATCGGGGGATCTGCACCTCCAACGCCTCCGAGCGACGGCCCGTCTCGGTCACATGGAGGAACTGGGTGGCGGCGAAGACGAGATCGTCGGGATCACGGCCCTGCGCCTCCAGGTGGCTGCGGACCACCTGCCAGTCGCGTTTTACGTCGCCTGGGTCCGAGCCCGAGGAGCGGGCCATCCAGCCGGATGCCTGAGCGATCCGGTCGAGCACTCCCTTTGCCATGAACGGCTTGTCTGGCGTGTCCGGGGCGTGGGTCAGCGACCCGCCGGCAACCCACAGCGGGGGAGGGTCGGGGATCCGGGGGTGGATCGTCACCCCCTCCACCTCCCAGAAACGGCCCCGGAACGTCACCTCCTCCTCGGTGAGGAGGAGCCGTATCAGCGCGATGGCCTCGTCGGTGCGCTTCCCCCGCTCGCGGAGCGGGACACCAACCGCCTCGAACTCGTCCGGGTCCCACCCCACCGCAACCCCGAACCGGAACCGTCCTCCCGAGAGCAGGTGGATCGAGGCGATCTCCTTTGCCAGGATCACCGGGTGGCGCAGGGGGAGCACCAGAGCCGCAGTCCCCAGCCCGACCCGCGAGGTGACCCCGGCGGCTGCGGAGAGGACCACGAGCGAGTCGAGCCAGGAGACGCCGTACACGCCTTTGGAAACCAGGAGGTGGTCGATCACCCAGAGGTCGTCGTAGGGACCGGCCTCCACCCTCCTGCAGTAATCGAGCAACCCTGCCGCCTCGTCGTAGCCCATGGCCGGCCATGCATACGAAGGGAGTCGCAACCCGAATCTCATCGCCTTGATGCCCCACCCACGCTTTCGGTCCGTCTTGTGCCGGTTGCGGGAATCTAGTGACGGCTCATCGGTCGATGCAGCGCTCCGTCGAATGCAAAGATTCGGTCGATGACGTTCAGCCGGGACACAGGGTGATTGCGGTCCACCACCGGGACGGTCGATGACCACCTGGGTCGGTGCATCGATCACGCGGCTCGAGGATGAGCACTTCCTCACCGGGGACACCCGGTTCGTGGACGACTTCTCCCGGCCCGGTCTGCTCCACGTCGCGATGGTCAGGTCGCCGGTCGCCTCCGCCGCTTTCGACGGAGTCGATACCTCCGACGCCCGCACCGCGCCTGGCGTCGCCGCCGTGCTGACCGCAGGCGACCTCGCCCACACCAACCCCCTTCGTCCGGTACTCCACCGCCCCCAGTTCGTTCCCACCGAGATGCCGTTGCTGGCCGTCGACAGCGTCAGGTATGTCGGCGAGCCGGTCGCACTCGTGTTGGCGGAGACCCGCAGCGCGGCGGAAGACGCCGCCGATCTGGTGTGGGTGGACTACGAGGAGAGGTCGGCGGTCTCAACCATCGACGGCGCCCTCACCGATGGCGCGGAGCCGGTTCACGCCGACGCGCCCGGCAATGTGCTGCTCGATCTCCCCATGTTCCAGGACCCGGCGCTGGAGGACGTGCTCTCCCGGGCGGCGGTAGTGGTGGATGGCGTCTTCGACGCCGGCCGGGTCACGGCTGCCCCGATGGAGGGCAGAGGATTGTTGGCGGAATGGGATCGGCGCGAGGGGCGGCTGATCGTGCACATGTCCACCCAGGTGCCGCACATCGTGCGCACCGCTATCGCCGACACGCTTGGTCTGGCCGAGCACCTGGTCCGAGTGGTCGCTCCCGACGTCGGTGGAGGCTTTGGGCAGAAGTGCGCCGTGGGCCGCGAGGAACTGGCGGTGGCGGCAGCCGCCGCGCTCACCCGCCGGCCGGTGAAGTGGGTGGAGGACCGACGGGAGAACCTGCTGTCCGCCTTCCAGGGTCACGAGCAACGTCACCACGTCCGCGCCGGCTTCGACGCCGCGGGCACCCTGCTGGGGCTTGCCACCGACATCTTGTGCGATGTCGGGGCCTACCACTGCTACCCGTTCACCGGCGGAGTCGAGCCGCTCATGGCCGCCACCGAGATGCCCGGGCCCTACCGGCTGGCTCACTACAGCGCACGCACTCGGGCGATAGCCACCAACAAGCCGCCGATGGCGCCCTATCGGGGCGTGTCCCGTCCCCAGATCACGCTGGCATTGGAGCGGATCATGGACAAGGCGGCGGTTCGCCTGGAGATGGACCCGGTGGAGATACGGAGGCGGAACCTCATCAGACGCGATGAGTTCCCCTACCTAGGCGCCACCGGGATCCTCTACGACGAGGGGAGCTACCTCGAGGCGCTCGATGGCGTCGTGGCTCAAGCCGGCTATGAGTCGTTGAGAAAGGCGCAGCGTGCGGCTTCTGCCACGCCCGGCGATGGTCGGCCACTCATCGGGGTGGGGTTGGCCGTGTTCTCCGAGCGCACCGGATATGGCACCCCGGTGTTCGGGCAGCGGCTGATGGGCATCACCCCGGGATACGAGACCTCCCATGTCCGCATCGACCCCTCAGGTGGGGCAACCGTCCTTGCCGGCACGGTCTCACATGGGCAAGGGCACGCCACGACCCTTGCCCAGATGGTTGCCGACAGGTTGTCGCTGACCCCGACCCAGGTACGGGTGGTCCAAGGGGACACCGACGCCGTTCCTTACGGCTGGGGAACCTTCGCCAGCAGGTCGGTGGTGTTGTCGGGTGACGCGGCCACCCAGGCCGCCGACCGTCTGGTGGAGCGGCTCACCCGCATCGCAGCTCACCTCTTGGAGGCGGCCCCCGACGACGTGGTGTTCGAGGGCGGGCGATTCGGGGTGCGCGGAGTTCCTGAGTCGGGGATGTCGCTGACCGAACTGGCGCGCTCGGTTTACCACGCGCCCCACCTGCTCCCGCCGGACGAGCGGGCCGAGCTGGATGAGTGGGGCTCTTCGGACCCACCCGGGACGTTCTCCAACGCCGCCCACCTCGCCGTTGTCGAGATCGACCCTGCCACCTGGCAGGTGAGCATCGTCCGCTACCTGGTGACCGAGGATTGCGGGGTGATGATCAACCCTTTGATCGTCGATGGACAGATCAGCGGGGGAGTGGCGCAGGGGATCGGCGCCGCCCTCTACGAGAGGCTGGTGTTCGACGATGAAGGCCAGCCGCTGGCGGCGACCTTCATGGACTATCTGGTCCCCACCGCGGCCGAGGTGCCGCCGATCGAGATCCAGCATCTCGAGACCCCGTCGACTGTGAGCGTCACCGGTGCGAAGGGTATGGGTGAGGGGGGCACCATCGGCGCCCCGGCGGCGATCCTCAACGCAGTCAACGACGCCCTCTCTCCGCTGGGGATCGAGATCGATCGCATCCCGGTCACCCCCGACGACATCGCCCGAGCCGCCGCTGCCCGCTTGCGGAGGGGGTGACTGGGGCGAGTGCCAATCACCCTCCCCCCAGCCCCCTCCCTCACCGGGAGGGGGGCCGATCCTCTGCCTCCCCCGGTGAGGGGGAGGCGCGAGCGGAGCGAGCGGAGGGGGTGATTCAGGGCGGGTCCCTTCCCCCCTGCGGGGGGACGGAGTCGGACTCCTCTTCCGCCTCTCTATCTACATCGGCGCCAATCGGGGAGGATGGAGCATCTCCCACAGGACCTGGCCGGCGGCAAGGAGCCGGTGGTCCTCGAAGTGTCCGGCGGCCAATTGGACCCCGACGGGGAGGCCGGCCTCGAGCCCGGCGGGGATCGCCAGAGCTGGCAACCCGGTGAGGTTGGCGAAGGACGTGTTGCGGCACAGCGCATGGTCGTACTGATCGGATTCCTCGCCCATCCACAGCACCTCATCGCCGATCCGCGGTGCGGGTGCGGGCATTCCGGGGAGGAGGATCAAGTCGCGGCCATCGAGTGCAGCGAGGAAGGCAGTGCGGAAGCCCTCGGCGCGACGTCGGTGCTCGAGGTATTCGGCGGCGCCGATGGAGAAGCCGCTGCCGACACGCGGTCCCACCTCGCCGGTGTATTCGGCAAGCCTCTGTTCGTACCAGGGCCGGTGGTAGAGCGCCACCTCGGCGGCGATGATGTCGAAGTCCAGGTCGACGCAGCCCTCGAAGTCGGTGATCTCGATCTCGTCGAGCACGGCCCCCGCTTCGGCGAGGTGCCGGGCGGATGTGGTCACCGCCTCGGCAACGCCGGCAGACAGCGGACCCGGGTTGGACAGCACACCTACTCGCCAACCCTCGATGTCGGTGCTCCATGGAAGCGTCGTCCCGGGTGCTCCGGGTGTGATCGCATCGAGCAGCAGGGCGCAGTCGCGAGGGGAGCGCGCCATTGGGCCGACGTTGTCGAGACTCCAAGAAAGGGGCACGACGCCGGTGGCCGGGACGAGTGTTGCGGTCGGCTTCAACCCGACCGTCCCGCAGAGACCCGAGGGGATTCTGATCGACCCGGCGGTGTCGGTCCCGATGGCCGCCGGGGTAAAACCGGCGGCGAGAGCGGCGGCGCTCCCCCCGGAGGACCCACCGGGGATGTGCGCGGTGTTCCACGGGTTGGTGGTAGGCGGGGTCGAGGATCCCAGGGCGAACTCGTGGGTGCGGGTCTTGCCGATGAGCACGCATCCCGCTTCACGCAGCGCGCTCCACACCGGGGCATCCTCGAATGGGACCCTCCCGGCGAACAGGGCGCTGCCTGCCTCGGTGGCGATCCCTGCCGTGTCCACCAGATCCTTGATGGCTATTGGGATCCCGAGCAGCGGGCGTTCGTCCCCGTGAGCCAGAGCGCTCTCCGCCTCGGTGGCTTGGCGGATAGCGGTGTCGGCGGTGACCATGGCGAAGGCGTCGATCTCGCTTCCTACGGCCTCGATCCTCGCCAGCAGCGCTTCGACCACTTCGCTGGGCGAGAACTCTCGGTTGCGATATCCGGCACCGAGTTCACTTATCCCGAGTTGGTAAAGCTCCATATATAGGTTTTGGGTTCTGGGTTGTGGGTTCTGGAACGTGAGTCGAGCGGCGTGACAAGCCCGGCGGGCCGGGGGTCGACGCTTACCCATCACTCAAAACCCATAACCCATAACCTTTCTTACGCCACCCGCCCGTACAGACTCCCGATGAGGTAACTGACCCCGGCGCCACCAGCGGCGACGCCGAAGTTCTCCAGGCCGGCGCGCAAAGGATGGCTGCGCGTCACCACCGACTTCACGAACCCCACAGCGAAGAGTCCGATCCCGGCGAGGATCGCCGCCCAGATGAGCCCGATCCGCGCGTCGGTCACGAAGATGAACGGGACCACAGAAGGCAAGGCTCCTACGAGGAAGAGTGCTCCCGAGGCGATCATCGCCTTCCACGGTGAGCGGCGCTCCTTCTCCAACGCCCCGAACTCCAGCGCCATCATCACCTTGAGCATCGACTCGTCGCTCGCCGCGAGTTGAGCAGTGGCCGCCTCCAGTACCTCGCCGTGGAGGCCGAGGTCGGCGAGGATCTCTTCGAGTTCCTCGACCTCGCGTTCCCGGTGATAGGTGAAGTGCTCCTCCTCGAGCGCCATCTCGCGTTGGAACACCTCGTCCTGGCTCTTGGTGGCGAGGTACTCGCCGGCCGCCATGCTGATGGCACCGGCCACCGCACCGGCGATGGCGGTCAACAGGACGTCGCTGGTGGAGAGCCCACCGCCCACCACCCCGGCAACCAGCAGGAAGATGGAGACGAGCCCGTCATTGACCCCCAGGATGATGTCGCGCCAGTACTGGCGGGATTCGCCCAGATGGGGGCGGTACGGCGGTGTCTCCCCAATCGCTGGGCCGGTCGAGCTCGAGTCCACGGGCGGATTCTACGGGCAACGTCCTGCCGGGCCAGGCCCTGGGCAGTCACCCCCCAGCCGTACACTCGGTGGGTGACCTTCCGGCGCGACGACATCGAACGGGTGCGCACCGCAACCAACCTGGTCGAGCTCGTCCAGACCGTGACGACGGTGCGTCGGACGGGCAAGAGCTACATGGCGATCTGCCCTTTCCATCAGGAAAAGACGCCCTCGCTGTCGCTCGACCCTGCCAAGGCGGTGTGGTATTGCCACGGATGTCACCAGGGCGGAGATGTCTTCAAGTTCCTCATGGACACGAAGGGACTCGACTTCAACGAAGCAGTCGAGGAGCTCGCTTCCCAGGCGGGGATCACCCTCGAACGCGAACCCGGCGAGAAGCGGAGACGGAGCGATCGCGACCGGCTGGTGGAGGCGATGGCTGCTGCCGTCGACTTCTATCACCGCCTGCTGCTCGACGGCGCCGACGCCGGACGGGCCAGGGCCTATCTGCGCGGACGCGGATACGACGCCGACACCGTCGAGCACTACCGGATCGGGTGGTCACCGGCGGCGCAGGGCACCGATTGGGACGTCTTGACTCGTCACCTCGGCGGTGCCGGGGTATCGGATCGAGCCATGCTCGACACGGGGCTGGCGGCGAGGGGGAGGAATGGCCGCCCGCGCGATTGGTTCCACGGCCGGGTTCTCTTCCCCATCAACGATCTGCGTGGCGACCCCGTCGGGTTTGGCGGGCGGCTGCTCGAGGGCGATGGGCCCAAATACCTCAACACCCCGGAGACGAGGCTCTACCAGAAGGCGCGGCTTCTCTACGGGCTCGACCATGCCAAAGCTCCGATAACCCGGTTGGGCCGGTCGGTCGTGGTCGAGGGGTACACCGACGTGATCGCCTGCCACCGCAACGGGATCCCCGAGGCGGTCGCCACATGTGGGACGGCGCTCGGTGAGGAACACATCGACCTGCTGCGGCGATTTGCCGACCGGGTCGTCCTCGCCTTCGACGCCGACCAGGCGGGCGCCGGCGCCGCACTGCGGGGCGGGCAGCTGCGGTCGCCGTTCGAGATGGGGCTCGATCTGAGAGTGGCGGTGATGCCCGCCGGAAACGACCCAGCCGACCTCGCGCAGGATGGCAGGCTGGCCGAGCTGCAGGAAGCCGTCGATCAGGCCGTTCCGCTGGTCCGCTTCCGGATTGACCGGATGCTGGAGGGATTCGACCTCGACGAGCCCGAAGGCCGGGCGCGAGCCATCAAGGAGGTTGCGCCGCTTCTCGCCCAACAGGGCGACGCGATCGCGCGAGAGGAGTACATCCGGCACGTGGCGCGCCACACCGGCGCCGACCAGGTTCTGGTGGAGCGTGCCGTGCTCGATGCCGCTGGGGGTAGGCGTACCGCGCCGCCGACGGCCGTTACCCCCCGCCGCAGCGGTCAGGAGCGCGCCGAACGAGAGCTCCTCCGTCTTCTGGTGGCCAATCCCGAGCCGATGGCGGCGATCGAGGTGTCGGAGGACTGGTTCACCTCGGACGAGCATCGCGCCGCCTTCGCCCGGCTCGTCCCGGCCAAGCGAACCGACCCCGGTGACCCGCTCGACATGGGTGCCCTCCTCGCGGACGATGACACCCCTGTGGCCGGGCTGCTCCGCTCGCTTGCGGTCGACGACCGTCCGCTCGACGATCCGCACGAAGTGGTTGCCAGCCTGCGGGCATGGGCGATGGAGAGGCGCATCGCCGAGTTGCGGAGACGCCTCGATCGTCCAGTTGACGGAGACACCCATTCCCGGCTGTTCGCCGAGTTGATAGCGTTGGAGCAGTCACGGAGAGCGTTGCGTGGGGGCTGAGTTGACCGACACCGAAGCGGTCGTAGACGAGCTCACGAAGCGGGGCACCCAGAGAGGATTCCTCACCGCGTCCGAGGTCCTCCAGGCGCTGGAGGATGCCCGGGCTCCCGCCGAGTCGTTCGAGACGGTTTTCGAGAGGCTCCGGGCGGCGGACATCGAGATCGCCGAGGAGGGACCCGATGCGCTCGCCACCGGGATCACCGCCGAGGAGTTGGTCTCGGTATCCGACCCCGTCCGGATGTACCTGCAGGAGATCGGACGGGTGCCGCTGCTCACTCCTCAGCAGGAGGTGGAGCTGGCACTCCAGGTGGAGGCAGGGGTCAAGGCGGCGGACAAGCTCGCCACCGGCGAGTTCTCCACCGAGGACCGGGTCATCCTGCAGCGGACGGCGCGGATAGGTCAACAGGCCAAGGACCGATTGGTCGAGGCAAACCTGCGCCTCGTCGTGTCCATAGCCAAGAAGTACGTGGGGCGAGGGATGCCGCTTCTCGACCTCATCCAGGAGGGCAACCTCGGCCTCATGCGGGCCGTGGAGAAGTTCGACTACCGCAAGGGCTTCAAATTCTCCACCTATGCCACATGGTGGATCCGCCAGGCGGTCACCAGGGCTTTGGCGGATCAGGCGCGGACCATACGTGTACCGGTTCACATGGTGGAGACAATCAACAAGCTGGCCCAGGTGCAACGACAACTGCTCCAGGAGCTGGGCCGCGAGCCCAACATCGCCGAGATCGCCGGCGAAATGGAGGTTGAGCCGGGTCGGGTCACCGAACTTCGCCAGATCGCCCAGGACCCGGTGTCGTTGGAGACGCCCCTTGGCGAGGATGACGAGTCGACGCTGGGCGACTTCGTAGAGGACTCGGAGGCCGAGGTGCCGGTGGAGGCTGCTTCGTTCCGATTGCTCCAGGAGTACGTGGCCCACGCCTTGGAGGAGCTGAACGAGCGGGAGCGTCAGGTGATCGTGATGAGGTTCGGGCTAGCCGACGGCCGGGTGCGCACCCTCGAGGAGGTCGGGGCGCACTTCAACGTCACCCGGGAGAGGGTTCGTCAGTTGGAGACCAAGGCACTAGCCAAGCTGCGTCACCCGGCGAGGTCCCGCCGGCTCCAGGGCTATCTGCGCGAGAGCTGACCGAAGGGTCGGACCGTGGCTAGCTGCCCGAAACGCCGATCCCGTTGGTAGGCACGGTGACAACCATCTCGTCGACGACCTCTTCGCCCGAACTGACGGTTCTCTTGATCGTTGACGAGGCGGCCTCCATGCCGCGCCCGGCGAGCTCTCGCATCTGACCGGTGAGCTTGCGACTCGCCTCGACCGCGGCCTGACCTGGCTGCGATTCGAGGGCCTTACGCCAGGTGCGGGCGATCTGCTCATACCGTTCCCGCCCCGCGGCGGCCCCGACGATGTAGCCGGCGCCGAACCCGATGACCAAACCTGCTCTTAGTCGCACTTCGCCTCCTCTTTGCCTGGCCCGAGCCGCCACCCGAGTGCCGATCGAACCCTCAACGTAGCGACAAATCCGGAGCTGCGATGGTCGCGGCAAGGGCGAACGGCGCGGCAGGTGGCGTTACCCAGCGCGGTGAGGACCCGCGTCCTGTGACGCCAAAGCGGATCTAGCTGCCGTCGAGTGCGGCGGTCACGGTGATCACGAGTTGGTCGTCCTCGACCCTGACATCGCTCACCCCCGAGTCACCCTCCGGGTCGGCGCTCTCCTGGAACGACGTGCTCAACTCCTCGTTCAGGTCGGTGACGGCGTCGCTCGTCAGCTCCATCCCTTCGATGTCCACCGCGGTCACTTCGACCCGGATCGAGTTGTCCTCGGCGGTGAAGGTCATGTCATAGCTGCCCGGCTGGCCGTCCTTGGTGCCTGCGGCCCGAACCACGTTCGGTTCGATGAAGTCGATCGAGGTGACATCATCCAGAAGGTGCTCCTGGGTCCGCTCGTCCACAGTTCCGATCACGCTGTTGATGGCATCCTCGTCGAGGTTGACGTCGAAGGTCGCCTGCCCGTCCTCGAAACTCAGGTTGCTGCAGGCTGCCAGCGCGACGACCAAGACCATCGCCAGCATCGTGGATCTCCGTCGCATAATGGCCTCTCATTGCGGCTGGTTCCGACACTACCGGAAGGGGGGTCATGCCATTGCCTACTGCCGGGGACCAAACCAAACTCCAAATGCCCTGGTCAGACAGCTTTGCTCCGGGGGAGAGACTCGAACTCTCAACACATGGATTAACAGTCCACTGCTCTGCCAATTGAGCTACCCCGGAACGGGACCCGGGATGGTAGCGGGGACCCGGAACGGGGTTCAGGGCTCCAGCATGATGCACTCGCCGGGACACTCCTCGGCGGCTTCGATGGTTATGTCCTCTTGGCCGCCCGGGACCCGGGCCACCCCGTCCGCCCCTTCGGGCCCATCGTTGCCATCGAAGACTTTTTTGGCCCCGAAGTGCGACGCCTCCTCTTTCACCACCCAGAGACCGTCGTCCCGAGGTTGAAAGACATCGGGGGCGATCTCCGAGCAGATCCCGTCCCCGGTGCACAGGTCTTGGTCGATCCAAACTCTCATAAGCCTTGCTCCTGGATTCACTCACCAGGGTACCCCAGGTGGTGAGTCTCAAAACGAATGGTGACCGCACTCCCGAGCCGCTGTGAGAACATGCGACCGGCGGAAGGGACAGGAAGAGAGGAGGCGACCGATGGACCTCGTCGACGGCGTAGTCCGGATGCTGATCGTCGCCGGGCTTGCCGGGCTGGTAGGTCTGGAAAGGGAGGTCCGGCGCAAGGCGGCCGGGATGCGCACCCACATGATGATCGGAGTCGGGTGCAGCCCTGTTCGCCTATGTGGGGGCGGCCGGGTTCGAAGGTCCGGGAACCGACCTCTCTCGCATCGCCTCGCAGGTGGCTGCAGGGATCGGTTTCATAGGTGCAGGTGTGATCTTCCGGGAGGGTGTGGTGGTCAAGGGGCTCACCACGGCGGGAGGGCTGTGGGTCGTGGCCGCCATTGGTGTTGCCGCAGGTGTCGGCCAGATCGGGATCGCAGTCGCCGTCACCATCGTCTCGCTGATCATCCTCGTCGGCCTTCCACCTTTGGAGAATGTCATTGCGTCGACCTTCAAGCTGAGTTCGGGGCGGGTCCGGGTGGTCGCCGATCCCGCTCTAGACCTGCCTGGGCTGGTGACACTGGTGACCACTGTCGACAGCTCGGTGGATGTCGTCGAAGTCGTACCCGGCGATGATTCCATCACAGTGGACCTCGATACCGAGGCGGATCGGGCCCTCTCTGTGGTCGGCGTCCTCTCGACTGTCGACCACGTGCGATCGGCCGACGTCGTCCGACGCTCGTCCAAGTGAGAGATGAGAGCACGGTCGGCCCGATCCTGAGAGGTCGATGAGGACCGAGCCGCCTCCTTCGCGGTGGCAAATCCCAACCCCCAAGGAGGGACTGAGAGATTTGGTAGGGATTGGCGGTGACCTCGAGCCGGGGACACTCCTCGCCGCCTACCGGTCGGGCCTGTTCCCGATGCCGCACGACGGGGGCCGAATCGCGTGGTTCTCTCCCGATCCCCGGGCGATCATCGAGGTCGAGCGGTTTGCGGCAAGCCGGTCGCTGCGCCGCTCGACTCGTCGATTCACTGTCACCCATGACACGTGCTTCGACGATGTCGTGGAGGCTTGTGCCAGCCCGGAACGCCCCAACGCCTGGATCACGCGGGAATTTCGCCGTGGCGTACGGGCGGCTGCACAGCATGGGCTGGGCTCACAGCACCGAGGTTTGGGACGACTCCGGGGACATGGTCGGCGGACTCTATGGAGTATCGATCGGCGGTCTGTTCGCCGGGGAGTCCATGTTCCATCGGGCGACCGACGCATCCAAGGTGGCTCTGGTGCACCTCATCGGCCTGCTCCGCACGGTGCCAACATGCCCTCCTGGATGTTCAGTGGCTCACCGGGCACCTGGCTTCGCTCGGCGCAATCGAGATCGCGCGGAGCAGCCTACCTTCAGCGCCTCGTCATCGCCCTGTCTGACCCGACGGACCCGTTCGCATTCGGCACGTGCGATTCGGGCAATCGGCCCTAGCATCCGATGAGCGGGAGGGCGACGACGTGCGACGGGTGCTTGCTGCATTCGACCTGACGCCGGTGAGCCGGCGGGTTGCGGAGCGGGCGCGCGTCATCGCCGAGGCGCATGGGGCCGAGCTCGTGCTGGTCCATGTCGATGAGCCGCTGCGGGAGGCGTTCATCGAGCGGTCGGTCGAGCAGATCGTCCGCTCGCAGCGGCGGCGGTCGGCCGAGGAGCTTGCCGCCTGGGTGCGCCAGAGGGGTGCGGGCGAAGTCGAGCTGACCGTGCAATCTGGCTCGCCCGCCGCCGTGCTCGGTCGGTTGTCGCGTAGATGCCGATCTGGTCGTCGTTGGGACATCATCGGTGGACGCCGCCCGGGTCGGGCCGATCGCCTCCAGGATGGCCAGGACCTGCCGGGTCCCGTTGTTGGCGGTGCGGCGTCGCCCCCGGACCGGCTATCGGAGGGTGGTCGTCGCGGTCGATATGTCGCCCCACTCGGCCCGGGCGGTCGAGACCGTGATCGAGCAGGCGCCAGATGCCGAAGTGACCGCCGTGTTCGCCCTCTCCTATCGATTCGAATGGCAGTTCGGCGAGGCCGGGATGTTCCCCGAGGAAGTGCAGCAACTCCGCAAGCAACGCCGAACCAGGGCGGAGGAGAAGCTCGACGAGTTCATCGCCCAGTGGGACGGCCGGGTACCCGCCATCCTCGAGGAGGGGCCACCCTCAGAGGTGTTGGAGGAGGTCGTCCGCCGACGGTCGGCCGATCTGGTTGCGGTTGGCCGGCGAGGATGGGGTGGAGCCCCGGCCCCGTTGCTGGGGACCGTCGCCGAGCAGGTGCTCAGCTCGGTCCCGTGCGACGTACTGATCGCACGCTGACCTACGATCATCCCTGGGGCCTGTAGCTCAATTCGGTCAGAGCAGCGGACTCATAATCCGTCGGTTGCAGGTTCAAATCCTGCCAGGCCCACCAGGGCAATACATGGCTTGGCGCGCAGCTTCGCACAAGGACCGAGCAGAGAACGCAAGTGAGGGACGAGGATGGGCGTCATTCGCCGCAGGCGCGAGCTCACTCTTGAAAGGGCACGGTTCGCCAAGCCCCGCCTTGCAGACAGACTGCTCGCATTTCTGCACACTCAGTCAGTCGCAGCGTCGAAGTCTCGGCGGGACACTTGGCAGCCGTGCACTAGGCGTGGCCATGACCGACGTTGGTCTGGCAGCCCCCTGGCCTCGGGGCACCCCTCACGGACTACCGGAGCTTCGCCGACCTGGTTGGCCGACGATGTTGTCCAGGGGGCGGTCTTTGTGATCGGGTTCCTGAAACCGCAGTGGAGGAGTCTCCATCGCCGTTCCCAGGTCAAGCCATGACCCAAGCGGCAGCGATACTTGCCTGGATCAGTGGCCTGGGATTCGGATTGCCGGCCGTGTTCGGACTCCGGTACTTCGCTCAGTACGACGAGGTGTGGACGTTCATGGGCTTCCCGACGTACGGCGGCGGTCCATTCGAGCGCTGGGGGATCCCTACCAGCGTTCCCCTGCTCGCCGGATTCATCGCGGTCTGCGCAGCCGAGCTGGTGGTGGGAGTGCTGCTGTGGTCGGGTCTTTCCATCGGCTTGTGGCTCGCCCTCGCCCTCCTCCCATTCGAGATGGTCTACTGGATCGGGTTCGCGCTTCCGTACGGTCCGATCCCGGGAGCGGCCCGAACGGTGCTGGTGATTGTTGTCCTGGCCTCGTGACAATTGTCTGGATGTGGACGGCGGTCTCGGTGTCGCCGGGGCCACGAAAGTCGACCTCGCATCACAACGAGGGCGTGCGAGCATCGAGGCCCGCAGAGGAGGGTGTTGAGATGGTGCATTCCAGTGTCCGGGCCGAGTCCAGCGGGTCTGGTCACGACCAAGACCAGCTCGGCGAGCTGGTCGATGGGATCGCCGCCGACGTGGGCCTGTCGGGTCTGATCCGGGTCGACCTCGATGGCAGCCTCGCCGTGCAACGGGCGTACGGCCTGGCGCACCGTGGTCTCGGCGTCCCGACGACGGTCGACACGCAGTTCGCGATCGCCAGCGGCTCGAAGGGTCTCACCGCGCTGGCGGTGATGAGCCTCGTCGAGCGTGGCGAGCTCGGCTTGGACACGACGGCCCGGTCGGTGCTCGGCACTGACCTGCCGCTGATCGACGACCGGGTCACCGTCGAGCAGCTCCTCGCCCACCGGTCGGGAATCGGTGACTACCTCGACGAGGACGAGGTGGCCGACAGCAACGACTACGTCCTGACCGTGCCGGTCCACGAGCTGGCGACGACCGAGCAGTTCCTTGCCGTGTTGGACGGTCACCCGATGAAGTACGAACCCGGCGAGCGGTTCAACTACTGCAATGGCGGCTACATGGTGCTGGCGTTGCTTGCCGAGCGGGCATCAGGTGTCCAGTTCCATGATCTCGTCGACCAGCGCGTGTGCCGGCCGGCCGGCATGACCGACACGTCGTTCCTGCGATCCGACGAGCTGCCCGGCCGGGCCGCGGTTGGCTACCTCGACGACGAGGGGTTGCGCACCAACGTCCTGCACCTCCCGGTGCGCGGCAACGGAGACGGCGGGATCTACACCACGGCTGCGGACGTCCACGCCCTGTGGGGCGCCCTGTTCGCCGGGCGGATCGTCTCCCCGGACACCGTTGCGGAGATGGTGCGCTCACGCAGCGAGGTGCCGGAGATGTCGATGAGTTACGGGCTCGGCTTCTGGCTCGACGACGCAACCGGCACGGTGTCGCTGCTCGGCGGCGACGCCGGCGTCGGTTTCGTCTCCACCCACCACCGCGGTAACCGGTTCACCTCCACCGTGTTGTGCAACCAGACCCGGGGGGCATGGCCGGTCAGTCAACGCCTCAACCAACTGCTCGTACCATCGACCTGACACAAGGGTTTCCCCCGCCGGCTTCATGACGGCGGGTCTGTCCCGGTGTGATAGGTGTGTCCGAGTCGGCTGGTCCATGTGTAGCCGTTTGGGGTTCGCCGTAGTTTCCACCGTCCACGGTGCTTGACCATGTCGTCGTGCCGGCACAGCGGTCCCAGGTTGACTTCGGTGGTTGGTCCCCCGCGGGCGTGGTCGACGGTGTGGTCGAGGTCGCAGGCTGCGGCCGGCATGCGGCAACCGGGGAAGACACAGGAGGGTGACCGGGCTTCCACCGAGCGGCGGAGCCCGGTGCTCGGTCTTCTCCGGGTGGTGCCGTTCCACAGCACCGACCCGTCGTCGGGGTGGGTGACGGTGACCACGCCACTGCGAGTCGTGTTGACGGTTGGTGATCTAGCGGGCGACGTCGGCTATCACCGGTCCATAGCCATTGAGTCCCCCGGGGTGTCGGACAGTCCGATGAGGGTGGCGAGGTCGACGGTGATCTCCACCGTCCCAGAACACCGGTCCCCTCCCCGGGTGCTCCCCCGCACATCAGGTCCAGAGTGATGTCGACCCGGAGTTGGTCGAGGCTGCGGGGGTCCCCTTCCCGTTTCAAATTGTGGGCGAGCCGGTTGACGTGTCTCATGGCGGCTACTGCTTTGTCGGCGGGAGGCAGCTGGCGGCCAGTTCGGCGGTGCCATCGGCTCCCTGGTGCAACACCAGTTGGCGCTGTTCCACCACGGTCTCATAGCGGCGGGCGGCGTCGTCGGGGTGCAACCCCAAGGTGACCCGACTGATACGAGCGGCCACCTGGCCGGTCGTCAACCGGGGAGCGGCACCAAGAACCAGATCGGTCGCTTCCCTAGCCTCGTCGTCGTCGAGGTGTGATGGTCCCCTCGCAGAGCACACGGGCCCGGGGAAGATCGATGGCACCTGATGCCAACGCTTCCCACACTCTGGGGAGCCGCTGCAGACCCAGAGCGAGGTCGAGGGCGGAGTCGGCCGCTCTCCGGGTGAACCGCAATGCCGCTCGAATCTCATCTGAGGCGTACTCCACCACCACTTCGGAGCTTCCGCAGATCAGCATCCACGGGCTCTGGTCGTGTGACGATCGGCCTCCAAGGGTCAAGGTGCCTGGCCGGGCCGCGCGTTCGCGGCCAGACGGTTGTCGCTTCAGTCAACACAGCAACTCGCGATCATCCGAGCGCGGTTCATATTGGCGGAAGCGCGTTCAGCTACACACGCGACAAACCGCTTCGTGATGAGCCGAGGAGTTCGCACCGAGGACGCGTGCGTAGAGTGTTGACTCTTCGGCGTTTAGGATTCTCCGTTTCCGACGTTCAGAGCATCCCCAGCGAAGAGAGGTGCATGGACATACCAATAGGACAAGACACGGCTGAGAGTTTCACCCATGCGCATATGACACAGAACGCAGAACGCCAACTGCAGGGAGTGAGAGACATCGCTGAACGGGATCTGAGAACAAATCCCGAGGCGCTACCCGACGCCGAACCACCGCGGATTGTTCGTGTCCCGGCGAACGGAACAACCTTGTACACCGAGGTTCGCGGTTCCGGCCCGGCGGTGCTGCTGATCCACGCCGGTGCCGAGGACGCCGAGGGGTGGCGTCCCATCGCCGAGCGTCTCACGGGCTTCACTGTGGTCACCTACGACCGCCGCGGAACCCTGCGCAGCGGTGCGGACGATTGGCCAGGCGGGGGCTCGGCCCAACATGCCGATGACGCCGCCGGTCTCCTCGAGGCGCTCGGCCTGGGCGACGCTGTTGCACTTGGTTACAGCTCCAGTGGGAACATCACCCTCCAACTGGCGCTGCGACACCCCGAGGTGGTCCGCCGCGCCCTTGTCTACGAGCCCGGGTACCTCCGCTTGATCCCGGAGGCTGTCGAGCTTCAGCAGCGGTTGCACAAGGGTGCCGCCGAGCATCTCGCTTCGAACCCTGACGACTGGGCCGGTGCCTACGCGGCGCTGTTGCGCGCTGCTGCCCTGACCACTGACCGCCCGCCTGACACTCCCACCGAAGCGCCGCAATCGAGGTCGTGGTACGACGCGCGGGAGGAGGGCAATGCCAAAACGCTCCTGCTCGACGACATCCCGATCCTGACCTTTGAGACCGTCGAAGAGGCCGCTTTGGCTGCCGCCCCGGCCGACATCCGCTTCTCCTTCGGATCGAAGACGATCCCGGCCATGCGCGACATAACGACGCGACTTGCTGCGGTCCGGGGCACGGTGCCCGACGTGATCGACGACATCGGACATTTCCTCTACTACTACCCGGACACTGTCGCCGGCTACATCCGAGCACAGGTCTCCTGAGGCCGAGGTCGTCGATCAGGAGAGGGCCCGGTTCGAGTGTCCGAAGAGGCCGATGACCACGTTGCCGTTGTCGGTCAGGTCGGCTGGTGCCCCTCAGCACCCTGATCGTCGCTAGTCGCAAAGTCCCCGGCGACGGTCCTATCCGCATCGCGGCTTTGGTCGTGTGTGGCTGCTGCTTCTTCGCTGTACGCCGGGGCCATCCAGAGGGCCAATGGTGAGCTGCGATCGGCGTGTTCCCGAGTCCCGGTTATGAGATCGATTACGGCATCACCGATTGGCTGACCGGTTGCCGCTTCGTACGGCAGGAAGGTGGGTACCGGGTTCATTTCGAGACACCACCATCGGTCGTCGGCGCTCACTCTGAAGTCAAGACCAGCAAGCTCAAGCCGTTCCGACCGGGCGGCTTCCCGACACAACGAAGCGATGGCTGGCGGTATGTCGACCGGCTGGTAGCGGACCGGCGCCTCATCGAACCGGTAGTCGACTGCAGCGGCGTCGACTCGAGATCCGAAAACCCAGTCGCCAACGACGTGGACTCGCGCCTCATAACCGGCGATATACCGCTGAATAACAGAAGGAGTTGTTCCCAATCGCAGTCGGTCGACGTACTCGTTTCCGACCATCCGCACATGGGAACGCAACCCGGACGTCGCTTTGACCACGGCTCCCTCAGGACAGGTCGCCAAGAAGCCCTCGACGGCTTGCGGGTTGCTGGACGCCACCCAAGGAGGCACTTCGAAGCCAATCGCCTCAAGGCGCGTCATGTGAAGTGGCTTGGACGCATTCGATCGGCCGGCTGAAGGACGATTCACAATCCTCCCCGGGCTCATCTCCACGACATGGCTGATCGCTGACCTTCGCTCGAGTAGGAACATCTGACGAGCGGAATCACTCATGGTCCAACCGTCGGGCAAGGGAGGATCGGGGTTGAAGCGAATAGCCGCGCCAAGCATCGCCTCCATATTCAGCGGCTCATCCCCAGAAGTGATAGCCACGTGCCCCGACTGTTCATCGGCATCCACGACCCAATCGACTCCGAACTGCTGTTCGGAGAGGAAATGAACCTCAAGTCCACGTCGGGCTCCGAGCCAGCCCAAATAGGCCGCGGTCAAGTCGCCAGGGTCACCGATCAATAGCAGCATGGAGCCACTTGACAATTCGTGCGGCCGCCTCCTCAGCCGAGTCGAGCGCCACGGCCGGCAGTGTGGACACGGTCACCACGCGATCGCGCGAGTCCACGATCAACTCGCTCAGGACGATCCCCGCGCGGAGAAGCGCGTTGGCCGCAGGCCTTAGCTCGGGATCGCCGCCGACAGGCTCCCCGGCGCAACATAGGACTGGGCGCAGCTCATCTGCCATCACCCAAGCAGCCCCCAAAGCCCCGCCGGTCATCGAATCAGGCATGTTGGCGACCTCCCCCGACCACCTGATCCACCATCCGTCGTCACCGGGCAGCCCCAGCCGTAGCGGAGCTACCGCGACACCAGCGGAGGTCAGATAGGAACGCCAATAACCGGGCTCTGCAAATCCGAACCATGTTTCGGCGTTAGACCGATTCACCGATGCCACATGAGGCAACGCGAGGACATGTGCCCACCACGCTCGCAATTCAGCGGCGGCGAAGCCCCGGTCGGAGGCTATGAATGCAGGGGCGATCAAGAGGTTCGGTGATAGCCGGAACACCACAGCTTGAACCGGCTGCCCGTCGATACTGGCAGCAACGTGGTCTGCTGCCAGGTCTGCCGCAGCCATTCCCCGTGCGTCATACCGGGTGGTCCCTAGTCCGTTCCGGCGTAGCGCCTCGGTGAGAGGGTCGATGAGTTGGTCGGCTGATTCGCCGACCACGACAACGTGGCCGGTCACCTACCTAGACGACGCATCACCTCTGTTGAGATCTCTGCAACCAGCTGCTCGCGAATTGCCGGATTGGTCACTAGATCTTCAGGGTCAAATTCGAACTCTGTGTACTTCTTGAAGTGCTCGATAACGGTACGCTTCTCCAATTCCAGCTTCTTCTTTTCACCGCGAATCTTCTCAAGTAGGTCAGCGACGTTGATCTTATCGATCACGGCTTCATCAACCCACAACTCGTACTTCTTTTTGTCGGGCAGAAGCACTAGGTCCGAACTGCTTTGATCCATCGATCCGAGAACCTGGAGGAACTGCGAAGCACTGATTTCGCCCAATGGCCTCTGCAGTAGCTCCTCGTCGATCGCTGCAACCTTACCGGCCATAGCCAACCTCCCCTCTCCCAAGCGGGACGAAAGCCCCAGCTGGCCCCTCCTGATGCGCATTGCGATTATGCGTCCTCAAGCTATACAAGTCAATGAAATGAACTTGGGGCACCGATGGCGGAGCGCCGAGGGAGCCGGGCGACGGCGGCTGAACCGCCGACCCGGTTCGCCTAGCGTCACGGGATGACAGCTGGCCATCGAGGAAAGGAGCGCATCGTGGGATGGCGCGTCCCCATCTGGTTTGCGCTCGTCTTGGCGGTGGTGCTGGCCGCCTGCGACGGAGGGACCGCCACCGACACGACCGTGCCAGGCGTCGAGACAACCGTCGGCGTTGCTAATACTCAACCGAGTACGGACGACACCGAGCCGCGTACCGACGACACGACGACCGACGACACCGAGCCGCGGACCGACGACACCTCCACCGACGTCACCGAGCCCAGGACCGATGACACCGGTTCTGCCACCGCCGACACCGGCGCCGACGGCGGGGAGACCATCGTGGATGTTGCGGCAGGAGACGGGCGGTTCGCCACGTTGCTCAGCGCCATCGAAGCCGCCGGACTGACCGAGGAGTTGGCAGGGGCAGGTCCCTACACCCTCTTCGCCCCAACCGACGATGCGTTTGCCGAGCTCCCCACGGGGACATTGGAGGAGTTGCTAGCCGACCCGACGCAGCTCGAGCCCTTCCTGCTCTACCACGTGGTCCCGGGCGAGTACCCAGCGGCCGATCTGGTCACCGAGAGCTCGCTCGCAACCGCCCAGGGGTCCGACCTACCGGTCACCGTCGAGGGCGAGACGGTCATGGTCGGTGACGCCATCGTCGTCGAGACCGACATCACCGCCGGCAACGGCGTGATCCACGTCATCGACCAAGTGCTCAGTCCCCCGGAACAGCTCGGCGGGTAGCGGGTCGCCGGCTTGCTCCGGGCGGCGCGCCTGCACAACGGAGACGAGCAGTCCGATCCCGATGAGCACGAGGATGGCCGGCCCCATGGCCCGCCCGATCGTGATCGCCCAGCCGGGCTCGACCGGGAGCCAAATAGTCAGAGCGGCCAATACGGCGAAGGAAGCGCCGAACATGAAGGACCAGACATCGAATCTGTGGCGTTCGCTTGGCACGTTCATCTCCTCGGATCGAGAAACGGTCTCTCGCGGCCCAGCCGGACCTCTGCGGTGCCAATGCCCACAGACGCATCGAGGTCGACCGAGCCCTCATCGCCGGCATATGAAATCGCTCGCCGGATGTCGAGCCCGGCAGCGTGCTGCCCGAGGATTTCGATCTCGCCCGCCTGGGCGGTCACCACGGCGTCGACTGCGACACCATCGGGGAGTTGCACGATCAGCTCGCCGGCACCGACCGACACCTCGACCGCTACCGCTGCTCCGTCGAGATCGAGCGCACCGAGGTCGAGGAGCAGGGATCCGGTTTCGATGCGGTACTCGGGGAGCAGGTCGTCTACCTCTAGCGGGCGGATGACCTGGTTGGTGGCGGTGTAGTCCAAGGTCAGTTGGGAGAAGCGGGCTGCGAATAGCAGGGGGAGAATGAGCAGTCCGGGGATCACCAGCCATTTCGCCCGGCCCCAAAACGAGCCGATCAGTAGACCGAGGGCGATGACTCCGAGACCGATGCCGAGATAGTGGAGGGCGGTGGGGGCGAGGATTCCGGTCACGTCGAGCAGCGCCACCACCCCTATTGCGACCAAAGCGAGCGCCATGGTCAGGCGCCCCAGCATCGACGGCGGCTTCCTCGGCTTCGGAGGTGGCGGAGGCGGAGGGGGCACCGCCGGTTGCCGCTCGACGATCGCCGTTTGTGATCCATCGGTGGCGTAGATGTCCGCCGTTTGCCCCACGTCGGCATCGGGCCGCGATGGGTTCCACCGATAGAGAAGGACCCCGCACACCACCAACGCCGTCCCGACGACCAGGTCGCCGCGGACGATTCCCATCCAGCCGAGGAGAACCGCCAGCCCGATCCCGATCAATGCCACCCCGAGGATGAGCGACGTATCGGTCGGCGACGAGATACCGAGGACCGACCTGTCGGTCCCCTCTTCGGGGATCAGCAGCCAGCCAGCCAGATAGAGCAGGGCTCCGACACCCGCGGCGAAAACGAGGACGATGAACCCGGCTCGGACCACCCAGGGGGCGACCCCGAACCTATCGGCGATCCCCCGGGCTACCCCGGCGACGACACGGTGGGATCTCGACCGGTGGAGGGACGGGGCGGGCATTGGGCCAGTCGCCGGATCTGGCGGAGGCGGTGGTATCTCGGTGGCTGTTGTGGTCGCTTCGTCATCCATGGCTTCATCCTGGAGGGCGCAGGCTTCGGAGTCCATCGGGGATGTCCCCCAGAGTCCCCTAGCCCCAGACGGCGCGGCGAGGGTGATCACCCATTGTCGGTGCAACGCTCATCATGGGATCATCGAGCCGTGGAATCTGCCACGGCCAGCAAGCCGCGCCTCGAAATCCATCGCGACGCAAAGCAACGCGTCCTCGGAGGTGTCGCCGCCGGGTTGGGCCGCTCGCTCGGGATCGAGCCGGTGTACGTCAGGGCCGCGTTCGTCTCGCTTGGACTCGTGTATGGGCTGGGTCTGTTTCTCTACCTTGGCCTCTGGGCGATACTCCCCGAGCAGGCAAGCCCTGAGTCTGCGCCCGTCCCGGGGATCGACCGGCGCCAACGGCTGGGGCTTCTCCTTGTCTTCGCCGGTGCATTGCTGGTGCTGCGAGGCATCGGGGTCTGGCCCGGTGACGTCGTGATGGTTGCCGGAAGCGCGGTCGCCTTCGGTCTGGCAGCGATGTGGGATCGCTCCGAGAGCAGTAGGCGGCGGGGCGAGGCACGACTCCTGCTCCCCGGCGACCGGGGGGAGAGATCGGTGGGGCGTCTCATCGTGGGCGGACTGCTTCTCCTTGTCGGGCTGGGGCTGTTTGCCGGGGGAATCGACGCCATCTCCGGGTTGGGCACCGTCGTCCTGGCGGCATTGGTCACTGCCGCCGGGGTGACCCTGGTGCTCGGTCCGTGGCTGGTGGGTCTGGCGCGCGATCTCGGTAGGGAGCGCACCGAGAGGATCCGACAAGAGGAACGGGCCGAGTTGGCCGCCCATCTCCACGATTCGGTGCTGCAGACGCTCGCCTTGATGCAGCGCACCGACGATCCGAGAAGGGTGGTGACGCTGGCCAGGGCGCAGGAAAGGGAGTTGCGCCGTTGGCTCTATGAGAAGGGTCCGGAGGTCGAGGGTGAGCGACTGGTCGCAGCGCTGCGATCGGCTGCCGACCGGGTCGAGACCGACTTCGATGTACCGGTCGAGGTGGTCGCGGTGGGTGATAGGTCGCTCGACGATACGACGCGGGCGATGGTGGGGGCCGCCGGCGAGGCGATGATCAACGCGGCGCGACACTCCGGCGCCGGGTCGGTCTCGGTGTATCTCGAGGTGGGGGACGAGGCCGTCGACTTGTGGGTGACCGACCAGGGGAAGGGCTTCGACCCCGGCGCCATCCCACCCGACAGGCGGGGGATCGCCGAGTCGATCGTTGCCCGGATGAGCCGCCACGGCGGGACCGCAGAGGTGAGCAGTGTGCCGGGGGAGGGAACCGAGGTGCACCTCAGGTTGGAGCGTGGATGATCAAGCTGTTTCTCGTCGACGACCACGAGCTGTTCCTCGCCGGGGTGCGATCGGAGTTGGGCGAGCATTTCGAGATGGTGGGATCGTCTGGAGACGTGGACGATGCGGTCAACGCAATCCGGGCGACGCAACCCGATGTCGTGCTGATCGACGTCCACATGCCGGGCGGGGGCGGGATCGCCGTAGTGCGCAACCTGGCCGACACCGAGGTGCGCTTTCTGGCCCTGTCAGTGTCGGACGAGCCCGAGGACGTGATCGCCATGATTCGCGCCGGCGCCCGCGGCTACGTGACGAAGTCGATAGCGCCAGCCGACTTGGTGGAAGCGATCCGCCAGGTGAACGAGGGAGACGCCGTGTTCTCCCCCCGGCTCGCCGGGTTCGTGCTCGATGCTTTCGCCGGATCTGTCCCCGCTTCCGATCCTGACCTCGACCAGCTGACCCCGAGGGAACGGGAGGTGCTCCGCCTCATCGCCCGCGGCTTCGCATACAAACAGGTGGCCCGCCGTCTCGAGATCTCGGTGAAGACGGTGGAGTCGCATGTCTCTGCGGTACTTCGCAAGCTCCAGCTCTCCAGCCGCCACGAGCTCGCCCGCTGGGCAACCGACAGAAGGATCGTCTAGGTCTGCGGAGGGAGCACCTTCTTGCCTCCCCCGGTGAGGGGGAGGCGCGAGCCAAGCGAGCGGAGGGGGTGACTGGGCCGAGCGGCGGCAATCACCCTCCCCCCAACCCCCTCCCCTCACCGGGAGGGGGAGCCGATCCGCACCTCCTCCTCCTGACCGGGGGAGGCTTGATTCCGTCTGCCGTCTACCGGCCTACGGCGTAGAAGAAGCCGTTGCGCGAGCCGACGTAGAGCGTCCCTTCCCAGACGACGGGTGTGGACTCGACTTCCCCGCTCTCTGGCAGCTCAACCGTCCACAGCCGCTCGGGATGTCGGGGGTCGGCCAGGGAGTAGCCACGGATGCCGGAGGCGAAAGTGGCCTGGATGAGCTGATCGCCGACGATCACCGGTGACGACCATGTCTTGGGACCGACCGAATCGCGCCACACCACCTCACCGTTGGCGGCGCTGACGGCGAGCAGTTCCCCGGTGTGGGTCGGGACGTACACAAGCCCTTCGTAGAGGACCGGGCTGGCCCAGATCCCGGCGTTCTCGCCGCCGGCGGTGAGGTCCACGCCCCAGAGCCGGGGATCGCCGTCGGCATATGGGTCGAGCTTCACCAGTTGCCCGACCTCCCGCTGATGGGCGGCCTCGGCCTCCGACATCGGCGGCTTCCCCGCCTTGTCGTTGGGCTCGAACTCGATGGGCACGATGAGCCGGCCCTTTGGGTCCACCGCCATGGTCCCGTCGATGTCGCCGCCAGCCCAGTAGTCGAACACCACCCGAGCCCGTCCCTCGCGGATGTCGCTGATGTCGAAACCGAGGATCCGACCCGCCGAGTTGGCGACATACACCCGGTTGCGGAAGAACACCGGGCTGTTCTCCACGCTGATCTCGACGTCGTAGTCGAGGTCGGACCCGCTGCCGTCGCGAGGCAGCTCGGCGGCGGGCGGTCTCGGCTTGCCCTCGTTCAGCATGTCGAGGAACTCGTCGTCATAGGTGGGGGCCGAGAACAGAACCTCGGGTCGGACCCGCACCCGGCCCTGCTCGCCATAGGTGCGGTTGAGCTCGATGGCGTAAAACCAGCCGTTCTCCCCACCCACGTAGAGGATCCCATCGACGATTGCCGGGCTCGAATCCCAATCGTCATTCCACAGACCGTCCACGTCGAAGGCGTCCATCGACCAGACCTGGCTCACCGGCTCCCGGTCGAGGGCGACGATGCGGAACTTGTTGTCTCGGGAGCCGAAGTAGAGCAAGGGGTAGCCGTCGGGGTCGATCGCACCGAATCCCTTGATGAGGTCGCCGGTCGGGAAGGGCTCCCTGGTCGGCTCCCCGGTCGCGGCATCGACGAAATGGACCGCACCGTCGTAGCCGCCGAACAGGACCTCGGTCGTCCCCTCGAGGTTGGTCCAGACGAGAGGTTGTCCGGTCCATCCGGTCCCGCACCATTCAGACTCCTCGCCCAGATCGACCGAGACCGAGCACATCTCCCCTTCGGGGTAGCTCCACCGCACCTGGGGTGTGGCAGCGAGTGCTCCCCGACCGAACCACGACCTGGTGGGGTTGCCCCGGAACATGGTGACTCCCTGGGTGGTCCCCCACGGGGCGCCGATGCTCTCCGCAGGGACCGCCACCGGCTGGGGAGCGGAGGTCGTGGTGGTCGCCACCGTCGACTCCCCGGCCGAGGCCGGGAACGAGCTGGGGGATGCGGTGCCGCCAACGTCACCCGAGAAAACGTCGAGGAGGAGCCAGACAGCAACGGCGGCTGCCACAACGAGAAGCACCACCGTGAGCAGCCTCGCCTGGCGGCGTGCCTGGCTCTCGGAGCGGTGGCGCGGGGTTCGCCCCGGAGGGGCGGATCGGGTCTGCTGCTCGGTCACACTGGCTCCTCGACCGGGCAGTTCTGGCAAACCCGGACGGCTGTCAGGATCGGTGGATGGTACCGCCGCCCGCGCCGATCACCGGTTGTCTGGGGCGGCCTGTGCCGCCTGGCCGGTGGCGCAGCGGCCCGGGTCACCGAGACCGAGACGGGCCGCCGCCTCCTCGGGTGACAGCTTCACCAGGCTCACCATGGCGGCGCGGACCCGCTCCGGGTCGGCCACCTGCGACGCCGCCTCGACCCACCCGTAGTCAGGGGCGGTGATGGGAACGGTCACCACCTGGCGCGGGGACAGATTGGGCAACAGCTCGACCATCTCCGGGACCAGGTCCAGGGGGATGTCACTGGTGACGTAGTCGCCCAGTTCGGCGACAAGCGAGGGCATCCGCCGAACCAGCCCCGAGGGCCGAACGGTGCGGACCACTGCGGCACCTGCGCAGTGCTTGGGTGCGCTCCCCACGACGTCCATGCCATCGAGACGGCTCGAATCGAAGACCACTGCGTGATGCACCGGCACGCCGAGGAGCGATTGCACTCCATCTTTCACCATGGCCACTCCCGGGTCGGGCGCCCCCGGGTAGAGGCGTTGGTGACGGCTCCCATATCGATAGAGGTCGGTGAGCGAACCGTCGCCCGCGGATTCGTCCGCCCCCGCCGGCACCGGGATCCCGGTCAGGTTCGCCGGGAGCGTGACCGCGGCGACACGGTCGTCGCCCGGGAACACGGTGACCACCACCGCGCCCCGCGCCTTGGTGCCTCCGGTGGGCAGGCGCTCGGCGCCGAGGAAGAGGACGGTGAGCCGGCTGCCCGGCCGCCAGGTGGTGGTGGGGGCCTCCGCGTTGGGTGCCCTCACCGGGTGCTGGAACATGGTGGTCACCATCTGGTGGGCCTCGGCCGCCTCAGCGCCAACGACGACGTGGGGCAACACGACCAGTGCGACGACCGCAACGCCCGCCGCAGCTCCCAGCCGGGATCTCCCGCCCGTTCCCCGCTGGTAGGCGTCGGCCGCTGCCCAGCCACGCACCAGCAAGAACAGCGCATTGATCACGAACAGTGTGGCGAGCACCTCCGGTCGCATCGCCACCTCCAGTATGTAAACGGGTCCCTGGCGAGCCAGGACCCAGATGGCTCCTCCCGCCGAGACCAGGGCAACTGCGGAGAGAACCAGCAACGGCGCCGCCTGCCTTCTCCGTCCTTGGAGCCATTGACCGGCTCCGGGAAGCAGAGCAGAGGCGAGGGCGGCGACAGCGGGCCGGGAACGGAAGGGGGACGGTGTCGTGGGGGGCTTGCTGGACGGCGAACGGGGACGACCTGTGGGCATGGCTCCGGGCTCCTCGCAGGCAGAGTGGGTCGGGATGCGTTGTCGCGCTCTCGACGCGCCCCGTCCGCCCGGACGCCGATGCGATTGGGGAGTCAACCACCTCGATCGGCGACATCGGTGGATTTGTTGCGGAGCGCAGGTTGTTCTCCCTACGGCCGCCAGGGATCGGGGAGATCGGGGTCGAGCCCGTAGCGGGCGATTGCGTCGCCGACCACCTCGGGTCCAAACGCACCGTCGCGTTGCAGGGCAGTGAGGACACCAAGCACCACGTGTTCTTTGTCCGTCTCGAAATGGCGGCGCAACGCCGCTCTGGTGTCGGACCGCCCGAACCCGTCGGTGCCCAGGGACAGATAGGTACGGGGGACCCAACGGCTCACCTGGTCGGGGACGGCTCGCATGTTGTCGGTGACGGCGACGAAGGGGCCGGAGGTCTCCGCAAGCAGCCGGGTCACCAGCGGAACCCGCGGCTCTTGTCCGGGATGGAGACGGTTCCACCGCTCGGCGCTCATCGCCTCTTCACGAAGTGCCTTGAACGAGGTGGCTGACCAGAGCTCGACTCCCACCCCCCAGTGCTCCGCCAGCTCTTGCTGCGCCTGGCGGGCGGCCATCTGAGCTGTACCGGAGAAAGCCAGGGTGGCACGGTGGGGCAGGTCCCCTTCGGGGGCCGGCGCCCAGCGGTACAGCCCTTGGAGGACCCCGGCCTCGACCCCTTCGGCCATCGGCGGCTGGACGTAGTTCTCGTTGTACAGCGTGAGGTAGTAGAAGATGTCCTCCGGGTCGTCGCCGTACATGCGGCGCAGCCCGTCCTTGATCACCAACCCGACCTCGTAGGCGAAGGCGGGGTCGTACGCCTCGATCACCGGCACCGTCGAGGCGAGCAGGTGGCTGTGCCCGTCCTGGTGCTGCAGCCCCTCGCCCTGGAGGGTGGTCCTCCCGGCGGTCGCCCCGAGCAGGAAGCCGCGGGCCCGGATGTCGGCGGCAGCCCAGATCAGGTCGCCCACCCGCTGGAAGCCGAACATCGAGTAGAAGATGAAGAAGGGCACCATGGGCACACCGCGCACCGCGTACGAGGTGGCGGCGGCGGTGAAGCTGGCCATGGAACCGGCTTCGGTGATCCCCTCCTCCAGGATCTGCCCGTCCTGCGACTCGGTGTAGGAGAGCAGCATCTTGGCGTCCACCGGTTCGTAGAGCTGGCCCTGCGAGGCGTAGATCTTGAGCTCGCGGAACAGCGAATCCATCCCGAAGGTGCGGGCCTCGTCGGGGACGATCGGCACCACCCGCTTGCCGAACTTCGGGCGTCCGGCACAGACCGCGGAGCAGCCGGGTGAAGGCCATCGTGGTGGACGCCTCCACCTTGCCGCTCCCGCCAGCACCTCGGTGAAGGTCTCCTCGGGGGGAAGCGACAACGCCAGCTTGGTCCGCACCACCCGCGAAGGGAGCGATCCGTTGAGCGCCTTGCGGTGCTCCATCAGGTACTGGTACTCGGGAGAGTCGGTGCCGGGACGGAAGTACGGCGGGTCCTGATCGCCCTGCAGCGCCTCCTCGGGGATGTCCTCCTCGAGGTGGAGCCGGGCTGCGCAGCTCGAGCAGCTGCTTGTTGGTCAGCTCCTTGATCTGATGGGTGGCGTTGCGGCCCTCGACATCGGGCCCGAGCGTCCAGCCCTTGATGGTCTTCGCCAGGATCACGGTGGGAGCGCCGGTCAGCTCCGTCGCCGCCCGGTAGGCGCTGTAGATCTTGTGGTAGTCGAGACCGCCGCGGCGCAGTGCCCAGATCTGGTCGTCGGTCCAGTCCTCGACCAGCGCCCGCAGCTCGGGCTCGGGCCCGAAGAAGTTCTCGCGGATGTAGCGCGCCGTGCTCCGCCCTGAGCCGCTGGTAGTGGCCATCGAGTGTCTTGTGCATCTTGTTGACCAGGTGCCCCTCGACGTCCCTGGCCAGCAGCTCATCCCAGCCCCTCCCCCAGATGACCTTGATCACGTTCCAGCCGGCGCCGCGGAAGATCGCCTCCAGCTCCTGGATGATCTTGCCGCTGCCCCGCACCGGGCCGTCGAGACGCTGCAGGTTGCAGTTGATCACCCAGGTGAGGTTGTCGAGCTGCTCCCGCGCCGCCAACGAGATCGATCCGAGTGTCTCCGGCTCGTCGACTTCGCCGTCACCGATGAAGCACCACACCCGGGACTCGGAGGTGTCGTCCAGCCCGCGGTTGTGGAGGTACTTGTTGAAGCGGGCCTGGTAGATCGAGTTGATCGGTCCCAGCCCCATCGACACCGTCGGGTATTCCCAGAAGTCGGGCATGAGCCGGGGGTGGGGGTAGGAGGACAGCCCGCCGCCATCGACCTCGAACCGGAAGCGGTCGAGATGGCTCTTCGTCCAGCCTCCGCTCCAGGAACGCCCTGGCGTAGATGCCGGGGGTGGCGTGGCCCTGGATGTAGATGTGGTCTCCCGGGTTGCCGTCTTCCTTGCCCCGCCAGAAGTGGTTGAACCCCACCTCGTAGAGGGTGGCGGAGGAGGCGAAGGTCGAGAGGTGCCCGCCGATCCCCTTCTCGAGGTGGTTGGCCTTGATCACCATCACCGCCGCGTTCCAGCGGATGAACCGCCGGATGCGGCGCTCGATGTGCTCGTCTCCCGGATAGGGAGGTTCCTCCTCCGTGGGGATGGTGTTCACGTAGGGCGTGGTGACGGTGGCCGGCACCCCAAGGCCGGTCTGATGGGCCCGCTCCAGCAGCTTCGCCAGCAGGAAACGCCCTCTGACCTGGCCCTCCTCGGCTCGACGACGGCGTCGAGCGAGTCGAGCCACTCCTGCGTCTCGATCGGGTCGTTGTCGGGGAACTGGTGGACGAACCCGTCGATGATGGTGCGGTTGCGGTCGCCGACGGCCATGGCTTCGAGCCTACCTCGCGCGAAGTCCTTCGATCCGTGGGCTGGAGAAGTCGCACCGCAGCGCTTCGAACCCTGGGTTCGCTGATGGAGGGTGCCAAGGGATCGTCAAGATCGATTTCGGGCGCGGCAAGAACCCGTTAGGCGCCGCATCGCTGCCTCCGACAGGGTGTACAACGGGCGCCATGGCTGATCTGGTCTACATCCTGATCGCAATCGCCTTCTTCGCGCTGTGCGTCGGCTACGTCGGCTTCGCCGACCGGATCATCCAGCGAGGCGAGGACGAGCCGGCTCTGTCCGACCGAACCTGATCCAACCGACGCCGAGGTGATGGCCCCATGATCGCCGACAACATCGTCGGGCTGGTGGTCGCCGTCGGGCTGATCATCTACCTGGTGATCGCCCTGCTCGACCCCGAACGGTTCTGATGGACATCCCGGGCTGGGTCTTCATCGTGGCCCTCGTCGTCTTCACCGCGTTGACCACCGTGGTCCTGGGCCGCTACATGGCCGGTATCTACGGCGAGGGGAAGGCTCCGGGCGACCGCTTCTTCCTTCCGATCGAGCGGTTCTTCTACCGGATCTGCGGGATCGACCCCACCGTCGAGCAGCGCTGGACCGGCTACGCCATGGCGCTGCTGGCCTTCAGCGTGGTTTCGGTGCTCTTCCTCTATGCCCTACTCCGGCTGCAGGCGGTCCTCCCGCTCAACCCAACCGACATGCCGGCTGTCGAGCCGGGGGTGGCCTTCAGCACCGCGGTCAGCTTCATGACCAACACCAACTGGCAGAGCTACGCGGGTGAGGCGACGATGAGCCATCTCTCCCAATTCGCCGGTCTCGTCGTGCAGAACTTCGTGTCGCCGGCGGTGGGCCTGGCTGCACTGGTCGCACTGGTCAGGGGTATCGCACGGCGGCGGGCGAACACCATCGGCAACTTCTGGGTGGACATGACCCGCTCGGTCACCCGCATCCTCCTCCCGCTGGCTTTCGTCTTCGCCCTCGTCCTCGTCAGCCAAGGAGTCATCCAGAACTTCGACGGGTTCACCGAGGTCACCACGCTGGAAGGGGCGACCCAGTCGGTCCCGGGCGGGCCGGTCGCCAGTCAGATCGCCATCAAGCAACTGGGTAGCAACGGCGGCGGCTTCTTCAACGTCAACTCGGCTCACCCATTCGAGAACCCCAACGGGCTGACCAACTTCCTCTCGACCTGGGCCCTCTTCTCCATCGCCTTCGCCAGCGTCGACATGTACGGGCGGATGGTCGGCAACCGCCGCCAGGGCTTCGCTCTGATCGCGGTGATGGGGTTGCTCCTGCTCGGCTCGATCGCCATCAATGTCTGGGCGGAGGACGCCGGCAACCCCAACCTCAGCGCCCTCGGCGCCGACCAGGCGACAGTGAGCGAGGCGCCGGGCGGGAACATGGAGGGCAAGGAGGTCCGCTTCGGCCCGGCCCTGTCGGCGGTGTGGGCTGCATCCACCACCGCCACCTCCAACGGGTCGGTCAACTCGATGCACGACTCGAACACCCCGATCGGCGGGCTGATCCCGATGATCAACATGAAGCTGGGCGAGATCTCGCCTGGCGGCCTCGGCGTCGGGCTCACCGGGATGCTGGTCTTCGTCTTCCTCACCGTCTTCATCGCCGGTCTGATGGTGGGGAGGACCCCCGAGTACCTGGGCAAGAAGATCCAGGCCGCCGAGGTCAAGCTCGTGGTGCTCTACATCCTGGCCATGCCCCTGGTGGTGCTCGGATTCAGCGCCGCCGGGCGCTCTGCTCCCCGCCGGTCTCGAGGGACAGCTCAACACCGGCCCTCACGGGCTCTCCGAGATCCTCTACGCCTTCACCTCGGCGGGGAACAACAACGGCAGCGCCTTCGCCGGGCTGACCGCCACCAACAGCTTCTACTCACCCGACGCTGGGCATCGCCATGCTGGTGGGGCGGTTCTTCCTGATCATCCCGGTGCTCGGCATCGCCGGCTCGCTGGTCGCGCAAGCAGACCGTTCCCGCTTCGGCAGGGACCTTCCCCACCGACCGGACCCTCTTCGCCGGGCTTCTCATCGGGGTGATCCTGGTGGTGGCCGGCCTGACCTTCTTCCCCGTTTGGGCTCTCGGGCCCATCGTCGAGCACCTCAGCCTTTAGGAGAACGGAGATATGGCACGCGCCGTACGACGTTTCGACCCGGCGATCATGCGCCGAGCCGCGGGAGACGCCTTCCGCAAACTCGACCCGCGCCACATGGTGCGCAACCCGGTGATGCTGGTCGTCGAGGTCGGGGCGGTGCTCACCACCATCATCTGGTTGCGCGACCTCGGCTCGGCCGACCGGCGCCGAGAACTCGTTCGCCGGCCAGGTGGTGCTCTGGCTCTGGTTCACCGTCCTCTTCGCCAACTTCGCCGAGGCGATGGCAGAGGGACGGGGGAAGGCCCAGGCCGACTCGCTGCGACGGACGCGGACCCAGACCACGGCCAACCGCCGCAACCCCGACGGGTCCATCGAGGTGGTGGCGGCCACGGCGCTCGATCTCGACGACATCGTGGTGGTCTCGGCCGGAGAGGTCATCCCCAGCGACGGGGAAGTGATCGAAGGGGTTGCCTCGGTTGACGAGTCGGCCATCACCGGTGAGTCGGCACCGGTGATCCGTGAATCGGGCGGCGACCGCTCTGCGGTGACCGGTGGCACCCGGGTGCTCTCCGACGAGCTGGTGGTGCGGATCACTGCCCGGCCCGGCCAGACCTTCCTCGACCGGATGATCGCCCTGGTGGAGGGTGCCGAGCGGCAGAAGACGCCAAACGAGATCGCCCTCAACATCCTGCTCGCCGGGCTCACCATCATCTTCCTGCTGGCGGTGGTGACGCCTGCAGCCGTTCGCCATCTATTCGGGTGGCGAGCAGGAGATCGTGGTGCTGGTGGCGCTGCTGGTCTGCCTCATCCCGACCACGATCGGCGCCCTGCTCTCCGCCATAGGTATCGCCGGGATGGACCGTCTGGTCCAGGCCAACGTGCTGGCGATGAGCGGCCGGGCGGTGGAGGCGGCGGGTGACTGCTCCACGCTGCTGCTCGACAAGACCGGCACCATCACCCTCGGAGACCGCCAGGCCCGGGAGTTGATCCCGGCGCCCGGCGTCACCGAGGCCGAGTTGGCCGAGGCGGCGCAGTTGGCGAGCTTGGCCGACGAGACACCCGAGGGCCGCTCCATCGTCGTGCTCGCCAAGGAGCGCGTTCGGGCTCCGGGGCCGGGAGTTGCGCGGATCGACCCTCATCCCATTCACCGCCCAGACTCGGATGAGCGGGGTCGACACCGACGGCCGCAGCATCCGCAAGGGCGCCGCCGACTCGGTTGGCGCCTGGGTCGAGTCCAACGGGCGGTTTCTTCTCGCCGGAGGTGAGCACCGCCGTGTCGGACGTCGCCTCGCAGGGCGCCACCCCGCTGGTGGTCGCCGACGGTGCCCGGGTGCTCGGCATCGTCGTGCTCAGGGACATCGTCAAACAGGGCATCCGGGAGCGTTTCGACGAGCTGCGGAGGATGGGCATCCGCACGGTGATGATCACCGGTGACAACCCGCTGACGGCTGCCGCCATCGCCAACGAGGCGGGAGTGGATGACTTCCTGGCCGAAGCCAAGCCCGAGGACAAGATGGACCTGATCCGGCGCGAGCAGGTTGGGGGCCGGCTGGTGGCGATGACCGGTGACGGCACCAACGACGCACCGGCCTTGGCTCAGGCCGACGTGGGGGTTGCCATGAACACCGGCACCCAGGCGGCCAAGGAGGCGGGGAACATGGTGGATCTCGACTCCAACCCGACCAAGCTGCTCGAGATCGTCGAGATCGGAAAGCAGCTTCTCATCACCCGTGGGTCGCTGACCACCTTCTCCATAGCCAACGACGTGGCCAAGTACTTCGCCATCATCCCGGCGATGTTCGCCGCGGTGTTCCCCGTGCTCGACCGGATCAACATCATGCAGCTCGAGTCGCCCGAGTCGGCGATCCTCTCGGCGGTCATCTTCAACGCCCTGATCATCGTCGCCCTGATTCCGCTGGCCCTGCGCGGGGTCCGTTTCCGGGCGGCAGGTGCCCCGGCGATCTTGCGGCGCAACGTGCTCGTCTATGGCGTGGGCGGGCTCCTGATCCCGTTCGTGGGGATCAAGCTCATTGATGTGGTCATAACTGCGATTGGACTGGTGTGATGCGGCGCCAACTGCTTCCTTCGATCCTGATGCTCCTCGTCATGACTGTGGTGACCGGCTTCGCCTACACCCTCGCCGTTACCGGTGCCGGCCAGCTGCTCTTTGGCGACCATGCCGGCGGATCGCTTCTGGAGCGGGACGGACAAGCGGTGGGGTCGGAGCTGATCGGCCAGGGTTTCACCGCCCCCGAGTTCTTCCACCCCCGTCCCTCGGCGGCTGGTGACGGCTACGACCCCACCATCTCCAGCGGATCGAACCTGGGCCCGCTGAATCAAGACCTACTTGCATCGGTGGAGGAGCGGATCGCCGCCTACCGCCAGCTCAACGGCCTGGACCCAGACGAGTCCGTTCCCGTTGATGCAGTCACCGCCTCGGGTTCCGGTCTCGACCCCCACATATCGGTGGCGAACGCCCGCCTCCAAGCCACTCGGGTAGCCGAGGAGCGGGGGATCTCGGTGGACGAGGTGATGGCCCTCATCGACGAAAGCACCGTTTCGCCCATGCTCGGCTTCCTCAACGAGCCAGCTGTGAACGTGTTGATGCTCAACCTGTCGCTCGAGCAGCGCGAGACTTCTCCGTGATGCCTTCCGTCTTCCGTCTTCCGTCTTCCGTCTGATGCCCCGCGGCAAGCTCCGGGTGTTCCTGGGGGCCGCTCCCGGGGTGGGCAAGACCTACGCCATGCTCGAGGAGGGGCACCGGCTCGCCGTCGAGGGCCTGGACGTGGCGGTCGGGTTGGTCGAGACGCACGGGAGACCCGACACGGCAGCGCTCATCGACGGTCTCGAGGTGATCCCGCGCCGTACCGTGACCTATCGCGGCAACACCTTCGAGGAGATGGACCTCGATGCGGTGCTGCGCCGCAAACCGGACATCGCCCTGATCGACGAGCTGGCCCACACCAACGTGCCCGGCTCGGGCCACGACAAGCGGTGGGAGGACGTCGAGGTGCTATTGGCCGCCGGCATCGACGTGATCACCACTCTCAACATCCAGCACCTGGAGTCGATGAACGACGTGGTGACCGCGATCACCGGTGTGGTGCAGCGGGAGACCATCCCTGACGAAGTGGTGCGGCGCGCCGACGAGATCGAGATGGTTGACCTGACCCAGGAGGGGATCAGGGAGCGGATGGCGGCCGGGAAGATCTATCCGGCGGAGCGGATCGACGCCGCCCTCGCCAACTTTTTCCGTCCGGGAAACCTGGGGGCGCTGCGCGAGCTTGCGCTGTCGTGGACCGCCGACCGGGTGGACGAGGCGCTGGAGCGATATCGCGAGACCCACGGGATCGACGCCTCATGGGAGACGAAGGAACGGGTGGTGGTCGCCATAGCCGGGCTCGTCGGGGGCGACCACGTGGTTCGCCGGGCGGCGCGGATGGCGATGCGGGCCCGCTCCGAACTGCTCGGGGTACATGTGCGCGCCCAGGACGGGCTCGCCGTGGGGAGTCAGGCCGCCGATGAGCTGGCCAGCCAGCGTCGTCTTCTCACTGATCTGGGGGGCACCTACCACGAGGTGGTGGGGGATGACGTAGGCGAGGCGCTGGTCCGATTCGCCCGGGCGGAGAACGCGACCCAACTCGTGATGGGGGCTTCGCGCCGGACCCGGTGGGAGGAGCTGTTGCGCGGTTCGCCCATCCTGGAAGTGGTGAGGCGCTCGGGGCCCATCGATGTCCATGTCATCTCGCACCCCGGTTTGCCCGGCAGGAGGCTGGCCACCCCCAACCTGCCCAGGTCGCGTCTTCCTCGCCGCCGTCGCATCGCCGGATGGGCGCTGGCGGTCATCATCCCCGTCTTGGCGACGGCCGCGCTGCTCCCGTTCAGTGAGCAGACCGGGCTCGACACCGAGCTGCTCGTGTTGCTCCTGGTCACGGTGGCGGTGGCCGCCGTGGGCGGCATCCTCCCGGCGCTGGTCGCCTCGGTGATCGCCTTCCTCCTGGCGAACTGGTTCTTCACCGAGCCGACCGGGACCTTCACCATTGCCGAGCCAGCCAACCTCTTCACCCTGATCGTCTTCCTCATCGTGGCCGGCGCCGTGGGTGGACTAGTCGGGCTGGCGTCACGCCGAGCCGCCGAGGCGAGCAGGGCACGCCGCGAAGCGGAGGCATTGGCCACGCTCGCCGGCTCGATCACTCTCGACCGCGACGCGCTCGAAGACCTCGTCCACCAGATCAGGGCGACATTCGAGTTGGAGGCGGCGGCCGTGCTCCGCCCAACCGACACGGGGTGGGAGGTGGTGGCGAGCGCAGGTGAGCCGGTGCCGGCGACACCGGAGCTGGCCAGCGAGGTCCTCGAGCTGGCGTCGGGGACCCGGCTAGCCCTGCTCGGGTCGAGGCTGGGCGCCGACGACTGGCACGTGCTCCACGTTTTCACCGCCCAGCTCGCAGCGGTGCTCGAGACACGGAAGCTCCAGGTCGAGGCGGCGGCAGCGCAGTCGATGGCAGAGACCGACCGGCTGCGGACGGCGCTGCTCACCGCGGTCTCTCACGATCTGCGCACCCCGCTGGCGGGTATCAAGGCGTCGGTGACCAGCCTGTTGGAGACCAACGTCGACTGGTCAGAGGAGGAAGTGGACGACTTCCTCGAGGCGATCCTCTCGGAGACCGAGCGGCTCAACAACATGGTGGGCAAGCTGCTCGACGCCTCGCGCATCCAGACCGGGGCGGTCCATGTGTTCTTCCAGGTGGTCGGTCTCGACGAGGTGGTCACCTCGGCGATCGCCGGGCGGCCCGAGGTGGCGTCCCGGCTCGTGATCGACGTGCCCGAGTCGCTGCCGAGCGTGCAGACCGACCCGGCGCTCTTGGAGCGGGTCGTTGCCAATTTGGTGGAGAACGCCGTCTCCTGGTCGCCCGAAGGAGAGCCGGTTCGGGTCACGGGGGGCGAGGTGGCGGGCCGGGTGGACCTCAGGATCTCCGACCGGGGTCCGGGCATCCCGGAATCGGATCGGGACAGGGTGTTCCAACCGTTCCAGCGGCTGGGCGACAGCCCCGATGGTGCCGGCGTCGGCCTCGGCCTAGCCGTCGCCCAGGGGCTTGTCGAGGCAATGGGGCACGAACTGATAGTCGAGGACACCCCCGGAGGCGGCACCACCATGGTGGTCGGGATCAAGGCGGCGCTGTGAAGGAAGTACTTAGTACTCAGTACTTACTACTAGAAAGCGAGGCGGGGCGCCCGTGACCAGGGTCTTGGTCGTCGACGACGAGCCGCAGATCGTCCGGGCCCTGCTGACGAACCTCAAGGCGATTGGCTACCAGGTCGCCTCTGCCGCTACCGGCGAGGAGGCGCTGATCGAGGCGGCCAACCACCGCCCCGATGCGGTCATCCTCGACCTGGGGCTACCCGGTATCGACGGCGTAGAGGTGATCCGCGGGTTGCGCGGGTGGACCAGCGTCCCCATCGTCGTCCTCTCGGTGCGCGACAGGGAGTGGGACAAGATCGCCGCTCTCGACGCCGGCGCCGACGACTATGTGACCAAGCCGTTCGGGATGGGCGAGTTGCTCGCTCGATTGCGGGCGGCGCTGCGACGAGCCACGCCCTCCGACGAGCCGGCCTCGGTGACAACCGCCGACTTCGTCATAGATCTGGCCGCTAAAAGGGTTCAGCGGGACGGCGAGGAAGTCCGCTTGACGCCGACCGAATGGGGCATTGTCGAGTTGCTCGCCCGCCACCCCGGGCGGCTGGTGACCCAACGTCAGCTGCTCCACGATGTCTGGGGTCCCAGCTACGGGGAGGAGACCAACTACCTCCGGGTCTACATGGCCCAGATCAGGCGCAAGCTCGAGCCCGACCCCAGTCGGCCGCGGTACTTCGTGACCGAACCGGGCATGGGCTACCGCTTCGAACCGGACGCGGGGAAGGTGAGGCAGAGATGAGACAGGATCGTGTCGACTGGCTGGCGGCCGCCGGGGGTGGGATCGCGGTCCTACTCATTGCGATGGCGCTTGGACCGCTACGCGACTGGATGGGCAACACCAACGTGGCGCTGATCCTGTTGGCGGTCGTCGTTGCTGCCGCGGCTGCCGGGGGACGCGTCGCCGGTGTTGTGACCGCTGTGGTGGCCGGGCTCTCCTTCAACTTCTTCCACACCCAGCCCTACCTGAGCCTCGACATCGACTCGCGCGAAGACCTCATCACGACCCTGCTGTTGGTGGTCATCGGACTGGTCGTGGGTGAGCTGGCGCAGTTCTTCGAGGGGGAGCGGCGCAAGGGGCGGGCCCACCACGCCGAGCTCCAGCGGCTCAACGACGTGTCCAAGCTGGTGCTGGCCGGGGCGAATGCCCAAGAGGTCGTCGAGGCGGTCCGGGCCGCCCTGGTCGCCGAGCTCGAGTTGCGCGATGCCCGCTTCGAGCCCGGTGAGCCTGATGGATCCCGTGCCGTCCTCGGCACCGACGGCCTGCTCGGCTCGTCCGGTGTCCTGGTGGCCCGCCGCACCGGTTTCGAGCTCCCCCCTGGAGGTCTCGACCTGCCGGTCCGGTACCAGGATACGTCGCTGGGACGCTTCGTCCTCGAGCCGCGGCCCGGCGGCACGGTGGACTTCGACCAGCAGGTCATCGCGGTACTGCTGGCCGGTCAAGCGGCCACCGCATTGACCAACGAGAGTCGCCGATAGATCAGCGCTCCGGTGGACTCGCCCGCCTTGGGCGCGCCGGCCCGACGGTCGCCGTTCCCCGCGGCCGAGGTGCCAAGGAACGCTCGAGACGGACACTCCTGGCTCGAAGAGCAGTGTCGCCTTGATGGCGAACGCAGTCTGGTTGTGGAGGAACTGGGAGAGCCAGCCGGGAACGATGAACTCGGGTATGACGACGTTGATCAGTGTCTCGGGGCCGGCAGCGCGCCTCAGGTGGCGCACGTAGCGCAGTATCGGCCTCACGATCCCCCGGTACGGGCTCTCCACCACCTCGAGGCTGCCGAGGTCGAGATCCCATTTGCGGAGGACCCGGTTGCGCTGCTCCTCGTCGATGTCGAGGTGGACCGCCCGCACGGTTGTGTTTGAGAGCAGCTGCGAGTAGCCGATGGCCTGGCGGGCCGGCTGGGTGACCTCGCTTATGAGGATCACCGCTTCCTGTCGCTCGAGGGTCGGCGCCAGCACCAGGGTGCGATCGACCGGCCGCCGCTGCTGGGTCAGATCGGTGACCACCACGCCCCGCTCGAAGAGGAGGAGCAGCTTGACCACGAGGGCGTGGGGGCTGGCCAGCACCGCCCAGACGCTCCGGCTCCGGATCAACTCGGGGACGATGACGGTGGTGAAGGCATCGGGATGGCTCTGTCGCTCCGCCCGGATCAGGCTGCGCAGCGTCCGGTAGGTGCGATCCTTGTCGGGCTGGACGAGGGTCAGTGGCAGGCCGGGGAAGAGATGGCTCCACGTCTCGACCAGTTCCTCATCCCGTGGCTCGCGAATGTGGACCGCGGTCACCGTCTCGGCGCCGATCAACTCGGCGTAGGCCACGGCACGTCTGGTCGCCTCGCCAAGACGGGAGACGAGCACGATCGCCCGGTTCCGGCCCGGGAACGGTGGCGCAGTGGGGACGTGGCGGAGCTGGTCAGCCACGTTGAGGTAGTGGCGGCGGATCGATGCCATCAGCATCACGAGCAGCGGGATGGCGACCAGCACGATCCAGGCGCCTCCGGAGAACTTCACCGTAGCGGTGACCACCAGCACCACCCCGGTGGTGACGGCGCCGATGGCGTTTATCACCACCGACCGGCGCCATCCCGACTCGCGGATGCGCAGCCAGTGACGAACCATCCCCGCCTGGCTCAACGTGAAGCTGATGAAGACGCCGATCACGTATAGCTGGATGAGCCGGGTCACCTCGGCGTCGAAGACGATGATCAGCAGCGAGGCGATGGCGGCGAGGGCGATCACGCCGTTGGAGAAGACGAGACGGTCGCCCAGGTTGCGGAATTGGCGGGGCATGAGCTTGTGCCGCGCCAGGATCGCCGAGAGGCGCGGGAAATCCTGGTAGGCGGTGTTGGCCGCCAGGATGAGGATCCCGGCGGTGACCACCTGGAGGATCCAGAACCCGAGCCCTTCGTTGAAGGCGGCCCGACCGATCTGAGACAGAACTGTGCCGAACTCGTCAACGGTCTCCTCGGTGATGCGTACGTCGAAGAGCCGCGCCAAGGTGCTGATCCCGAGGAACATCGTGATCGAGATGGCACCCATGACCGCCAACGTGGAGGCCGCGTTGTGCGCCCTCGGCTCGCGGAAGGCCGGCACCCCGTTGGCGATGGCCTCCACCCCGGTGAGGGCGGTCGAACCCGAGGCGAAGGCCCGCAGGATGAGGAACAAGCTGACCGCAGCCACCTCGGGCACTACCTCGGTCCCAGCCGAGATCGCCTTGGGGCACTCCCCGTCGATGCACTCGACGAACCCGGTGACCAGCATCACGAACACGGTGACGACAAAGGCGTACGTCGGGATGGCGAAGAGCGTGCTCGATTCCTTGACGCCACGGAGGTTGGCCAGGGTGAGCAGGATGACCAGCCCCACCGCGATCTCGACCCTCCAGTCGCTGATTGCTGGGAACGCCGAGGAGATGGCGGCCACGCCGGCGGCGACCGATACCGAGACGGTGAGCGTGTAATCGGTCAGCAGCGCCGCAGCCGCCACCATCGCCGGCTGCAGCCCGAGATTGTCGTGGGCGACGATGAAGGCGCCGCCGCCGTCCGGGTAGGCGCGGATCGTCTGGCGGTAGGAGATGATCACGATGAGAAGGAGTAGGGCGATCGCCAGCGAGACCGGGGTGAGGTAGGCGAAGGCGGCCGCTCCGGCCAGGGCGAGGACGAGCATCGACTCCTCGGTGGCATAGGCCACCGAGGAGAGGGGGTCAGAGGCGAATACGGGAAGCGCCAGCCTCTTGGGGAGAAGCTGCTCGTGCAGCTCGTCCGACGCAAGCGGCCGTCCGATCACCGACCTCTTGAAGATCGCCCAGCGAACCAAGGACTACCCGGATCGTGGTCGGGCAGGGGCGCTGGGGGGCTTCCATAGACGCCCGGAAGCCACCAGGGGACTCATCACGACAATGTTGGGCCGCATCGCCCGTCTTCCAGGTCCATTGATGCGATCTTGACGCCGAAGCGACCGATATTGACGCCGTATTGACGCGAAAGGCCAACTGAGACGACGCCTCCGGGGTCCACCGGCCGCTCCCCGGCAATCCGTCGCCGCGAGTAGCGTCACCGACAGTGTCGGCCACCTCGATCCCAGCACAGACGCTCGCTCTGGGTGACCTGGCGCCGGCGGTGGATGCGCAGTTGGCCGAGTGGGAACGAGCCGAATTCGGCCGTCGGCTCTGGGAGAAGGACCCCACGCTGTGGTCACCTGAGCCCTTCCCTCCCGAGCTCACCGACCGGCTCGGATGGCTCGACCTGGCAACGGCCGAGCCAGACCCTGCCCTGGCCGAGCTCGCGGCTCGCGCCGGCGCCGAGGCCGTGCGCCATGTGGTCCTCTTGGGGATGGGGGGCTCCAGCCTGGCGCCCGAGGTGTTCTCCCGGGTGGTCGGGAGCGGCCCGGGGAGGCCCACTCTCTTGGTCCTCGATTCGACCCATCCAGGGGCGGTCCGGTCCGTGCGTCGACACCATCGACCCCGGTCGCACCTGGTTCCTGGTGTCGTCGAAGTCGGGGACCACGCTCGAGACCCTGTCGTTCTTCCACTTCTTCTGGGATGTCGTGTCCCAGGTGTCGGCCGACCCAGGGTCGCATTTCGTGGCGGTCACCGACCCAGGGACGCCGTTGCGGCGAATGGCGGAGGAGCGCGGGTTCGCCGCGGTGGTCTCGACGCCCTCTGACGTCGGCGGCCGTTACTCGGCGCTCACCCCCTTCGGGCTGCTCCCTGCGGCGCTCATCGGGTCGGACGCCGAGCGGATCCGCGCCTCGGCGGCGGCGATGGCCGGCGCCGCCGCGTCGGAGGTACCCGTCGCCGAGAACCCGGCGCTGGTCCTAGGGGCGGTGATTGGTGTCGGCGCGCTCCGCGGGAAAGACAAACTCACCTTCGTGGTCTCGTCCGGGCTCGAGGCCTTCCCCGTCTGGCTGGAGCAGCTGGTGGCGGAGAGCACCGGCAAGCAGGGAAAGGGGATCGTGCCCGTCGCTGGTGAGGACCTCGCTGCCCCCGACGTCTACGGCAACGACCGGCTTTTCGTCCACATCACCTTTGGAGATGGCGATGGCGACGAACGGGTTGCGGCGCTCGAGTCGGCCGGGCACCCGGTTGTGAGGATCGACGTCGATGACGCAACCGATCTCGGCGCCGAGATGTTGCGGGCGGAGATCGCCGTGGCCGCCGCCGGGTCGATCCTCGGGATCCACCCCTTCGACCAACCCGACGTCCAGTTGGCCAAGGACCTGGCGAAACGGGCCATGGCCGGCGAGCTTCCCAAAGGGAAGATTCCCACGGCTGCTCCCACCGATCGATGGCGCCCTGGAGAGGTGGACCGGCTCAATCGCCGCCGGCGACTACCTGGCGCTGCAAGCCTTCCTGGCGCCGAGCGATGAGCTCGAAGCGCGCAACTGCAGCGGGTGCGCCACCTGTTGCGCGACAAGCACCGTGTCGCCACCACGCTGGGCTGGGGACCGCGGTTCCTCCACTCCACCGGTCAGCTCCACAAGGGCGGTCCGGACTCGGTGGTGGCCATGCAGCTCATCGATGCCCCGAGCGAGGACCTCGAGGTGCCCGAGCTTGGCTTCAGCTTCGGCCGCCTCCTCGCCGGACAGGCGGACGGTGACCTGGCGGCCCTGGTCGACCGGGAGCGCCGTGTGATCAGGGTGGACCTGGGCGACGATCCTGCCGGAGGTCTCGCCCGCCTTAGTGAGGACATCGATGGGTGAGATCCGCACGTCTTCTTCGACATCGGCGGGGTGCTGCTCACCAACGGGTGGGACCGACACCACCGCCGTCGGGTCATCGACGAGTTCGACCTCGACTGGGACGAGTTCGAGGACCGGCACGTGTTTGTCGCCCACGAGTTCGAGGCGGGGGGCATCACGCTCGACAGTTATCTCGACCGGACCGTCTTCTACCGGTCCCGTTCCTTCACCAGCGAGCAGTTCGTCGATGCCATCCTCGACGAGTCCCAGGAGCTGCCGGGGACGCGGGCGGTCCTGGAAGGACTGCGGGCCTCGCGCCGCTACCTGATGGCCACTCTCAACAACGAGTCGCGCGAGCTCAACCGGCACCGTATCGAGCGGTTCCGTTTGCAGGAGCTGTTCGACGTCTTCTTCACCTCGTCGTTCCTGGGGAAGAGCAAACCCGACCCGGCCATCTTCCACACCGCCCTGGAGATCACACAAACCGCCCCGGCCGACGCCCTGTTCGTGGACGACCGGGCGATCAACGTCGAGGCGGCGGCCGACGTCGGGCTGAACGTGATCCGATTCGAGTCACCCGACCAACTGCGCGCCGGGTTGGAGAGCCTCGGTTTGGAGGTCTCCTCGATGACCAGGCGGCTCGAGATGGAGAAAGTGGAGCCACATCTGTTCGTCGTCTTCGGGGCGACCGGGGACCTCGCCAGGCGCAAGCTGCTCCCCGCCTTCCACCGTCTGATGAAGGACCGGCTAGGGGAGAGCGTGGTGCTGGGCGTGGCCGGTTCGGAGCTGACCGACGAGGAGTTCCGGGCCAGGTCGCTCGAAAGCACTGGTCGAGGCGGGAGTCCCCGACGAAGACGCCCAGCGATGGTGCGGTAGGGCGCTCCACTACCAGCCGATCGGCAACGGGTTCGATGCTCTCGTCGAGCGGATCGGGCGAATCGAGGAGGAGGAGTCGCTCCCCGGCAACCGGGTCTTCTACCTGGCTCTTCCGCCCGAGGCCTTCGACGAAACGGTCACACGGCTCGGCGAATCGGGTCTGAGCAGAGCACCGGGATGGGTGCGAATCGTCGTGGAGAAGCCGTTCGGAGAGGATCTCGCCTCGAGCCGCGAGGCGACGGCGTCGCTGGCCCGCTGGTTCGACGAGACCCAGATCTTTCGCATCGACCACTACCTGGGCAAGGAGACGGTGCAGAACCTGCTCGTGTTCCGCTTCGCCAACCCCCTCTTCGAGAGCTCCTGGCACCGCGATCGGATCGCCGCCGTACAGGTGACGGTGGCCGAGGACGGAGGCGTCGGCAGCCAGGGGCCGCTACTACGACAAGGCTGGTGCTGTCCGCGACATCCTGCAGAACCATCTGACCCAACTGCTGGCACTGATCGCCATGGAGCCGCCGGTGCGGCTCGGGCGCCAACGAGATCCGGGACGAGAAGGTGAAGCTGCTCAGGGCGATCTGGCCGGTCGACCCCGACTCAGCGGTCCTGGGGCAGTACGGGCCGGGCGAGGTCGGCGGGGTCCCCGTTCCCGGGTACGCCGAGGAGGTGGGCAACCCCGAGCAGCCGGACCCCGACCTTCGTGGCGGTCACCTTCACCATCGACACCTGGCGCTGGCAGGGCGTCCCGTTCTATCTGCGGACCGGCAAGAGGCTGCCACGGCGGGTCACCGAGATCGATGTGATCCTTCCGGCCGCCGCCGGTCTGCCTATTCGACGAGTCCGGCGAGTGCCAAGTCCACGGCAACGTCCTCAGGATCACCCTGCAACCCGACGAGGGATTCGAATTGCGCTTCGACGTCAAGACGGCCCGGTGACGAGATGGCGCTCGAGACCCACGGCTCTCCGCTTCGGCTACGAGGAGGCATTCGGGCCGATGCCGGAGGCGTACGAGACCCTGCTCTACGACGTGGTGGTGGGGGAGCAGACCCTCTTCGTCCGCACCGACGAGGTGGAGGAGGCCTGGCGCATATGGGCCCCGCTGCTCTCCGAGGGCCTCGACGTCCACCCGCTACGCGGCGGGGAGCTTCGGCCCAGCGCAGGCCGATTCCCTGCCACACCGGCGTGGTCACCACTGGCAGGTGCGCTGAGAGTTCTCGTCGTGGATAGCGCCGCTGTGGGTTATTCCCTTGACGGTCCCGACGCCGTGCCCTACCTTTTTACCGTCGAACGGAATGCAGTGATGCTGTCTGAGCGCCTCGAGATGAACGCCGGGATGCGAGCCCTCACCGGGCTCGGCGGCGTTGGCGCGACAGCAGGGTTCCCCGAGATGAGGGAGCGGCACCCCAGCGGTCGCCACCGGCCCCTTCAACGGGGCCCTCATCGAGGGAACGCCCGACCCGATCACCAATTCCGTGCGGCTTCACGTCTACTGACGCACCAGGTCACCGCCACCGAGGCCGCCGAGATCCGAACCGGCGGCCTTTCTGTTGGCCGCCAAGAGACCAGGAGAAGCGACAGTGGACCAGATATACGACAGAGGCCGATGTGTCGACTCCGGGAAGAACCACCTCTTCTTCTCGGAGCGACCCGACGAATTGGCGGCGGCGCAGGCGCTGTGCATGGAGTGCGAGGTGCGGCTCGGTTGCCTCGAGTTGGCACTGGACGAGGGCCAGGAATGGGGTGTGTGGGGTGGTGTCATCTTCATCGATGGTCGCTCCTTCTACCGCAAGCGTGGCCGTGGACGTCCCCGGCGGAACGACCAGAACCTGCCTTTGGAGGCGAGCCGCGACGACCTTCGTGAGCTGGTCAAGTCGGCGTGACCGCAGCACCAGTTCCCGTTGTTCCGCCGTAGCTCAACGAGGCGGCTCACCGAAGATGGCTCGGGGGCCGGTCATCCCGGCGGCGTAATAGACGAGCAGGCTCCGGTTGGTGGTCGGCACCTGGCAACAGGTGTCGACGCCGGCCTGGAGCGTGCCGAGCAGCTCGGCCCCCTTGAACCGACGCCATCTGTCCTCGTCCTCGAACTGCGAGATCAACACCACTTGCGAAGGGTCTTCGCCGTCGATCAGCACGGTGTGATGCTCCGGTCCGTCGGGGTGGGCCAGGGCGTCTCGCTCCCAGATCTGGACTGTGCGGATGAAGTCCTCCATCCTGCCCGGGTCTACGGTCGCTTCGATCACATGGATGCACCGCACCGTGTCGAAGGTACCCGAGGTCAGCCGCTGAGTAGTCCTTGGAGGGAGCGTGGGGTGGAGGGGTGCCTCAGCTTGGCCAGTGCCTTCGCCTCAATCTGGCGGATCCGCTCGCGGGTCAACTCGAAGTGCCGCCCGACTTCGTCGAGGGTGCGGGGGACCCCCGAGTCGAGGCCGTACCTCATCACGAGCACGGTCCGCTCCCGCTCGTTGAGCCGCCGCAGCACATGGTCGAGCTGGTTGCGATCCACCGTGCCCAGCATCTCGTCGAACGAGCTGTTCGCCGCCTCGTCCTCGATGAAGTCGCCCAGCACCGCGTCGTCCTCGCCCACCGGCTCGTAGAGCGACACCGGTTCGGATACGACGGCCAGTGCCTCGCGCACCCGGCGCAGCGGCACTCCCGCCTCCTCGGCCAGCTCCTCGTGGGTGGGTGCCCGGCACAGCCGCTTGGTGAGGATCGCCTCTGCCTGACGGACCTGGCTGAGGGTGTCCATCATGTGGACCGGTACCCGGATCGTCCTCGCCTTGTCGGCGATGGCGCGGGTTATGGCTTGGCGGATCCACCAGGTGGCGTAGGTGGAGAACTTGAACCCCTTGCGGTACTCGAACTTCTCCACGGCTCGGATCAACCCGAGGTTCCCCTCCTGGATCAGGTCGAGCAGCGGTAGGCCGGTGCTCCCGTACCGCTTGGCGATGGAGACAACCAGCCTGAGGTTGGCGTTGATGAAGCGCTGGCGAGCCTGCTCGCCGCGCTGCAGGGCGTCGTTCAGCTCGGCCCGCTGTGTCGGGGTCAGCCGCCCACCCTCCTCGAGGATGGAGCGGGCGCGACGGCCCCGTTCGATGTCGCGGGCGAGCTCGACCTCCTCACCGGGGGTGAGAAGGGTGAAAGTGCCGATCCCGTCGAGGTAGACGCGGACCGCGTCTTCACCCGCCTCCAGCTCAGGGCCTCCGCGGCGCCCCCTCACCCGCTCACCAGTGATCTCTTCACGACGCGGATCGTATCGACGACCCCCTCCGTGGCCTGGGATTTCGCGTACCGGGAGCTGGCGGGCCGACCGTCAGAGAGTGTTCAGAGTCTCACCTGGACGAAACCGGCCGACGTGAAATCGTCGTCGTATGCAAGCGCCTCGCGGATCCTGAGCCGTCGCATCAGGACGAAGGTGGTGGCGTCGACGAAGGAGTAGGGGCGCTCATCACGACGGGCAAGCCAGCGCCAAGCCTCGTCCTCGAGCTTCTCCTCGACTCGCACGAAGCGGACCCGTCTGGATCGGAAGACGGCGTGAGCGGCCATGGCGGCAGAGTGACCGGCCCTCCGCCGCAGGAAGGTCCAGGTCTCGCCGGCGATGTGGTTAGTAACCACGACCGGCTCTCGCTGTTGGCTCCAAAGACCAGCCGCCTCGCCATGGTGTTGGTCACGGCGAGCCGCCAGGGCGATCCAGAAGCTGGTGTCAGCGAGCCGCACGGCCATAGATGACATCGTCGACAGTTTCGCTCTCATGTGACTCGCCGTCGTACACGCCCTCCAGACCCACGCTTGGGTCGTCTCGCCCCCAGGGCTGAGGTAGCACGTGTTGAGACAGATACTCACGAATCAGAGCCGCCTTCGAGATACCGCGTTCGAGTGCCTGTCGAATCAACGCATCATCCAAGTCCGAGTCAAGGTGGATCTGTATACGCCTCATCGTCAGCATGATACACACCTTCAACATTCCCGAGTCTCAAGAGTGCTCACTACCCTCAACAAACCCAGACGCCGTCGTCCCACGCGGCGGCCGCTACGTGCATGTCGATGGGCGTTTAGCTCAGATGGCTAGAGCGCTTCCCTTACAAGGAAGAAGTCGGGGGTTCGAGTCCCTCAACGCCCACCGATAAAGGCCCTGGTCACGGCACTTTTCTGCTCCGGCTGAGCTTGAACGGCTTGGGCCGCGGCGAGAAATGTGCGCCAGATGTGCAACTTACGGTGGTGGCTTACACCGCCGGGCTTTGGATATTCGGTCTTACGGGCGCGTCCAATGCTGACTGCCAGGTTGCTGGCTCTGCCCGATTCGTGGCTTGATTGGCCGCTTGTAAGAAAGACCAGCATGGGGGAAGGTCGTGCGACCGCGAGGACGGCCGCTCGCGGTGCGCGCCACTGGTGAGGGTCCGGCGAGCTCCTAAGGAGGCCAGCGGCGTTCGGAGTGTGTGGTCGTCCAACTCATCGATCCTGACGATGGCAGATTCCGTATCTGTTCCACACTTAGCGTGGCTGGTCCGGATCGGAAAGGACCTCTCGCATTTCCAGATTGCGGCCCGCCGCCGCCGCCTTGAATCCTTCGTCGCCCAAAGCTGCCCGAGCGGCGCGGCGCGTCTCGTGCCTGGACCGCAAGTGATTGGAAGAGGGACTTCGATGCCAAAAGTCTCTGACACATGGTCGGCAAACCCCAGCAAGCGGGAGGCCCCCTGGGGATTCCCTCGATCCAGCGCCACCCCGGCCAATCCATGGAGAGCCTGAACGATGCCTGCTTGCTGGCCGATCCGGGTGCGTGATGCCCAGGCTCTCACGAAAATAGGCGCCCGCTTCACCTAGGGCACCGAGGTGGCGGGCCGCGGTTCCCAGTACCAGCAGCGACCAAGCGGTCCCCCACTGATCGCCCTGCTGACGGTAGAGCTCGGCGCTCTCGGTGCACAGCTCTCTGGCCGACTCGTACCGGCCCTCGAGCTGGGCGACCACGCCGAGGGTCAGCGTGGACCAGGCGGTACCGAAGACGTCTTCTTTCTGCCGGGCGAGTTCCAACGCTTCCTCGGCATCTCGTTTCGCTTCCTCGAAGCGGCCGAAAACCCTGGCATGAGACGCACGCAGGATCAGTGTGATAACCACACCATCGTGGTCGCCAACCTCTTCCTGGATGGCGAGGCCTCCGAGGCACGCGCCGCGGCCTCTTCGTAGCCATCGACAGACCTGCCAGACTCAGACTCAGGGTTGTGGCATACCCGCGCCGATCTCCAACCTGGCGATAGAGCGCCAGGCTCCGGTCGAAGCGTTGCTGTAATCTGTTCAGCCTGGTCGCTGGTCCCGGGTTCGTGGTTACTTTGGCCGACACCAATCTTTCGCCGGTGGCCAATTTCCTCGATGCCGTGAAGGGCGACACCCCTATCGGGGGCTTGGGGTCCGCCGGGTTCCTGGCTGCGTCGTCGACTCGGTCCTCAACACCTACATGCAACACATCGAAGTGGTGGACCGGGAAGTCGATGCGCTCGATCTCAACGCCCTCGGATCGGACGACCACGACGGATTCCTCACCAACCTGGTGGAGCTTGCAAACGGATCACCCAGATCCGGAGGCCGCTGGCCTAGCACCGTGCCGCATTTGCGCCGTTGGCCCGTCCCGACTTCGCGCTGCACGAGGAGCTTGGCGAGCCGTGGCCGGGTCTCGCCGATCGCCTGGAACGAGTGATCGACACCGTTGAGAGCACCCGCGACCAGCTGCTCGGTTCCTTGGAGATTTACCTGGGCCGGGTCGGTCAGCGCACCAACGACGTAATGAAGGCGCTCACGCTGCTATCTGCCGTCCTCCTGCCGGCGGTGGTCGTCGCCGGCGTGATGGGAACGAACTTCCAGATGGATTTCTTCGATCAGCCGGACAACTTCTGGGTCGTCGTCACCGTGATGATCCTCCTCGGTACAACCACCCTGATCATCGCCAAGCTCCGACGCTGGATCTAGCCGCCAAAGCCGGATCGGATCTCCTCGGCATTTCAGGTCACCGACCAGCTCGGCGAGGCCGCCTCCGATGACCCGGGCTCCTCCTCGGTACAACCACCCTGATCATCGCCAAACTCCGACGCTGGATCTAGCCGCCACAGCCGGATCGGGCCGCCTCGGCATTTCAGGTCACCGACCAGCTCGGCGAGGTCGCCTCCGATGGCCCGGGCGGTGGCCACGGCAGGGGGTCTCGAAGCATGTGCGAGAGGGCAGTACGGGGCTAATGCGCGTCGACGGAAGAACTGGCTCCGTGACGTGATCGGTTAAGAATTGGGGGCATTGCTGGGCGGACCGCTGAACACCGTGGGGACGTATTCGAGCAATTGGATTCGGCCCGTCGAATGTCCGGCTGGCAACCATGTCGCGGCGAACGAGGCGGCCACCGTGGACTCGGGCCCGCAGCGGGCGGCGGTGCGCGGACACACCCGTCGAGCCCTAGGGTGGTCGTTGACCAACACCCACGGTTGTGCCGTGTGACGGTCAGGGGTGAAATACCGCGGAGCGTCGGCGCCTTCGCCTCGCTAATCCCCTCTACGCAACAACAGGTGGCGGTATGCCCAACCGTCCTCGGGGCTGAACCCCTCGTCGACGAGTTGCCATCCGGTCTCGTCGATCCAGCGGAGCACCTGTTCGCGGCCTGGGTAGTAGTGGTATCCGGCGACATCGCCTTCCACCACCTCACCCCGCACCGCAGGGAGGCCCTCTGCCGTCATACGGTCGTATGCCTTCCCGATCACGTCGTCGTCGGTCTCCTCTACCGTCAGATAGAGCTGGCCGCTCGGGATAACCGCACGCCACAGGTTGCCGAGCACTCTCGGCCAGTCTTCTGGTGACACATTCTCCATGGCGTCGATGGTCATGGCAGCGTCGAACTCCTCGACGAACTCCAGCTCCTGCAGCCCGACCTGGTGAGTAGCGATTGCGATACCGCGCCGTTGCGCCTCCATGACCATGCCGGCAGACTGGTCGATGCCAACCACGCGCCGGCCGGCCGCGGCGACCATCGGGAAGTAGCGACCGGTGCCACACGGAGCGTCGAGAACGAGGCCTTCTGGCGGGCAGCCGCTCAGAAGCCGATCGACCCATTCGCGTTGTGCGCTGTTCGGGTACTCCTGGAAGGTCGGGGCCTCGGCGTCGTACGCTGCCCGCACGGCGGCACGACGTTGGGCCAGCCAAGTCACTCGCTCCACGAACGAGCATCCTACGGTCGTGTCGCTCGTCCGAGGGCTCCTCGCGGCAACCTAGCCGGCGAGCAGGGAGTCCAGCGTGGTGAACATCGCCTGATCGGAGACCGTTTCTGACCGTTTCCCCAGGTCAGGGACTCGCGCCGTTCTGCTCTCCATACGGAAGTCAGGGGTTCAAATACCCCCACCTCCACAAGAAAGGCCCTGTCACAGGGCTTCTCTGCATGGAGGGTCCGCACCTACTTCCGAGACCCTCGCCCTGATCGTGGTTGCTTGGCGGTGCCGATCTCGGAATCAGCGAGCCCTGAGTCAAAGAAGCGGGGGAGCCAGCGACGGTTTGCCTCGAGCAGCGCCTCGAGGAGCGAGGGCGCTACCTCCGGCCCACCGGCTAGCGGGTTGGCTGCCAGCGCCTCGAGGGCCACGCCGCGGTCGCCGGTGCGTGCCGCCTCCGCGGCCAGACGCTCGTAGGTCTTGACCTGCTTGACCAGCGCGCCTGATTCGCGGTCGAGGGGGGCCTGACGCAGCGGGTGGGCACCGTCACGGTCGATCCGGGCGGGGACCTCAACCACGGCGTCCTCCTCGACTTCGGGAAGTGCCCCGGCGTTGGCGACATCGACGACCTGAACGTCGCCGCGACCATCATGAAGTGAGGCGATGAGCTGCACCGCCGCCTCGCTGTAATGGGCGCCACCGCGTCGGTCGAGAAGCAACGGCTTGTCGGTCAGCGCAGGGTCGCGATACAACTCGAGCAGTTCTCGCTCGATCTCGATGACACTCTCGGCACGCGTCTTGCCATCACCCGCCTCGGCGATCACCTCCGGCTCCCGGTAGTAGTAACGCAGGTAGTACGAGGGGACGGCGCCGAGCCCTCGTAGCTTTTCCGGCTCGAGACCCACGTCCTCTGCCAGCTCCTCACCGTCGGTAGAGAGCAGTTCGGGAAGCCGGTCGACGCCATCCACGATGATCGCCCGGATCCAGGTGAGGTGGTTGAGGCCGACCTGGCTGATCTCAACATGCGAAGGCGGCACCTTGAAACGCTCGGCGAATCTCCGCTGGAAGCCGATGGCCACATTGCAAAGGCCGATTGCGCGGTGGCCGGCGTCCACCAGCGCTTGGGTGACGATTCCGACCGGGTTGGTGAAGTCGACGATCCAAGCACCCAACGCGGCGCGGCGTTCAACCATCTCGGCGAGCTCTAGGGCGACCGGTACTGTCCGCAGCGCCTTGGCGAAGCCGCCGGCGCCGATCGTCTCCTGGCCGATGAGGTGGAAGCGTCGCGGCAGGGTCTCGTCGCCGAGCCGCGCCGCCTGACCCCCGACTCGGAGCTGCAGCAGAACGAAATCGGCTCCGTCGAGCGCGGCCTCCGCGTCGGTGGTCGGTGTCAGCCGGCCGGGCCAGCCGACCCGGGCAAGCATGCGATCTGCGAGACCCCCGACCACCGCCAAGCGTTCCCTGTCGATGTCGAGCAAGACGATCTCGTCCACAGGCAGGCGATCGCTGTTGGTCGAGATGCCGCCGATCAACTCCGGTGTGTAGGTGCTGCCTCCACCCACGACCGCCAGCTTGAGGCCCATTAGATCACCCCGTCTCGCCAGGACGCTTGACAGATTGCTTATAACGTTATCATAATTGCGCGTCGTGCTTGGGAGGACGGAGCAATGACCCTATTCCGCCTTGAGCAAGGCCCCGTCCCCCTCCATCACCAGGTCTACCTCGACCTGAGGGCGGGACTCGACGCCGGGGAGTGGGCGCCCGGTGACCGCCTCCCTCCCGAGCGCGAGCTGGCCGATCGCTACGGCTGCAGCCTGATCACTGTCAGACGGGCCTTGTCCGAGCTGGCCCGCGAGCAACGTCTGCAACGGACGCCGGGACGGGGCACCACCGTACTCAGGCCTCCGATCGAGCGCGACTTCGCGGGAACGATGAGCTTCACCGACGAGATGCAGACCCGCGGCCTGGATCCCGGAGACCCGGGTGATCGCCGCCCGGGCCCAGGCTGCAGGCGAGGAGGTGGCCGAAGCGCTCGAGCTCGTGGTGGCCTCGCCGACCCTGTACTTCGAACGGCTCCGCCGTCGCCGACGGAGAGCCGCTTGCTGCTGGAGCAGGTCTATCTGCCGGCGGAGCGCTTCCCCGGCCTACTGGCCTCGGATCTCGAGCACACCTCGCTGTACGACCTGCTGACCGAACGCTACGAGACCCCGATCGTCCGGGCCCGCGAGTCGCTCGAGCCGGTACTCCTCCGGTCCCGGGAGGCTCGGCTTCTCCAACAGCGACCCCGCACTCCTGCGCTGCTCATCCGAGGCGTTGCCTTCGCAGCCGATCACAGCCCGGTCGAGTTCGGCCGGACCTACGTACGCGGCGACCGAACGCGCTACTACGTCGAGCGGGTGGTGGTGCGGAGCAGATTGCGGGGGTCGGGGCGGGATCCCTCGCTCGACGCCCGATCCGTTACATCCGATTGGAACGGTGCCGGGCAGGAAGCCCGGACCGCAGAAGGGATCAACCATCAAGAGACCACAACCCGACGGCCATCCATCGATCTAGGAGGTCCCCATGCACGGCTCTTCGCACCGAACCGGCTGGCGCCTAGGCGCACTGCTACTGGCCCTGGCGTTAGTGGCAGCGGCGTGCGGCGGCAGCACCACCGCCCCGACGGAGGCGGGCACCGTCGCACCGGGATCGACAGAGGCGGCCACCGGCGCCACCGAGGCGTCCGATACGACTGCGGCGGCCACCGGCACCACCGGGGCGTCCGATACGACTGCGGCGGCCGCATCCGGCGAGCCGGTGGAGATCCGGTGGTATTGCTGCCTGGGCACCGGGGAGGATCCCGCCGATACTGCCCACCGAGGAGAAGGTCGTCGAAGACTTCAACGCCTCGCACCCCAACATCAACCTCACCTTCGAGGTGGTGACCTACGAAGCCGCTCGCGACACGCTGTCCACCCAGATCGCCTCCGGAAACGGCCCCGACGTCGTTGGACCGGTAGGTGTCGGTGGCGCCGAGGCCTTTCACGGCCAATGGCTCGACCTCGCCCCGCTCATCGAGGAGACCGGGTACGACGTCGCCCAGTACGACCCGGGAGCGGTCGACTTCTACAAGACCGGCGGCGAGGGCCAGACCGGCCTCCCGTTCGCCATCTACCCGTCGATGGTCTGGTACAAGGCGAGCTATTCGAGGAGGCGGGTCTCGAGCCGCCACCCCACACCTACGGCGACCCATACGTTTGGCCTGACGGCACCGAGGCCGAATGGAACTACGACACGGTCCGCGAGCTTGCCCTATTGCTGACGGTCGACGCCAACGGGCTAGATGCCACCCAGGATGGCTTCGACCCTGAGAACATCGTCCAGTACGGCTTCGAGCCCCAGCGGGACGATCTGCGCGGTCTCGGCGCATACTTCGGAGCCGGATCGCTCGCCGCCGACGACGGCACCACCGTCCAGATCCCCGATGCATGGGCCGACGGATGGAAGTACTTCTACGACGGGATGTGGGCTGACCACACCATCATGACCGGGCCCGTGTATGAGACGCCGGAGTTCAACGGAGGCGGCTACTCGTTCTTCTCCGGAAGGGTGGCCATGAGCGAGAATTTCCTGTGGACCACCTACGGCGTGGCCGATGCCGGTGACGATTGGGATCTCGCCGCCATTCCTTCCCACGACGGCACCACGACCTCGCCGCTCAACGCCGACACCTTCCGTATCCACGCGGACACCGAGCACCCCGCCGAGGCCTTCGAGGTCCTGACCTACCTCCTCGGCGATGCGTCCGACGAGCTGCTCTCGATCTATGGCGGGATGCCGGCCCGAACCGCCGACCAGGACGCCTTCTTCGAGACTCTGGCCGAGCAGTTCCCCCAGGAGGTCGACTGGCAGGTGGCCGAAGGACAGCGTCCAGTACGCCGACAACCCGAACTTCGAGGCGTTCATGCCCAAATACAACCAAACGCTCGACGCGCTCGGCATATACAACACCAGGTGGGTGACGGAAGAGGGGCTCGACATGGATGCCGAGATCGAGGCATTACGCGCCGAGCTTCAGGCGTTGTGGGACCGCTAGCTCACCCGAACAGACCGCTCCGCCCCGAAGGCGGCGGACCACTATGACCGCGGTGGCGACCCGGCGCCGTGCTCCGATGAAACCCCTGGCGCGCCGCGAGGCGCGCCAGGGGTATCTCTTCATCTCCCCGTGGCTCATCGGCTTTCGTGGCCTTCACCGCCCTCCCGATGTTGGCCACCCTCGCCTTCACCTTCACCAACCTGACTCTCAGCCAGGAGGAGCCGCTCCGCTTCGTCGGCTTCGAGAACTACGCCGACCTCGCCGCCGACGCCCAGGCCTGGGACTCGCTCTGGGTCACCCTGCGTTTCGCCGTTCTCTGGCTGCCGGTGGTGGTCATCCTGCCCCTCGCCATCGCCCTCCTCCTCAACAGCTCCTCGATGCGAGGTTCCGCCATGTTCCGGATCCTCTTCTTCCTGCCCTACGTGGTTCCCTTCGTGGCCGGGGTCCTCATCTGGCAGACGATGCTGGGCGAGACCGGATGGATCAACGGGGGCCTGTCACTCATGGGGGTGTCGGATCCGCCCAGCTGGCTCAACGACACCACCTGGATCCATCCCGCCCTGGTGATCATGGGGCTCTGGGGCATCGGGGCCGGGATCATCGTCAACACGGCGGGGCTGCAGGGAATCCCCACGGAGCTCTACGACGCGGCGAAGATCGACGGGGCCGGCTGGTGGGCGCAGCTGCGCTACGTGACCCTGCCGATGATGTCGCCAGTCACCTTCTACATACTCATCCTCGGAGTCGTCGAGGTGATGCAGTACTTCCTCGTCCCCCTAGTCATCAACAACGGGACCGGGGAGCCGGGCGGCTCGACCCTCTTCTACAACCTCTACCTGTACAAGACGTTCTTCACCTTTCAGGAGATGGGATACGGCGCCACGCTGGCGTGGCTCCTTTTCGTGGTGATCCTGGTGGTGACGTTCCTCCTCTTCAGGTTGTCCCGCCGGTGGGTGTTCTACGCCGGCGAACGGTGAGCTAAGACGATGAGCCTGGACACACCGGCGCGATCAGATGAGGCGATCCCAGCAGAGGCGGTCGTCCCCACGCTTCCCGCGATGCGACCGCAGCCGTTCCGGCGGACCCGCCGCACCTTCCTCCTGACATCCCTCGCGGTGGTACTGGTGGCCGCCTTTCTCTCGCCGCTGCTGCAAGCGGCCATGACCGCGCTCAAGACTCCGGAGCAGATCACCCAGGCGAAGTCGCCGATCTGGCCGGCCGACCCGGCGACGTTCGACTACCAGGGCAGCACCTACGACGTGTACCAGGTACCGATCGAGGGGGCCACTCGGGAGCTTGCCTTGGTGGAGAAAGGGCGGACCGAAAGCCAATTCGTCGACCCGGCCAACCCGGACGCCGGCCTGATCACCTGGCAGGGCTCCTGGCGCACGCTCGACCCGGTGTGGAAGTTCGCCCCGCAATGGACCAACTTTGCCGAGGTCTGGACCCTCATCAACTACCCGAGGCTGCTGTTCAACACCCTCGCCATCGCCGTGATCGGGACGATCGGGACAGTGGTCTCCTGCACCCTCGTGGCCTACGGCTTTGCCCGCTTCCGCTTCCCTGGTCGCACGGTGCTCTTCTCCTTGTTGATCGCCACCATCTTCCTCCCCACCGCGGTGACGCTGATCCCCACCTACACCATCTTCGTGAGGCTGGGGTGGGTGGGGTCCTGGCTGCCGCTACTGGTCCCGGCCTTCTTTGCCAACGCCTTCGACGTGTTCCTCCTCCGCCAATACCTGCTGACGATCCCTCGCGATCTCGATGAGGCGGCGGCGATCGACGGGGCCGGTCCCCTGCGGACCCTGGTGTCGGTCGTGTTACCGCAGGCGTGGCCGGGCGTCGTGGCGGTGTCCATATTCCATCTCGTCTATTCATGGAACGACTTCTTTGGACCGCTCATCTACCTGGCGTCGGCACCAGATCTTCAGCCACTCTCGGTCGGGCTCTCACGGTTCAATGGCATCTATTACCAGAACCCCGCATTCATCCAGGCCGGGACCCTGATGACCTTGTTTCTCCCCGTCCTGTTCTTCATCCTGTTCCAGCGCGTCTTCGTGCGCGGCATCGTCATCACGGGGGTCGAGAAATAGCGCAACTCCGAGTGGCGCTCACGTTCGATGCCGAGCATCCCGACCGGACGTGCGAGCCGGGGATGGAGGAGGGCCTGCTCGATCTGCTGACCAGGCTCGAGGTTCGCGCCACGTTCTTTGTCCAGGGCCGCTGGGTCGAGGCGCATCCGAGCACCGCCCAGCGCATTGCAGCCGATCACGTCGTAGGCAGTCACTCGCACTATCACTGCCCTATGCCGCTCCTGTCCGACGAAGGCCTCGTCGCCGACATCGAATCCGCCGAACGCGCCTTCGTCGAGAACCTGGGGATCCATCCCCGACCTTGGTTTCGCTGCCCGTTCGGCGCTGGGGCCGGTGACTCGAGAGTCCTCGGGGTCCTCGGGCGGTTGGGCTACGTCCACGTTGGTTGGGACGTCTCCGCCGAGGACTGGGTACCGGGTCGCACTGCTGCCGGCATCGCCGACGCCATAGTGGGTGGGCTTACGTCGGGTAACGGATCGATCGTGCTCATGCACGCCTGGCCGTCGATGACCGTCGACGCGGTGACCGCCATCGTCACCCGTCTCCGGGCGATGGACACCGCCTTCGTCGGAGTGGACGAGCTGCCATTCCCACCAGTGTCCACGGTCCCCTGGTGACCGACGAAGCAGCCGGCTCGGTTGTCGTTGGCGTCGACGGTGGCAATTCGAAGACCGATATCGCCCTCGCCGCCTCGAACGGGGCGCTGCTCGGCGCGGTGCGCGGGCCAACCGCATCCCATCAGGCGGTGGGGCTGGTCGAGGGCCTGCGTCGCCTCGGTGAGCTCGTCAGGCAGGTGGCCCCATCAGGCGCAGGCTCGCCCGATGGCGCAGTGGCTGATGTGGGTGTCTATGCCCTGGCCGGAGCCGACCTTCCCGCCGACTTCCGGAGCCTCCGAAGCGGTCTGGATGCGGCACGGTTGAGCCGGGAGACAGTTGTGGTCAACGACGCAGCCGCCGCGCTCCGGGCCGGGACCCGCCTCGGCTGGGGAATCGCCCTGGTCTGCGGGGCCGGGGTCAATGCCTACGGGCGGTCGCCAGATGGCCGCGTCGCCCGCCTTGCCGGGCTGGGGGAGACATCCGGTGACTGGGGCGGCGGTCCGGCCATCGGGTTGGCGGCGCTGGGCGCGGCGGTGCGTGCCAGAGACGGTCGTGGCGGACGGACTGCCCTCGAGCGGGTGGTGCCGGCGCACTTCGGGGTGAGGCGACCGGCGACGGTCACCGCAGCCGTCGAGACCGGGCGAATACCACAGGAACGCTTGGACGAGCTTGCGCCGCTCGTGTTCGATACGGCGGCCTCCGGCGACGAGGTCGCCAGGGCGATCGTCGAGCGGCAGAGCGAAGAGCTTGCGACCATGGCCGCGGCCCTGGCCCGGCGCCTCGGTCTGACCAGGCGCGAGGTCGACGTCGTCCTCTCCGGGGGGGTGTTCAAGGGGTACGACCCCGCCTTCCTGCCCGATCTCACGTCGCGGGTCCGGAGGCATGTACCCGGGGCCCGTCTGGTGCGGGTCGACGGGCCGTCGGTGGTCGGGGCGACCCTGCTCGCGCTGGACATGCTGAGCGGTGATCTGGTCGGGGCTCGCGTCGAGGCGCGCCTCCGCGAGGCACTGAAGGCCTGGGACTCGCGGTGAAGGCCCTGATGGAGGTCGCGTCATACCAAAGAGCCGCCCCGGTTCAGGATGCCGAGAATGTGTGTGAACCGCTCACAAGGGGCCCGATCGGCCTGCGGGTGGGGCCCCAAACAGCTGAACAGGGCATCGGGAGTCAGGCCGACCAGCTCACCGGACTTGAGCCAGGTCGCTACGTTTCGGCGGTTGAGAGCGACCCGCTGTGGCTTCGGTACCACAAAGACACCGCGCACTTCGCTGCCATTAGAGCCCGCCCATGACCTCCACATTCGCCGAGGACGTGCAGACGACGGTCACCTTTGGTTGCCACTGGACGCCCCTGGAAAGTTGGCTGGACCCGAGCTCGTCGATCACCTGGTCGCCCAAGTCCAACGGTGCACGCGGTGCTCGCGGCGCCTGGATGGTCGTGAGCGGCCGTCTGGACGGGTTCAGCCGACGGATCTTGGCGCGTACATGATGACGGCGACGCCGAGGAGACAAATAGGCGGCGCCGATGATGTCATAGCGGTCGGGTCTGAAGCCGTCGAAGACGATGCCCCAGGCGAGGCTGCCCCGGCGACGAAGATTCCTCCGTAGGCGGCGAGGATGCGTCCGAAGTTGGGCTGGGCTTCACCTCGCCGGTGATCTTCGTAGCCGTCCTCGGAATCGGGTTGGCATCGGCCCTGTGATGGATCTATTTCGATGTCGTCGCCCTCGTGACGGAACGGCGATTGAATGGCGGCCGTGCCCGGCCGGGAGCGCAACGCCCGCCAGTCAGAACGAGCCCGCCGTTGCGCTTTGTCGCCGGCGCCGACGCCGTCCAAACCGTCGAGCAAAAAGCCAGGACCCTCCTCGCCCAAGCCGACGCCCACCGAGCACTGTCCAGCAACCTCGCCTTCGATGGCTCGAACACGGCCTGAGGGCTCATGTCGGCGGGTTCGCCTTGGAGCACTGGTCAGTCTTTTGTGGCGTTTGAGACTTGCGTCCGGGTCGCGATCTCGCAGACCCAGGCTGGCCCGGGGTACCGTCGAATCATGGTGACCTCTGAGTTCTCGGACGGTTCGGCCGGACAGCCCACAGGGAATGTCGTGCCAACCCATCCGGTGCTGATCGTGAACCCGAGAAGCGGCAACGGCCGGGCCGCCGCCATCGACCTGGTCCCCTGCGGCGCACAGACTGGGCCTGCAGACGGTGACCATGCAGCCCGGCGACGACCTCGCCGGCCTGGCGAGCAGCCTGGTGGACCAGGGGTGCGACCACCTCATGATGGCTGGAGGTGACGGTTCGCTGGCGATCGTTGCCGAGGTTGCGATAGCCAGGGACGTCCCATTTTCATGTGTACCGGTGGGGACCCGCAACCACTTCGCCATGGATCTCGGGCTTGACCGCCGCAATCCGCTGCAGTCGCTCGACGCCGCCGTCGACGGCTCTGAGAAGCTGATCGACGTCGGCATCGTGGGCGGGCAGGTCTTCCTCAACAACGTGTCCTTCGGCATCTACCCCCGGGCCGTAGCCGACCCCGAATACCGCAGCCACAGAGCCCGGAGCATGGCCGACGCCGCGGTCGACACGGTCAGTCATCCCGAAACCCAGATCACCCTCACCATGCCCGACGGCCGCGTCGTCTCGGACGTCGAGGTGCTGCTCGCCTCGAACAACCCCTACCGATTCATCGGACCGCCTGACTTCGCCAGACGCTCTGCGCTCAATATCGGCACGCTGGGAATCATCCTGGCCGACCGTCGATCGCGCCAGAAGCGGGGGCCAGCCGCCTTCACCCGGTGGGAGACTCAGAAGCTCACAGTTCACTCCGATCCCGCCAACATCCAGGTCGGCGTGGACGGAGAGCTGAGGCAGTTCCAGGCCCCCATCGAGGTGGCGATCGCGCCGAAGTCGCTCCGCGTTCTCATCCCGAGACAGACCCAATCGAGGAGTCTCAAAGATTCGATCGAGCAACTCAACGAGCGCGCCATCATCCATCTGAGCGGCTTGCCCTCCTTGCCCCGACCGAGCGAGGTGGACGCCAAATCGCCTTCGTTGCGCCGGCTCGACGAGATCGACGAGGCGGTGTTCGAGCGGATCGCGGGATGGGAGTCCCCTGCGATGGACCGCCTCATGCCTGCATTGTCGCTGGCGGCATCGCACTCCAAGATCTGGATCGCACTGGCCGCGGCGATGTCGCTCGCCGGCGGCAAGAAGGGCCGCAGGACTGCAGTGGCGGGCCTGGCGGCGGTCGCGATCACCTCGTTTCTCGCCAACCTGGTGGCCAAGGGCCTCTTCCGGAGACGGCGACCGACCGATCAGGTGCCCGAGGCGCGACGTCTCCCGACGCCGGGTTCATCCTCGATGCCCTCCGGCCACACCGCATCTGCCGCCGCGTTCACACGCGTGTGGGCGCGGCATATCCCAGTGTGCGGATCCCACTCAATGCCCTCGCCGCCGCGATCGGATTCTCCCGGGTCTACACCGGAGTGCACCACCCCAGCGATGTCATAGCCGGCTGGCTCCTCGGGAAAGGGATCGGAACGCTCACACATGCGACGGATGCTCGGCTGCGTCGGGTATCACGGCCGCCCAAGGCCAAGTTCACGATGCCGTCTCTAGTTGCCCGCGCCGCGAGCAGCGCCCAGCCTCCGCTCAGCATGGCAACGCCCCAGATCAGAAAGCCAACGTCCCACCAGATCCACAGCGCAGGCGACACGGTCTCGTTGACGTGATGGATGCCCAGTAGGTGGTGGTCGACTATTCCCTCGATGACGTTGAACAATCCCCAACCCACCAGCAGCGCGCCCGTCAATATCCGACCTGACCAGTGCACGTGGGTTCGGCGTGCCCTGCGCCAGAGGATGGCGAGGCCCAGGATGGTGAACACGTAAGTGGAAGCATGGAACAGGCCGTCCCAAAGTGTGTTGACTCGCAGGTTCGGGACGCTGTCCGGTGGGTAGCCCCGCGCTGCTTGAGGAGATGGTGCCACTGCAAGATCTGGTGGAACAGGATCCCATCGAAGAAGCCGCCCAGCCCAACACCCAGCAGCACTCCCGCCCCGACTGGGAAGCCGCTGCTGCCGTCATGCGGTGCGGACGTGCCCATACCACCGCCTCCTTCGCGCTCGGCACTTTTCCACGCACATAATCACCTGCCCGGAGTCTGGAAGGCCGGATCTACCCGCGGGACTGGTCACGAGACTTGACACGTTCTCGGGTACCAACCGGCTGCTGAGGCGTTCTGGAATGCCGCCCTCGGTTGGGGGTCGGGTTGCTCAACGCGTGTCGTGCCGCTGCTCGTGAGCCGTTCGCCGGTTCGTGTCCCCCCACATGAACATCCGAGATGCCGCCGATAACTCGGCTCTAGTGCTCGTGTCGATCGGTTGCGAGCTCGTCTTGTGAGGCGGCTTCCTCGGATGCCGCCCATGAGGCGAGCAGGCGGAGCGCCTCGTCGGATGAGGAGCCGGGTTCGGCGGAGTAGATGGCGAGGGTAAGCCCGGCTTCGGCGGTAATCTCAAGGCTTTGTAGGCGAATGTTCGGTCGCCGGACGATACGGTGGCCCAGCGCGCCTTTCGTTGAGACTAGTTCTCATTCTTGGGCCGCGTTTGGGCCACGAGAGGTTGAGAAACAATGCGAACTGCTGTGAGACGTTGAGAACTCGTTTCCCCTGGTGAGTAGCGGTTTCTGACTGTTTCCCCTGGTCAGGGGATTGGGCGGGTCTTCCCTTACAAGGAAGAGGCGGGGGGTTCGAGTCCCTCAACGCCCACTAAGAACTGTCGTGCCGAACTCGGATCTCCCACTCAGCCTGGCCGACTTCGGCGCCAGGAGGGGGGCCGAGGCGTGCTGTACTTAGCTGGGATAAAGAGATGTAGGGGGCCGCGGCGACTCTCCGGGGGCGACGCGCACAGTCTGCCCGACGGGCGGCGCCCTAGCGGCAGTTACGAGAGGCGCGGTGCCGTTCGACGAATGACGAGGTCGTTGGAAACGCGGGCATCGCACAGCGTGTGTTGAGGCTTTGGAGGTGTTCTGCGTTCAAGGAGGACCTCGCGCTCGCCGTCCGCCACGCCTCGAGCGTGAGGACGGCCAGCCGACGGTCAGCCGGTCTCGATGTCGCTGCCGGCCTCGACGTCGACGAAGGCGCTTTCGTCGGCGAGGACGTCGTGTCGGTTCTCGAGGACCTCGTTGCACGATTGATTCTCGCCTTCGTCGAGCCAGACGGCGACGCTGTCGGGGTTACCCTCCCTGATGAACAGGGCGACCAGCCCAGAAATGTCCTCCTCCGCCTCCGTGACCGTGCCACCGAGGACGACGACGCCGTCGGTGTCGGTGTCCGCGCACTCGACTGCGACCACGACTTCTCCGCTCAGGTCAGAGAACCGGAGCTCGCCGGTCACCTCGCCGTTCTCCTCCTCGGCGTTGATGTTCAGCGTTTGGCCGCCGAGGTCTTCGTCCCCGACGAGTTCCACGTCTTCGCCCTGCGCGAGGGTCGTGGGGCCGCCGCAAGCGCCGAGAAGCAAGATGGTCGTCGCCGCGCTGGCGGCGGTGACTGCGAACCTCATCCTGCCTGTCACCCGCGCAAAGGCGTCCACGATAGGACGCCTTTCAACTCGCGATCCACGACGCCGGATCGACCTTGTGCTCGTGGAATCTCGCCAACTGGCCATCTTCGAATTCACCTTTCTGTGCTTGACCTCATCAGCCGGGCGCAGTAATGCCGGCGCGGTAAACGACGCCGCCGGTGCCTCCAACTTCCGTCGCGGCCCACACCAACAACACGTCACCAGCAACCACCCGCGCGCCTGGCTCGAGGAGCGCTGCATCCAGCTGGCGCCATGTTTTAGTGCTGGGGTTCAGCGCCCACACCTGTTCGTGCTCATATGGGAACTCGCCAGTCCAGATCCAGAAGATCGCCTCGTCACCGACCCACAGGCCGGATGCCCCGACATGGTCGCCGAACAGGCTCGAATCGCCGGGGAAGGCCGGCAGCTCGGTGATCGGGTTGCCGGTGCTGTCGAGAAGCTGGGTCGGCGCACCCATCTCAGACGGCAGATTCACGAAGGTGCTCACGAGCCCGTCAGCGCCTGGGATGCCCACTAGCTCTTCTGACGATCCGATGTCGGGACCAGCGAACAAGCGGTCTGCTGCCAGGTTCCAACGTATCATCCGGTTCGAGTACATCGAGACGATCGAGTCTCCCGCCCATATCGAGCCGAGTACGGAGGAGGGCGCGGGGCTGAGGCGGCGCCAGCTGTTCGTGTCCGGGTCGTAGGCAGCAGCGCCCGAGGGGCTGGCGACTACGGCCTCGTCGCCGGTCCACACCATGCCCAAGATGTTGTTGCCTTGTCCCATGCTGACGGAAGTCGGCGGTAGGAGTCGCCACATGTCGGTCGCGGGGTTGTAGGCGGCGCCGTCGTAAATCCGCACGTCCTCGTCGACGAAGCCGCCCCACACGATCATCTCGGTGCCTGTCCACACCGCAGCGGGGTAGCTACGTGGGCTGATAGGAGCCGGAGCGATGACGCGCCACGTGCCGTTCGCCAGGTTGAACGCGGCACCATCATCAGAAAACTGCTTCGCTTCGAACTCGGCGGGAGAACCTCCCCACACGATCATCTCCGTGCCGGTCCAGACCGCAGCGGACTCACCGCGGGCGCTGATAGGCGCGGCCGGAAGATCGACCATCTCGCCGGGGGCAATCTCGGCGAAGAGAACGGTGGTCGGGGTGGGCACGGTGGCTTGATCGACCACCTGGCGGTCAGCTCCACTGAAGGCGATATACAACCCGCCCACGGTCAGGACAACCACGAACGCCGCCACCGCCCAGGCAAGACCCCGCCCCGACCTCGTTTGCGGTCGCCGAGTCCCGACGTCCACCGGGAGCGGTGGCGTGGCGCCGAGCATCGGATCGGACTCGATCTGACGTCCATAATCACGGAGCTGAATCATTAAGTCGGTCACAGCTTCACTCCCAGATCCCGGCGAAGTACGGCCATCCCCCGCCGCTCATGGATCTGCACCGTCCCTCTCGCCAAGCCCAACAGCTCGGCAACCTCACTCAAAGTCCATTCGAAGCAATGGAGCAACATGATCACCTCTCGCTGACGCACCGACAGCCGGCCCAACGCTCCAGGCAGGCCCGGCTCAACCCAAGGACTCTCCGAGGACAGGACCGGAGGCAGAAATACGACACGCCGACGCTTCAGATTCCGACGAGCCCGGTTACGGCCCACTCCAAACACATAGCCAACCGGGTTGGCTGTCTTCACCACCCGGTCCCAATGCTCCCAAGCGAAAGCCAACGCATCGGCGGTCGCCTCCTGGGCAAGGTCGAATCCAAAAGCCGCACCAAGAGCCAACCGCAGCCGCGGCTCAGCGACTAGTGCGAACTCGGTGAAAGCGTCGGTTACCGGGGTTATCTGATCCATGCTCTCAATCTGATAGTGCCTCACCGAGCCAACTTGTAAGACAGCAAACTAAGAATTCTGGGCGGACGGCACCAGGGCACCGGACACCGTCATGCCGGCGGACTCAGCCAGGGGATTCCTTCCACCGGACTATGAACCGCCCCGGGTTTCCGAGAGGCTCCAGACCTTGAGAGGATGGGACCATGACACGACGACAGGGGAACTATCCGGATGCTGTGCGGGAGCGTGCGGTGCGTCTGGTGTTCGAGTCTCGTGACGAGTACGACTCGGAGTGGGCGGAGATCGCCTCGATCGCTGAGAAGTCGGGGATGACGGCGGAGACGTTGCGCAAGTGGGTCCGTCAGGCGGAGACCGACTCGGGTTCCCGTCCCGGGGTTACGTCGGAGGAGCGGAAGCGCAGCCGGGAGCTGGAGCGGGAGAACCGGGAGCTGTGCAGGGCCAACGAGATCCTCAAGGCGGCGGCGGCTTTCTTCGGGGCTGAGCTCGACCGCCAACCGAGACGATGATCGCCTGTCGTCACACCCGAGCCCAAGCAAAAAGACGGGAACTGAGCGCAAGGCTCCTTAGAGGGTGACGACGAGTCCCCTGCCGGGCTTGGGCACCTCTCCTGCTCTCGTGCCCTCGCGGGGCTGGCTCTTGCCGTCGGGACCAGGTCCCCGCCCGGCTACGTAGTTGAGCGAGTTGCGCGCCGCCGCCAGTAGATGGCCCTCAAGCGCCAAACCGGGATCTCACACATCAGGAAGCTTGAGGGCGTTTCGGTTGATACCGGTTCTCATTCTTGGGCCGCGTTTGGGCCGCGAGAGGTTGAGAAACAATGCGAAATGATGTGAGACGTTGAGAACTCGTTTCCCCTGTTGGGAGGCGGTTTCTGACTGTTTCCCCAGGTCAGGGGATTGGGCGGGTCTTCTCTTACAAGGAAGAAGTCAGGGGTTCAAATCCCCTCACCTCCACCTAAAGGCCCTGGTTTCTGACTGTTGCCCCTGGTCAGGGGATTATGCGGGTCTTCTCTTATAAGGAAGAGGCGGGGGGTTCGAGTCCCTCAACGCCCAGCTCTGTATGCACCGGCTCCGCCGAGTCGCCGAGGCTGGTTAACCCCCACCCCGAAGATCTACGCGGTCGATGCGCACGGGCGGCGACGCCCGGCCGGAGCTACCCTGCGCGCCCCAACCCGAGTCGCGTCGGGGGGTGATGCAGCAGGCTCACAGGATGCAAGTCGTTCACCTGGTCCGCCATGGCCGCACCGCGTGGAACGTGCAGCGGCGGGTAATGGGCTGGCTCGACGAGGGCGTGGAGCCCGTTGCTCGCCGCGACGCGCAGGCCGTGGCCGACGCGCTGGCGGGCGAGGCCGTGGCGGCGATCGTGTCGAGCCCGCTGCGCCGGGCACTGCAGACGGCAGGTCCCTTGGCGAATCGGGTCGGTATCGAGCCGCGCCTCGACGACCGCATCGGCGAACTGCGGATGGGCCCGTGGGAGGGGCTCACCGAGGACGAGATCGCTGAACGATGGCCCGAGGAGTGGCGCCGATGGCGGACCGAGCCGCACACTCTGGCGCTCGAGGGTCGCGAGACGCTGGGCGAACTGAACGCCCGGGTCGCCGCGGTTCTGGACGAGCTCACATGTAGCTCAGTCGCCTCTGGCGCGGCCGTGGTGTTCACCCACGATGCCGTGGTGCGGGCCGCGGTCGCCTGGGCGCTTGGGACGGGACCCGAGGTCTACCGGCACGTCGAGGTCGCCAACTGCTCCATCACGACGGTACGCGTCGTCGACGGCGTGCGCCGGCTGGTGCGGGCCAACCATGTCGGCCACCTCGAACGGCGCGGTCGCGAGGGCTGCTAACGGCTCGGGCGCGGACGGGCCGACCTCGCCAGCCGGGATCGTGACGGTCACCGGCGAGCGGCGGGCGGACGCGACGAGCCGGGCGAGGTCGGTGAGCGACGTCACCACGGGGACGCCACTCCCCGCGAACGCGTCCAGGTGGCCGGGACGAGAGAGCCCGACGAAGCGGACGCCCGCGGCCCGGGCGATGGCAGCGTCGCGCAGGGCGTCGCCGACGAACAGGACGTCGTTGGGAGCGACGCCGATCGCGGCCGCCCAGGACCGGAGCTGCCCCACCTTGGGACGGTCCGGCCGCCAGCCGTCGACCGCAGCTGCGCGCTCGGCCAGCCCGTGGCGCCGGCAGAACTCCTGGACGAGCTCAGCGCGTGTGCTGCTGCAGATGAGGGCGGGGACGTCGGCGCGCCCGAGGCGATCGATGGCCGCTCCTGCGTCCGCGAACGGTCGGCAGCCTCCCATGAGGCCTTCCTTGGCGGCTTCGAAATCGGCGGCGATGTCGTCGAGGCTCGGGTGGCCGTAGGCGATGGCGTCGAGCTGGGTCCGGAAGTCGTCGCCCGCGGTGCCGAGGTAGCGGCTCGTGGCCTCGTCGCGCGGCATACCGCACCCGCTCAAGAGCAGCTCGGCCGCGAGCTTCGCGAGCGTCCCCATGGAGTCTGCCACCGTGCCGTCGAAGTCGAACGCCACGGCACGCACCCCCATGTAATCGGCACCCGGTCCGCCAGCCCACCAGGACGCCCGCAGCCGCACGCTCACGATCCCCCCACAGAGGACCCCCACGACGGCGAGCGCGGCCAGCAGCGAGCTGGCATGCACTGCTGCGCCCAAGGCGCCGAGGGTCAGGATCAGCAGTCGCAGGTCGCGCCCGCGGCCGCCCGCGAGGAGGACACCGTGGTACCTGTGGCCGAGGTCGACGGCAGCCTTGGCCGTGGTGTAGCTGACGAGTAGGTGCCCGACGAGCGCCAGGCCGGCGATGGCTATCACGACCGGCACCTGCGCCGACCCAAGATGGCCGGCGAGGTCCCCCGAGGTCGCGAGGTAGATGGCCGCGCCGGTAAAGAGCAGGCCGTCCGCCGCCCGGTCGAGGACCGGCATCGAAGAACGAACCGAAGCGCGACGAGCGGTGCGCTAGGCGGGCGATCTCGCCGTCGCTGCCATCGAGGACGCTTGCCGCCGTGACGAAGACCGCGGCTACCACCGGGGCGTGGGCGACGAGGGCCGCCGCGGCGGCGAACGCGACGGCGAAGGCGGCAATCGTGATCTGGTTCGGGGTGATCGTGGGGAAGACACCGAGCAGTACCGGGGTCACGAAGCGCTGCGAAACCGCGCGGTTCAGGCGCGTCGCCACGGCGCCGTCGAGCGCCTTACCGGTGCTTCGGAACAGGAACCGGCTGCCGCGGCGGCGGTCGGTCGGGGTGTCGACGTCAAACCACCATTCGTCGGCCTCGAGAGGCAGCGCGCGGGCCGTGCCGAGGCTGGCGAGCACTTGCACGGCAGCCGCGAACGCGGTGTCGCCGCATGCGGCGACCTCCTCGACCGCGTCGAGCACCGCAGCGCTGCAGACGAAGGCGCCCACGTCGAACGCGTCGTAAGCGGGCAGCATCTTGCCGACGGCCTCGACGCGGTCGCCGTTGAGTCGAACCTTCATAGCGTCGGCCGGGTCGACACCGGCGGCCCGTCCGAGCGAGCGGTCCACAGCGACGACGACCTCGCCCGGTCGCACCGACGTCGCCCGGAGCCGGCGCAACAGTGCCGACGCGAAGACGTGATCGGCCATCACCAGCGCGAACGGTGCGTCGCCGACGATTTCCTTCGCGGCGAGGACGGAGAGTCCGTTGCCCTCCCGATAGCGCCCGTTGTGGACGACGGCAACGCGCAGCCCTCGGCGACGGCTCACGTCGAGGGCCTCCCGGGCGACACGTTCGGGTTCGTGTCCAGTGACAACGACGACGTCGTCGAAGCCGGCCTCGCCCGCCGCGACGATTGACCGTTCCAGGAGTGTCATACCCCCGACCCGCACCAGCGGTTTCGCACCCACCTTTGGCTCGAGGCGGGACCCAATTCCGGCGGCAAGCACGACAAGCCGGGACGTTTGCATTCTTCTCGATACTCCTTCTTGCTGCAGCCCCGAGTGAGCCGACCCGGGATTGACACAGTGCGGGCTAGTTGGTCCCGCCCGTGGTGGCCAGGTTGTGACCGTACCAGTGGGCGCCCCCAGGACATGGGTGTCGAACTCAACGGGTGGGATGCGCCAATCTCGCCGTGGAGGTGGATTGCGACGTACCCGGCACCGAAGCGAAGGACTAAAGGGTCGCCCGCGAGAAGATCGTCGCGGGTGCCTCGATCGAAGTCACCCGCCAGAGTCAAGACCGCCAAACCATCGTCGCTAAGCGGGTCGTTGGGGAGGGAACGGTCCTCAAAGCTCTCGTAATGCCTAGAGATACAAGCCGCTTGTTGGTGGCGAGCCAGCGCTGGATGTACGCCAGATCCCAGACGGGGGTCCGGTCGTTGACCTAGTGGGTCTCCTCGACATGGCTGCCGGGCTCCCCCCGACGAGGGGCGTTGATTCTTCGAGGCCTCCGATCCCGCTTCCCGCTCGCCGACCACCACCAGGAAGGCGGAGCGGTTTCACAAGACGCTGCACCGTGAGTGCCTATACGGGCGGAAGTTCGCCGCCTTGGACGGAGGCCCAGGGGTAGTGGACGCCTGGGTGCTCTACTACAACCACGACCGCCCCTATCGAGGGATCGGGATGGTGCCCCCTGGGAGAGGTTCCGCCTGGCCGATCCCGACGTCAACCAAAGCCGCCAACGGCAACGGCGAACCATGTCGCCCATGGACCCGCGGGTTCCTCCAACCTATCGAAGCCACACAAACCATCAGGATCGGCATGGAAGCCAACCGACACGCCGAATCACCCGACCTCGTCATTGATGACTCGACCGAGCCATCACCCACCGCGAAGGCAGCCCCTGCGGCCAGTGCGGACAAGCCCTCAGCGGACGCCAACGCCACAGGTGCTCCGACACGTGTCGGAAGCGGCACCACCGCGGGAGCTCGACCCAAAGACTCGCCCGGAGCTCACAGCCGTAGCGGAGGGAACCTCATTGGTAGGCCCTTGCTGGCGATCTGGAACAGTGCCACCTCTGCGTGCAGCCCTTTCAGGCGGTGCGACCCGAGCTCGAAGAAGCGAACGCCGGCCGCCGACGTAGCCCTGACCGACTCCCTCGTGTTGGCCGTCACCACGATCTGGCCGCCGTGCCCGGCGGCGCACACTCGTGACGCGGTGTTGACGTCGATCCCGACATAGTTCCCAGGGGTGGGCGTCGGGTACCCACTGTGGATACCGATGCGGACGCGGACGGAGACGTCGTCGACCCACGTCTGCGCCGCCAGCGCCAGCTGCATGGCGATCGCCGCGTCGACGGCGGCGCGGGGCGCCTCGAACGCAGCGAAGAACTCGTCGGCGCGGGCCTCTACGACGCAACCACCAGCATCGTCGACCGCTCCGCGGAGTACTCCGACGACATCATCGATCAGGGCGCCGAAGCGGCCGCCGAGATGGTTGACGAGGCCCGTCGAGCTTTCGACGTCGGTCATGAGCAGCGTGACGAACCCGGCCGGAACGCTGACCGGACCGTCCCGGCGGCTTGCCGCCTGTAGCTGACTGGTGATGAAACCGACGGGCACGATGCGGAACCGCCTGGCTGCTCGGAGCAGCCGGCTGCGTGCCCGGTCACGGGCCGCTTCATCCTCGAAGGCGACCTGGTTGAAGCGGGCGAGAGCGTTGCGGACGTGCGCGGCGTCATGGATCGGCAGCCGCCTCATGCCACGTGAGTCGACATAGGCAAATGCGCGGGCGGGGAGGGCGGCGCGTTCTCGGGCGCTGAGGGTCGCCATCTCGCGACGGTACCAACAGAGTGTCAGACCGAACGGCGAGAGTATGACGGCCTCGGGCCTCCCACCGTGCCGATTCCACCGGCACCCACGCTCGTGTCCGCGTGTTCGGGAATCACCTCTATCCCGTCAAGCGAAAACTGCAGCCGAGGCATCGCCTGCGGAGGCGCTCATCCGGCCACGTGACTCCGCCATCGACCGCACCCGCGACGCCGGGGGTACGACCCAGGGTTGGATTCCAGGAGCAGACCACGGTTGGCCGTGGATCACGCCGTCAATGCGATCGACTTGTACGCCCAGGTCTTTTGCGCTCGATGAGGTGGGCCGTTTCACCGGAACGCCCGGGGGTGGTGGTCCACTCCCAGAGCACCCTCGGAGAGACCAGTTTCACCCTCAAGGACGGGGGATTCCGTCGATCCTGCACCCACCTCCGGGGGCAGCAGGAAGCTTTGCTTGAGCTCGAAGTCGAAGTTGCCCATGAGCGGGCGGAGCGGATGCTGGCCGGCGTCGCTCTTTCCGGCAGAGGACACGGGCGCAGTGGTTGTCTTGCCGATCCCTTTGGCCACTTCTGGATCATCACCCAGACGCCATAAACCGAGTAGCCGGCACTGTCGCTCGACGGCCGGAGGGCGGGAGGCTGGGACCTGTCCTCGAGGCCGAGGACGGTGCGTCTAGCTGAAGGGCTTGACCAACCATGACGAAGACGACCGCCAGCCAGACCAAGCCATCGACCACGGCCACGACCCGGCGCTGGGTGCAGCGATCAGAGAACGCAGATCCTCCGAGGGCCGGTCCTCGGCAGCTGGCCCGGCTGAGACCGGTTCTCATTCTTGGGCCGTGTTTGGGCCGCGAGAGGTCGAGAAGCAGTGAGAAATGATGAGAGACGTTGAGAACACATTTCACCTGTTGAGAGGCCATTTCTGACTGTTTCCCCAGGTCAGGGGATCGGGCGGGTCTTCTCTTACAAGGAAGAGGCGGGGGGTTCGAGTCCCTCAACGCCCACCAATCCCGTACGCCCATCGGCCTGACATCCGCACACCAGCGATGCATGCCTGGCTTCGATGATTCTTCGAGGTACTTTGAGCCCGCGTGTCGGTGACCCATCGCGCCGGCTGTAGTGCGGTGCGGTGGGAATACCGACCTACGAGGGCACCGCCGTGGTGTCTCTGCCAGGAGGACCGCCGAGAGCTCGAGGGAGATCCTCCCCCCTTCACGTACCCGCCCGAGGTGACCTGAGCCCTTGCAAAGCTCTGGCATGGGCTGCCAAGCTGGCCGCCAGCCGCTCCGCATCCCGGCGACTGTTGCCCGGAGGGTGCCAACGCCGCCGCTCCCTGCGGGTAACCGGGTCCAGCCCTTCGTAGATCACCGCATCCTCACGTTCCGACTGCATGTGCCCTGGCTGGGACTTGCGGACACGAATAGCGCCCGGTGGGGCAGCGTTCCGGTGATGGTGACACCCGTTGCCTGGTCCGGTCCCAGGTTGTCTACTGAAACGGTGTAAACGAGCCGCCTACCCGTGGGCACCGGATCGCGCCCGTCCCGCTTCGCCACCGAGAGGTCGGCGCCAGAAGCTTGTTCGCCGGGCTCCTTCATGTAGACGTCAGAGACGCTGTCAGTGTCCGCCGGGTCCAGATTGGAGGCATCGGACCAGAACGCCACCTTGGTGCCGTCAGCCGACAGGCTCGGGTCGCGGCTGCTGTTGTTGGCGACTCTCAGGTCCGTTCGGCGGCATCCCAAGGCTCAAGAGCGTCTCCTCCCCGGTTTCGTACGAGACGCCGATCTTCGTTATCTCGCGAGTGTCCTTCGCGGTGGCGACCTTGTGCCCATAGGCCTCGGATACCTGAGAATGCCTTGAGCGGCCGCCCGCGGCGCTGTTGTGTACGGCCAATCTTGAGTCCCGTGAATGAGCCGAGCGGCGCGTAAGCCGACACCTTGTGCGTCACGCCGTCCAGCGGGATAGGCTCCCGCCGCACGCATCGTCGGTGGATCGTGGCTACCCCGCTGCCGTCTCTCGCTCGACATCGAACTCCTCGCAGACCTGGGCGCCGGCTTAGGGACCCTCTTGCCGGAGTCAGCCACGCCCTCCTCGGGTGAGAGTGTTGGTGTCGACGAGGAGGTCTAACACCTCGCCGATCGTCCGTTCCCGGCTGATGGTCTCTCGCAGCGGGAGATGTGTCTGGATCTGGTAGCGGTTTCTACGACCGTCCTTCTCCTCTCTTTCCTTGACGATGTAGCCGCCCTCGGTCAGGTCGGTGACGAAGCCGTAGGCGCTGCGCTCGGTGATTCCCAGGGTGGCGGCGATGTCGCGCAGGCGCACACCCGGGTCGTGGGCGATGCAGAGCAGTACCCGGGCATGGTTGGTGAGAAAGCTCCAGTTCGCCATGCCCAGCATCATAGTCCACATTTTCAGGCAATAATTTGCTAGTTGTCTGTGACTAGGTTATGATGCGTTCAGGCCATCGAGGCTGAACGGTCGCCGACCGCCGGCACTCGATGGTCAACCGAAGGGACCAAGCCATGTTGATGCGATTCGAAACACTGCGCGAGTACGACCGGGTCACCGAGGATGCTCAGCCAGCGCCGGATCCGACAGCTCCCGGTGGACGCCTACCGTCGGGGCGACGAGTTCAAGGTGCTTCTCGACGTTCCCGGCGCCGATCCCGGCTCCATAGAGCTCACCGTCGAGAAGGATGTCCTCACCGTGAGAGCGACGCGCACCTGGGTGCCGGCCGAGGGCGATCAGATCCAGATGACGGAGCGGGCCCAGGGTGACTTCAGCCGTCACCTGTTCCTCGGGGAGAGCCTGGACCGCGAGCACATCACCGCCGCCTACGAGAACGGCGTGCTCGCGGTGACCATCCCCGTAGCCGAGGAGGCCAAGCCCCGCAAGGTCGAGATCACCCACCCAGGGACAGAGCTCCCGGCCCTCACGGCGACGACAGTCGCCGCGTAAAGAACGGGCTCCCCGGCACAAGGAAGCGGCTCCCTACGGGAGCCGCTTCACCGCGGCACTCGACGCGCTGCGGACCTGAGCCAGCTCGATCGCCGACAGTTGTGGGGCGCCGACCCCGGGCAGCCCGCCAGTTTGGGACCTCCCCGCTCCGGAACCGCGGTTACCGCGACGTGCTCAGATAACTCGGGATCGCGAGTCGAACATATGTGTACTCCGGCGTCTAAGCGGGTCAGCGAGGCGGAGCGGAGCGGAGCCGTTGCAGCTCCTGGTGTTCGACGATGGACTTCCTCCGCTGCGACCGGACCGCCAGCCCGATCAGCTCGTCGATCACGATGGTGATGATCACGGTCGCTCCAAGCACCGCGACCAGCGGGATTTGGCCGGTCCATGCCAGGAAGTTGATGGTGACCGACTGGGTGTTCTGGGCGAGGAACACGATGAGCGGGATGGCAAGGATGATCCCGAGGATCAGTCCCCAGCGCAGACCAGTCCCGGTGGGCACCCGCTCGACCACCCGGTCGGGATGCGCCGGCGGGCTGACCTCGAGACCTGGGTTTGTCGCCGCAGCTTCGGCGTCGACCGAAGGGATCGGCCCCCCGGTGTCCGGTTGATCCGAGCGATCGCTCATGACGGCAACCTACCCGCGGGCGGACTTGGGAATCAACCACATATATGTTGATTATGAGTCGGCAAGAGACCGTGCTGGATTCTGCGAGGCTCTGGGCCCGAGCCGGGATCGGCTCCAGTGCCCGGCTCACTTTCACCGGGTTGGCGGGTGATCTGTTGGTTCAGGTGCCCCGAGGCTGTCAGGTACGGACGGACGGGTTCGTGCTTTTCGGTGACCCCATGGTCGACGTGGTCCAAGGAGACGGGCCCGAGGTGACCATCTCGAGCTACAGCCCGTCGGTGACGTGAGGACCACCGACAAACCCATCTGACTCTGGGGAACGAGGTGTTGGCCTCCCACGAGGTCGAGGCACGGCGGATCACGATTCCGACCACGTGGCTCGGCGATTCGCCGCGGAGGGTGTCACCGATCGCGATTGCCGGGATGTGACGGGAGTGACGCGATACTCGCCTGGACGGAGGCGCCCGGGTGGGAGTGAGATCGGTGGCGCCGGCGCGCAGCTGTCCGGTCCATTTCGATCGCGGTCCGATATGCAGCGGGCCGACACGGTCCACTTGGAGCTGCTCATCGCAAGGTGTAAT
>CAWACT010000006.1:0-18977 GCA_963780745.1 uncultured Actinomycetes bacterium | reverse complement strand
GTGCCAGCGTCCGCGCCCGGAGAAGCAGCATCGCCCGGACCAACTCGCCGGGAGCGGCTCGCCCACTCCGGCGGCATGGCTACGCAACAGGCTGACCTGGAGGGCCTCCGCCTCTTCGGTGGCGACCCCGGTGTTTGCCAGGCGCCGAACCCCGTAGTCACCCCGTAGACCACTCGTCCGTCTCGCACCGCCCCGTCGACGACCTCCAAGGCGGGGCGCATCCGCTCCTCCAAGTCAGCCCCGACGACGACCTCGTCCTCCCGTTTGGCCACCGCCACCACCTGGTCGAGGGTCAGGGCGGAGCCGTCGAGCACCACCGTCACTGGTGACGTCCTGTCTGCGGGTCCGGTCGACGCGCCATCAATCGTCGCGTGACGACAGCACGCAAAACTCGTTGCCTTCCGGGTCGGCGAGCATCCAGGTCACATCCGCCCCTGCCGACATCGACTCTCGTGGCGCCCATCGCCAGCAGGCGTTCGATCTCGGCATCCCGGTCGTCGCTGGTGTGTGGCGCTAGGTCGATGTGCAGACGATTCTTCAGGGTCTTTTCCTCGGGAACGGACACGAATGCCAGCGCTGGGGGTACCTGTTCGAACGGAAAGTCGCGGAAGATCTCCTCGTCGGCCGGCACGATCACCACCTCGTCTTCGTCCTCGTATTCGACCTTCCATCCGAGCACTTCGGCCCACCAGCGTGCTTGGGCCGCGATGCTCTGCTGTCGACGATGGTCGTGTACCAGCGCAGGGCCATTTGACTCCTCGATCGGTCAACGCACCGTACCGACCGCCAGCGAGCCGCTCCGTGTCTGCTGCACGATGCAATGGCATCACCCGCGGCCGAGACGCCTGGCCAGACCGGCGGCGAAACCGAGGAATGCCCTGGTCAGGGCGTCCACGGTCACCCCGCCAACATCGATGCTCGGATCCACCTCCACGAAGTCGGCCGCCCGGACCTTTGGGTGAGCCCGGCCAACCAGGTTGCCGTCGCCAGTTGGCGGGGGGTCATCCCTCCAGGGCGTGCTCCGGGGCAACCTGGGGCGAAGACCCCGTCGAGCACGTCGACATCGACGTCGAGGAACACCCAGTCGGACTCGCCGGCGATAGCGTCGAGCGCCACCCCCATCGCCTCCTCTATCCCCCATGTCTCCACATCCGCCATGGTGATGACCGTGAAACCGTGGCTGTCGCAGAATTGGCGATACACCGCGGAATTGGCGAAACCGGCGATCCCCACCTGGGCGACCCGACCGTGCCCCAGACCGTCTTCGATGAGTCCCCGATGGGAGTCCCATTGGTAGCCCGCGGTCGAGCGTCCTGACGTCGTGATGGGCGTCGAGGGTGATCACCCCGACGCCGCCCAACGACCGACCGGCCAGCCCTTTCACCAGAGGCCTGGTGATTGCATTGTCCCCACCGATGAACCCGAAGGATTGCGCCGTGGGGAGGGAACCCGCCTCGTTCTCGATCTCGTGGAGGGCCCCGTCGAGGTCCAGGCCTTCCACCCCCCAGTCACCACGGTCGGCGACCACCAGACCATCGATGTCAACGCCCCTCTCCCCGTCAAAGGTGGCGAACCGACCCATCGCCGAGCGCCAAGCCGAGGGGGTGAGATGGCCCTGCGACGGCGATAGCGACCCGACGGCGGTGGGGACACCGGCGACGATGAGGTCCGGAATCCCTTTCTCGGGGGGCGTGGAGAGCCATTGATCGGCACGCCGCCAGGAGAGATCGTCGATCGGCACGAGCCGAGGCTACCGGTGGTGCCCCCCACCTAGGCTGGCCTCTCCGGTCCAGAGGAGGCGTCACGGGTGGCGGTCGAGTACCAGCTCCGGGGTGAGGTGGCGCTGGTCACATTGGACCGTCCCGATGTCTACAACTCGGTGGACCAGACCATGGCCGAGGAGCTTCGAGCGGCCCTTGCCCGGTCCGGCGAGGAGGCTCGGGCAGCGGTGGTCACCGGCGCCGGGAGGGCTTTCTCCGCGGGCGCCGACCTGGCCGATCTCGCCGCCGACTACGAGGCGGGATCTCCCAACCTGGCCGGGGTGATCCGTGAGCGCTTCAACCCGGTCATCCGGGCGCTGGTCGAGGTGCCCGTCCCCACCGTCGCCGCGGTCAACGGTGTCGCCGCCGGCGCCGGGATCGGACTCGCCATGGCGTGCGACCTGCGACTGGGCTCGGAGCATGCCTCGTTCATCAGCGCCTTCATCAATGTGGCGCTGATCCCCGACTCGGGGAGCACTTGGTTCCTCACCCACAGCATCGGCGTGTCACGCGCCATGGAGATGGCGATGACCGGTCGCCGGGTGGAAGCGGAGGAAGCGGTTGCCTCTGGCTTGTTGCACCGCATCGAAGACGACGTCGTCGAGTCCGCCCTCGAGCTAGCCGGCGGATTTGCCGAAGGGCCTACCGGGGCCTATCTCGCCACCCGGCGGGTGCTGCACGCGGCAAGCTCGGCGACCCTCGATCAGGCGCTTTCCGAAGAGGAGCGTGTCCAAGGAGAGCTCGGCTCGCTCCCAGCCCACATGGAGGGGGTCAGCGCCTTTCTGGGCAAGCGGCGCCCTGATTTCAGAATGACGGAGAAGACATGACCGAGACCATCTACTCGACCCAAGCCTACGAGAAGACGATGGATGCGACGGTCCTCCAGACCAACGAAGAGGAGAGGGCGGTCCTGCTCGACCGCACCGTGTTCTACCCGGGTGGAGGGGACAGCCACCCGACACCGGTGCGCTCTGGGTGGGCGATGACCGGCTCACTGTCACCACCGCGGGGAAGGACGGGAGCGGCGTGTGGCACTGGGTGGAAGGCGGCCTCCCCCGGACCGGAACCGCGCTCCGGGGCGAGATCGATTGGGATCGGCGTTACCTGTTGATGCGGACCCACACCGCCATGCACGCACTGTGCGGGATCATCTGGGACCGCTTCGGGAGCCCGGTCACCGGGGGGAACATGGAGGCGGGTGAGGGAAGGCTCGACTTCGAGCTGCCCGACTGGGACGGCGATCTCAAACCCGAAGTCGAGACGGCGCTCAACATGCCCTCCAGAAGGCGCTGCCCGTCGAGGTGTCGTTTCTCCCCCGCCAGGAAGCCGACCAGGACCCAGCCTGATCCGGACCAAGGTGAGCCTGCTCCCCTCCGACCTGACCGAGGTACGGGTGATCGACATCGTCGGTCTCGACCGCCAGGCAGACGGCGGCACCCATGTCGGCTCGACCACCGAAGTCGGCCGGGTGACCATCACCAAAGTGGAGTCGAAAGGCAAAGGCTTTCGGAGAATCCGGCTTGGTATTGAGTACTCAGTCAGTACAAGTACTAAGTCCTAGGTGATCGAGCGCCTACCCACATGCACGTCTAGCCGCTCCAGTTCCACACCACCATCAGGTCGCCGACGTTGGTTCCGGTGGGGCCGGTCACCAGGAGGTCGCCGGTGGCGCGCAGGTAGGGGTAGCTGTCGTTGCGGAGCAGGTGGTCGGGGGCGCTCAATCTGAGGCGGCGTCCGCGACCCATGGTGGCACCGTCGGCAATGCCACCCGCGGCGTCGGTGGGACCGTCGACGCCATCGGTCCCCAGCGAGGCGACGACCAAATCGTCCTCACCTTCGATCAACAGCGCCGCCGCCAGCACCAGTTCCTGGTTGCGGCCGCCAAGGCCGCTGCCCTTCACCTCGACGGTGCTCTCACCGGCAAAGACCCGCATCCCGTTTCGGCGCAGGCCCCGCCCTTCCTCGACCAATCGAGCGGCCACCTGGGTGGCGCTCCCGGTGAGGTCGGTCCCCCCCAGATCGGCCTCGATCCCCTGGGACTTGGCCGAGGCAACCGCCGCCCTCGCCGCGCTGGCACCGCTCCCCACGACCTCGATCACCTGCCGCACCACCTCGTCTTCCCCGACCGGGGTCTCCGGGTGCCGGCCGGCTGCGCCCTCGGCGAGATGAGCCGTCACCGCAGGCACCGAGACTCCCCTTCCCTCGACCACGGCGAGGGCGTCGAGATAGGTGGACGGATCGGGCACCGTCGGTCCCGATGCGATCACGTCGATCGGGTCTCCCACAACATCGGAGAGGATCAACGTGAGAGCAGCACCAGCACCGGAGGCGGCGGCACCAAGCCGCCCGCCCTTGATGGCGGAGAGGTGCTTGCGCACCGTGTTCAGCCCGTTGATCGAGACCCCGGATGCCAGGAGCCGGTTGGTCACCGCCGAGAGATCGGAGATGGTGAGCCCGCTCGCCGGTACCTCGGCCAACGAGGACCCGCCGCCGGAGAGGAGAAACACCACCAGATCGGACTGACCGGCGCTGGCCGCCAGCTCCAGCAGGCGGTTTCCCGCGGCGACACTCCCCGCCCCGGGCTCGGGGTGCTCGCCCACAATCGTCTCGATCTCCCCCACGTCGGCTATCTCGAGGACGGCGAGCGCCCCCGTGACCGACACTCCCTGAATCACCTCGAGTAAGCCTGTGGCCATGCCGACGACGGCCTTGCCCATCCCTAGGACGAGCACCCTCTCCGTCAGGCGGCAATCGACGCCCCGCCACCGTCAAGGCGTCATCCTCCCGACCCACCACGGCGCGCACCGACGCCGCCGGGTCGACGGCATCCAGCGCCGCGGAGAGCATCTTGATCAGGACGCCCCGTCGATCGGGGTCGTTGTCGAGGACGGTCCGATCGAATCGGTCGATCAGCGGCGTACCAAGAAGAACTCGAGCGCCAATTCGGCGCCTTCGCCCCGTCCGAGGACCACCCCCACCGAGGTGTTGAGGAAGTCGAGCGACTCGTCGCCGGTCTCGAACAGAACCAGCTCTTGGGGCTCTGCTGTGGTCCGGTCGATGGCGATGGACACACCGGTGGCCCGGTAGCCGACCGTCTCCCGGCCCTCGCCTATGCGGCCCCTGATGACGAGGTCCATGTTCCCGTCACCACGCACTGTGACGTGGTCGATCCCCTCCACCGGACGATCCCCCTCCCAGTGCGGGCCGGTAGCGGTCCCATGAAATGGCATGTCGATGCGCACCCCCATCGGGGTCTTGCCGATCATGTTGAACTCGAGGGTGGCGTCGACCTTGCAGAAGTGCTCCAACGTGGGCACGGATGTTCCTCCTCGGTGGTCATCGAAGACGGTACCGGGCAGACCCGCGAGCGCGGCCCGGTTCACCCGCCTTGTGTGGTGTCCCCGCCACCGGTCGGGGGTGACAGGCTGCCGCCGGACGGCGCCACATCGGCCGGCGAAGGACCACCACCGGGCGAGAGCACCACCTCCTCACCGACCGCCAGGCCTTCGACCACCGCCCAACCGTTGGCTGCGGCTAGAACGGTCACCGGGGACTCACCGCCGTCGGCCAGCCGGACCATCCAGCCATCGGCCCCATCGGGCTGGAGAGCGGCCACCGGCACCATCGGACCGGTGGTGGTGGGTACCACGGTGATCTCCACCGGGTAGAGGGCGGTCTCGCCGAGCGGCACCGCCTCGCCGCAATCCTGGCCGCAGACCGAGCCGCCGTCGGCGCCGGTGAGTGTCAATGCCGGCTCGCCTGTGGGGGTCTCAGCCATTCCGGACACCAATGCCTCCCACCGTTGCCCGTCCGGGTCGACCACCACACCCGAGCTCGCTGACACCACCGGAGGCTCCCCCGCGGGCAGTTCCACCAGGAAGGTTGGGCCATCGCCGACTGCGGCCAAGGCCGGCTCGCCCCCCACCACCACGGCTCCGGGACGGATGTCCGCAGTCGGGACGAGCCTTGCCGGCAGCTCGGGCACAACGATCAGATCGCCTTGGAGGACGGCCCCGTCGCCGGTGAGTCCGAGCGACTCCTGCCAGGCGACGACCGCAGCCGCCATACCGGTCCCGTAGACGCCGTCGACCTCCTCTTCGTAGAGACCGAGCGCCACCAGCAGTTCCTGGAGTTGTCTGACGTCCTGCCCCGAGGAGCCCGGCGCCAGGTCGCGGAAGGAGGGCACCGTCCCCGCTGCAGCCGAAACCGGCCGCTGGTCGACGTTGTAGACCACGTCCCCCGGCGCCACCTGACCGCCCGTGCCGAGGTCGACCGACGTGATCACACCGGCCGCCGGGTTGGACGCCACCGGGGTCCCGTCCCAAGCGCCGCGGGCGATGAGCCGGACCGTGCTCCCCACCGACCCCTCGACCACCTGGTAGTTGGCCGTGGCCGCAGCCACCTGCTGCGGGGCCGGCTCCTCGGAGGTGGCGGCGCGGGCCACGAGGTAACCGCCGGCGAATACCGCGGCCAACACCAGCGCGTAGATCAGTAGCCGGTCCCAACGAAGCCGTGGCGGGGCCGGGGTTGTCCTCCGGGGGCGGGGGCGATCGACCACGCAGCGAGGCTACAGCAGACCCGGCCCCCCAGTCCGGGCCAGATGGTGCTTACCCGACAGCCCTCTTCACATCGAGACCGCCAAAAGCAGTGAGTGCCCGTATGCGAAGGGTGGGTGATTCGGGCGGCAGGTGCTGGCTGGCTGTTCCGTCGGTCCAGCCACCGAAGATGGGAAGCCCGCTGATCTCGACCCGCCATCCGTGGGGGACCCATAGGTCTATCCCCCCGAAAACTGCGGTGGCATCGATCCCGGCACCGTCCGGGGCGATGGCCGCACCGGAGAGGTCGGCCTCCACCCCGCCGAACACCGCCACCAGGCTCCCGCCCTCCAGCGACTGGGAGGTGGAGGCGATCTGACGACCGCCAAAGATGGCCGTGGCGTCCACCCGGTCCCCGGCAGCCGCTTCCCCCTGGTGTGGCGACACCCGGCCGGTGAGAACGAAGATGCCGATCCCGATCAGCGCCAGCGGCCAGAGCAGTTGCCACACCGAGATGTCGAGCAAACCCAGAGTGCTCAACAGCAGGATGGCGCCGGAGCCCATCACGATCAGCGGACCTGTCAGGCTGCGCGGGCTTTGCAGCAGCAACAGCGCCCCACCGATGATCACCAGCACCGGCCACCAACGGGAGATGAGTGTCCCGGCGTCGATCACCCCCGTCCGGTCGAGCAGGAAGACCGCTCCGAGCACAACAAGGAGAACTCCCCAGAAGATCCGTCCCCGGTCCATCGCTACCCCTCGAGTCGATTCGCCAACCTTACGGCGGCACAGCCCCGGCCGGGCGGCGCTCCTCGAGGACCGAGTCGAGTGCGGAGAGGAACCGTGTGTTCTCCTCGTCGGTGCCCACGGTTACTCGCAGCCATCCCTGCGACATGGGGCGGACGATGATCCCTCGCTCCAGCAGCGCCTCAAAGAGATGCACCTCGTCTCCTCCGGGCCGGATGGAGACGAAGTTCGCCTGGCTAGGTGGATGCTCGACGCCACGCGCCTCCAGCTCGATTCGGAACCTCTCCAAGGCGGCAGTGTTGCGCCGCACCCGCTCTTCGACACGCCGCTGGTGGCGGAGCGCTTCGATCGCCGCCGCCTGAGCCAGGTCGCTAACCGAGAACGGCGCCTGGACCTTGCGCAACTCGGTGATCAGCTCCGGGCTCCCCACGGCGTAGCCGACTCGCAGCCCGGCGAGCCCGTAGACCTTGGAGAAGGTCCGGGTGACGACCACGTTGTCCCTTTCCGCCGCCAAAGGGAGCATGGTCTCGTAGTCGGGCGCCCGGACGTACTCGTGGTAGGCCTCGTCGATCACCACCAGGACATCGTCCGGCACCCGCTGTATCAGACCCCGCACCGCCTCACCCGAGATGTAGGTGCCGGTGGGGTTGTTGGGGTTGCACACGAAGAGCGCCCTGGTGTCGCTGCGGACCGCCGCAACCAGGGCGTCGGGGTCGTGGCGAAGGCCGGCGTCGAGCGGCACCTCGACCGCCTCGCTCTCGGCAAGCTTGGCCGCGATCCGGTACATCACGAACGATGGCCAGGCATAGACCATCGACCCACCGCCACCGACTGCCCCGGCCAAGCAGAGCAACAACTCGGTGCTGCCCGCACCGATCAGGATGCTCTCCCCCGGGACGCCGAGGTGCTTTGCCAGTGCCTCGGTCAGTCGGAACCTGTCGTTGTCCGGGTACCGGTTGACCCCGGCTGCGGCGGCGGCGATCGCCCGCTCCACCTCGGGGAATGGCGGCTCGGGGCACTCGTTCGAGGCGAGCTTGGCGATGTCGGTGAGACCCAGCTCCCGAGCGACCTCGTCCTCCGGCTTGCCCGGTGTGTAGGCGACGATCTGGCGGACCTCAGGGCGGATCCTCACCATCGCGTTGGTCAGCCGTAGCCGCCCCCGGTGAGGGAGAGGCCGCGGCGCAGGGAGGGTTTGACCGCACGGCAGGTTCATGATCGCAAGCGCTGACAAGATTGAGGGCGGTTTGCTGCAGACTTCGTTGTCTTCTGATAGGGTGCTGGCATGAGTTGCAGAAACGCCGCGGTGATCGTGACCTTCAAGAAGAAGGACACACGGGCCAACCCCGAGCCGGACAAGTTGGAGTTGCTCTCCGAGGCCGTCGGCGAGGAGTTCTCAGTCGCCGGGGCCAGCTACGGGCCGCTGCCCCGCGGGCTCGACCTCGACCGAGTGGTCTACGACGTTGACGAGTACGAGGCGCCGATCGTCGTGGCCACTCTCGACGATGACCAGATCGACGCGGTGCGGGGCGCCGATGACGTCGCGACTGTGGAAGAGGACGGCCCGATGTTCGCCCTGGGGGAGTTGGTGATCGAGGGGCAGCCTTCCGTGCTCGAGGAGACCGTGCCCGCCGGGGTGGCGGCGATCAAAGCGCCCGCTGCCTGGGACGCTTCCAGGGGAAAGGCGATAAAGGTGGCGGTGCTCGACACCGGGATCGCCCCCGCCCATCCCGACCTGGTCGCCAACCTGCGGACGGGGATGAGCTTTGTCAGCACCGAGACGAGCACCGACGACTTCAACGGGCACGGGACGCACGTGGCGGGGACCATTGCTGCTGCCCACGACCAGATGGGCGTGGTCGGGGTGGCCCCCGCCGCCGCCCTCTACGCGGTCAAGGTGCTCGACCGCAACGGGCGGGGGCAGTGGAGCAACCTCATCGCCGGGATCGACTGGTGCATCAACGCTCAGGACATCCGCATCCTCAATATGAGCCTGGGCGGCCCACGGTGCACCCGCCGCCCTCGAGCAGATGTGTGCCCTCGCCTGGGAACGCGGCCGCCTCCTCGTCGCCGCCGCCGGCAACGACGGAGGGCCTGTCGGGTATCCGGCAAAGTGGGAGTCGGTGGTGGCTGTCTCGGCGGTCGACGGCGCCGGGATGATCGCCTCCTTCTCCAACCGCGGTCCTGAAGTGGAGCTATCCGCTCCGGGAGTGAACGTGCTCTCCACCGTCCCCGGTGGCGGATACGGCACCAAGTCGGGAACCAGCATGGCCAGCCCCCACGTCGCCGGCGTTGCGGCCCTCGCCTGGGGCTCGCACCGCTTCGCCGACAACATCACCGTCCGCCGTCTCCTCGCCTGGAGGGCCGACCCGATGGGCCGAATGGGCCGCACCGACGAGTACGGCTATGGCCGAGTCGACGCCGAAGCAGCCAGCGTCGAACTCGAGCCACCACCCCCCATCGAGGGGATTCCCTAACTCGGTACCTCCCCCGGGGAGCGCAGCGAGCGGAGGGGGTGACTCACGGCGGGCGGCGGCAATCACCCTCCCCCCAACCCCCTCCCTCACCGGGAGGGGGAGCCGATCCCGCCTCCCCCGGTGAGGGGGAGGGCGCGAGCCAAGCGAGCGGAGGGGGTGACTTCCGTCTCCCGTCTTCCGTCTCGATTCAGAAAGCCGTGATCTCCCCATCCGGATCGATCGCCATCACCCGCTCGTCGGCGGCGAGTTGCTCGAGTTGCTCCTCGGTCCCGGTCACCGCCGCCGAACGTATCGACGGCCAGAGGTGGCGTACCTCGAGACCCATCTCGATGAGCAGATCCTCGTCGAGCTCCTCTCGGAAGGTGACGATCACGTCGGGCACGGACTGATTCTGCCCTTCGGCGATGCTCGCCGGGGTCCTAGCGGTGGTCGTGTGGCAAACTTGACCCCAATGTTCCAGATCCTCGGGACCGACGGCGCCCTGGTGGGGGGCGACCCCGGCGTTCCCATCAAGGAGGTCCAGGAGCTCTACCGGCTGATGGTGTTGGCCCGCGAGTTCGACCGGCGGGCCCTTGCTCTGCAGCGCCAGGGCCGGCTCGGCACTTATGCCATGCTCGAGGGCCAGGAGGCGGCCCAGGTGGGGTCGGCGATGGCGCTCGGGCCCACCGACTTCGCCTACCCCAGCTACCGCGAGCACGCCGTCGAACTGGCCCGGGGGATCCCCGTCGAGGTGATCCTCTCCTATTGGCGGGGTCTGCCCAACAGCGACTGGGACGTCCTCCGCCACCGGTGCGGGATCGTCTGCGTGCCCATCGGGAGTCACATCCCCCACGCCGTGGGTCACGCCTACGCCGCCCGGCTCCGGGGTGAGGACACGGTGACCATCGCCTACTTCGGTGATGGGGCGACCTCGGAGAATGACTTCCACTCGGGGCTCAACTTCGCCGGGGTCTGGCGTACCCCCACGGTGTTCTTCTGTCAGAACAACTTCTATGCAATCTCGGTCCCCTACTCCAAGCAGACCGCATCGGAGACCATCGCCCAGAAGGCCGACGCCTACGGGATCCACGGGATGAGGGTCGACGGGATGGACCCGCTTGCCGTGTACCTCGCCACCCAGGAGGCGGTGCGGCGGGCGTGTTCCGGTGAGGGCCCCACCCTGATCGAGGCGGTGTGCTACCGCTATGGCCCCCACGCCACCGCCGACGACGCCCGTCTCTACCGGGAGGCCGCAGAGGAGGCGGAATGGAGGGAGAAGGACCCGATCGACCGGCTGCGCCGCTACCTGGAGGGCACCGGGGAGTGGTCAGATGAGCTGGACGGCGCGGTGCGCACCGAGGCGGCGCAGTCGGTGGCCGCAGCCATCGAAGCCATCGAGGAACGGCCGCTGCCCGGTCGCGACGAGGCAATCCGTCACGCCTACGCCCGAATCCCCGCCGCCCTGGTGGAGCAGCTCCATGAGGCGCAGCGGAGCCGGGGCGAGGAGGAGACCGAGTTCGCCGCCGAGGAGATCTGGGAGATCGGCGACGACTCGGTCCCCGAGGGGCCCACCGAGCGCTGGACCATGGCGGAGGCGATCAACGCCGCGCTGCGCCAGGGGATGGAGCGGGACGAGTCGGTTGTGGTCCTGGGTGAGGATGTCGCGCTTGCCGGCGGCGTCTTCCGCATCACCGAGGGTTTGCTGGCCGACTTCGGTGAGGAGAGGGTGATTGACACCCCGCTCAACGAGTCGGGGATCGTCGGGACGGCCATCGGGATGGCGGTGGCCGGGGCCCGCCCGGTGGCAGAGATCCAGTTCGACGGTTTCGTCTACCCCGCTTTTGACCAGATCGTCAGCCACCTCGGCCGGACCCGCTACCGGACGCGGGGGAACGTCTCGCTCCCGGTTGTGGTCCGGTTTCCCAACGGAGCGGGGATCGGCGCACATGAGCACCATTGCGACAGCCCCGAGGCCTACTTCGTCCACGCCCCTGGGCTGGTCGTTGTTTGCCCGTCGTCACCAACCGACGCCAAGGGCCTGCTCGCCGCGGCGCTGGAGGGCGACGACCCGGTGATGTTCCTCGAGCCCAAGGTCCTATACCGGGCGGGGCGCGAGGACGTCCCCACCGATCACTACACCCTGCCGATCGGGAGGGCGCGCCTCCGCCGCACCGGCGACGACGTGACCCTGGTGACCTACGGCGGGATGGTCCCCGTCTCGCTCCAAGCGGCGGACGAGGTGGCCCCCGAGGGCATCTCGGTCGAGGTCATCGACCTGCGCACCCTGTTCCCGTGGGACTCCGAGACCGTCCTCGACTCGGTGCAACGGACCGGCCGCCTGGTGGTCGTCCAAGAACCGCAGCGCTCCGCCGGGGTCGGCGCCGAGGTCGCCGCCACCGTGGCGGAGCGCGCCGGCTACGCCTTGGAGGCACCCGTGGTCCGGGTCGCCGGGTTCGACGCCCCCTGGCCCCAATTCGCCATCGAGAAGACCGCCCTGATCGACAGCACTCAGGTAGCCGCCGCGCTGCGCCAAGTGATGGAGAGCTGATCCGGTCAGGATGGCACACCAGGGGTCCTACGCTTCCGTCTTCCGTCTTCTGTCTTCTCTCCTTAGCTTGCACCTCGTGACATCCCATCGCCCCGGGTCGCCGTCTTCGGCTCATCGGCGCTCCAGCCCCATGACCCCGGTTGGACCGAGGCGGAACAACTGGGCCAGACCCTGGCCGCGGCGGGCTGCACCGTGGTCACCGGTGGGTACGCCGGGGTGATGGAGGCGGTGTCCTCCGGGGCGGCGAGAGCGGGTGGGAAGGTCGTTGGGGTCACCGCGCCAGCGGTGTTCCCCGAGCGGTCGTCGCCCAATTCCCACCTCACCGACGAGGTCCCCGCCCCGACCATCCCGCTCCGCATCGCCACCCTGCTCGATGGGGCCGACGCCGCCATCGTCCTCCCCGGCAGCATCGGGACCCTCGCCGAACTGGTCGTCAGCTGGAATGTGCGCTTCGTCGCCCGCCACGGGGTCTCTCCCGATCTCGTCGTTGTTGCGGTCGGAACCGACTGGGGTGAGTTGGTGCCCATCCTGGCCAACCGGCTGGCCATTCCCCTCGAGCTCGTCGAACTGGTGGAGACGATCGGCGAAGCAGGAGCCCTGGTGGTCCAGCGGCTTGGTCTGGACCACTTCGGGCAACCCGCCCGCTGACTATCCTCCCGCAGCCCGTATGGAGCCGCAGACACAGTGACCATCGAGGCCGCCGGAGGGGTGGTGTGGCGGCCCGCCGACAACGGTGTCGAGATACTCCTGATCCACCGGCCCGCCCACGGCGATTGGACCCTCCCCAAGGGAAAGCCCCATCCCCCCGAGGAGCCCCATGAGACCGCACTGCGCGAGGTATGGGAGGAGACCGGTCTCCATTGCCGGATCACGAGCCCGGCGGGGATGATCCACTACGTCACCGGTGGCGAGGACAAGCTGGTCCGCTACTGGGCGATGCGGCCCACCGAGGGGAACTTCGTCCCCAACCTCGAGGTGGACGAGGTCCTCTGGCTCCCGAGCAGGGAGGCGGTGGACGCCCTCACCTACCGCCACGACGCCGAGCTGGTGGCTTCTCTCGACCCCGACCGCTGGAAGCACACCTCGCGGGTGTACCTGATCCGTCACTCCCACGCCGGAGATTCGAGCAAGTGGGAAGGAGACGACCGGCTTCGCCCGCTGTCGACAAAGGGCTTCCGCCAGACGGCGGGCATCACCGAATTGCTCCGCTTCGTCGGGATCGAACGGATCATCTCCAGCCCCTACCTGCGGTGCATGCAGACGGTCGAGCCGCTCGCCGAGGAGCTCGGCTTCAAGGTGGAAGAGAATCAGGCCCTGGCCGAGGGCGCCGACGAAAACCGGGCCGAGGCCCTGCTGGATGAGGTCTCCCGGACCAACGCGGTGCTCTGCTCGCACGGCGACATCGTCCCCGAGCTACTCGACCGACTATCGGACCGCGGCGTCGAGCTAATCGGCGGCAACGTCAAGGACGTCAAGAAAGGCTCGATCTGGATCCTCGAGGCCGAGGACGGCGAAATCAAGAGCGGCACTTACCAGCCACCTACTGCGTAGCACGACTAGTCGTCTGTCGAGGCATCGATCAGCTTCGGATAACAAAGGGGAGGCCCGATGCGCTCACGCTTTGGGTGTTGTTGCTGCTGATCGTCGCCTGCGACGCCGCAACGCAAACGGAAACGACGATGGCGCGTCAGCGACCTCCGTACAGGATACGACATCAACCTCGGCGATCACGTCACCTGAATCGGCCTCGACCAGTCCCCTATACCAGAGACAACAGTGGGGAGACGACGGTCCCAGAGCCGACGACGACGTTGCCCGACACCGGGACTCTGGAGAATCCAATACCCGTCGGTCGTGTCGCCACCGTAGACCCATGGTCAGTTCGTGTTGTTTCGGTGACCCCCAATGCGACTGATGCGGTCATGACCGAGAACGAATTCAACGATCCGCCGGCAGAGGGAGAGCAGTTCTTCATGGCAGCCTTGGAAGCCACGTACCAGGGCGACGAGTCATCGACTTTCTGGATCGATGTGTCGCTCAAAGCGGTCGGGGAATCCAACGTCGCTTACGAGGCGTTCGAAGCAAGCTGCGGTGTGATACCGGACAGCATCGACGAGGCCGGTGAGACTTTTCCTGGCGGAACCATCACAGGCAATACGTGCTGGCGCATCGACCGTAGCGACGCGCGCTCATTGGTCATGATCGCCGAGGAATCATTTAGCTTCGAGGGCAGCAGGGTCTTCCTCTCGACTCGATCCCTCCGCGACTCCAGGAGGAGGGTTCGACCGCCGGTGAGGCGACTGGCGGCAACGTCGGTGAAGATGAGGTCGCACTTGGCAAAGCAGGCAAAGTTGGCCCGTGGCGACTCAAGGTCACCTCCGTGACCCCCAATGCGACTGATGCGGTCATGACCGAGAACGAATTCAACGATCCGCCGGCAGAGGGAGAGCAGTTCTTCATGGCAGCCTTGGAAGCCACGTACCAGGGCGACGAGTCATCGACTTTCTGGATCGATGTGTCGCTCAAAGCGGTCGGGGAATCCAACGTCGCTTACGAGGCGTTCGAAGCAGGCTGCGGTGTGATACCGGACAGCATCGACGAGGCCGGTGAGACTTTTCCTGGCGGAACCATCACAGGCAATACGTGCTGGCGCATCGACCGTAGCGACGCGTGCTCATTGGTCATGATCGCCGAGGAGACGCTTACCCTCGAGGGCAGCAGGGTGTTCTTCCAACTCTCCGACTAGTGGAGAAGATCGCCGACGCTCAGTCCCCGAAACGGGCGCGCCATCGGGTGAGGTCGTCGAGCGAGACGTTCCCGCCGCAGAGCACCAGCACAACATGTTCGCCCAGCCGCGCCCTCACCTGTTGCGCTGCGGCCAAGGTGCAGGAAGCGGCGGGCTCGGCCAACACCTTGACCCGCTCCGCCAAGACCTCGAGCGCCGCCACCGCCTCGGCGTCGGGTACAACCACGACGTCCTCGAGATGTTCTCTCGCCACGGCCAGCGTGCTCTCCGCCACCCGGGGTGCACTCAATGTCGTGGCGATGGAGGTGGGGACGATGTCCACCACCTTGCCGGCATCGAGGGCACGGCGCATGGCATCGGCACCCTCGGTCTCAACCCCCCAGACACGGACTTCGGGGCGGAGGGCGAGAACCGCGCTCGGTCACGCCGGTGATAAACCCACCCCCGCCTATCGAGACAAAAATGTCGGTCAGGTCGGGCGCATCCTCCACCACCTCCAGCCCGAGGGATCCATTCCCCGCCCACATCCTCGGGTCGTCGAACGGGTGGAGGGTCGTGACGCCGCCGGCTCGATACTGATCGAACCGTTCGAATGCCTCCGACATGGTTGGCGCCAGCTCGATCTCGGCGCCATAGCTGGTGGTCGCTTCGACCGACCCGGCGGGAGCGCTGGCCGGCATGACCACCCTGATCGGGACGCCGAGCCGCTCGCCGGCGTAGGCGAGACCCTGGGCGTAGTTGCCCCCGCTCAGACCGACAACACCGCGTGACCGTTCCTCGTCCGAGAGCGCCATCACCTCGTATAGGGCGCCGCGAGGCTTGAAGGATCCGGTCCGCTGGAACAACTCGAGCTTGAGTGACACCCGCCGACCGAGGCGCTCCGACAGCGTCCGGGATCCGACCAGCGGGGTGCGGTGGATGTGTGGTGCGATGGCCGCGGCCGCCGACTCGACCTCCGCGAGTGGTACCAGCGAAGTCACCGCTCGGTCAGGCTCGAGCCTTGGCACGCTTCGCCACCACCGCCAACCCTGGCTCGATACGCAGGTTCGAGCGGCTCAACTCGCCGCCACAGTGGGCGCACACCGCCACGGCGTGAGTGGCGCTACCGCAATCGAGGTGGATCAGATCTCGCTGGACCTCTTCGGGAACCGGAGCCCACCGATCGCCCCATCGCCACAGGGTCAGCAGCACGTCGAGCAAATCCTTCCCCTTGGCGGTGAGCACGTACTCGTCGCGGGGTGGGCGTTCCTGATATGGGCGGGTCTCCATGATCCCAGCTGCCACCAGCCGGCCGAGCCGGTCGGCCAGAATGTTGCGGGCGATCCCCAGGTCCTCCTGGAAATCGTCAAAGCGCCGCACGCCGAGAAATGCGTCGCGCAGCAGGAGGACCGTCCAGCGGTCGCCGATCACGTCGAGCGTGTTGGCCACCGAGCAGTTGAGGTAATCGAGCGGCTTGCGCACTGCCATAGGAGGAATCGTAGAAGTCTGGGTTGCATTTTGCAACGGACGGTGATAGAACATGGGTTGCATCTTGAAACTAAGGAGGGCCCATGCGTCGCATCTACCGCCTCATCGTTCCTGTCGACCTCCTTCCACCTTGGCGGCTGACCGAGCTCGATCTGCTCGCCGACCTCGACCCGGGCATGATCGGATGGGGTGACCGCCGATGAGCGCCCCGCTTCCCGTCCGGCTGCTCCCCCGGCTGGCGGAGCGGGCATGGTTCACCCCACCTCGCCCCAGCGCCGAAAAGATCGAGGGAGACGGCGCCCGGCTCAGCCGTGCCGAGCCGATCGAGGTGATGGTCGACGGCCGGTCTCGACCTGGTTACACGATTGGTGCGGGTCCGTTGGTGATCCTGGCCCACGGCTGGGGCGGCCGGGCCGCCCAGATGGCCGACCTCGCCACCGCGGTGGCCGCTGCCGGGTTCCTCGCCGTCGCCATCGACTCCCCCGGGCATGGCAGCGACTCGCAGTCCACCTCGGACGGATTCCAGATCGCCGCCGGGCTGCGCGCCATCGCCGATCGATTCGGCGCCCCCGATGCGGTGGTGGCCCACTCGCTCGGGGCGATGGCCTCGGTGATGGCGCTCCACCACGCTCCGCCGCGTTCCGCTGTGTTTCTCGCCCCGGTGCTCGATCTCGAGGAGGCGTTGGCCCGGTTCGATGTCATGGCCGGGCTCGCCCCTTGGACCGCTTCTTCGCTGCGGCGCAGGGTCCGGGGCTTCGTCGGCGAGAGATGGCCCGAGCTGACCGCCGCAGCGGAAGCCGACCTACCCGGCACCGAGATCCTCATATTCCACGATCCCGCCGACCCCGAGGTGCCCATCGCCGCATCGTCCGAGCTGGCCAGGCGCCGGCCGGCGACGCGGCTTGTCGAGACGCCGGGGACCGGCCATCGCAGACTGTTGCGTCAACCAGAGCTAATCGAGGCGGTCACAGGGTTCCTCGTCGAGACGTCGAAGGCTGTGCGGGAAGCCGGCTGACTGTCGGGCTGGATTGGCTCAGCCGATCAGCGGCAATCGCGGGTCGTCGTGGTCGGCTCGCCCCGACGCAGCCCGCACCCAAGCCAGATCGTCGGACAGATCCTCTGGTCGGCCGGCCACGGTGCGACGCGCCAGCAACTCGTCGAGGATCCCGGCAGTGAGTGCCACACCGTCGGGGGTGGCGATGGTCTCCCGGCCCAGCGCATCGGTGAGGTCCATCCCGTGGACGACGGCCTCGACCACTCGGCTGGGGACGAACTCGCCGAGCTCCATCAGGGCGTAGTACCCGGAACCGGTCAGTTCCGGAGGATTCGACCGCGCGCCTCCTCGATGGTCTTGGAGAAGGTCTCGTGGAGCACGTCGGGCATGTCGGCGGGCGCCTTGCCGGCAACCATCTGGTAGGCGTAGGAGTAGACGACGGGGGCCACCTCGGTGCGGTGGAAGATGAAGAAGCTGACCCGGTCCCGACCCGGCTGGCCTTCCTGCGGGTCGGCGATGAGCATCCGGGTCAGACCAATGGAGATGTCGAAGTGGCCAGCCAGCTCGAACAACGACCAGTGCGGTGCCGCCGGATCGAGCGGGGCGAGCTTGGTCTCGGTCTGCCACTCCTCGTCGGTCAGCCCGCGGAAGGCGGCCTCGACGCCACCCAACTCGATCTCCAGGATTGCTATCGAGTCCTCGTAACTGACCATGCGTCCCTCCCCGGTCGCCCACAGCTTTGCCGGAGCGTACCCAAGGCAGTTGATGGCACTGGGCGCCCGATACAGCGGGAAATCAGCCCAGTAGATCCCCCACCCGGAACGAATCTGTGCCGGCCCGATATCCAGATCGACCACGGCGTCGGCGCCGTAGCTTCCCGCCGCCCGATATCCGCCCTCCTCGTCGAGCACGAAGACGAACAGCTCCGGACCCTCGGGGTCGATGATCCAGTACCGCGGCAATCCGGCGGCGGCGTACTTCTGCATCTTGCGCACCGTGTCGGCGGCGGGGTCGGAGGAGAGCACCTCGACCACCAGATGAGGGATCTCGGTGTAGCGGAGGTCTTCCTCGTTGTCGTCAAACAAGATCAGATCCGGTCCGAACTCGTCGGCGCCCGGCTTCCAGCCCCAGGAGAGCCTGGCCTTGACCCCAGCCGGGAGCACAGGCTTGATCCGGACATAGAGCTCGACGCAGACGTCCTGGTGACGGCCGGTCGGCTGGTTCATGACCACCAGCTCGCCGTCGATGTACTCACCGCGGACCCGGTCGCCCAGCGCCTCGTACTCCTCCCACGACATCGGGATCCGCTCTCCCGGGCGAAGGTGCGGGTGTCGAGTGCCATATCGCCACCGTACCTCACCACCCGGGCTCCGGTGCGTGCTCGATCCTGAACAGGTACTCGTCGCGGAACTCCATCGACTCATGACGGACAACATGACAGCCGGCAGTGACATTTGGACGCAGTGCGCAAATGTCACACCGGGCTGTCATGATCCGTCCCGAGATGAAGAAGCCAACCTGTCCTTCCTGTGCAGCCACCGACCTGGTACCCATCGTCTACGGGTACCCAGACCCGGAGCTGTTCGAGGCGGCCGACCGCGGCGAGGTCGCGATCGGCGGCTGCGTGATCTACGGCAACGACCCGAAGTGGTTGTGCCGGGTGTGCGGCACCCGGATCCTTGCCGACGGCACCGCCGCCGTCTCCGAAGCGGTCTAGCCGTCCCTCA
>CAWACT010000005.1:0-25401 GCA_963780745.1 uncultured Actinomycetes bacterium | reverse complement strand
CCTCCCCGGTCTACTGTTGGCTCAAGCCCCCAAGCAGGGACCAATGACCGACGGACGCCGTTTCAGCGAAGCGCTCGACTACCACGAGCGTGGCCGGCCGGGGAAGCTCGAGATCCGCCCCACCAAGCCGACCGCCACCCAGCAGGACCTGAGCCTGGCGTACACCCCCGGTGTCGCCGAGCCCTGCCTCGCCATCGCCGCCGACCCCGACGATGCCTTCCGCTACACCAACAGGGGCAACCTCGTGGCGGTCGTGACCAACGGATCGGCCGTGCTCGGTCTGGGGGACATTGGCCCGCTCGCCAGCAAGCCGGTGATGGAGGGCAAGGCCGTGCTCTTCAAGCGTTTCGCCGACATCGACGTCTACGACCTCGAGGTGGCGACGCACGATCCCGAGGATCTGATCAAGTTCTGTCGGCTGCTGGAGCCCACGGTCGGCGGGATAAACCTGGAGGACATCAAGGCACCCGATTGCTTCGTGGTGGAGGAGACCCTCCGCCAGAGCCTGCAGATCCCCGTCTTCCACGACGATCAGCACGGCACGGCGATCATCGGCGCGGCGGCGTTCCTCAACTCTCTCGAGATCTCCGACCGGCGGATCGAGGAGACACGGGTCGTGTTCAGCGGCGCCGGGGCGGCGGGCATCGCCTGCGCCCGTTTCTTCCGCCATCTCGGCGTCCAGCCGGAGAACATCCTGCTGTGCGACTCCCGCGGCGTGATCCACGACGGGCGCGACGACCTCACCCCGATCAAGGCCGAATTCTCCCGTGTCACCGAGAGACGAACGCTCGCCGACGCCCTGGTGGACGCGGACGCGTTCGTCGGTGTGTCCGTGGGGGGGACGGTCACCGGCGAGATGCTGGAGACGATGGCGCCCAGGCCGATCGTGTTCGCACTGGCCAACCCCGACCCAGAGATCGGGTACGACGAGGCGCGCCGGGTGAGACCCGATGCCCTGGTCGCCACCGGTCGGAGCGACTTCCCCAACCAGGTGAACAACGTGCTCGGCTTCCCCTTCATCTTCCGGGGAGCGCTGGACGTCCGAGCGACGGCGGTCACCGAGGGGATGAAGATCGCCGCCGCCAACGCCCTGGCGCTTCTGGCCAAGCAGCCGGTTCCCGACGTGGTGCTCAAGGCCTACGACCTCGACTACCTCTCCTTCGGCACCGACTACCTCATCCCCAAGCCGTTCGACCCCCGGGTGCTCTGGTGGGTGGCTCCGGCGGTGGCACAGGCGGCCACCGAGGAGGGAGTGGCGCGGCGCCCGTTGCAGGACATCGATGACTACCGCGAGCAGTTGCGCCGCCGGTTCCAGGCGTCGTACGGGCTGATCCACAACGTCACTGTCAAGGCGCGGGAAAGGGCGACGACCGTCGCCTACTCAGCGGGCGACGACGTGCGGATCATCCGAGCGGCGCGGCGGGTGGTCGACGAGGGCCTCGGTTCGCCGATCCTCGTTGGGGCGGCGGAATCAGTGGAGCGGGCGGCGGTCGGGTACCACATCCCCCTCGACGGGGTCAGGGTTCTCGACCCGTCGGCGGAGACCGACCTCCGCGCCGGTTATGCCGCCACCATGGCCGAGTTGCGCGCCCACAAGGGGATGACGGTTGAGCAGGCCGACAAGGACCTGCTCGACCCCAACCTCTTTGCGGTGATGATGGTCCGCCAGGGCGACGCCGATGCGGTGCTCGGCGGGCTCACCACGCCATACCCGGACACGGTGCGGCCGGCGCTGCAGCTGATCAAGCTGGAGCAGGGGAGGTCGATCGCCGCCGCCATCTACGTGGTCGTCATCTCGGGGCGTCCCTACTTCTTCGCAGACTCCGCGGTCAACATCGAGCCCACCGCCGAGCAACTGGCGGAGATCGCCGTCTCCACCGCGGCGGTGGCCAGGGACCAGTTCGACGTCAACCCGCGGGTCGGCTTCATCAGCTACTCCAACTTCGGCAGCGCCGGGGGAGAGGAGCCCGCCCGGGTGCGTCGGGCTGTCGAGATGTGTGCCGAGCTCGACCCAGGGTTGGCGGTCGAAGGGGAGATGCATGCCGACACCGCAGTAGTCGCACAACTGCTGGAGCGTCGCAAGCCGGGGAGTCGTCTGGGCGGCAGGTCGGCCAACGTGTTGGTCTTCCCCAACCTGACCGCAGCGAACGCCTCCTACAAGCTGCTCAACCGGTTGGGCGATGCCGAGGTGATCGGTCCGATCCTCACCGGTCTGGCCCGTTCGGTCCACATACTCCAACTCGACGCCGACGTGGGCGATGTGGTCAACCTCACCGCCATCGCCGTCATCGACGCAGACCGCAAACAGCGAGTCGAGGCGCCCACGGGATAGCCGTCAGGCGGGCGTCAGTTTCTTGGTGAGTTCGTCGCGGCCCGCCTCCCTTGCGTGATCTGCCGCAGTTCGGCCACTTTGGTCTCGTGTGGTCAAATCGGCTCCGGCACCAACGAGCAGGTCCACCAGAGCTTCATCACCGTTATGGGCGGCCGACATGAGCGGTGTGCTCCCGTCGGACTGCTGGGTGCCCGGCTCCGCCCCGGCATCCAGCAGTAGCCGGGCGATGGCGATCCTCGTCGGCGGGTCCGACCCGGCGACGGCGGCGTGGAGCGGTTGGTTGTGGAAGGTGTTGCTGGTCCACGCATCCACGGGGGCGCCTCGCTCGATGAGGAGGCCGACGGTCTCCGGGTGACCGAAGAAGGCGGCGAGGTGGAGGGCGGTGAACCCGTCGGGTGACTCCGATCTCATCAGTGTGGGATCGGCGGAGAGGGCAGTGTCCACCGCAGCGGTATCGCCGGCGATGGCGGCATCCCAGAGACCGAGTGGACCGCCCCGCTGTCTGAGCAGATCGACCAGCTCTTGCCGGCCCCAGTAGGCGGCCACGGCGAGCGGCGATAACCCTTCGGCGTTTCGTGCCTCCGTCAATGACGGGTTGTCTTCGAGGGCGCCGGTGGCCGTGGGGAGATCGCCCTGCTCGATAACCGTGAAGAAATGCTCGGGAGTCATTGGTCTCCTGTCCGCTCGACAAGATAGTTAGCATAGCTAATTACATGCCAGCAACGGCAAACGACGTCGTCGAGGTGGCGCTCCGACTCCACCGCCTGGTGCGCCAGGAGGAGGGTACTCATGGGCTCACCGGCGCCCGCCGTGCCGTGCTGCACCGTCTCGCGGCCGGTGGACCACAGAGCGTCGGAGCGCTGGCCGCTGCCGAACTGGTCTCGCCTCCCACCATGAGCCGGATCGTCGACGGCCTGGTCGAGGCCAGGTTGGCGGTGCGCCGACCGTCCCCAATCGACGGGCGGCGGGTGGAGGTCGTACCGACCGCGCTGGGAAAGACGCTTCTCGAAGCCGTCGACCGCCGCCAGCTTCGCTGGCTCGATGCGGCCATGGATGATCTCCCATCGGCCGATCGCGCCGCGGTGGCGCGCGCCGTCGAGGTCCTGCTGACCTTGATCAGCGACCGGTAGCTACGCCCCGATCACTCGCCATGACGCACCACCATGAGGGCATCGGCCGCGGAGAGCGCCCCCCACACCTCGCCGGGCCGGCCCAGCAACTGACGGACGGCACCACCGGCCACGGGTAGTGGCACGCTCTCGAAGCCCTCGGTGGTCGGGTCGAAGCGGACGATTGCATGATCGCCGGCGAAGTCGGTGAGCCACACCATGTCGTGCTCGTCGACGTACACCGCATAGGCCTGGGGGCTGCTCCCGGGAAGCGGCCACTCCTGCCACTCGCCGCTCGTCGGGTCGTACCGTCCCACCTGGCCCGCCTCCCATTCGGCTACCCAGATGGCTCCTCTGCTGTCTGACCAGACCCGGCGAGCCCCCTGACCCGGTGTGGGAGGGTCGATCCGCTCCGCCTCGCCGCTCTCGGAGTCGATGCGGGCGATGTGATTTCCCGCCAGCGAGGCGTAGAAGATCTCACCCGAGGGGGTGGCGGTGATGCCATAGGGGCCGCGCCCCCAGGGGCAGGGAACACCTCCACCTCGCCGATCCCGGGGTCGATCCGGCCGTAGATCCCTTCCTGACCGGTGAACCAGAGCACGCCGGACCCGTCGAAGGCGGCGGTGTTGAGATTGGCTGGACCGCCGGGGAGGGGATAGGCCTCAACGTCCCGGGTCTCCGGATCGACCCGGACGATGGCGTTGAGACCGCCATCGGTTATCCAGGGGGCGCCGTCGGGGCCGACGATTACACCGTGCGGTGCCGATCCGCCGCCCAGGGGAACCTCCTCGATGGCGCCGTCGGCCGGGTCGAGCCGGCCCAACTCGCCCGAGCCCTGGGCCGTGTACCACACGGTGCCGTCGGCAGCGGGGGCGACGTCGTGGGGGTGGCTCCCCGGTGGCACCGGGAACGATTCGGTCCCGGTGATGGGGCCCACCGCCTGGAGCGTGGTGGTGGTCGCCGCCGAGGTGGTAGTCGGCGCGCTCGTCGCGGGGGCAACGGTCGTGGACCGAGCGGCGACGGTCGAGGCGGTGGTCGCCACCTCCTCGATCGTGGTGGGCGCAGCCTGAGCCGTGGTCACCGCCGACGAGGTGGTGAGAGGGGGCGAGGCCGTGCACCCAGCGACCATCGCCGTCAGGACGGCGAGAAGCGCGGCCCTAGGCACCTCGGCACGGTAGTTAGGGCCCCGGCCAATCCAGGAGTCATCGAGGACCAGTGCTGACCGCGTCGCTTCCTAGAGTCGTGGTGCCAACCCAAGGGAGGACGATCGTGCTGGAGCGTGACGGCTACCCGCCAGGTGTGCCCTGTTGGGTAGACACATCGCAGCCCGACCCGGAAGCCGCCGTTCGGTTCTATCAGGGGCTGTTCGGGTGGGAGTTCACCGATCGGATGCCGTCCGGATCAGAAGGCAGCTACTACGTCGCCCGACTCCACGGCAAGCAGGTAGCCGCGGTGGGCTCCCAACCGGAGGGGTCGCCCCCGAACCCGAACTGGGCCACCTACATCTGGGTGGACAACGCCGAGGAGACCACGGCGAAGGCGAAGGAGGCCGGGGGGACAGTGTTCGTCGAGCCGTTCGACATCTTCGACGCGGGCCGTATGGCGGTGCTGTCCGATCCGACCGGTGCCGTCTTCAGCTTGTGGCAGGCGGGCACCCATCGTGGTGCCCAACTGGTCAACGAAGCCAACACCTGGAACTGGAGCGACCTCAACACCCGCGACCCGCAAGTCGCCAAGGCCTTCTATGAGGCGTTGTTCGGCTGGGTGGCCGAGGAGGTCGATCTGGGCGACCTGGGCGAGGCCACCATGTTGCGGAGACCCGGCTACGGCGACTTCCTCGAGAAGCTCGAACCCGACATCCGCAGCCGTCAGACCGAAGCCGGCGCTCCCCCCGGATTCGCAGATGCCATCGGCTGGATGTCAAGGATGTCACCGGACCAGTTCCCCGAGGATGCGCCGTCGCATTGGAGCGTCACCTTCGCTGTCGAAGATGTCGATTCCATCGCCGCCAGCGGCGAACGACTCGGGGGCCACGTGCTGATTGCGCCCTTCGATGCCGGAGCCGCCCGAATCGCGGTTCTCACCGACCCTCAGGGTGCCGTCTTCAACGTGAGCAAATACCAAGCCTTGCCCATTGGGGAGACTGACGCCGCGACCGAGTCGTGAGGGAGGGGAGCGAGTGGCCTCGGTAGCAGGCAAGGTCGTGCTCATCACCGGTGTCGCCCGAGGGTGCGGGAAGGTGCTCGCCGAGTCCCTCGCCTCCGAGGGCGCCAAGATCGTGGGCTGTGACATCGACGAGGCGGGCCTCAACGCCACCCGGGAGGCGATCACCTCCTCTGGAGGGACCGCCACCTTGGTCACGGCTGATGTCTCCGACGAGCAGCAGGTGGCCTCGCTGGTGGAGACGGCGGTCGGCACCTACGGCGGGCTAGACGCCGCGGTCAACAACGCCGGCACCGAGACCACGGGGATGGTGGAGCAGGGCGACCCGGCGGTTCTCGATCGCCTGGTGGCGGTGAACCTCGAGGGGTGATGCTCTGCATGAAGCACGAGATCCCGGCGCTCCGGGCCCGGGGCGGAGGTGCCATCGTCAACATGTCGTCGGTCACCAGTGACATCACCGCAGTCCCGGCCAACGGGCTCTACGCCGCCACCAAGGGAGGTGTCGACGCCATCACCAAGGCGGCGGCCGTCGAGGTGGCCAAGGACAACATCAACGTCAACGCCCTCGCCTTTGCCGCCATCGACATCCCGGGCGACATGATCTGGCGCTTCCTCGACAACCAGCACATCGAACCGTCGGCCCTGATGGCGGCGTTCCCCGTTGGGCGGATGGGTCGCCCCGAGGAGCTGGTCGCCGCGGTCCGCTTCCTCATCGGCGACGACATCCGCTACATGACGGGCACGGTGATGGTGCTCGACGGCGGCTACACCGCCCAGTAACCGGGGGCAATCGGTGGCGGAGGCGGACGGGAATCGAACCCGCCGGGGGCGTTGCGGCCCCCCACCGGTTTTGAAGACCGGGGAGCCCACCAGGCGCTCTTTCGCCTCCGGTGGCGAGGGTAGTGAGCCATCGAGAGCGCACCGGGAACGAGGGCGCCGGGCGATTCGTTCTGCAGCAATGATCGCTACCTGAGCCGGTAAACTGGGCTCGTCCTCACCGCAAGGTTTCATGACCCAACGCGCCAAATCGTCCATTGGCTCCATGCTCCGTGCTGGAAGGCTGGAGCGGGGGCTCACCCAAGAGCAGCTCGGCGCTCGCGTCGGGCAGTCGGCGGGGGAGATCAGCGCTTACGAGAGCGGTCAGTCGGTGCCGAACCCGAAGGTCATGGCGGCCTTGACCGCCGAGTTGAAGCTGTCGTCGGCGGTCACGGACGTTCACTACGTCCCCAAGCACTCGGCCGATCCCGGCTCGCCGAACGCACTCGACCCGGAGCCCGCTTGGGAGACGCTCACCGTCGACGGGGCGGTGCCCGCTCTTCCCCCGGTCCCGGCACCGTCCGAGGAGGAGCAGCGCGAGGAGCCGAGCGCTTCGGCGCCAACCGATCCCAGTGAGCCGGACGGCGACGCTAGTGCGTGGAGTGGCGTTCGGCCCTGGGCCGATCCGGCCCGGGTGCTGGCAGAGGTGCCGGTCGAGGATTCGATCCTCCCCGTGGACGAGCCACCACTGTCGAACGGGCCGAGACCGGTGGACGGTCACCGCCCCGTCGAAGAAGCCGTATTCGTCCCCTCGTCCTTCGCCGCGGCATCAGCCCTGCCCGAGGACGAGACCAGGCGCAACCCGACGGTGGACGCCACCGTCGCCATCCCCAGGACGGTGCCGGATCGGCCCCGTTCCTACCTCGATCTCCCCGGTGAGCGAAGCCGCTACCGAGTCCGTGCGATCGTGACCCTGCTCGGGTTGATCGCTCTCGTCTACGTGATCGGCTGGGCGATGGGCCGGGCGGGTGACCTGTTCGACGCCATCCTCGACACGATCCGCGCCGTCACCTGACCGCACTGCCGGCGGGCGTATCGTGGCCCCGACCCGCGAACCGGCAGCCTGGGTGGATCCGTACTGGAGTCGAATGGAACGGGCGATGCGGCGCTTCCGCTCGGGGGACCCCGATGCGGTACGCGACCTGTACCAAGCCTACGGGCGTGCTGTGTTCGTCATCGCCCTACGCGCCCTCGGGGACCGGGTATTGGCCGAGGACGCCGTCCAGCAGACATTTCTCCAGGCGTGGCGTGCCGCCGAGCGGTTCGATCCGAGCCGGGACCCCGGTCCCTGGCTCTACGCCATAGCCCGCCGGGTAGCGGTGGACGTCTACCGGCGGGAGCGGCGCCACCGCTCTGGTGACACGAGAAGAGGAGCCGGAGATAGCGGCGCTGCCACCATCATTCGAGCGGACCTGGGAAGCGTGGGAGGTGCGGTGCGCCGTCGACCAACTACCCGAGGATGAGCGCGCCGTGGTGAGGGCCACACATTTCCAAGGGTTTACCCACGAGGAGGCTGCCGAACGGCTCGGGGTGCCGGTGGGGACGGTTAAGTCCCGCTCGCATCGGGCCCATCGCCGGCTCGCCGGACTGCTGGCGCACGTCAGGGAGGCGACGGCATGAGCGGGGTCCGCTGCCAGGACTACCGGGCCGCCTACCTGGAGGGGAACCTCGACGGTGCCGCTTTGTCGCACCGGTCGACCTGCGGTGGTTGCCGGGCAGCCGAGCCATCGCTCGATGGGTTGCGAGCGGCGCTGGTCGACCCGGTGTTCTGGGAGGAGCCCGTTCCCGAGTTGGCTGAGCGGGTGGTCGAGGCCGTCGCCGGTCGAGCTGCGGCGATACCGAGATCGCGCAAGTGGGTGTGGCCCGGCGCCGCCGCCGCGGTGGTGGTGGCTCTGCTCGGTGCATGGCTGCTGGTTGCCAGCTCCGCTCCCGACTGGCAGGTGGAGCTGATCGGTGTGGGCGATACGCCCGGTGCCGCGGCGCGGGTCGACGGATGGGCCACGGAGGACGGCTCTCACATGGTTGTCGAGGTGGTCGGGCTGGGCCCGGCGGCATCGGGCACGGTTTACGAGCTGTGGCTGTCGGCTGACCGGAACTCGGTCTCCGCCGGCAGTTTCCGCGACGATGGGCGCTTCGAGATGACGGTGGGCGTGTCACGACGGGACTTCCCGCGGCTTTGGGTGACCATCGAGGAGCCGGGGGGCGAACAGGGCCCGTCATCCGAGACGGTGCTCGACGATCCCGAGTTTGTCGACAGTCTCAGCAGCCGCTGGTCGGCGACGGCCGGTTACTGATCCCGGTCCGGTTACTGATCCCGGTCTGCTGATCGCATTCTGCTAATCGTGCTAATCGGACGATCCCCCGCGGCCGGCTGCTCGACCAGCGATGAACCCGGCGAGGAAACCGGCGACGACACCCTTGCCGCCCGACGGGGGTGAGACCACCCTGACCGCGGGGACGGGAACCGCGGGCGCGGTCTGGGCGGACGCCTGCTCGGGTGCTCCACTGTCGGCGTGAACCTCGGTCATTTCGGCGCCGAACAGCACGATCTGGGCCATGTAGTAGATGAAGAAGAGCAGAGCCACGATCGGTCCGGCGGCAAAGGCGCCGCCGCTCGCCATACCGAGGTAGAAGCTGATCGCCACCGCCCCGATCAGGAGCAGGATCGCGGTTACCGCGCCGCCAAATAGGACCGACCGCCACCTGGTCCGTGTGTCCGGCAGGTAGCGGAACGTGAGCGCCAATAGCCCGGCCACCAGCAAGAGCGATACAAACGGCGTTCCCCACTCCGCCGCCTCCTTAGCCACCCCGGTGAGACGGTCGGCGACAAGCCTGACCACTGCGTTGGCGCCCACGATCACCAACAGCATCACGCCGATGATGAGGACGCCGGCGATCCCCCGCAGCCTTTTGAAGAGCGTCGCCTTGAGCCCCTTCTCCTCATGTTCGTCATCGAACACCGCGCTGAGCGCTGCTTCAAGCTGCAAGATCAAGGCCGAGGCGCTGATTAGGAGGAGGACCCCGCCGAACACCGTCGCTGCCACGCCGGCTCCGCCCTGACCGGCCGAGGACACGAGCTGCTCGATGAGCGAAGCCATTTCGGGGCCCACCGTCTCGCCGATCTGCTCGCTGACCAGCCCTTCCGACGCCTCCTCGCCATAAACGATGCCGGCGATACCGGTGGCGATGACCAGCATCGGACCGAGGGCGAACACCGCGTAGTAGGCGAGGGCCGCGCCGAGCATCGCCGCCCGGTCCTTGCCGAACCGGGTGAACGCCTCCTTGACGAAGTTGAAGGAACGACGCCACCACGGATCGGGCATCGGCCGACTCTAGATCTGCTCCCTGAGTTCGGCTCTAGACAGCGTCGCAGATGCTGGGGTGGAGCTGGTCGTAGCCGTCGAGATGGGCGCTCCGTTGCTCGCGGAGACCTTCCACGAATCCCTGGTACTCGGTGGCGCGGCCTTGGCGCTCGTATAGCCGCCACGGCTGGAGCAGCTCAATGTCGTCGATGCCTGGAACCGAGCTGGCAATCAGCGTCCCGAAAGTCGGGTCGTTGTCCCACTGGATCGACCCCGAGACGATCCCCCTGACCACCGCCGAAGTGTGCTCGGGGTTGACGTTCTTGGAGCGCTGATCTCCCTCGGGCCCACCCACCCGGCCTGTGTTGAGCAGGTACACCTCGAGTGGGACCTGCTGGAGCAATTCGTAGAAGCGGTTCCCCTGCCAGTCGTCCCGATAGGCGAAGAAGGGGTTGGTGCCCGGGATCCGGAGGAATTTGCCCGCCTCGGCGGCCCCGCCGGCCGAGGTGCCCTGCGACTCCCCCAGCATGAAGGCTGCTGCCGCCTGCTCCTTGTCCAGCTTGCTCACCGCCGGGACCACGTTCTCGTTGCGGGTGAGCAGGAGGATGTAGTCGGCTCTCTCCACGTTGGCTGGGGGGAGGAAGCCGGGAAGGTGGCTCCCGGCGATGATCGCCCTGGTGTTCTCGGTGTGTCTTTTGTCCCCGAAGTCGACCTTGCCGGTGGTATCGATGGCCACGTTCTCCAGGTAGGTGTCGGGGGCGATGGCCCCCGGCCAGATGGCCGGCTCCGATGTCGGGGTGAGCCCGTACACCTTGGCGAATGTCCCCGCCTCAGTCCCGAACACCCGGCCGTCGGGGAGGAGCGCCACGAAATCGTCCTGCGAAGGGCGGCTCACCTCGGGCTCGGCGAAGGTCGTCGTCGTCTTGCCCGTCCCGGAGAGCCCGACGATGAGCAGCACCCGGGGACCGTTCCCCAGGTCTATGACCTTGAGCCCGGAGTGGAAGGCCAGTCCGCCCCGGCGGTACATCTCGGCGTCCCACATCCGGATGCCACCCATTTTGGAGTCGCCGAAGTAGTCGGAGTTGAGCACTCTGGTGACCCCGGCACCGAGGTCGACCGTCACCAGCCGCTCGTTCTGGTAGCCGGTAGCGGGGAGGTTGGGGGTGTAGATCACGGTGAGCTCAGGTTCGAATCCATCGCCAGCCGGGAAGTAGAGGTGCTGCTGCATCCCGGCCAGGTTGGCGTGGCTCTTCTCCACGATCAGCCTGGTGGCCATCGCACCGTCGGGGTGGTCTCCTATGTGCCCGTCGAGCACGACGACGTCGGCGTCTTCCAAGTAGCGGTCCTGGGCGGCGGCGACATCGGCATACGCCTGGGGGGTGATCGTGGGACAGAGGTGGTCCTCCGGCCGGTCGGAGACGATCACGGTCTCGTTGGTCGAGCGGGAGGTCACCGTGGTGATGATGTCGAGGCTTCCGAACTCGGTCAGATGGGCGTTGGGCTGTTTCTCCGAAAGGGCGCGCAGCTCCTCGACGCTCAGGTCCTCCTCGACCGAGCGGGCACGAATCGTCATCGTCTGAGACTCCTTGGGTGGTTTGTGCCGATACCCACAAGAGGGAACCGACCGCCTGATGGTAGTGAGCGGCTCGAGCTCGGCTTGCGGACGGGTCCAGAAGAATGCTGCTTGTACCACCTCTGGGATGTGCGAGAATGCATCCACCAGAGAAAGGAGGTGGTCCTAGTTGTCAGGTAGTCAACGGACTCTGGAGGTGGCCGGGCGCTAGCGGCGCCGCCACTCGAGACGCCGCTCCCACCAATGTGGGACAGGTGGCGACTCCAACCCGGACCACCGTGACTCTGAGACCCGCGAGCTGTCCGATCGCGGCGCGGCATAGCGCGTAAACGTGCTCAAGGTCCCAATGCGAGGCCCCCGGTTTGCGGGGGCCTCGCCGCGTGTATTGATCGATCGGGCTTCCGTCTTCCGCTTCCGACTTCCGTCTTGCTTAGGAGCCCAGCGCCCGGTCGAGATCCTCGACCAGATCGTCGACATGCTCCAGACCGACCGAGAGACGGATCATGTCGGGTGGGACCTCCAACTCGGTCCCCTGCACCGAGAGGTGGGTCATCGCCGCCGGCACCTCTATCAGGCTCTCCACACCACCCAGGCTCTCCGCCAGCCGGAAGACCCGGGTTGCGGCGACAATCCGGTTGGCCTCGTTCTGCCCGCCATCGGGGATGAAGGTGACCATCCCCCCAAAGCCGGTCATCTGACGGCGGGCCAGATCATGTTGCGGGTGGGACTCCAACCCCGGGTAATGAACCTCGCTGACCCCGGCATGGCCGGAGAGGTACTCCGCCACTGCCCGGGCGTTGCTTCCGTGACGATCCATCCGAACCGCCAACGTCTTGATACCACGGAGCACCAGCCAGGCGTCGAAAGGCCCGGCGACCGGCCCGGTGGCGTTGGCGAGGAAGCGGAGCCGCTCGATCAGGTCGGGGTCGGCGGTGACCACGGCGCCTCCGACCACATCGGAGTGTCCGCCGAGGTACTTGGTGGTGGAATGGACCACCAATGCCGCCCCGAGGTCGAGAGGACGCTGCAGGTAGGGGGTGGCGAAGGTGTTGTCGACAGCCACCATGGCACCGGCGGCTGTTGCCGCCGCCGCCACCGCAGAGACGTCGACCAATCTGAGAAGCGGGTTGGTCGGGGTCTCCACCCAGACGAGACGAGTGTTCGGTCGAATCGCCTCCTCGAGGTGGGCCGGGTCGGTGAGGTCGACTGCGCTCCACTCGACCCCATGCTCACCGAGCACATTGGCGAAGTATCGGAAGGTGCCGCCATAGGCGTCGTTGACCAGGACGACGTGATCGCCCGGCCGGAGCAGCGCGCCCACCAGCGCCGTCGCCGCCATCCCCGACGCCGTCGCCACCGCCCCTCCACCGGACTCGGGAGGCACCCCCTCGAGAGCGGCGAGCACCGTTTCCAGTGCGGTCCTGGTCGGGTTGGCGGTCCGGGAGTACTCGTACCCCTGGTGCTCGCCGGGCCCCCGCTGCGCATAGGTCGAAGTGGCGTAGATCGGCACCACCACAGCTCCCGTGGCTGTGTCCGGCTCCTGCCCGGCGTGGATGGCACGCGTCTCGAACTCCATCAGTTCCCCATCCCATGCTCCTGGAGCCAGCGTTCGTTGAAGATCTTGGAGAGGTAGCCCCGGCCCGAGTCGGGGAGGATCACGACCACGAGTCTGTCGGGGAAGCGCTCGGCGACGCCGAGAGCGCCGTGGGCAGCCATCCCGCACGAGCCCCCCACCAGCAGTCCCTCGGTGCGGGCGAGTCGGCGGGTCATGGAGATGGCGTCGGCGTCGCCCACCTTCACCATCTCGTCGACCACCTCTCGGTCGAGGGTTTCTGGCCAGAAGTCCTCGCCGACACCCTCCACCAGATACTGACGCACGTCGTCTTCGGTCTCGGCGGTGAAGATCGAGCCCTCCGGGTCGGCCCCAACCACCATCACCTCGGGGTTCTGGCTCTTGAGGTAGCGCCCCGCCCCGCTGATCGTGCCCCCGGTGCCCACCCCGGCCACGAGGACGCCCACCGTCCCATCGGTCTGCTCCCAGATCTCGGGACCGGTGGTCTGCTCGTGCGCCTCCGGGTTTGCCGGGTTGGCGTACTGGTCGGGATGATGGGCGCCTTCGATCTCGGCAGCGAGCCGGCGGGCAACGCCGTAATAGGAGTCGGGGTGATCGGGTCCCAGGTCCGTCGGGGTGACGTGAACCTCGACCCCGTAGGCGCGGAGCAGGGCGCGCTTCTCCTCACTCACCTTGTCGGGGATGGTGCAGATGACCCGGTAGCCCCGCACTGCGCCGACTATGGCGAGACCGACGCCGGTGTTGCCGCTGGTGGGCTCGATGATCGTTCCGCCGGACCCGATCAAACCAAGCCGCTCGGCACGGTCGACCATCGCCACCGCGATCCGCTCCTTGATCGACCCACCGATCGAGGTCATCTCCACCTTGGCCACCAGGTTGCCCGGCGGGTGGAGGCGGGAGAGCCGGATCAGCGGGGTCCTGCCGATTGCCTCCTCGGCGCTCTCCCTGATGTCCATGGAGGGTCGATGGTAGGCGGCGGTCCCAACCCCGGACCGGCTGCGCCATGGCCGCCGGTACCCTGGCCCGGTGAGTCGGGTGGTCCGTTTCGCCTGGGTGACACTCGGGATCAACGTGGTGGTGATCCTGCTCGGGGCGCTGGTGAGGGCGACCGGGTCGGGGGCGGGTTGCGGTGAGTCGTGGCCCACCTGCGATGGGCAGATCGTCCCCGCCGTGCTCGAAGGTGCCCGCGCCGTCGAGTTCACCCACCGGGTGGCGAGCGGGGTTGCGATCGTCGCCGTCGGAGTCCTCGCCGTGTGGGTATTCCGCGTCTTCGGGCGGGGGCACCTCGCCCGCAAGGCGGCGGTGTTGTCCGTGGTGGCCATCATCGGCGAGGCGCTCATCGGCGCGTGGCTGGTGCTCGGCGCCCTTGTGGGTAGCAACGACTCGGTGGCCCGCTCGGTGTCGGTGCCACTCCACCTGGTCAACACGCTGCTGCTGCTGGCGGCGCTGACCCTCACCGCTTACTGGGCTGACGGCGGAGGCCCGCTCCGTCCCGGCACCAATCGCAGCTTCGCAATGTGGTCCGGTGTCATCGTCGTCGGGACCGTCCTGGTCGCCGCAACGGGAGCGGTCACCGCCCTGGCCGATACGCTCTTCCCCAAGGACGCCGTCGGGTTCGCCATCGCCGACCTCGCTGTCTCGGAGCACCTGCTCACCCGGCTGCGGACGGTCCACCCGGTCGCCGCCACCGCCCTGGGCGTCGGGGTGATCTTGCTGGCCCGCCGGCGCTGGTCGGCTGTGGACGGCACCGCCCGGATCGCCAGGTTGCTCGTGGTTCTGGTGGCGCTGCAGCTCGCTGCGGGGCTGGCCAACGTCTACCTGCTCGCTCCGGTTTGGATGCAGCTCGTCCATTTGCTGCTGGCCGACGCCATCTGGGTGGCCTTTGTCTGGTTCGCCGCCGCCGGTCTCCAACTCCCCGCCGACAATCAGCCCAGTTCGGCTCGCAGCGCCGTCGGGTCGGAGACCGGGGCCTGACAGACGAACCCCTCGCACACATAGGCCAGCGTCTCTCCGGGACGCCACCGGTCGGCCAGGAGCGGCACCTCATCGGTCCCGTTCCCATCGGCCGACGATGCCAACAGGACCCCGGGGCGGAATCGCTCCCAGACGACCCTGACCAGGCTCTCGGCCTCGGGACCGACCACGGCCACCTCCTTCAGCCCGGTCTCGACCGACGCCGCCACCGCCAGTAGATGCCCCACCGCCGTCGGGTAGCGGGCGGCGATCCCCGCCCCGGCCCGCAGCGCGGCCTCGGCCGCCTCCCTATAGCGCTGCTCGCCGGTGGAGAGCGAGAGCTGGAGAAGCGCCTCCGCCGCCAGTGAGTTCCCCGAGGGGAGCGGGTTGTCAAACAGGTCCTGAGGGTCGGCCACCAGTTGCTCGGCGTCGCGCCCCACACGACGGAGCGTCCCGTAGTCGAACAAGTCGAGCATGGCGTCGACGGTGCGCCTGGCGGCGGCGTGCCACTCGGTCTCGCCCGTGGCTTGGTAGAGCGCCACCAGCCCAACCGCCAGGGCGGCGTGGTCCTCGAGAAACCCGGCAACCCCATCGCCTTGGGGAGCGTGCGGCGACCATGAGCGGAGCAGCCGACCGTCGGCGCGGTGGAGACGGTCGAGGAGAAAACGGGCGGTGCGGCGTGCCGCGTCGAGATAGCGCGGCTCCTCGAGCACTGCGCCTGCCTCGGCCAGCGCCCGCAGCGCCAGCCCGTTCCAGGAGGTGACCACCTTGTCGTCCAACCCAGGGCGGACCCGGGTGGAGCGCGCTGTGGCGAGGCGGTCCCTGGTCCGGGTGAGCGCTGCCTCGACCTCCTCCGCCGTCGCCCCCGTAGCAGCCGTCACCTCGTCGATGGTGCGCGCCTGGTGGAGCACGTTGCTCCCCTCGAAGTTGCCCTCAGCGGTGACCCCGAAGAAGAGCGACGCCGGCTCGAAGTCGTCCTCGCCGACCGCCTCCCGCATCTCGTCGGCGGTGAACACGTAGAACCGCCCCTCCTCGCCCTCGCTGTCGGCGTCCTCACCCGACCAGAACCCGCCGTCGGGCTGGCCAAGGTCTCGCAGCATGTACTCCAGGGTGGACACCGCCACCGACCGGTAGGCGTCCTCTCCCAGCTCGCGCCACGCCCACAAATAGAGCCGGGCCAGCTGGGCGTTGTCGTAGAGCATCTTCTCGAAGTGCGGCACCAGCCATGCGGAGTCGACCGAATAGCGGGCGAACCCACCGCCGATCTGGTCGTGGATCCCGCCCCGCGCCATGGCGTCGAGGGTCGACCCCAGCATGTAGGCGGCTCCACCCGCCCAGGGAAGCCGGAGGACCCGGAGCAGGAACTCGAGGACCGGCTGCTGGGGGAACTTGGGTGCCGCTCCGAACCCACCGTATGTGGGGTCGAAGCTGGAGGCGATCGCCTCATACGCCGCTTGGAGTGTTGCCAGACCGGGGGCCTCGTCAGCCGGCGGCACCCGGCGGCCGATCGCCCGGGTGAGCTCGCCGGCTTGGCTGACGACCTCGGAGCGACGCTCCTTCCAAGCCTCCTCGACGGCGGTGAGGACACGGCGGAACGAGGGCATCCCGTGTCGGTCCTCGGGCGGGAAGTAGGTGCCGGCGTGGAACGGCTCTCCGTCGGGAGTGAGGAACACAGTCATCGGCCAGCCCCCCCGCCCGGTCAGCGCCTGCACCGCCTCCATGTAGACGGCGTCGACGTCGGGCCGCTCCTCGCGGTCGACCTTGACGTTGACGAAGGCGCGGTTCATCTCGGCTGCCGTCGCCTGGTCCTCGAACGACTCGTGGGCCATGACGTGGCACCAGTGGCACGAGGCGTAGCCCACGCTGAGCAGGACAGGGACCTGACGGCTGCGCGCTGCCGCGAACGCCTCATCGCCCCACTGGTACCAGTCGACCGGGTTGGAGGCATGCTGGCGAAGGTAGGGCGAGCTCGCCTCGCCCAGTCGGTTGCCCACCCGGACACCGTAGCCCCCACCTGCCGGCATATCTGGTGTGCCACGTTCATACCCCGTTGAGGTTCCTTTGTCATCGGCTGCCTCATGGTGGGCGGCTGTAGGACAAGGAGGAACCATGAAGGTATGGATCGACGCCGACCAGTGCATGGGAGCCGGCACTTGCGAGAGCATCGCCCCCGAGGTGTTCGTCCCCCGCGCAGACGGGGTCTGGGCGGTGCGCGAGCTTGCCGAGGACTTCGGCGAGACCACGGTGTTCGACGGCGGAGCCGGGCCGGGTCACGGCCCCGAAGGAGCGGTCGGGATGGCCCGGGTCCCCGACCGGCTCTTCGATGTGGTCATCGAGGCGGCCCAGGAGTGCCCCGGGGAGTGCATCTACCTCGAGGTATGACGATCAGTCGGGGGCGACGCGATACACATCGCCGTTCAGCGAGACGAGGTAGAGCTCGCCCCCGGCGTCAACCCCGAACGACGCCAGCGAGGACACGCCCAAATTGGGCCGCTCTGTCAGGCTCGAGACGGATCCGTTGGAGTACCGCAAGGTCCACACCCGGCCGCTGACGAAGTCGCCAAAGAAGTAGAGCCCGTCTCTCCCGGTGAGGTCCGACCCCCGGTAGACGTACCCGCCGGTGACCGCGCCACCTAAGTCGTGGCCGTAGTCGTGGATGGGGAGGGTCAGCCCGGATTGAGAGCACCCCGACGGCGGGTCGTAGCAGGCGTTCCCCTCCATGGTGTTCCAACCGAGGTTGGCCGAGCCAGCCCCCAGTGAGATGGCGTCGATCTCCTCGAAATCGCCCTGGCCGACGTCCCCGATGAACACCCGGTTCTTGGCGGCGTCCACCGAGAACCGCCACGGGTTGCGCAGACCCCACAGCCACACCTCGGGCGCCCCGCCCTGACCGTCGGCGAAGGGGTTGTCGGCGGGGATGGCGTAGGGGTTGCCGCCATCGACATCGATGCGCAGAATCTTCCCCAGGAGGCTGTCGGTGTCCTGGGCGTTCTCGTTGGGGTCGCCGCCCCCGCCACCGTCGCCGGTGCCGATGAGCAGGAGACCGTCGGGGGTGAAGGCGAGCATCCCGCCGTTGTGGTTGTCCTCTCCAGGGTGCTGTATCGAAATGACGCGAGTGGCCGAGTCCTCGTCGGCGAAGTTTGCGTTGTCCGAGCGGAGGTACTCGTCGACTCGGATGGTCCCGGCGTCGTCGGTATAGGCGATGAAGAAGCGCCGATTGCTGGCGTACCCGGGGTGGAAGGCGAGCCCGAGCAGGCCCCGCTCGCCGTCGGTGTTGACCTCCACCTCGAGGAAGGGGTCGCCCCGCAGGTCGCCGTTGCGGACCACACGAATCGCCCCGCCCTTCTCGACGATGAACAGCCTGGTGGAGTCGCCCGGAGCGTGGGTGAGGAAGAGCGGCTGGTCGAGACCCTCGGTGACCACGGGCGCGAGCTTCATCGTCACCTGCCCGCTCGGCGTTGTGGTCGTGGTCGAAGTGGTGGTCGGCCCGGTCGTGTCGGCCAGGGCGCGGTAGAGGAACGCCGCCATCTGGCCCCTGCTCACCGGATCATTGGGGCAGAAGAGGGTCCCGGCGGGGTCGCATCCCTGGGTGATCCCGGCCTCCGCCAGCTTGCCGATCTCGGTATAGAAGGTGTGGCTGGGCGGGACGTCGTCGAAGGACGAGCCGGGGCTGAGTTGTTGCAGTTCGGGGAGCGCCCTCACCAGGAAGGCGGCCATCTGTCCTCTGCTCACCTGGTCATTGGGGCAGAAGAGCGTCCCGGCGGTGTCGCATCCCTGGGTGATCCCTGCCTCCGCCAGCTTGCCGATCTCGGTATAGAAGGTGTGGCTGGGCGGGACGTCGTCGAAGGGCGTGCCGGGGTCGAGTTGTTGCAGGTCGGGGAGCGCCCTCACCAGGAACGCCGCCATCTGTCCCCTGGTGACCGATTCGTCGGGGCAGAACCTGTCGCTGGTGCACCCGTTTGTTATCCCCTCGGCAGCCAGCCAGGCGATCTCGGTGGCGAAGCGATGATCGCTGGGCACATCCTCGAATTGGGTGGCGGCGGGGGTGGCGGCGATGGGCGTCAGGCCCACGACGATCACCGCCAGCAACGACATGGCTCCGCCAACTCTCAATGACCGCATGAGGACACCGTATCCACCGCGCCGGGGCTAGATCGAATCGGGCGCCTTGTCGACACGGAGGAACTCGGTCACCCCGATGGTGCGCAACACGGCGCGGACGATGGCCGGAACAAGCGCCATGCCCTCGGCCTCGGAGATGAGCCGGGGCCGTTCCAGCCGGACCCGTTTGCGGCGGTGGATCATCTCCCCGCCCTCTGCCGCCACCAGATTCCGCACCCAGTCCACCTTGCTCCCGTAGGTGAGCGCCATGACCCAGCCGTCATCCGTATCGAAGATCATCATCGGGGTTTGGTACGTCTTCCCCGACTTCCGTCCCCGATGGAGAATCGTGGCCATACCTGGGGCCCACTTGGAAAGCCCGCCGAGCAGTGGGTTGGTGACACGGCGGTTGAATCGCGCCACAGCCATCGGGATGGGCATGGTTGGAGAGGGTACAAGGGGCCCCCCGGCCACTCGGGAATCTCTATAGCGTCCCCGACGTTCTGTCGATAAGCCTGTGGATACCCTCTCGATGGCCTGCTCAGGGGCTCTCCTCCACATTGGAGACGGTGTGGAGAAGTTGGGGGTTCACAAGGTGAACAGAGTGTGTCATAGTGTTGACGAGTCGGGACTGGAAGCGGTTCCATCCCGACGTTCCCCACCCTTCGGAGGCACCGCAGATGGCATCAGCCGACACGTCGCGTCCTGACGCCGCGCTCAAGGCGCGGCGAGATCGGGACCGTGAGCGTGAGCGCAACAAGCTGACCGATGAGCGTGGTCGTCTGACCACCGACCTGGTCAGCCAATATCTCACCGCCATCGGAGAATACGACCTGCTCACCGCCGAGCAGGAAGTCGAGCTTGCCCAGAAGATCGAGGCGGGCGAGGAGGCTGCCTCCCGTCTCGAGCGGGGCGATTACAAGGGGAAGAAGGAAGAGCTCGAGCTCCGTCGCAAGTCCCGCCACGGCAAGGAGGCCAAGGACGCCTTCCTCACCGCCAACTTGCGGCTGGTGGTGGCCAACGCCCGGCGCTACGCCAACACCTCGGGCATCGATTTTCTCGACCTCATCCAGGAGGGCAACCTCGGTCTGATCCGGGCGGTTGAGAAGTTCGACTGGCGCAAGGGGTTCAAGTTCTCCACCTATGCCACCTGGTGGATCCGCCAAGCGATCACCCGGGCAATCGCCGACAAGTCGCGCACGGTGCGCATCCCGGTGCATCTCCACGACACGCTGGCTGCGGTGCGGGCTGCCCAGGCAAGCCTCAAGGCCGAGCTGGGGCGCGACCCCCGGCCCGACGAGATCGCCGAGGAGGCGGGGGTCACCGTCGACAAGGTGGAGCTCGCTCTGGGCGTGGCCGACACGGTCTCGCTGGAGCAGCCGGTGGGAGAGGACGGCGCCCAGCTCGGTGACTTCATCGAGGATGAGGACGCCGCCGACCCGGTGCAGCTCACCGAGGAGATGGACGTGGCCAACAGCCTGCGCGTCTCCATCGAGCGGCTCCCCAACCGGGAGGGTCGCATCCTGGCGCTGCGGTACGGGTTCTACGACGGGGTACCCCGCACCCTCGAGGAGATCGGCGAGGAGTTCAACCTGACCCGGGAGCGGATCCGTCAACTGGAGAAGCTGGCGCTGTGCCGGCTGCGGCACCCCTCCTTCGGCATCCGGGAGCAGGACCTGATCTGAGCCGGCCGGACGGCCGGTGAGAGCAACGGGCGGGCCCTATGGCCCGCCCGTCCGCGTCCCGTCTTATCCGTCCCCCGGCAGAGGGAAGGCGCGAGCGGAGGACGGGAGGGGGTGACCGCTGCGGACAGCGAATAAGGTGCACCGCTCCAACGCCAACCCGCCTTCCGTCACCTCGGAGGGGGGAGCGGCCCCGATGCGCGAGCATCGCGGAGGGGGTGCTCCGCCTCTCCCAGAGGTGAGGCGCCATCCGCCTGCCGTCTCCCGTCTCTTTTCGGCGCCTGTACCCTCGATGGATCACGCGATGGGAGTGGGTGTGAGGCTGAGCAGTCTGATCGGCGGTCGGGCCGAGTTGTGCGGTTCCGAGGCCACGCTTTCCGAGGCTGCTCAGGCCATGGTCAACGCCTCCACCGGCTCGCTCGGCGTGATCCAGGGCCGGGACCTGGTGGGGCTGATCACCGAGCGCGATCTGCTTCGCGCCGTGGCCGAAGGCACGGACGTGTCCACGGCATCGGTCGGTCAGTGGATGTCGTCCGAACCGGACACGGTGTCACCCGATGTCGAGGTCGAGGAGGCGGCGCGTTGGCTACTCGAGGCGGGGTATCGCCACCTGCCCGTGATGGAGGACGGCCAGTTGCTGGGGATAGTCAGTATCCGCGACCTGTTGTGGGCCATCCTCGCCCCGGAGACAGACCCCCCCGAGATCCACTGATCAGCGGGGCACCCAGAACAGGACGAGATCGTCCCACCGACACGTCGGTCTTCTCCAAGTCGAGCTCCAACTCCTCGACCTGCCCGGCCGCTTCGCTCCATTGGCGGTGATCGCCTCGAGATCCTCGGCCAGGTCGATCTCCAACTCCTCCACCTCTGCTGCCTTTTGGCCCATGGAATCGTGTGCCGTCTGCAGACGGGCGCCGGCGGCGGCGGCCTGACGGCCCTGCGAGGCCATCTTGGACAGCGAGGTGGACCGCATCTTGCCGCCGAGCAGGCCCCCAGGAGCTCACCGGCGCCAGTCATCAGCGACTGCTGATTGCGGGCGCTCGCCTCGGTCTTCGAGCTCACGCACCCGGGACTCCGCCTTGCTCAACTGAGCCTGGACCGACCGGATCCGGGTGCGGTACTTCTCCTCCAGCTCGGCCGTCTCGGCGTCGGCCGCGGTCTCCGCCGCCTCCCGGCAGCGCCCTCGAACTCCTCCTGGGTCTCGCCCACCCGGGCGTAGAGCTTGAGGTCCTTGTTGCGGAACAGGGTCACGCTGCGGCTGCGGTAGAGGTGGTCGGCTAGTCGGCGGGAGAGGTCGTTGAAGTAGGAGGCCTTGTCGAGAGGAATATCGGAGAGGGCGAACCCTGCACCGGGCGGCGCTTCGTCGCGCAGGTCCGCGTGGGTCGTGGTCAACGGCATGAACCGTCTCTGGATCGAAGGTGGTTCCCAACGGGAAGAGCACCGCCTCGTAGGTCTCCTGATGATCGACCCCGGCGGTGGCGTCGTCGTAGCGGAGATGGACTGTGGCCGCCACACCGGGTTGGAGCGTCGTCGACCCGGGCCTGGCACCAACCGCGGCAGACCCAGGTCGCCGCCGGATCGAGGAAGGCGGACCGCACCGAGGGCGCTACATCGGGGCGACGGGCACCGTCTCGACCGGCGGCCGGGGTATCGACCGATGCCGCGGGGGCCGCTCGAGCTTCCGGCGTCGGGACAGCCGCTGTGTATGGTGCCGGCGCCGGCTCGGGGCTGGGTGCGGAGGACGGCTTCCGTCCCGCCATGAGCTTGACCACGGAGTCCCGGGTCAGTGGACCGGCCAGGAAGCACATAGCCCATCGGGTGGAGAAGGTGATCGGCGGCTTGCCCCCTGCTTGTGCATCACGAACTGGCGATTGCCCAGGCCCGAGATCAGCGGTCGATCGCCCCGATGTCCACCCCGCCGGCTGCCGAAGTCATTCCCTCGAGGATGCGGGCCTTGTCGCGCTCGGTCTGGAGCCGCCCGATCATCCACGTGCCGGCGTTGGACATCGCCTTGTAATCGAGGTCGACCGGGTTCTGGGTCGAGGCGACGAACCCGACACCGAAAGCTCTCGCCTGCTTGAGCAAGGTGAGAATCGGCTTCTTCGAGGGAGGATCCGCAGTTGGGCGGGCAGAAGCCGAACATCTCGTCCATGTAGACCAGAGCGCGCAGATCCGAGGTTCCCGACTGGCGCCGCATCCAGGTGACCAGCTTGGAGAGGAAGAGGGTCACCGCGAACTGCCGCTCACTGTCGGAGAGGTGGGCCAGATAGAGGACAGCGGCCGCCGGTTTGCCTTCGGGGAAGAGCATGCGAGCCGATGTCGAGCGGCGTTCCCTCGAGCCAGGCGGCGAAGGACGGCGAGGCCACCAGCCCGTTGAGCTTCATGGCCAGGGCGGTGCGGTCCTTCTCCGGAAAGAAGGCATCGACCTCGAAGACGCCGAGCTTGCGGAACGGCGGTTGGGCGATCTGGCCGAGCAGGCCGGCGAGGTCGATCGCCCGGCCCTCGCGCCAAGCGGCTTCGATTATGTTGGCCAACAGGACGTGCTCCCGTCCCGACACCGGATCGGACTCGACCCCGGCGAGGGTGAGCAGCGAAGACACATACGCCTCGATCTCGTCGCGCAGCACCTCGGCTTCCGTGTCCCAACTCAGGTCTGGCGGGTCGAGTGAGCCGAGAACGTTGACGGCTACGCCGGCGTTGGAGCCGGGCGTGTAGATGGTCATCGAGGCGGATCCCCGAGCTACATCGAGGACCGAGCGAACCGTGACCCACACCCACCACGACCATCGCACCACTGAAGCTCCTGGGGGCGGGGGCGGTCACGACAAGCACGCCGGGCACAGCGTCGCCATGTTCCGCGACCGGTTCTGGTGGTGCTTGCTGCTCACCCTGCCCGTCGTCGTCTTCTCCGAGGCGATCCAGGGCTGGTTGGGCTACCAGGCACCCACCTTCCCAGGCTCAGAATTGGTGGCGCCGGTCCTGGGGACGCTCATCTTTGTCTACGGAGGGACGCCGTTCCTACGAGGGGCAGTCGGCGAGATCAGAGACCGTCAGCCTGGGATGATGCTGCTCATCGGGATGGCGATCACCGTGGCGTACGCCGCCTCGCTCGCCACCACCCTGGGTTGGTTCGATCTCGACTTCTGGTGGGAGCTCTCCGCTCTGATCTCGATCATGCTCTTGGGCCACTGGATGGAGATGCGGGCCATAGGCCAGGCGCAGGGGGCCCTCGGCGCCCTGGCCGCCCTGCTCCCCGACGAGGCCGAGAGGGTGGATGGTGACCGCACCGAGACAGTCGCCGTTTCGTCGCTGGTGGTGGGTGATGAGGTTCTGGTGCGTCCCGGGGGGAGGATCCCCGCCGACGGGGTGATCTCCTCCGGACGGGTCGAGGTAGAGGAGTCGATGATCACCGGCGAGTCAAAACCGGTGGCCAAGGGACCCGGGGACCGCGTGGTCGCCGGGACCGTCGCCACCGACTCCTCGATCCGGATCAAGGTCGAGAAGGTCGGGGAGGGAACGGCACTGGCCGGGATCCAGCGGCTGGTGGCCGAGGCTCAGCGGTCCCGGTCCCGCGCCCAGGCGCTCGCCGACCGGGCGGCGGCGCTCCTCTTCTACCTGGCCCTCGCTGTTGCCACGGTGACCGCTGCCGCCTGGCTGCTCGCCGGAAGTCCAGACGAGGCGGTGGTGCGGACGGTGTCGGTTCTGGTTATCGCCTGCCCGCACGCTCTGGGGCTCGCCATCCCATTGGTGGTCTCCATCTCCACCGGGCTCGCCGCCCGCAACGGGATCCTGGTCAAGGACAGACTCGCTCTCGAGCAGGTCCGGGTCATCGACCTGGTGCTGTTCGACAAGACCGGGACGCTGACCAAGGCAAGCCACCGGGTCACCGGTGTCCATGCCGTCGACGGCGACGTGGACAGCCTGCTCTCGTTGGCTGCCGCAGTGGAGTCCGAGTCGGAGCACCCTTTCGCCCGGGCCATCGTCGCCGCCGCCCATGGCGCGGTTCCCGCTGCCTCCGGGTTCCGTTCCATGAGCGGCCGCGGCGTGGAGGCGACCGTCGCCGGGCAGTCGGTAGCCGTAGGCGGGCCGGCATTGCTGACCGAGCGCGCACCTCGATGTCCCCGACCAGGTCGCCACCGCTGCCGAGGAGTGGAGGAGCCGCGGTGCCTCCATCCTCGTCGTGGTCGAAGGGGACCGCGTCGTCGGCGCCCTGTCGTTGGAGGACGAGGTCAGACCCGAGGCCTTCGAGGCAGTGGGCGAGCTCAAGCGGCTCGGGATCCGGGTGCAGATGGTCACCGGCGACGCCCGCCAAGTCGCCGACGCGGTGGGGGAGGCGTTGGGCATCGACGAGATCCATGCCGAGATCCTCCCCGAGGACAAGCACTCCATCGTCGTCGACCTGCAGGACGAGGGTCTCCGGGTGGCGATGGTCGGCGATGGGGTGAACGACGCTCCGGCGCTGGCTCAGGCCGATGTCGGCATCGCCGTCGGCGCCGGCACCGACGTCGCCATCGAGTCGGCCGGGATCGTTCTCGCCTCCGACGATCCGCGGGGTGTAGTCGCCACCGTCAAGCTGTCGCGGGCCGGGTATCGCAAGATGGTCGAGAACCTGGTGTGGGCCACCGGCTACAACCTGGTCGCCATCCCCCTCGCCGCCGGGGCGCTGGCATGGGCCGGGATCGTCCTCGATCCCGCCGCGGCGGCCGTGCTGATGAGCGCTTCGACGGTGATCGTCGCCTTGAACGCCCAACTGCTCAGACGTCTCGACCTGCGCCCCGCCACCTGAGCGGCCGGGGT
>CAWACT010000004.1:0-224647 GCA_963780745.1 uncultured Actinomycetes bacterium | reverse complement strand
GCGACCACCTCATGATGGCTGGAGGTGACGGTTCGCTGGCGATCGTTGCCGACGTTGCGATGGCCCGGGACGTCCCCTTTTCCTGTGTACCGGTGGGGACCCGCAACCACTTCGCCATGGATCTCGGGCTGGACCGCAGCCATCCCCTGCAGTCCCTCGACGCCGCCCTCGACGGCTCTGAGAAGTTGATCGACGTCGGCATCGTGGCCGGGCAGGTCTTCCTCAACAACGTGTCCTTTGGCCTCTACCCCCGAGCCGTAGCCGACCCCGAGTACCGCAGCCACAGAGCCCGGAGCATGGCCGACGCCGCGGTCGACACGGTCAGTCATCCCGAAACCCAGATCACCCTCACCATGCCCGACGGCCGCGTCGTCTCAGACATCGAGGTGCTGCTCGCCTCGAACAACCCCTACCGATTCATCGGACCGCCTGACTTCGCCAGACGCCCCGCGCTCGACACCGGCACGCTGGGAATCATCCTGGCCGACCGTCGATCGCGCCAGAAGCGCGGGCCTGCCGCCTTCACCCGCTGGGAAGCTCAGAAGCTCACAGTTCACGCCGATCCCGCCAGCATCCAGGTCGGCGTCGACGGAGAGCTGAGGCACTTCCAGGCCCCCATCGAAGTGGCGATCGCGCCGAAGTCGCTCCGCGTTCTCATCCCGAGACAGACCCAATCGAGGAGTCTCAAAGATTCGATCGAGCAACTAAACGAGCGCGTCATCATCCATCTGAGCGGCTCGCCCACCTTGCCCCGACCGAGCGAGGTGGACTCCAAATCGCCCCTGTTGCGACGGCTCGACGAGATCGACGAGGCGGTGTTCGAGCGGATCGCGGGGTGGGAGTCCCCTGCGATGGACCGCCTCATGCCCGCATTGTCGCAGGCGGCATCGCACTCCAAGATCTGGATCGCACTGGCCGCGGCGATGTCGCTCGCCGGCGGCAAGAAGGGCCGCAGGACAGCAGTGGAGGGCCTGGCGGCAGTGGCGATCACCTCGTTTCTCGCCAACCTGGTGGCCAAGAGCCTCTTCCGGAGACGGCGACCGACCGATCAGGTGCCCGAGGCGCGACGTCTCCCGACGCCGGGTTCATCCTCGATGCCCTCCGGCCACACCGCATCTGCCGCCGCGTTCACTCGCGCCGTGGGCGCGGCATATCCCCGTATGCGAATCCCACTCAATGCCCTCGCCGCCGCGATCGGACTCTCCCGGGTCTACACCGGAGTGCACCACCCCAGCGATGTCATAGCCGGCTGGCTCCTCGGGAAAGGGATCGGAACGCTCACACATGCGACGGCTGCTCGGCTGCGTCGAGGATCACCGCCGCCCGAGACCAATCTCACGATGCCGACTCTTGCTGCCCGCGCCGGAGCAAAGCCAGCCTCCGCTCACCATGGCAACACCCCAGATGAGAAAGGCAACGTCCCACCAGATCCACTGCGCGGGCGACACGGTCTCGTTGACGTGATGTATGCCGAGTAGATGGTGGTCGACTATCCCCTCGATGACGTTGAACAGTCCCCAGCCCACCAGGAGCGTGCCCGCCAACATACGACCTGACCAGTGCAAATGGGTTCGGTGTCCGGTACGCCAGAGGATTGCGAGGCCCAGGAGGGTGAACACGTATGTGGAAGCATGGAACAGGCCGTCCCATAGTGTGTTGACTCGCAGGTTCGGAACGCTGTCAGGTGGGTAGCCCGCGCTGCTGAGGAGATGGTGCCACTGCAAGATCTGGTGGAACAGGATCCCATCGAAGAAGCCGCCCAGCCCAACACCAAGCAGCACTCCCGCCCCGACCGGGAAGCCGCTGCTGCCGTCATGCGGTGCGGACGTGCCCATACGACCACCGCCTCCTTCTCGCTCGGCACTTTTCGCGCACATGATCACCTGCCCGGAGTCTGGAAGGCCGGATCTACCCCGCGGGACTGGTCATGAGACTCGACACGTTCTTCGAGTACCAACCGGCTGCTGAGCGTTCTGGAACGCCGCCCTCGGTAGGCTCAAGTTGCTCGACGCGTGGCGTGCCGCTGCTCGAGAGCCGTTCGCCGGTTCGTGGTTCGCCCACATGAACATCCGAGAAGCCGACGGTGGCTCGGCTCTAGAGCTCGTGTCGATCGGTTGCGAGCTCGTCGTGTGAGGCGGCTTCCTCGGATGCCGCCCATGAGGCGGGCAGGCGGAGCCTCGTCGGATGGGGACCCGGGTTCGGCGGAGTAGATGGTGAGGGTGAGGCCGGGTTCGGCGGCCATCTCCAGGCCGTTGTAGGCGAGTGTCAGGTCGCCGACCATGCGGCGGCGTTCTTTGAGACCAAATCTCATTCTTGGGCCACGTTTGGGCCGCGAGACGATGAGAAACAATGGGAACTAATGTGAGACGTTGAGAACTCGTTTCCGCTGGTGAGAGGCGGTTTCTGACTGTTTCCCCAGGTCAGGGGATCGCGCGGGTCTTCTCTTACAAGGAAGAGGCCGGGGGTTCGAGTCCCTCAACGCCCACCACAAAACACCAGGTCACAGGGTCGCGGGCTGCGGTGTCCCTTCCCCGCTACGCAGCTGTCGGTGGTCCGAACCAGGTGGTTAGCGCGTCAGGGAGCCCCGGGTCCGTGAGGTCTCCTGTCCAGGCGACGTACCCGTCGGGTCGGATCAACACGGCCGGGGGCGCAGCGGTCTCGCCAAGGAGCGGGAGCTCCACCATGCCTTCGTGTGTGGCGTCGACCAACCGGACTCGATTCGCCCAAGGAGAAATGTCGAAGCCGCCGGGTTCACCGAAGTTGAGAAGCACGGGCCGGGCGTCGTGCAGCAGGGTGAATAGTCGCGTGGGGCCGTCGGCGGTGTGCAGGTCGAGGTCGGGCATGCGCCGCCCAAGCAGCGGGTGTCCCTCGCCGAGGTCGTAGTGGATGTCGAGACCGGAGATCATCGCGGCGATGCGCTTGCGCGGCTCGTCCATGCTCAGCAGGTCGAGCACGGTGTCGCGCAGTGCCTTGCTGCGCTCGTCGATGCGGCTGAGCGCGACCTGCCCCATGGTGTTGTGCAACACCCGGGCTCCGACCGGATGCCGTTCGGCGTGGTAGGTGTCCAGGAGGCTCTCGGGTGATGTCTTGTTGACCACCTGGGCCAGCTTCCATCCCAGGTTCACGGCATCCTGCACGCCGGTGTTGAGGCCCTGCCCGCCCTGCGGGCCATGGACGTGTGCGGCATCGCCTGCGAGCAGCACGCGTCCCTCGCGGTAGGACGCCGCCTGGCGGCACATGTCGGTGAACCGGGAGATCCAGGTGGGACTGTGCGCTCCGTAGTCGGTCCCATAGGCGGCGACGAGCGTCTCGCGCAGGTACTGCAGGGTGGGCTCGCCGGTGTGTTCGATCTCCTTCTCGAGCAATACGACCCCGTACGGGCTTCCACCCTCCTCCCGGTTGACGGGGCCGATGCCACCACCCTCCGGGCGCATGCCGATCTCCGGCTCCTCGTTCATCTCGACCTGGGCGATCAGGTAGCTGGTCGTCGGATCCCAGCCCGGGAAGTCGATGCCGGCCGTTTTGCGCACCAGGCTGCGTCCCCCATCGCACCCGATGAGATACTGGGCTCGAAGTGTCGTGTCGCCGGACACCTCGACATCGACGCCGCTGTCGTCCTGGGTGAAGCCGACCACCTCGCGGCGGCGGTGGATCGGCACCCCGAGCTCATCGACCCAGCCGGCCAGGAGGGGCTCGATCCGGCTCTGCCACAGCGCAAGGATGTAGTTGTGGCGGGTGGGGAAGTCGCTGATGTCCAAGAAGGTCCCGGCGTAGCCCACGAACGGATGCTCCTGGCCCTCCGAGAGGAAGCGTTCCGCGATGCCACGCTGATCAAGCACCTCGATGGTGCGGGCGTGAAGACCCCCGGCTCGCGAACCATCGAGGTCCTGACTGGTGCGTCGCTCGACGATTACAACGTCGACGCCCGCCAGCGCCAGCTCACCCGCCAACATCAGCCCGGTCGGACCTCCTCCGGCGATCACCACCGCATGCTCGGTCATCGCCATACCCACAGCATCCAAGGCGTTGAACCGCTCCATGAAACTCTCCCCGGCGTCTTGATGCGCGGCCCAAGCCGCTACGTCGTGGATGAATCCCGTGCTCTTGATTGCGAGCACGCCCTGGTCGAGTGAAGCGGGCCAGCCGATTTCTGCAAGCTCCAGCCGCGCCGTAGAGCGAGGATGGCGGGACAGACCAGGCAGCACCGGAGCTGTGGGTGGGTGCCGGTCTCGCGTTGAACTGCCGTCGCCGATGAGCGTTCGGAACCAGCAGAAGCCGCCTCGTCGTGATCAAGCGATGAATCGGACCCTGGCTTCCAGTGCGCGGTAGACGTCCATCGCTCGTTGATCGCGGGTGGCGATGGGGAGCCCATGGGTCACGGCCACCTGAGCAACCAACGCGTCGTAGACCGCTCCGCCGGCAATGCCGAGCCCGGCGAGACGCGACGCAAGGTCGTTGGCGGCCCCCTCAGGGAGAAACCTCGACTCGGGGAAGTTGCGCCGCATGATTTCGGTGATCTCGATGGGCACGCGTCTCAGCGGAGAAGGGAGACGGGTCAGTACGGAGTATGTCTCGAACCAAGCATGACCGGCCAAGCCGAGAACGTGTTCGTCCAGCGCGGTGAAGGTCACCTCATGCGCCTCATGGCTCTCCAAGACCAGTGCCACCGCCACGGAGGTGTCCACCAACAGGTCGGGGTCGGTCACCGCTGGTCGGCTAGGCGCAGCGAGCGGACGTCGTCATCGGTGATGGCGAGGTCCCCACTGATGATCAAGCGTCCGGCGCGCTCCTTGGCCCCGGTGCCAGCTACCGGCTCGACCCGTACTCCCGCCCCATCCCGTGTGATTTCCACCTCTCCCGGGACCAAGCCGAGCGACTCTCTGAGGATCTTTGGGATGACCACTCTGCCTGCCTTGTCGATGGTAGTTCGCATACCACTATAATACCATCACATTGCCAGGGCACCTCGACCGGAATTCGGATGCGAGAGCGACGAATGGCCGAAAGGGCAATGTCCGCAAAGACACGGTCAGCCTTGGCGCAGCCTCTGGAGTAGTCGCAGCATCAATCGGAACGGTCGGCTGGGGCGGGCAAGGTTGTTAACCGTGCCGGCCAGGTACATGTGTCGCTCCGGTGCGAAGAACGCGAAGGCGCCGGACAGCCCCGAGTGGCCGATCAGTTCCGGTGCTGGTGCCCACGGCGAGAAGATCCTCGGGAGGCGGAAGCGGGCAAAGCCGATCCCGTACTCGAGCGGGAAGAAGATCCGGTTGTACCGCTGGAGCTGGGTGACGATCGCGGGATCGAAAAGGCGGCCTTCGAAGAACCCGCGCAGGAAGCCCATCAGGTCGCCGACGGTCGCCGCGATGCCGCCGTCGGGACCGCTCGAGGCCATCGCGTTCGGTATGTCGAGTCGGTGGCGTCCGTCGCGGAGCGGCAGGACCCGGTCGTCGGCCGGGTCTGTGTATAGCCAGGTGTGATCGAGCCCGAGGGGACCGACGATCTCGCCCCGGAGCGAGTCGGCATAGCTGACACCGGTGGCCTCTTCGATCAGACGGCCCAGAAGTTGGAAATTCGTGTCCGAGTAGAGAGCGCGACCCGGTGCACCGGGCAAGAAGGCCGGACCCATTTCACGCGCCGCCTCCAACACGTTGTGCAGTGTCCAGCCCACATCGGAGCCGCTGCGCAACGTGTGCTCCAGGGTCTTGCCGCCACGCCGTCGCCCGCCGAAGTAGTCGGGAAGGCCGGAGGTCTGCGCCATCAGGTGGCGCACCGTGATCTGGTCGGTGCGATCGATCCCCCGAAAGACGTGGATCCCGCGTAACGAGGTCGGGATCGACCAGGTCGACCAGCCTGTCATCGAGGTTGAAACACCCTCGCTCGCTCAACCGAAGGACGATTGCTGTCGTGTAGAGCTTGGTGGTGCTTGCGACGAAGAACGGTCGCTCGGGATCCAGTTCGCCCATGGATCCCTCCCAGACAAGGGTCTTGTCCTCGCTCTCGACCCGCACCACCAGCCCGGCGATATCGGGCTCCTCGCCAACCCGATCGATTGCTAGCTGTAGATCGCGCTCGACGCTCATTGGGTATCCGGTCCGGCTGCGAGGCTGTCGAGGGCGGCGAGCGATTCGTCAACCCAGGCGAGGGCCGCTCTGGTGTTGTGCTCTCCGGCAGAGATGGTGAGCAGCCAATATGGGCGATCGGGGGCAAGCTCATCTTCGGTGTCGATTTCGTGTCGGATTGCTCGGTACTCAGCGAGTCGTTGTTCGGCATCGGCCCTGGCCTGGGCCAACAGGGCCCGGCAGGCATCGGGCCCGATCTGTCGTCCAAAGAACAGCCTGAGCATGAGCCCATTGCGGGGAGGCACCACCTGAACGGGTTCGGAGAGCAATTGCCTCAACCGCTCTGTGCCGGCTGGTGTGATGGCAAATACCGAGGAAGCGGTCCGCTTGCCCCCCTTCCGCCTGATGAGTTTGGCCTTCTCGAGCCGAGCAAGGGCCGGGTATATCTGACCGAAGCTCTCGTTCCAGAAGTGACCGAGCACGTCCCTGATCGACTCCCTCACGGCGTAGCCCGTCATCGGCGTGACACTCAACGCGCCCAGGACCGCGGTGTCCGTCTGACTGGTCCTCACAGTTCTCCCTTATATCTGATAGATATATCTAACAGATACTAGTCTGCGGGTCAAACCGCAGCCTTGGGCGCCTGGGCTCCTCGCCCGTAGCATGCTCGTATCCGCTCCCGGGTACCTCGGGGCGTTGAGCTTGAGGAGAACCTGATCGCAGGAGAGCCAACGGTGGCGAGCGCCGACAGATATGCGTGGGCCACAGACGACGCCTCGGTGGACTGGGAGGAGCTGTCGGCGCTGTACCGGGTGGCGCCGCTGGGCGACAAACCGCCACAGAGCCTGATGACCGTCTTCGGCAACAGCATGTTCAAGTGCTTCGTCTGTGAGGAAAGCCGCCTCGTCGGGGCCGGTCGGGTTCTAGCCGATGGACTGGACACCGCCTACATCGCCGACGTGGCGGTGCATCCCGATCACCAGAGAAAAGGCCTGGGCAGCGCCATAATCCGGCGGCTCGTCGATATGGCCGCCGAGCACAAGAAGATCCTCCTCTACGCCAATCCCGGTACCGAGGGCTTCTATTCGAAGCTCGGGTTCCTCAAGATGAACACCGCCATGGCCATCTGGCGCGACCGGGCAAGGGCAATCGAAACCGGGCTCATCAGCGAGGTTTAGAGCCACGTAGACTCGGTGGGAATGGCCGACATGGAGTCGTTCTCGGCTGTCATCAGGCGCTGGAAGCCGGGTGCCACGGGCGGTCTTGCTGTAATCGATTTACCCGCCGATCGCGCCGACGCCCTCGGTGGGCTCAAGCAGCTTCGGGTGCGAGGGACGCTCAACGGCCACGAGTTCGCCTCCAACACGATGCCGGCCGGCGGCGGAGTCCTCGCCATGAGCGTCAGCAAGCAGATGATGAAGGCCGCCGGCGTCGAGGTCGGTGACACCGTCGAGGTACGGGTGGAACTCGACGACCGTCCCAAACCCGGCTGAACGGCGAACCGTCCGCCACGAACGTGATGCAATGGCTGTCGCCAGGCGCCCTCACAGCCTCAGGTTGCGGCTATTTGGGTGGGAGACCTTCGGCGAAGGCGACACCCTGGTCGATCCAGCGTCCCAGGTCCTGCTCGGTGGCAAGTCCCTCGGGGGAGACGAGGATCCAGCCCCGCATCGCCCTCCCGCTCATGTCGAAGTCCCGGGCACCCGGCTTGGAGAGCGCCTCATCGTGGGCATCCTTGCCCACCCTGACCATGAGATCGTCGCCACTCACACCGACGGCCATGTTCCCGTTGATCATGAATCCGATGCCTCCGAACATCTCGCGCTCGGAGAGCCCGCGATGCTCTCCCAGTCTGGCCCGTAGGTCGTCGGCGAGACCCTGGTTGTACGCCATGCCGAGAGAATACGCCCAGCGGATCGTCGCCGATCACCCGTCGAGGAGCGCGACCAAGCGTCTCGGGGCGACCAGCCGGTAGGCGTCTTCGACGATGGCGGCGATCTCGCCCCAGTCGGGGTCTCGGTCGATGCGCACCCCGATCCAGCCGCGCACTCCGACGTAAGGAGGGCGGAAGAACTGTATCGGGTCACGCTCGATCAGGTGCTGTTGCGCCCCGGGAGCCGCGGGGCACCAGAACCCCAGGTGGTCGGCACCATGGTGGTGATCATCGAGGGTCGCCACGGTCGTCTTCTCGTTGACGAACCAGGTCGGCTCCCCGTGACTTAGCCGCTCGGTCACTTCCGGCAACTCGAGGCAGATCCGGCGCAGCTGATCCACCGGGTCATCTGGGAACGAGTCGGCCATCAGATGACGCTACCTACGGATCATCGGCTCGGCGAGGGGCGGTTGAGTGCCGTGGCACAATCGGTCGATGGCAGTCACCGAGCGAATCGGCGCCCTGGCCGGCATTGGGCACACACCAATCGTACGGTTGTCGGCGCTCACCGGCCCCGACGACGCCGAAGTCTGGGTCAAGCTCGAGGCGGCCAACCCGACCGGCAGCTACAAGGACCGCATGGCCCTCGCCATGATCGAGGGCGCCGAGCGGGCGGGCAGGCTGCAGCCCGGACAGACGGTGGTGGAGTACACCGGCGGCTCGACGGGCAGTTCGCTGGCTTTCGTTTGCTCGGTGAAGGGGTACCCGCTGCGGATCGTCAGCTCCACCGCTTTCTCCGAAGAGAAGCTGCGGACGATGGCGGTGTTCGGGGCGGAGCTCGACATCATCGACAGTCCCGACGGCATCACACCCGACCTGATCCCGCGGATGATGGCGAGGGCCGCCGAGATAGTCGCCGAGACCGGCGGATTCCCCACCGACCAGTTCCACAACAGGGATGCGCTCGACGGCTACCGCGAGATCGGCGAGGAGATCGTGGATCAACTCGGCGACCGACCGGTCGACGCTTTCTGCGCATACGTCGGCGTCGGGGGGTGCTTCCTCGGGGCGACCACAGCATTGCGGGAGCGCTGGCCAGAGATGCGGCGGGTCACCGTGGAACCGGAAGAGTCCGCCGTGATGTCGGGTCGTCCGGCCGGGACACACCACATCGAGGGCGGCGGAGTCGGGTTCATCCCACCCCTCCTCGAAGACGGCGGATGGGACGAGGTGATCACCGTTTCAACCGCCGAAGCTGGGGTGATGGCGAGAAGGGCGGCGCGTCACGAGGGCATCTGGACCGGGCGATCGGGCGGGGCGAACCTGGTTGCCGCCCTCAGCCTCGCACAGCGGTTGGGGAGTGGTCATCAAGTGGTGACAGTCCAGCCCGACTCGGGTCTCAAGTACCTCACAGGCGACATTTACAGGTAACCTGATCCGGGCCTTCGACCGCTGGCAGCGGCTCCAGCCGCCGTATCGCGCCGCTGGCGCCGCACCCAGCGCCTTGGATGGCGTATCGTTGTGCATCCCACCTAAACGCGACAAGGAGCCGATGGTGGACGAACTCACATTCAACACACAGGTCGGACCGCTCACACTCGAGGTTTCCGAAACCACCTTCCGACCCAGCACGGTCACTCGCATGCTGGCCGACAACATGACGGTGTCCCCCAACGACACAGTCATCGATGTCGGAACAGGTTCGGGAGTGCTGGCCATCCTCGCCGCCAAACTCGGATCGCGGAGGGTGTACGCCACCGACACCGCTCCTGACGTGGTCGAGATCGGCTCGCGCAACGCGGCGAGGCACGGAGTTGCCGACAACATCGAGTTCCTCCAAGGCGACCTATTCGACCCGATACCGGCCGACGTACGCGCCGACCTGATCGTCGGCGACGTGTCGGGCATACCCGACGACCTGGCGCGGGAGAGCGGTTGGTTCCCGAGCGGAAGCGGCGGCGGACCCAGCGGCATCGAGCTTCCCATCCGGATGCTCAGAGGGGCCATCGAGCGGCTGCAGACCTCGGGGAGGCTTCTCCTCCCCGCCGGATCGATACAGGACGAGTCGACGCTGATCTCGGCGGCACGTGCCTTGTTCGGTTCGATGCGGCGGCTGGCGGAGCGGGTTGTCCCGTTGCCGCAAGCACTCGCCGACAGCGAGGTCCTCGCCAAGCTGATGCGCCAGGGGATGGTCCACGTCACCCAACGGGGCAGCCGGATGCTGTGGAGCATCGGCGTCTGGGAGTGCACCACCGCCTGACTAGAGTCGCCGACAGTGCGCGTCGGGGCGCCTCTGGTCCGCGGCAAGAGCTGAGCTCACCCGATCGACCATCTCACCAGGCGATCTTTCTTCCGCCCGGGATCAGCGGACACCGGTGAGGAAGGAAGGTCGACATGGCCGCAGAAACGGTGCTGGAGCTTCCACCGCAGGCGACGATCACCCAGCTCAAGAAGCAGGCCAAGGAACTGCGACGGGCGGCACGCTCGGGCGACCGTGAGGCGCGGCGCCGGGTCGCTCGTTGGGATCGAGATCCCGCCGAGAGCGGGTGGGATGGATTGGCTCTCAGGGACGCTCAGTTCGTCTTGGCGCGCGAGTACGGGTTCGACGGTTGGAACCAGTTGAGCGCCGAGGTGGGGGAGCGGATGATCGAGCAGCGCGACCTCCACCGTTGGTTCGGGGTCCAGCTCAACAACGGGATGTGGGATGCGATCGAGGACCCGTCCGTCGGGCGTGACAGCCCGGTTGAGACCAAGGAGCGCCTCCTCTACTCCGCCTACGCGTCGGCCTACCACTGGATCCAGGTCGGCAACGAAGCGAACCATGCCAGGGGGGAGCACCTCATCGCTCGGATGGCGGTCAAGATCGGCGACTACGAATTGGGCGCCCGCCACGCCCGCCGCTGTCTGGAGCTGATCGAGGCCCACCCCGACGTGATGGAAGCATGGGACGAGCCTTTCGGCCACGAGGCGCTGGCTCGCGCCCTGGCCGGCCTCGGCGATGGCGCCGCCGCGGAGAAGCATCGAGCGACAGCGGTCGAGCTCACCGCGGCGCTCACCGACCCGGAGGACCGCGCCATCCTTGAGGCAGAGCTGGCGCGGGAGCCCTGGTTCGGCTTGGCCTGATCGGGGTCAGCGATCGGATCGGTTTAGGAGTCGCGTGTGAACCCGGGCACACGGGTCAGGACGTGACCGGGCCGTTGATGAAACCGACTGCTGCATCGGCCTGGCCGGCGATCGTCAGCGAAGTTTCCTCGATAGGGAGGCGGTGCCACAACGCCAGGACGAGATCCTCGGCAGAGCCGGAGACGGTCGCCGCCGCGTCGACCGGCTTGCCTCGTAACACCTCCACCCGGCCGGGTTTGGCTATCGGCGTCAGTGTCCACGCCGCGCCGGTGTCGATAGTCAACAGCTCCAACACGTCGTCGAGCACCTGATGGCCGCGGGTGCGGGTGAAGGTGTGGAGCAATTCGTCGATGCTGTCGGTGGCCACCAGGGGAGCGATCGGAGTGATGGAGCCACTCGCCGATTCGGCGTCCCAGCGGTGGACGGTGGTTTCGTGCGCCTGTCGGCGCCTCCAGAAACCGGCGACCTGTGGGCTACCCGGTGAGAAGTTGGGGCATTTCGCCGTAGGGTCGGCAGCCTCGAGCGCTGCGGTCAGATCCTCGACACCTTGCTCGAACCACCTGATCAGCGTTTCCCCTTCGTCTCGGCCGCGGTGAAAGCCGGAACCGTCCCACGAGCAGGTCGACACGATCTGGGTCGCCCACCGGTGGACACCACCAAGATGGGCGACCACGTCCTGCATTCGCCACCGCTTCATGTGGGGGACCTTGGCGTCGAGCGGCCCATCTCTGGCCACGTCCGCAATCCGATGGCCCTCTGTCGCCACGATCTCGCTGTAAGTCGCCGGGTCGACCCAGCCGGGGATGGCGTCATCAGCGCTCAATCGGATCCCTCCTCAATGGCGGAGCCGCGCAACGGCTAGAACGGTATCCGATGATCGGCTCCACACTTCAACCGGGCAGCCGCGAGCTGCTCCAGTTGTTCGCTCCGACCCGTCAGGTCTACCTGGACACGGCGACATATGGCCTTCCGCCCACCGCCACCCTCCACGCCCTGGTCGAGGCGGCCGCGGGTTGGTGGTCGGGCACCGCGGTGTTCGAGGAGGATTGGGAGCCGGCCGGCGAAGCATGCCGTGAGTTGATCGCCCCCATACTGGGTGGAGATCCCCTCAGGGTGGCGCTGATGCCCACGGTTTCGGTAGCCGTGGCGTTGGTGGGGGCCACGCTCGATGACCGGTCGGTCGTCCTCATCCCAGATGGGGAGTTCGCCTCGCTGTCACTCCCACTGGTGGTTGCGGCTCGGCTCGCCGGCGCCGATGTGCGGACCGCCCCGTTCGCGGCCCTCCCCGACGCGGTCGATGGCACCGTCACCTTGGTCGCCACCAGCCATGTCCGTTCGAACGGGGGCGCAACACAAGACCTCATCTCGCTGGCGGCAGCGGCCCGTTCGGTGGGAGCACAGGTACTAGTCGACGCCAGCCACTCGGCCGGGATCCTCCCGCTAGATGCCGACCGGCTCCACATCGACTATCTGGTCGCCGCCGCCTACAAGCACCTGCTGTGCCCCAGGGGGGTGGCGTTCCTCCACGTCGGCGAAGCAGCCCGAGTACCTCCAGCCCTGACGGCATCCTGGCGCGGGCTCCGGCCCGGCGCCGATTTCTTCACCACCGAACCCGACGACCTGGCCGACGGTGCTCCCGGGCTCGACGTATCCCTTGCCTGGCACCCTTGGGCCGGTGCGCGGCGCTCGCTCGAATTGCTGGGCTCCGTCGCGGCTGCCGACCGTCAAACGTGGTGTGTCGGGCTGGCGACGAAGGCGGCCGAAGCGCTCGGGCTGGAACCAACCGGATCCTCGGTGCTCGGTGTCCCGACATCGGACGACCCACGAAGGGTCAAGGCGATGCTCTCCGCGAGGACCATTGTCGCCGCGGTGCGTGCCGGCGAGGTTCGTATCTCGTTCCACGTCTACAACACCGACTCGCACGTCGAGGCGGCTGTCGAAGCTCTCGCTCCGCTGGTCAAGCCACGCTGATCACCAGGTGGCGATGGCGCGGCAAGGTCCTCCCGAGCCGTTCTCCCACGGGACGAGACCCACGAACACGGTCGCCCCGCTCGGGGGGACTTCGCTCAGGTTGGCCATGTTCTCCACGCCGAAGTGGTCGGCGCCGAGCAGCGTGACGTGGACCTCGAACGTGGTCGAGGCCCCGATGTCGAGGCTGAGGGTGTCCACCCCGATCCCGGTTATCTGCCTTCGGTCGAGGAGAAACTCGACCGCTTCACCGCTGAACCCGGGAAAGTGGAACAACCCGTCGGGTCCGGTATTGCGATATGCCTCTTCGTCGCCCACCCGGACCTCCCAGCCCGAGTACTCGCAAACAAGCGCTCCCCGTGGGATCCGCCCATGTCGGCGCTCGAAGCCGCGTATGTCGGCGACGGTGACCGCAGCGTCCGGATCGACGGCGGCGCGGTCGGAGATGTCGATCACGGCCAGCGGCGCCATCAACTCGTCGGGTGTCAGCTCATGGGCGAGTCGGTTTCCCTCGACGAAGTGGCCGGGGACGTCTACGTGGGTACCGGAGTGCTCGGCGAAGGTCCAGACCTGCGAGTAGAAGCCGTCGTCCTCGAACGTGGCCAGTGGTTCTGCGACAGGGTTGGGCCCGACGTACATCGGGAAGCCCTCGGTGAAGACGTGGGTCAGGTCCGCGATCCGATCGGGCTTCCCACGGGCGGCCATCACCGGGGCAACAGGGCCGGCCACTGTGGCCGCCGCTCCCAGGGCGGCAGCGGCTCCTGCCTTGAGGAATCCTCGGCGGCTCACGCCTTCATCGTGCCGGTGGAGATTGGTGACGCACATGGGCACCTCCCTGGTCGACCCTCGAGGGCGAGGCTATACCGACTGCGATCGGATCAGCTGGGTCGGGCGACCGTCACCTCGTGGGTTTCTGCATCAGGCTCGACGAACCGGATGAGCCTGGCGGCTTCCTCTTTCAACGAACCGACATCTACTTTGGGGAGCCGTTCGAACGGCTCGATCCTCAACATCGCCCTGCCTCCGGACCGTTCTGTTCTCCAGGTGCCACGGACCGATCCGTCCACCAGGAAAGTGGGGTAGGACTGGGGAGCCTTGGTGTGGAAGATCCGGGAGCGGTACTCCTCGGGGATGATCAGGGCCCTCCGGCAATGGACCAGTAGGGCGGCATCCCAGGTGCCGAGAAACCGCGGCGGAGCCGGAGTATCGGCAGGGGGCAGGGGGCACGGGGCAGGTCGATCAGTTTGGTGCCGTCGGGACCGAGGAAGGTGCGGAGCCGGAATCGCTGCGTAGCCTCGGCGAGCTTGCCGGATGGGACACCGGCCCATGAGGCGGCGTCTCCCAGAGTCGCTGGACCGAAACCGCCCAGGTAGCGGCGCAAGAGATGCTCCAACCCGAGCTCCTCCCCAGCGTCCGAAGGCCCCAACCACTCCTCCGCCAGCTGGAACCGATCGGCACGGCGCCGCTCCCAGGTGCCGGAAGGTGGGATCCGGACCATGGGGACCCAGACACCGGCCCAGACCGAGGACCCCAACTCGGCGAGCACCGTGTCCAGTTCCTTGCGCGGCCACACCCGCCCGACGAGGGTGGCCCGAAGCGTTGCCGCAGCAGCTTCGAAATCGAACCCGCGGGCATCACCGCCACCCTGGGTCCGCAGCCACCACTCCTGGCGCGACGGCCCCACGCCGGCGGCCAGCAGCCAGAAGTCGCCGGCGGAGACGATGTGGATGGTGGAGCGCATCAGAGTGGCTTGCACCACACGGCGTTTCTCCAATGCGGCCGTCAGGTCGCCGAGGGCGAAACCCTCGAGGCTCGACCAGAGGCGGATGTAGGGCGATGGGGCGTACTGCGACTGCATACCGGCCACCCGCTCCACCGCTCGGTCGACAGCAAGCCGGCGCCGGCGGAGGAGTAGTTGGCGCTCGAGGACGGCTCGATTCAGCTTCCGCGTGGTGAGAGTACGACCCAACGCCTGAGGCTCACCCTGGAGGTGTCCACTCCGGTGGGGGATCGAGGTTGACCACGATCCCCTCCTGGGTGGAGCGAGCCACCACCATGCGCACCGGCTCGGTATCGCTTCGGTTCAGCTCAACATGTACCTCGTGGGGCCCAACCCAGACAAAATCGCCAGGATCCGCGTCCTGCACATCGGCCAGCGTGTCGCCCGAGATGAAACGAGCCTGCCCGGAGATCACGTATATGGCGCTCTCAGCGATGCCGTGGTGATGGACCGCCGATTGCGACCCGGGTGGCAACTCCACGTACCCCACCCAGAGCCGCTCGGCACCGGTAGTCGCCCCGGCGATGGCGGCCTCGCGGAGCATGGCACCACTGGCGTGGTCCTCCACCCGCTGGTCCGGCTTGATCACGTGCAGGATCGAACGGCTCCTCCGCTGCCATGGCGACGGTAGCCGCAACTAGTCGAGAGCCGACGCCAGCCGCTGGTGCATCAGTTCGACCTCGTCGGGGTCGTGGTAGATCCCCAAGCCGATCCGGACCCGGTCTCCCCTGGCGTCCACGATCACCCGGTGGTCGAGGAGCCGCCGCTGAATAGCGGTGGCATGCGGCGTACGGAAGGTGAGGAAGTGTCCCCGCGCTGGCGCCGAGCGGTCGGGAAACAGCGTGCCGAGATCGAGCGCGGCGATTGGGTGTGTGGCGAGCCGGTCGAGCAGGGCCTCCTGGATAGTGACGACGTGATCGTGGATAGCGGCGACGTCAATCCCCAGCGCGGCGAGCCATCGCTGCACCGCGTTGAACCGGTAGAGCCCGGTCGGGTCGAAGGTGGCGCCGAGAAACCTCGCTCCGTCAGGCGGGTAGGAGACCTCTCCGCCCGTGCCCTCCTCGAGGACGCCGAACCCGGCGAGCCAACCGGTGTCCACCGGCCGCTCGGCGTACCCGGGAGGGCAGTGGAGGTGACACGCTCCTTCCCCCGCCATGGCGTACTTGTAACCACCCGCCGTGTAGAAGGCGCGACCCGCCATCGGGCCAAGATCGGTCGGCAGAGCCATGAAACCGTGGTAGCCATCGATCACAACCGCGGTCGACGGGTCGGGGACGGCGCCGACGACATCGGCCAGGTGGGGCACCACATAACCCGAGTCGTAGGCGACGTGTGACAGGTAGACGAGGTTGTGGCCAGCGGCGGCGGCCACCCGGGCAAAGCGGTCGGGGAAAGAGCCGAGTGGCTCGAGCGGGATCCTGGTCACCGTCGCCAACCCCTGCTCCTCGAGCCGGCTCGCCTGGCGGGCGAAGCTGTGGAACTCGGAGTCGGTGGTGAGGATCCGGGTCGGACGGGGGAGGGTGGAGAGAAGCCTCATCACCAACTCGTGGGTGTTGGGGGCGAAGGCGATCGTCGTCGGGTCGGGGAGGCCGAGCACCACGGCCACGTGCCGCTGGGCCTCGGGGATCACCTCATCGAAGATCCGGTCCCACTTTTGGTCCATCCAGGCCGCGGCGTCTCATCCAGGCCTGTTGCTGCGCCTCGAAACTGACATCCGGCCAGGGATGATGGCTGTGGGCGGCGAGGTGGAGCCGTTCGGGTTCGGCTCCCACGAACCGGGAGAAGTGCTCCTTCCAGCTCATGGGCGCGACGGCCGACCTCCGACTAGGAGTCGCTCAGTCCCCGGTAGAGGAAGGCGGCCATCTGACCCCGGGTCACCGGGTCTTCCGGGCAGAACTGCGTGTTGCTCGAGTTGCAGCCCTGGGTGATCCCCGACTTGGCCAACCGGTTGATGTTGTCCTCGTGGGTGTTCCCCTCGTCGTCGTTGAAGAAGTTCTTGCCCGCCTGGGGGAGGTCGAGCGCCCGGGCGAGGAACGACGCCATCTGCGCCCTGCTGACGTTGTCGTCGGGGCAGAAGGTTGTCCTGCTGGCACACCCTTCGGTGATGCCGGCAGCGGCCAACCGGTTGATGTTGTCCTCGTGGGTGTTCCCCTCGTCGTCGTTGAAGAAGTCCTCGCTCGCCTTGGGGAGGTCGAGCGCCCGGGCGAGGAACGAGGCCATCTGGCCTCGGGTCACCTCGTCCTGCGGGCAGAAGTGGTCATTGGTCGGCGGGTTGCACCCCAGCGTGATCTCCTCGCCCGCAAGCCAGAGGATCTCCGTGGTGAATGTGTTGCCGATGATGTCCGAGAAACCGAGTAGCTCAACCCTCATGAACCCGCTGCCCTTGCCGGTGACAGTGACCTGAAAGGTGCCGTAGGTGCGGACGTCGCCCGTCTTGAGGGTGTGGTTGGCGGCGTAGGGGCTTGGAGGACGCTGCTTGTGCTCCCTGAGGAGACTGAAGCAGGCGGCCAGTCCCTGGCCGTTTGGATCGTCCGCGCAAGCCGACGTCCGCTGGTCAACGGTGTGCGCTTGGACCCCCCGGGCTGGGCCGGGAACGGGGTCGTACGTGGTGTTGAGCCTTGTCTCGAGCACGACGTAAAACCCCTGGGCGCCCTGGGGGAGCACGATCAGTTGGCGGTTGGAGCTACCAGCCCTGTAAAGCTTCACCGATCGTGGCCCACCGCTATAGAGCAGTACCTGGCTCGAGTCGACCCACCCGGCGGCATAGCGGTTGAAGCCGATCGACTGATAGGGCTCGGCCAGCGTCTCGCTCGGCGAGCCGTCGACAGATGTGAGGTTGCCGCTCATGTTGTCTGTCGGGTTGTCGTACTCCCAGAGCTGGCCGCTTATGAAGGTCTCGCCGGAGTAGGAGTGGGGGAAGTTGAGGCTGTGCCCCACCTCGTGGGCGATCACCGACACCAGCGCCGAGCTGAAGCCATTGTCCTGGGCCGCGGCGTCATTGACCGTCTCGGCGCCAGCCAGCACGTATCGGCTGTTCTCGGGGAAGGTATCCGGGGCCTCGGGACAGCTCCCGCCGCCGTTGCAGATAAGCCCGGGCCCGCCCAGCGCCGACCCGACGTAGCCGTTCTCAACCACGATCACGGCGTTGGCGTTGCCACCGGTCTGGGTAGCGGCGCCGCCGAGACAGTCTGAGGCGCTGCCTCCGCTCACAGTGCCGCCGGCGGCGAAGTTGGGCTGGTAGCGGCCCTCCGACACCGAGTCGAAGTAGGGGCCCAGCTCGTTGTCGAGCTCGTTGGCCACCTGGTTGGCCGTCAGGCTGTAGGAGCCGCCAACGTCGCAGATCCACACCTCGAGCCGATCGGTGCCGAGTGAGTGGCGGCGCATCTGGGTCCCGCCGGCCACGATGGAAAGAGGCTCCCACCCATAGATCTCATTGGCCTGTGGCGTGGCCGAGGTGCCGGGGATCGTCTGAATGACGCCGTCGTCGCTGGTGCCGAATGGCGGTAACTCGGTGGGGTCCTCCTGGGCGTTTGCCGTTGCGGTCGTGGCCAGCATCCCGAACAACGCGACCAAAATGACCAGCCGCTGCAGAATCTTGTTACCCCTCATCGAACGTCCGCCTCTTCTCCGATACGTTGAACATGACGATACCTCTCCTAATTTTGAACCGTCGAATTGGTGACGCCGTCCTGGTAGGGCGTCATCGAACCGGTGTTGAAGACGGCGACCCGGTCATCGGTTGTGATCCATCCCTGCTGGAGCAGCCGCTTGTAGGCAGCCCAAGCGGCGCCGCTCTCCGGCCCGGCATCGACCCCCGCAGCATCCGCCATCGCCTCGGCGGCCTCCCACATCTCGCCCTCGTCCACCGAGACGGCGGTGCCGTGGCTGGCGGTAAGCGCGCCGACGCAGAGATCGAGACCGAGCGGTGAAGGAACCCGGAGCCCGGTGGGCGAAATCTTGGCGTCGACGATGGGCGATGGCGAGCCAGTAAAGGCTGTTACCACCGGGTCGCAACCGGCGACCTGAGCCGACACCATGCGGGGGCGCTCCGGGCCGATCCAACCCAGGCGCTCCATCTCTCCAAAGGCGCGCCACATGCCGATGAGGCCGGTCCCTCCTCCGGTCGGATAGACGATGACATCGGGGAGCGACCCCCCGAGTTGCTCCCAAAGCTCGTAAGCCATGATCTTCTTCCCTTCGATCCGGTAGGGCTCGCGCAATGTCGAGACGTCGAAGGCGCCCGGGGGACCGTTGCTGCGGAGCCAGGCGCCGGCGTCACCGATGGTCCCCTCGACGAGGTGGACCGTCGCCCCGTGGGATCGGGCGGTGACGACGAACCACGACGGCGTGTCGTCGGGCAGCGCCACCGTCACCGTCAGCCCGGCGGCGAACCCGTAGGCGGCGAGGGCGACGGCGGCGTTCCCCGCGGAAGGCGCTGCTAGCGACTTGGCCCCGAGATGACGGGCCATGGTCACCGCCATCGCCATGCCTCGGTCTTTGAAGGACCCGGTGGGGTTGACCGATTCGTCTTTGACCCAGACCCGAGGGCCCGCAGCGACCAGGGGGGTCCATCCCTCCCCAAGTGTGACGGGCTCGGCCTCGGGGAGCACCTCGCGGTATCGCCACATCGAACGCGACCGGGTCTCCAGCACCACAGGGTCGACCCGCTCGATGTCGTACTCGCAAAGCAGCGGCAAGCCGCACTGCTCGCATGTACCGCGCAGCTCATCGGCGGTGTATCGGGTCGAACATGACGAGCAGATCAAGGGCGGCATGGGCGCACCGTACTTGCGGGGCGGGTTCTCTTCGGAGAGAGTGAGGCCGTGGAACGGACCACGGTGGGCGACACGCTGGCGGCGCTGAGCGCACTCGCCCCGGCCGACAAGGCGGCGCATTGGGACCCGGTCGGTCTGCAACTGGGCGACCCGGAAGCCGAATCGGGGCCGGTGGCGGTGTGCCATGAGGTGACCGACCAGGTGATCGAGGCTGTGCTGTCCTGCCAGCCGCGCCCGGCGCTCCTGGTCTCGTATCACCCGCTGCTCTTCCGGCCGGTCACCTCGCTGGTGGCCGGGAAGGGGCCTGGGGGCAGGGCGCTACGGCTGGCGGCGGCGGGTGTCGCCCTCGCCGTCGTCCACACCAACTGGGACGCGGTCCCCGGAGGGGCGGCCGATGCTCTCTGCACCACCCTGGGCATCGAAGAACCGGCCCCTTTTGGTCCGATCGAGGCTGGCCCAGACGTTCAAGGTGGTCACGTTCGCTCCATCCGAATCAGTGGAATCGCTGGTGGAGGCGATGGCTGCCGCCGGCGCCGGCCGGATCGGCCGGTACACCCGCTGCTCATTCCGATCGCCCGGGTCGGGCTCCTTTCTCGGTGGCGACCTGTCCGACCCGGTCGTCGGCCGGGCCGGCTCACCCACGCTGGCACCCGAGATCAGGGTCGAGATGGTGGCGCCCGCATCGCGCCGCGACTCAGTCTTGGCCGCCTTGGTGGCAGCCCACCCCTACGAGGAGCCGGCATTCGACGTCATCCCCACCGTCTCCAATCTCGGGTTCGTGGGGAGGGTCGGGATCGCTCCGGTGAGCAGCCTGGGCCGTTTCGCCGCCATCGTGGCGGAACGGCTCGACCCGGTCGGGCTGCGGGTCGCCGGGGAAGCTGAGCAGGCGCTGCGGCGAATCGCCGTCATTCCCGGATCAGGTGGCGATTTGATCGAAGCGGCGGTGGCCGTCGGCGCCGACGCCGTGGTCACCGGCGATGTGCGGCATCACTCGGCCGTGTTCGCCATGGAGCGAGGGGTGGCGTTGCTCGACCCCGGGCACACCGCCACCGAGCGACCCGGGATCCGGGCGTTGTACGCTGCCATCCGGTCCATGGAGCCGGACGCCATCGACCTCACCCACCTCGACCCGACGCCGTGGAGGGACCTTCGCTGATGCAGGAACTGGACAGTCTGGCCGACCTGCTCGACCTGCAGGAGGTCGACTCCGAGATCGACCGGTTACTCCATCGCCGCCAGAGCCTCCCCGAGCTCGAGCAGTATCGGGCGGCGCACGAGGCGGTGGAGGGGATCACTGCCCGGCTGATTGGGGAAGAGGCGGAGCTCAAGCAGGCAGAGCTGGTGCTCGACAAGGCAGAAGGCGAGCTCGGGTTGCTCGAGCAGAAGTTGACCCAGGAAGAGCGAAGACTCTACGCAGGGGGGATGAGTGCCCGGGAGACCGGGAACATGCAGCACGAGGTGGAGTCGCTCCGCACCCGGCGAAGCACCATGGAGGAAGGGGTGCTCGAGTTGCTCGACCAACGGGAGACCCTGCAGGGAACGGCGTCGGCCAGCCGGGACGAGTTGGATGCAGCCCGCCGGCTGGAGGCGACCCTCGAGGAGACGGTCGCCGCCGAGTGGCGGGTGATCGACGTCGAGATCGCAGCCAAGGAGGCCCGCAAGGCCGACATCGCTCCGTTGGTGCCGGGTGGGCTCATGACTTTGTATGACGGTCTCCGCCAGCGCGACCCCGTTGCCGCAGCTCGGCTCATCGACGGGGTCTGCGGGGGGTGCCACCTCCGGCTGTCTCCAGCGGAGCTTCTCGAGGCATTGGCCGAGAACCCTCCCCGGTGCGTCCACTGCCGCCGCATCGTGGTGCCCTGAACCACGATGCCGGGCCGGTACACCCTCTACACCGACGGTGCGGCTCGGGGCAACCCGGGGCCCGCTGCCGTCGGCGCCGTGATCTACGAGGAGGGCGACGAGCAGCCGGTGGCGACGGTGAGCCGCCCCCTAGGTGTCGCCACCAACAACGTTGCCGAATACCAGGCGGTGATCGACGGCTTGGAGGCCGCCACCGAGCTCGATCCGGACGAGTTGGTGGTGCGCGCCGACAGCCAGTTGTTGGTACGCCAGCTCACCGGCAGGTACCGGGTGAAGGCGCCCGGTCTGGTGCCGCTTCACCGCCGGGCGATGTCGCTGCTCGCCGGGTTCCGCTCGGTCCGGCTGGAGCATGTCCCTCGGGAGCGCAACACCGTGGCCGACTCCCTGGCCAACGCCGCCCTCGATTGACACGGCGCCGAAGTGCTCTTCTGGGACATCGGGATGGCGGTGCTCGCCTTCAGGGTGGTCTACCGCGACCCGAAGGTCGACCTGCGCCTCCTGGCGCTTGGTGCGGTGCTTCCCAACCTGATCGACAAGCCGCTCACCCTCCTCTTCCCTGACATCTTCCCCGCTGGACGCACTCTGGCTCACACCCTGATGGTCTCGGCTGCCGTCATGTCGGTGGTGCTTCTCGCCACCCGGCGCGGTCGGAGGAGGCGGGCATTCATGGCGGTTGCCATTGGCATGCTGCTCCATCTGGCGCTCGACGCCATCTGGACCGAGCCTGACGTGTTGTTCTGGCCGGTGCTCGGTGCCGAGTTCCCTCCCGATGCCGGAGGTGGGGGCTGGCCGTCGGTGGTCGCCTCGCTGCTTACGCCGTGGAACTGGCTACTCGAGTTGGTCGGGCTGGTCTACCTCATCGTGCTTTACCGGACGGCTGGGTTGGCGGACCCCATCGCCCGCTCAGCCCTCATCCGCAGCGGCCGGCTGCCTGGTTGACCGCACCACCTTGAGCAACATTTGGATGGTGACCAGCACCAGCAACACGGCGAACATCCTCTGCAGTACGAAGCCCTCGATGCGAAGCGCCAACTGAACCCCGGCTACCCCGGCGGCGATGCCGCCGAGCCCGACGACGACGGCGGCGCGCTTGTCGACTCTTCCCGCCCGCAAGTTGGCCAACGTCGCCACCACAGCGGTGGGGATGATGGCGGCGAGGGATGAGCCCTGGGCGACATGCTGGCTCATGCCCAGGAGGAGCACCATCGCCGGCACGTAGATGATCCCGCCGCCGACACCGAGCAGCGCTGCAAGCGTCCCCGCCACCAGCCCGACCAAAACGAGCGACACCGCCAGCCGGGGTGACCAGACGACCGTGGTCGCCGGCGCCGTCTCCTCGCCCGATTCGATGAACAACCTGACCGCGGAGACGGTGGCCAGGATGCTGAAGGCAACGGCGAGCCAGACCTCGGAGATGTGGTCGAGCAGCCTGGTACCGATGTAGGCGCCGACGGCCGATCCACAGGCGAGCACCGCGGCGACTACCCAGTCCACCGAACCGGCGGCGCCGGCGGTGATGGCGGCGGCGGTGGCAGTGGCGAGGATCGCCGCCATCGAGGTGGCGTGGGCCCGATGCTGGGTCAACCCGAGCAGGAGCACCAATCCGGGCACCGCAACGATGCCGCCTCCCACCCCGAACAGTCCGGCGAGGAACCCGGCGATCAGCCCGATGGCGACGGCGCGCACCATCCAGCCACCGTCGATCTTGGGCATCTGCTCAGTGTAAGTAGGCCACCCGAGTCCGCCTCTGGCGGCGACTGGGTTGGCACCCGAGTCCGCCTCTGGCGGCGACCGGGTTGGCACCCGCCATGTCCGGACCCGTAGCCTGCCGGGATGCGGAACCGGGCGGTGTTGGTCGCGGTGGTGCTGGCGCTGGCCGGCTGCTCCGGTGACGGGGAGGCGGCGAGCACGACAGTCCCGCCACCGGGACCGCGAGCGGTGGTCTCCGACCTGGTCGACGCGCTCGATCGGGAGGACTGGGAGGCAACCAGCACTCTGGTCGATGAGGACCAACTCGCACTGCTCGCCGCGGTGGAGAGCGAAGATCCGGCTGAGGCGTCCGAGATCGTGGATGCGGGGACGCCGCCAGGCGTCCGGGCGGCGTTTTGGTCGTCTTTCATCGAGAGCCTGAACACATTCAGCGGGCGCAAGCTGTCAAAGGGGGAAGTCGGTGACCCCGAGCGTTTCCGGGTGGGATCGGTGCGCTTTGCCGCCGTCCCGTTCCGCCTCGGGAGAAGGGCAAGCCATGACTGGGTGCTGCGCAATGGCCCTGATGGATGGAAGGTGGACCTGCTCGCCACCTTCGGTGCGCGGTTCGCTACACCACTACACGACTGGCTGGTTGCGGACGAGGGGTCGCCCGAGGTGGCGAAGATCCGACGGGAGCTGCAACGCGACCGCACCAGCCTCGAGGCGGCCGCCGAACACGGTGGCGCCGGGGGCAACCCGCCTGCCGAGAGCGAAGCGGTGCGGAGGCTGCTGGGGTATCTGGCGAGGTTCTAGCCGAAGACGGAAGACGGAAGACGGAAGACGGGGCCAGTGCGAGAGGCCTGTTCAATCCGACTGGTCGGATAGCACGCAGCTCCGGTACGACCTCGGATCCCAGCACCCCGATCAATCCCTCCTGGTCGAGTGAGGTCATCTGAAAGGTGACGACGTCGGCGCCGAGGTCCTCCACCAGCGGGCGGTAGGCGGCGACGATCTCCTCCGGGCTCGAGACGATCGTGTACTGACCGAGGACCTCGTCGCGGGGTAGCTCGTCGGCCTTTCTCCGCAGATCGGCTGGATCCACCGCCTCGAGCCGTCCCGGTGCACGCAGTCCGCGCCAGGGGAGGAGTGCTTCCCAAGCCTCCTCGGGGGACGAGGCGAAGATCGACCACCGTGTGGCGAGGATGGTCGGCGCCGGCCGCCCCGCCTCCTTGGCTGCCCGGCGCGCCGGGTCGCAGACACGCTCGATGGTGTCCGCCGGAGCCTTGACCGAGGCGATTATCCCATCGGCCTTCTGGGCTGCCAGCACCGCCGACTTCGGACCACCGGCGGCCATCCATATTGGAACCCGGCCGATCGGCGGCGAGTAGAGCTTGGCTCTGTCGGTGCGGTAGTAGCTCCCCTCGTAGGTCAGCTTCTCACCGTCGAGGAGGCGGCGCATGATCTCCAGAGCCTCGCCCATCCGCGCCGCCCGCTCGGCGTAACCGGGGAAGGGGTAGCCGAGCGGTCCCTCGTTTATGTTCTCCCCGGTCCCCACCCCGAGATGGAACCGCCCCCCGCAGAGGCGGTCCAGAGTGGCGGCGGCCTGGGCCATGACGCCGGGGTGGAAGCGGAACAGTGGGGTGGTGACGCCGGTGGCGAAATCCAGACCGGTGGTGGCGGCGGCCATGGCCCCGATGGTCGAGAAGGCGAAGCCGGCGGCGCCGTGGTCGTCCACCCACGGGTGGAAGTGCTCCGACACCACCACCATGTCGAAACCCGCCTGCTCGGCGAGCCGGGCGTGGTTGACGAGCTGCTCCGGTTGCCACTGCTCGTGGCCGGCGAAGTAGGCGAACTTGGTCAATCGGGCTCCTGGGTCAGCCGCCGATACTGGCACGGCGCGGTGGGCTCGGGATCAACCGGCCAGGTATGGCGCCACCGCTTCGATGCCAAGCCGGGCGGCGGCCACGGGGTCGGTGGGGAAGGACGGTTCGGGATCGGCCGTGGGGAGCGTGCCGAGCAGGGTTTGCTCGATCGTCCGGAGGGGGAGACCACCTGCGGCGAGGACGGCGGTGCCACCTGCGGCCAGCTTGGCGGCCTCGGCGACCTCGCCGGAGGCTTGCAGGATGAGCGCCGCCGCGATGAGGCCGTTGAAGACACCGCGGTGGTCCGCCCGGCCTCCCTGCAACTCGAGTACCTGGGTGGCCCGCCGAGCCGCCTCGGCCACGTCGCCGGAGAGCACCCCGAACCAGGCCAGCCCGACGAGGGTGCTTCCCTGGGCGTTGGGGTCGGCGCTCTCCTCGGCCATCTCCAAGAGCCCTTCGAGCAGTGCCCGCGCCCGTTCTTGGCGGCCGACGAGCGCCAGGAACTGGGCGACGATGCCGACTGCAAGCGCACCGCCCCCAGTCACGCCTGCTCCTGATGTCCTCCCACCCGGCGGAAAGCTGCGCCTCGCCCCCCTCTTCGTCCCCGTGGACCAGGGCGATGTAACCCAGGGCAAGCAGCGAGGGCCCCAACTCGTCGAGGGCGCCGATGGTGCGGGCCGTCGCCATTGACCTCTCCAGCAGTTCCTTGGCCTCATCGAGCCTGCCCAACCCGAGAGCGCCGTTCGCTTGACCGAAGAGGGAGGAAGCCACCCCCCAGGTGGCCTCGATGGATGCGAAAAGCACCTCGGACACCCGCTGATGCTCGATGGAGCGCTCGAAGTCGCCCATCAGCGAAGCCGCCCGTCCCATGAGCAACTGTGATGACGCCGCCACCAGCGTCGCTCCAGCCTCGGTAGCGATCCGGTAGGCCTCCTCGCCGAGGGCGAACTCCCGCTCGTAATCCCCGAGCGCGATACAGGCCAGTCCGGAGATCATCGTCGAGTAGGCAATCCGTGCCGGGTCCCCGAGCTGGCGGTCGAGCGCCAGCGCCTCCTCGGCGAGAGGCGCCACCAAGGCGTCCATCCCCCTCCGGAAGGCGAGGATGGAAACGGCGGTGAGCGCCCTCGCCCTGACCAGGTTAGGGACTGGAGTGGGCAGGGCGAGGGCGGCCAACGCCCTATCCGTGCCCTCGATCCAGTACCCCCTGATGTACCAGAACCACCCGAGACCGGTGATCATCCGCAGCGCCCGCTCGGCGTCGCCGCCGGCCACCAGCCAGTCGAACCCGGCCCTCAAGTTGTCCTGCTCCCGGTCGAACATGGCAAGCGTCTCATCGGAGATCGCCCGGTAGCCGTCGGACAACTCGGGTGACAGGCCGCACACCTCGACACACCAAGTGGCATGGCGCTCCCGCCAACCGTCCTCGTCTCCACCTTCGGCCAGCCGGTCGGCGGCATAGCGGCGGATCGTCTCCAGCATCCGGTACCGGCCTTGCGCACCTCCCGTGTCGGCGACCACCAACGACCTCTCCACAAGCGCTGCCAGCAAGTCGAGAACCTCGAAGTCGTCGATGCCGTCTCCGCTCACCACCCTCTCGCACGCCTCGAGGGTGCAACCTCCGGCGAAGATGGAAAGACGCTGCAACAAGAGCTGCTCGGAGGAGGTCAGCAGCTCATAGCTCCAACCGATCGCGGCCTCGAGTGTGCGGTGACGGGGCTCGACGGCAGAACTGGCGGCGCGCAGCAGTCGGAACTTGTCGTCGAGGCGGTCGGCGATCTGGGACGGGGTGAGCACGGACGCACGAGCGGCGGCCAATTCGATGGCGAGCGGTATCCCCTCGAGACCGCGCACCACCTCGACGATCCGCCCCAGGTCCTCGTCGTCGAGGGTGAAGCCAGGTCTGGCCGCCGCCGCCCTCTCGATGAACAGCTGGACCGCGGCCGATCTCATCGCCTGTTCCCGTCCCACTTCCCGCGGCGGCAACCGGAGCGGTCCCACCGGCACCAGCTCCTCACCGCCCAGACCGAGCGGCTGGCGGCTGGTGGCCAGGATCCTGACCCCGGGTGCGCCGGAAAGGACGGGCGGCACGAGCTCGGCACAGGCGCCGGCCAGGTGCTCGCAGTTGTCCAATATGAACAGGAGCCGCCTTCCCCGAAGGTGGTCGATGAGACGCTCGGCCATGGGACGACTCGACCCTCCTTCGATCCCGAGCGTCCGCCCCACGGTGTCGGCGACCAGCCGCGGATCGGTCACGTCGGCCAACGGGACGAACCAGACCCCATCGCTGAACTCGGCGTCCACGGCCCGCCCCACCTCGATGGCGAGCCGCGACTTCCCGGTGCCTCCGGACCCGACCAGCGTGACGAGTGGACGGCTGACCACCCGGGCGGTGAGCGCAGCCAACTCCTCCTCGCGGCCGACGAAGGTGGTGAGGGGAGCGGGGAGGTTGCCGGTGCCGACGCCGACGGCTCTGATGGCGGGGAACTCGGTTTCGAGGCCGTCGATCGACAGTTGGCAGAGCCGCTCCGGCTGGGGGACGTCGCGTAGGGCGTGGGTCCCCAGATCGGTAAGGGTCACACCATCGGGGAGGGCGTCCTGCACCAACTCGGCCGTGGCTGCCGAGAGCAGGACCTGTCCGCCGTGCCCGGCAGCGGCGATACGGGCAGCCCGGTGGACATCCATCCCGATGTAGCCGTCGGGCACAGGGGTGGCGGTCCCGGTGTGCAGCCCCATCCTCACCCTGACCGATACGTCGTGTGGCCACTCGTTGCCCGCCAGACCCCGCTGGGCCGTAACCGCTGCCAGCGCCGCGCCGCGAGCGGTGGGGAAGACGGCGAAGAAAGAGTCCCCCTCGATGCCTACCACTGTCCCGTCCCCGGTGTTGATGGCGTCCCGCAGGATGCGCCCGTGCTCTGCGAGGAGCGCGCCGTAGTCGTCGCCGAGGGCATCGAGCAAACGAGTGGACCCCTCGATGTCGGTGAAGAGAAAGGTGACGGTGCCGGTGGGGCGCGACCCAAGTCGGGCGGTCGCATCCCCGTTCGACTCCACCCTGCCGTCCTGGTCTGCCTCGACTCCCACCCTCGCCCCCGTCCTCATTGGGCGCTCGACTGGCCCTATCGGCCGTCGCCGTGCTCAGCGTATCCAGCGCGCCACCACACGGAAGCCGGGTTTGCACACCTACCTCCGTCCGACGCCTACCGTGACATGGTGAGTCCGACGCCAGTCGAGCAGCCAAACACGCTCGGCGAACTCGAGGATTCCGGATGGGCAGATCGCACCGTCAAGGAAGAGCTTCGCCACAACCTCGTGGAGCGTCTCCGCACCGGTGCCGATCTCTTCCCAGGGATCGTCGGGTTCGGCGACACGGTCATCCCGGCGTTGGAGCGGGCGATCCTCGCTGGGCACGACATCATCCTTCTCGGGGAGCGAGGTCAGGCGAAGACCCGTCTCATCCGCCGTTTGGTCGAGCTGCTCGACCCTGAGATCCCGGTCATAGCCGGGACCGAGCTCAACGACTCGCCGCTGCGGCCCGTCTCGGTGGAGGGTCGTCGGATTCTCGCCGAGCGGGGCAAGGAGACCCCGATCGCATGGCTCCCCAGGGAGCGGAGGTTCGCCGAGAAGCTGGCGACACCGGACACATCGGTGGCCGACCTGATCGGCGACATCGACCCGATCCGGGTGGCCGAGGGCCGTTACCTCTCCGACGAGCACACCATCCACTTCGGTCTCGTCCCCCGGACCAACCGCGGGATCTTCTCCATCAACGAGCTCCCCGACCTCCCTGCCCGGATCCAGGTCGCCCTGCTCAACGTTCTCGAGGAGCGGGACATCCAGGTCAGGGGGTTCACCATCCGGCTCCCGCTCGATGTGATGCTGGTCGCCTCGGCGAATCCCGAGGACTACACCAACCGGGGGCGGATCATCACCCCGCTCAAGGACAGGTTCGGCTCCGAGATACGAACTCACTACCCCCGGGAGCGGGCCGACGAGATCGAGATCATGCAGCAGGAAGCCCGGCCACCTGCTCCCGAAGTCCCGATCACGGTGCCCGACGTCCTCGAGGACGTCCTCGCCGAGTTCACCCGCCAGGTGCGGGCATCGAGTCACGTCAACCAGCGATCCGGGGTCAGCGTGCGTTTCACCATCGCCAACAAGGAAACCATGGTCGCCTCGTCGATCAGACGAGCCCTCCGCACCGGCGAGGGGGTGGCCGTGCCCCGCGTTTCCGACCTGCCCTCCACCGTGCAGTCATCGATGGGACGGGTCGAGTTCGAGGTGTTCGAGGAAGGCCGAGAGGCGGAGATCCTCCGCAGGCTGCTGGCATCGGCGGTGCTCGAGATCTTCCGCGAGCGGCTGTCGGGCTTCGACTTCCGTCCGTGGCTGGAGCAGTTCGAGGAGGGGCTCGAAGTGACCAGCGGAGACCTTGTCGGTTCCGATGAGATGCTCCGTCAGGCGGAGCCGATGGGGGACATCACCCCGCTGCTGCAACGGCTCGGGGTCCAGGCCGAGTCGCCGGCGCACACCGCCAGCGCCCTGGAGTTCGCCCTGGAGGGGCTCCACCTCACCCGCCGGCTCAACAAGACGACCACCGCGGGCGGCGCCCGCTACGGGGGATGACCTCTCGGGGCTGGGCCATCGACCTGCCCCGGCGCTCACCGGCGGCCGGGCTGGCAGTGTCATGACAAACCGGTACGCCCGCTGGGACGGCTCCCAGGACCCGTTCGGCCCCGACATCCCAGTCGACGAGGCTGTTGGCCGTCTCAACGAGCACCTCCTCGAGGGATGGGACGCCGAGTGGGCGCTCCGCCGGCTCCTCGAGGAAGGGCTGCCCGGGCGGTTCGGTGGGCTCGAGAAGCTGCGAGAGCGGCTCGAGCAGCTCCGGCGTGAGCAGGAGAGGCGGGGACGGATTTCCGACCCCTTGGAGCAGTTCCGCCAGCGGCTCGAGGAGGTGCAGCGACTGGAGCGGGAAGCGCTGGCCGATCGCGACGACGACGACGCTCGCTTTGCCGAGATGTTGCTCGATGCCCTCCCCGACAGCCCGACGGCCCAGGTCAACGAATTGCGCCGTTACGAGTTCGCCTCTTCCGAGGCCGAGCAGGCGTTCGCCGAGCTGCTCGATGAAATCCGCAGGCAGGTGCTGGACAGCCACATGCGCGGCATGACCGAGGCGATGCGCAACCCGGACCCCGAGCAGATGGCCCGGCTCAAGGACATGGTGGCTGACCTCAACGCCATGCTCGAGCGGCGGGCAGCCGGGGACGAGCCCACTCAGGAGCAGTTCGACGATTTCATGCGCCGTCACGGCGAGTTCTTCCCCGAGCGACCGAGAAACCTCGATGAGCTGTTGCAGGCGCTGGCTACTAGGGCTGCCGCCTTCAGCAGGTTCATGGCCTCGCTGTCGCCAGAGCAGCGGGCCGAGCTGATGGAACTCGCTGAGGGTCTCCTCGACGATGTCGATCTCGCCTTCGAGATGGACAGGTTGGGCGCCAACCTGCGGATGCTCGCCCCGAGCCTGGCTTGGGGGGAACCGGTGGACATGGACGGCGCCGAGCCCCTGGGGTTGGCCGAGGGGCTGGCCGCCATCGACGATCTCGCCGCGCTCGAGCAGTTGGAGCAAACGCTTGGCCAGGACTACCCGGGGGCCAGCCTGGCCGACATAGACGCCGAGCGGCTACGCCAGCTTCTCGGAGAGGAGGCGGGCCGCGACCTCGACAGGCTCCGACAGATCGAGCGTGCCCTGGAGAAGGCGGGCGTCGTGGTGCGGGCGGCGGGCCGTTTGGAGCTGACACCTCGTGGCGTCCGCAAGCTCGGCGAGCGCGCCCTGGCCAAGGTCTTCGAGCGGCTCACCCTCGACATGCAGGGAGCCCACGACCTACCTGCGGCCGGGGGCGAGGGTGACCCCACCGGAGCAGTCCGACCGTGGCAGTTCGGCGACGCCTTCCGTCTCGACATCCGCCGCACAGTGCACAACGCCGTGGTCCGGTCAGGACCGGTCCGAGGGCCGATTCGGCTCGTCCCCGACGACTTCGAAGTCGAGGAGGCCGAGCGCCGCACCGAGGTGGCGACCGTCCTCCTGCTCGACATGAGCCGCTCGATGCCGCTGCGAGGCCATTGGCTCCCGGCGAAGCGGATGGCGCTCGCCCTCCACACCCTGATTTCGACGATGTACCCCGAGGACCACCTCGACATCATCGGCTTCTCCGACTACGCCCGGGTGATGTCGCCCACCGAGCTCGCCCAGCTCGACTGGGAGCCCGTATATGGGACCAACATGGAACACGCATTCGGTTTGGCGGGCAGGCTCCTCTCCAAGCACCGCGACGCCACCCGGCAGGTGCTGCTCGTCACCGATGGTGAGCCGACCGCCCACCTCGAGGGTGAGCATGTCTTCTTCCAGTGGCCACCGGTGCAGCGCACGTTGGAGAAGACTTTCGCTGAGGCTGCCCGGCTCTGCCGCAACGGGGCGACAATGAACGTGTTCATGTTGGAGCGCTCGCCGGGGTTGACCCGCTTCGTTGATCACCTCGCCCGGCTAGTCGGGGGCCGTGTGTTCTCGGTCGACTCGATCGAGCTGGGTCAGATGATCGTCCGCGACTACGTGACCCGGCGGGGATAACGGGTAACAACCAGGACGCCAACCCGCCACCGCTGCCGACCCAGATACCGTACCGAGCCGGATGCAGCCCGAACCGGCACTCGACCTGACCGGCGGCCGACCCGCGCTGATTGATCGGCACCCCCTGCTTGGTGGGGTCGGGGGGGCCATGTGTATCGCCTTCGCCGGGATCTTCGTCGCGCTCGCCGCGGTGAGCCCGGCAACAGCGGCTGCTTTTCGCTGCCTCTACGCACTTCCCATCCTCGGGTTCCTCGCCTATCGGGAGGACCGGTCATATGGCCCGCGTCCTCGGCGCAATAGGCTGCTGGCAGCCACGGCCGGGGTGTTCTTCGCCGCCGACCTGGTGGCTTGGCACTATGCCATCGAGTTCGTCGGCGCCGGGTTGGGCACGGTGCTGGCAAATCTCCAAGTGGTCGTCGTCGCCTTCGTCGCTTGGTGGCTGCTGGGGGAGCGTCCCGATCGGCGGATCTTCTTGGCGATCCCCATCCTGCTCAGCGGTGTGGTTCTCATCTCGGGCGTCGTCGGAGAGGGCGCTTACGGAAGCGACCCGCTGTTGGGGGTGGTGTTCGGGATCGCGACCTCGATCGCCTACGCCGGGTTCATCCTCTTACTCAGGCAGAGCTCAAAAGATCTGCGACGACCCGCCGGTCCGCTCACCGATGCCACCGCCGTTGCCGCGGTCGCCTCAATGGCGGCCGGATTTGTGATCGGCGATCTCGACATGACGCCAGGCTGGCCGGCGCAGGGGTGGCTGGTGTTGCTCGCTCTCACCGCTCAAGTGGCAGGTTGGCTGCTGATCGCGGTGTCGCTTCCGCGTCTGCCCGCTGTTGTCACTTCGATGGTGCTAGTGCTCCAGCCGCTCGCCACGTTGATGCTCGGCGCTTGGATTCTCGGCGAGCGACCCTCGGCTGCCCAGCTAGCCGGGTGCGGACTTGTCTTGGTCGGCGTGTTGATCGGCACGGCAGGCCGCCGCCCAGCCGAAGGGTGACGCTCACCACGCCGGCCACGGCACGGGAGGGCGGTCGGTTGGTGGCGCCGGGTGGATCGGTTTGGTGAGCAGCTCGTCGACCCGGCGACGCAAGCAAACTTCCTCACCACTCCCCAGCAGGTCGGCCACCCTGGCGCCGAGCCAATCGTCGATCCCGGTGCACAGCCGCTGGAGAGCCTCCACCATCTGAGGGGGCAGCCGTTCCCCCGAGAACCCCCAGAGCACGGTGCGCAGCTTGGGGAGCGGATGGAAGGTGAGGCCGTGGTCGATCGCCCAGAGGCGGCCGTCCTTGTCGATGAGCACGTGCCCCAACTTGCGGTCGGCGTTGTTGCAGACGAGGTCGAGAACGGCGATCGGCCAGAGTCGCTCGTCGGGCCCCCGGAGGAGCGGTCGTGGGTCGGCGTCGATGTCCTCGTCCACCCAGCGTTGTGCCGAACCGGGTCCGAATGGCCCTTCGGCCAGCCAGGTCTCGGGGACGACGTCGATCCCCATTGCGGCCGAGACCTCGTAAGTCAGGGTCTCCCGCGACGACAAGGACTCAGCGTCGAAGTCCCACAGCGGCTGCTGGCCGCGGTCCGGCTTATAGACCACCGGCTGGCCGTCCTGATCGCGCCCCAGAAGCGTGGCGTTGGAGGCGTATGGGAGGAGACCAACCACCTCGCTGACCCGGGGCCCCCGGTGTTCAGCCACCGGTGCGATGACCGTTGACCGCCGGGCAATCGTGACCATCGGGGTCCATGGGGAGCCGGCAGCGCGGGCAGATCGGGCGACCCCGGGCGGCAGTCTCGAGGGCGGACGCCGCCATCGCCTGAAGTTGCTCTGGCGCAACCACGAAGGAGACCCCTTCGCCGCCCTCCTCGACGGGGTCGAGCATCACCGAGACCAGCTCGGATTGCTGCAGTTGGAGGGCAATATCGCCAACTCGGAAATCGACCTCGTCGCTCTCCTCGACCTCGAGCCCCCGCTGCTGGACCATCTCGACGGCTTCCCGGTCGGGGATCACACCGTTCTCTGCCAGGAGCTCGAGGCTGCGCTGGGCGAGCGCCACCACCTGACCCTTCTCCAAGAGGTAGCGATGACGTTCTCCCCCCGCATCAACCTCGATGAAGAAGCGCCGTTGCCCGGGAGCGCCGACGGCACCCGCGGCGAACCGCTGGGCCGGACCCAGCTCGAGCCGGCTCACGGGAGGTCTCCCATTGCGTTGACGGCCAGGACCATGGGGAGGCCACCCTTGGCGAGATCGAGCACGGTCACCGACGACGGTGCCACCGCGATCCGTTGGAACAGGTCGAGCGGCTGGCCCAGATAGTGCGACACGACTGCCTTGATGATGTCGGCATGGGTCACCGCGACAACCGTCCCCTTGCGAGCGGCGATGTCCTCGCAAGCGGCGACCGCCCGTGTCTGGGCTTCCAGCAAGCTCTCCCCGTCGGGGAACCGCATCCGCGACGGCGTGACCATCACGGTCCGCCATGCCTTGAGCCGGCGGAGAGAGGTCAGTGTTCGACCAGACCACCTCCCGTAGTCCACTTCGAGCAGCCGCTCGTCAACGACCGGTTGCAGCCGGTGGGCGGCGGCGATCTGGGCGGCAGTCTCGATGGTGCGCTCCAGCGGTGAGGTGAACACGGCTCGCACCCGTTGATCGACGAGCCGTTCCGCCAGCCGTTTAGCTGCCAGCCGGCCGTCCTCGCTCAGCGAGACTCCCGGAAGCCGGCCGGTGAGCCGGGTGCCGGTCTCGGCGGTGGGCGCATGACGGACGAGCAGCAGGCGCGCCATAGCTGCTGGAGGGTAGTGACGGGTATGGATCACACCGGAGCGACCAGATCGGGGTCGTTGTTGCGAACCGAGTTGACCCTGTCGGACACCTGCCATGTAACCCAGTTCTCGGCGGGCAATGGTCGAAGCTGGTCGAGGATGGCGATCGGATCCGTCTGCATCGGGTCGAGCCATTCGTCCCAGACGCTTGGGTCGAGCGCCAGCGGCATCCGATCGTGGAATGGCCTCACCACGGGATTCGGGTCGCCGGTGACGATGGCGCAGGTCACCAGCCGCTCGCCGTCGGGAGCGCGCCAGCGAGACCAAATGCCGGCGAAGGCCATCGGAGCGCCGTCATGGAACGTGATGTGGTGGGCGGTGCGGGTGCCATCACGCCGTCGCCACTCGTAGAAGCCGTCGGCGGGGATGAGGGTCCGTCGGGTCAACGCCGCCTTGCGAAACGCCGACTTCTGCAACAGCGTCTCCGCCCTGGCGTTGATGTGCCCGGCGTCCGCCCGTTCCACCCAGTGGGGGAGCAAACCCCAGCGGAACGAGCCGAGCAGGCGCCTTCCCTCGACATCGACGACCCCGTAGACCTGATCGGTCGGGGCGACGTTCCAACTAGGGGGCAACGGCTCGGCGTTGATCTCGTCGACGCCAAACCACTCGGCGTAGCGGTCGATCCCGGCGGCGAGGACAAAGCGGCCGCACACCTGCTCAGGCGTCCGGGTCGTATTCGAACCCGGCATCCTCGGCGATCAAACCCATCAGGTGCTCGGCAAGCAGCAGGCCGCCCTGAGGGGTGAAGTGGACGCCATCGGGGTACCGCACCTGGGTCACGCCACCGTCGGGGTCGGGGAGATAGGCGTTGTAGTTGCCGGTCTCGTCCAAGAAGAGGTCCCAGATGTCGACGTACTCGATGTTGGGGCGCTCCGCTGCCTCCTCGGCAAAGAGCTCGTTGAGCTGTCTGGCGTGCTCGGTGAAGGTGTCGTTCTCCATCACGGGGAGCCCCATCCAATAGACGACCCCGTCCACGTTCTCGGAGAGGACGTCCATGGCCTCCTCGACTCGGGGCCGGTACCAATCGAACCACGCCGGCGACCATGCTTCGAGGACCCCGTCGTCGGTGAAGGCATCCTGGCCGTCGTTGGCCCCGAAGGTGATGATCACCGCGTCGGGATCGATGTTGGGCAACTCCTCGGCGAAGTAGTGCGGGCCAGTCGAAGTAGTCGCGCCGGTTGAGACCCGAGATGTACTTGAAGAACACCTCGGCGTTGACCACGCCGCTGGCGTCGGCGACATTGAGGAATTGGGGCCCGGGCGTCTCCACCATCGAGTCCCCCATCATCCACACCGTGAGAGGCTGATCGGTGGTGGGGGTGCGCAACCCGACGGTCGACCTCCGACGTGCTCGTCGGCTGAGTGGTCGTCGGCCTGCGGCCGGTGTTGTTGGTGCCCGGACCGGTGGTCGTCCCGCTCGATTCCGCCGTCGTGGTGGTCGAGGGGGCAGCGGTGACGACCTCACCGTCGGGCGGTGGCGAGGAAGTCTCCCGCCCGAGAGCGCTGTTGATCGCCTCACGGGGCCGGTCCAACCCCAGGAACCGGGCAACACCGGCGATGGGCTCGATCATCGCCAAGGAGAGCGAGCGCGTCCAACTGGGTGGCTGCGCCCGGGCGCCCTGCTCGAGCAGGGTGGCGTTGAGCAGCAGGGCGACGCCGAGCGCCACCACCACCGTCACCAGCACGTAACCGGCGGGAACCTGGCGGGGAGTTCGGGTTGGGGTGATCTGCTCGGTCACATGGCCTCAGAATTGGAAGTAGATGAAGGCGGCGACGCCCTCGCTGCCCAGAGAGTCGATGACCACCAGGGCGACGGCAAGCGCCAAACCCTGGACAGCCGGGGCCCAGCGGGAGAAGCCCGCCTGTAGCCGGACGACGAAGTCTCGGGGAACATACTGCGCCCCGATCCCTACGGCGATTGCCAGCAGGATCGCTGGGGTTACGGCGGGGGCCGGGCCCCAGTCGGTGAGTCGGCCCAGGATCTGGAATGCCGTCGACATCGAGTCGGCCCGGAAGAAGATCCAGGCGAAAATGACCAAGTTGAGCGTGATGATTCGACGCACCAAGCGCCGACCTGGTGTGTCGGGGAGCGGTTCCAGCCCCTGGTCGGTCCGCCGGTCCGCCCGCCATCGCTCCCACACCAGCCAAGCGCCGTGCAACCCGCCCCAGAACACGAAGTTCCAAGCGGCCCCATGCCACAAGCCCCCGAGCAGCATGGTGAGCATCAGGTTTCGGTAGGTGGCTGGCCGGCTTGCCCGGCTGCCGCCGAGTGGGATGTAGAGGTAGTCGCGCAGCCAGCGCGACAACGTGATGTGCCAGCGCCGCCAGAAGTCCTGGATCGATGTGGCTGCGTACGGCGAGTTGAAGTTCTCGGGGAAGTGGAAACCGAGCAGCAGCGCCACCCCGATGGCGATGTCGGTGTAGGCGCTGAAATCGCAGTAGATCTGGACGGCGTAGCCATACAGACCGGCCAGGACCTCGCCGGCGGAGAAGCGGCCGGGCGTGGCGAATACACCATCGACGATGTTGGTTGCGAGGAAGTCGGCGATGACGATCTTCTTCGCCAGCCCGGCCATGATCAGCCAGAAGGCCAGGCTCGCTTCGATCTTGCGCGGGTTCCTCTTGGTGCGGAACTGTGGGAGCAGCTCGCTCCCCCGAACGATCGGTCCGGCGACGAGGTGGGGGAAGAATGCCATGTACACGAAGAAGTCGAGCGCCGGCGCCGGCGCCAGCTCGCCGCGGTAGATGTCGACCACATAGCTGATGGCGTGGAAGGTGAGGAAGGAGATGCCGACCGGGAGGATGAACCGCAGGAACGGAATCGGTGAATCGACCCCCACTGTCCCCAACATGTCGGCGACCGACTCGGCGAAGAACCCGTAGTACTTGAAGACGCCGAGCACCACCAGGTTGGTAGCGACGGCGCGCGGTGACCAGGACCTTGCGACGGCCGGGCTCGTCGGTACGGGATATGGCGACACCAAACACCTGGTTGACCAGGCTCGATCCCGGCGATCAGGGCAACGAAGCGCCAGTCCCAGTTGGCATAGAAGTACCAACTGGCGGCGAGCATGAACCACTTCCAGGCGGTGCGATGCGGCATCAACAGCCAGCTGGCGGTGAAGACCACCAGGAAGAAGATGGCGAAGTTGAGAGTCGGGAACAGCATCCGCCCACCGCTCCAGTGCGGACGCATATGTAGCACGGGCACCCGTCCGCTCCGAAGACCGATGGGCGAAGCCAGCGGCCATCCGAATAGGTTCTGGCCGACTGAGTTCTGGAGGAGCGTTCAGTCGGGACCGCTACGGAACAACGAGAGGCGGACGGGTCCGCGCAGGCCTCGGCTTCCACCTCCAATGAAAACGGGGCGGCCAATGCCCGCCGCCCCGCTTCCCAGATGCTGGTCAGATCATTCGGATGATGACGATCACCAGGACGATGACCAGCAGCACCCCGGCGATCCACCAGATGGTGTTCGTGCTCACTTGTCCAACCTCCATGCTCAAGGCGAGGACTCATACCCGCTGAGCGTATAGCTCAACCGCTCTCCCGTTAGGGTCGGACAGCACCGGCAAACCGAGGTCGTGAGAAATGGCAGCCAGATTCGACTCGATCGAGCTCGTCGTGACCGACATGGAGGCGACCCTGGAGTTCTACAGGCGGCTTGGGCTGGCCATCCCGGAGGACGCAGGGTCCGAGGGTCACGTGGCAGTGGACCTGCCCGGTGGGCGTGAGGATCCAATTCGACACCGAGGAGACCATGCAGAGCTTCTCCGACTGGACGCCACCGCAGAAAGGAGGCGGTCACCGGGTGGCGCTCGCCTTCGACTGCGACTCGCCGGCGGACGTGGACACCGTCTTCGCGCAACTGGTCGAGGCCGGCGCCCCATCGCACCTCGAGCCGATGGACGCCTTCTGGGGTCAGAGGTACGCCACGGTCCTCGACCCCGACGGCAACCCGGTGGACCTGTTCGCCTGCAGCTCGAGGACACGGCACCGCAGGGTTGAAAGGGGGCGAGCCCGCCTGTAAGCCGGATTCTGTACGGAGCCTCCCGGCTCCGCGACGGCCATCCCTCTGGGACGCACGTCACCGTGCGCCTCGTGCGGCCTACCCGGGACGTGACGGGCGGGCCACCCTGTCCCTGCTCGGCCTTGCTCCGGGTGGGGTTTGCCGAGCCGCCCCGGTTGCCCGGGGCGCTGGTGGTCTCTTACACCACCGTTTCACCCTTGCCTGTGCCCGGCCCTGCGGGGCCCGGCCATCGGCGGTCTGCTCTCTGTTGCACTTTCCGTCGGGTCACCCCGCCTGGGAGTTACCCAGCACCCTGCCCTGTGGAGTCCGGACTTTCCTCGATCGGTTGGGGTGCCGACCGCGGCCGTCCGGCGGGCTCGCCCTACCTGAGGGTACAACCCACGTCCGTTCTGGGCATCCCGATCGAGGGCTCGGGCGATCAAGCCTCGGGCCGTCGTGCTCGCTCCACAGCGGCCCGGCGGCGCCCGCCGAGCACCCCGCCGCCGAAACCGAGCCCGATGGCGATGATGGCGAGCAGTCAGGACCGTCCCCGGTGATGCCGCGCTACCGCCGCGGACGGCGAAGACCACGACAACCGTCGAGAACAGCATGGCGGCCAGCGCCCCGTGGAACCCGGGATGAAATGACGCCGCCCTTCCGGCGACCCAGCCCGAGCCGAAAAGCGCCGCTACCACCCCCGCGGTCGTCCCCGCCATCACCGCGATCGGTTGGTTCGACGGCCGAGAGGATGCCCCAAACGATCAGCGCCACAACTGCGGCGACAAGGCTCCCGGCGACGGCGCCGAGGAGCACCGCGCCCCAGCGGATGGTCAGGAACACGATGTGCGAGTCCGTAGCCCGCCCGGGTCGGAGCGACCTGATGTCAGAAGAGCGGGTCCTCCACGTACTCCTCGAGCCCGGCGACCCACCCGGCAGGGAGCCCCCAGTGGCGGCCACCGGCCACGACCAAGCTCATGTAGTCGCGCGACGGATCGCCGAGCGACCCGTTGACCTCTGGTCCCTGATGGACGTGGGTGAGCACCGCATGCCGCTTGCCCTCCCGGTCCACGGCCTGGAACGACCGGGTCGGGGCTCGGCCCTCGGCACCTTCGATGGCGTCGATCGCCGCCATCTGGGCGTTCGGAACCTCGAAGACACCGCCCCACACCGTGTTGCCCGGCTCGGGCACCACAGAGGGGAGCGTCCCCGTCCACGTCCCGTTGCCCAAGGGGAAGATGAGCTTGGTCTCGGGGAGATGCGCTATGAAGAGGAACTCGGCTTCCGGTGCCACCTCGGACAGCCGCTGCGGCGAGAGCATGGCGGTGTAGGCGAAGTACAGCGTGACCGGACCCTCCTCCGTCGAGCGCGGGACGACGAGTTTAGCGTTGCGAGTCGCTGTCTTCGGCTAGCAACCACAACACCACACCATGTCGTGCCCGGGTCGATGCTGTGCCAACATGGCTGCCCATGGAGCCCACCCCCGAGTTCGCCTGGCCGCCGGTGCTCGATGCCGTAGCCAGGGGTGAGGACATCTCGTCGCGGTCGACCGCCAGGGCCGCCATGGAGGAGATCATGGCGGGACGGGCCACCGCCGCCCAGGTCGCCGCCCTGATCGTGTCGCTCCGAATCAAGGGCGAGACGGTCGAGGAGATGACGGGACTGGTCGAGGCGATGCGTGGGGCGGCGGTGACAGTGGACGTCGGACTGCCCGTGTCGACACCGCGGGCACGGGGGGTGACCAGTTGGGCACCTTCAACATCTCGACGGCCGCGGCGCTGGTGACAGCGGGCGCCGGGGTGACAGTGGCCAAGCACGGCAACCGCTCCGCTTCGTCTCGATGCGGTTCCGCCGATGTGCTCGAGGGTCTGGGGATGGTCATCGACCTCGCCCCCGAGGCGACCGTCCAGCTGGTCAGGGAGACCGGCTTTGGCTACTTCCATGCCCCTCTCTACCACCCGGCGATGCGCCATGCCGGGCCGGTGCGGAGCGAGCTGCGGGATCCCAACCGTCTTCAACTTCCTCGGGCCCTTGGCCAACCCGGCCGGGGCTCGCCGGCAGGCGCTGGGAGTTGCCGATTCCGGTATGGCGGAGCGAATGGTGGGCGCACTCCGGTTGCTCGGCTCGGAGTACGCATTCGTCTTCTACGGCGAGGACGGCCTCGACGAGCTGACCACCACCGGCACCTCCTTCATCTACCGGCTCAAAGACGACGAGATCACCCACGCCGAATTCACCCCCGAGGACTTCCGAGTGCCGCGGGCCCAACTCGCCGATCTCGCCGGAGGTGACGTCGAGGACAACGTCCGGATCATCCGCCAGGTGCTCGCCGGCCGCGGCGGAGCGACGCGCGCGATGTGGTCCTGGTCAACGCCGCCCCGGCTCTGGTCGCTTCGGGTACGGCGTTTGGGTTCGAGGAGGCGATGGGCATCGGAGCGGAGGCCATCGACAGCGGCGCTGCAGCCAGACTACTGGAGCGGGTGGTCGACCGCAGCCACGAGTTGGCCTGAGGCAAACACCACGGCCAACCCTGGGCTGGGGTACCCTGTGCCAACCCTGGTGCGGTAGCTGCCAACCCTGGGCTGGCACTTCTGTAGCCTTGCCCATCATGCCCCGGTACCTGGTGGTGGCGCACCAGACCGCCGACAGCCCCGAGTTGGCGGCGGCCCTGGGAGACCTCACCCGCAGCGACGGACGCCAGCGTGGTGCTCGTGGTCCCGGCCACCCCGGTGGATCATCTCGCCTCATGGACCGAGGGGGAGGCCAGGGCGGCGGCGGTCCAGGCAGGAGAGCGGGGGCGGCAAGCGCTGGCGCGGGCCGGTGTCACGGTTGAGGACGTGGTCGTCGGCGACCCCAACCCGATATACGCCGTCGGTGACGAGTTGGGGGAGCGGAACTACCAGGAGATCGTGATCTCGACTCTGGCGCGGGGAGCATCGCGCTGGTTGCGGGTGGACATCGTTCGCCGACTCCGGCGTCTCACCGGGTTGCCGGTGACCCACGTCGAGAGCGCACTCGAAGTGACACCGGTACCATCGTCCCGGTGGCGGATCAACCGGATCTCGTAGCGGCCCTGCGCAAAGACGGGTCGCGGATCACCAGGGCGCGGCGCGGCCGTCTGCCAAGTGCTCATCGGACTCGGCGGCGAGCACGTCACCGTGGCCGAACTGCACAACCGGGCATCGGCGGCGCTCGTCGCCGCCGGCGCGCCGGCTCGAATCGACCCCTCCACCGTCTACCGGACCATCGACGCGCTGGAGCGGCTCGGCTTCGTCCACCATGTCCACCTCGGTCACGGTCCCGGGATCGTCCACCTCTCCTCGGCCGGTGATCACCACCACCTGGTATGCGAGCGGTGCGGCCGGGTGGTGGACGTGGATCGCGCCGAGGTGGATGAGGCCTTCTCCGCGATCAACGGCAGATATGGGTTTGGCCCGGCAAGCGTGCACTTCGCCCTCCTTGGACGGTGCGAGCCTTGCGACCAGTCGGCGGAGCAGACCGCTACGGGATAAACGCGCCGGCCATAGAATCGGGCTCATGCTCCGCCGTAGTGGGTCGTCGGCGCTGCTTGCGTCATTGCTGGTGTTGGCACTGGCCGGTTGCGACTCGGAGGACCCGGAGTCCGGATACGGAGCCGCACCCACCACCGCCGTGACCACCGACGGCCCGGCTACCACTGCAACTGCGACTGCACCCGACTTCACCCTGGAGCTCGGCGAGGGCGGGACATTTCGGTTGAGCGACGAGCAGAAGCCGGTCTACCTGGTGTTCTGGGCCGAGTGGTGACTCACCTGTCGGCGGGAGTTACCCGTCGTCGACCGACTGGCCACTGAGTACGAGGGGCGGGTCGCCTTCGTGGCGCCGGCATGGAAGGGCACCTTGGAGGACACCACGGCCCGCGCCGCCGAGATCCTCCCATCCGGTGCGGTGAAGTGGGGCTCGACCCCGAAGAGCAGATCTTCGCCGCCTACGGGGTTCCATACCAGCCGATGACATTCCTCATCTCGGCCGACAAACAGGTCGTCGACACCTGGTCGGGGATCCGATCGGAAGAAGAGTTGCGGGCTGCCCTCGACCGGCTTATCGACGTCCCCGGCTGAGACCCATCCGTCTATCCTCCTTGTTGCGAACTGGTGGCAACTTCGAGGGAGCATCTGTGCACATCCCTGACGGGTTCATCAACGGGGCCACCTCAGCCGGAGCAGCCGTTGTCGCAGCCGGTGCGGTAGGAGCAGCACTCCGCAAGTCGGGCCAAGAGTTGCAGCGCCGCATGGTTCCCGATGGCAGGGCTCGTGGCCGCGTTCATCTTCGCCCTGCAGATGCTGAACTTCCCGGTGGCGGCCGGGACCAGCGGTCACTTGTTGGGGGTGCCCTGGCGGCGGTGTTGCTCGGACCGTCGATGGGCTTGCTGGCGGTGACGGTGGTGGTGGTGCTCCAGGCTCTTGATCTTCGCCGATGGCGGGATCAGCGCCCTCGGGCTCAACGTGCTCAACATGGCCATAGTGACCTCGCTGGTCGGGTGGGCGGCGTTCATCGGATCGATGGCGATCCTGCGCAAGCGGACCTCCTCGGTGGTGGTGGCGTCGTTCGTCGCCGCCGCCATCTCAGTGATCGCCTCGTCGATAGCGTTCGCCGTCGAATACGCCATCGGCGGCCAGGGCGGTGCTCCGATGGGGACCGTTTTCACCGCCATGGCCGGGGTGCACACGCTCATCGGGCTCGGTGAGGGTCTGATCACAGCAGCCACGGTCGCCGCCGTGCTCGCTGTCCGGCCCGACCTGGTCTTCGGGGCGCGCCGCTACCAGTTGGAGACGTCGATTCAGGTCTCCCGCCGGGGTGCGGTTCGCAGGGTTCATCGCTTCCGGGCTTGCCGCAGCCGTTCTCCTCGTCGTGTTCGTCGCCCCCTTCGCCAACCCCAACCCGGACGGGTTGGAGTCGGTTGCCGAGCAAGGGGGTTTCATCGACACGGCAGCCGATCATTCCATAGGCGGACCGCTGGCCGACTACGGGGTCACCGGGATCGATTCGGCCACGGTGGGCACGGCGCTTGCCGGGGTCGTGGGCGTGCTGCTCACCTTCCTCGTCGGACTGCTCGTGTTCCGGCTGTTCAGCCGGATTGACCGAGTCGAGACTCGACCGGTCTCCCGGGCCGCCCTGAGCTCGTCTCGGGGGAGCCGGCTTCGGTGGTGACAACCGGCCACGCCCACGCCCTCTATCTCCATGGGAATAGCCCGGTCCACCGGCTTCCGCCGGAGTGCAAGGTGGCGGCGCTCTTGGTGTTCGTCATCGCCGTGGTGGCCACTCCGCCCCGTGCGGTATGGGCCTTCGGCCTCTACGCCGCCATTGCGGTCGCCGTTCTCGCCGTCTCCGGCGTGCCGCCTCGTGTGGTGGCGCACCGCGCCGTGGTCGAGATCCCTTTCCTTCTCTTTGCGGTGATGCTTCCCTTCCTCGGCCCGCCCCCCGACGTGGCCGTGGGTCCGATGGAGCTCTCGACCGTCGGGTTGTGGGGCGCCTGGTCGATAGTGGCAAAGGGAACCCTCGGAGTGCTCGCCTCCATCGCGCTCACCGCCACCACCGAGGTGACCGACATCCTCGAGGGGCTCGACCGGCTCCGGGTACCGCGGGTCTTCACCGACATCGCCGGGTTCATGGTCCGTTATCTGGACGTGATCCTCGGCGAGCAGAGGCGGATGAGGGTGGCGATGCTGTCGCGGGGCTATGACCCGCGATGGTGGTGGCAGGCACGGGCGCTCGCCGCCTCGGCCGGGTCGCTCTTCATCCGCTCCTACGAACGTGGGGAGCGGGTCTTCTTCGCCATGACGGCCCGGGGCTACCAAGGGCACATGCCTCGGTTCGCCCGAGAGGAGGCGAGTGCCCGTTCCTGGGTGCTGGCGCTGGCCCTGCCCGCGTTTGCTGCCGCGGTGGCCCTGGCTGCTGCGACCTGGCTGGAGGCTCCCCGATGACCACACCGGCTCTCGAGGTGGTGGACCTCTGCTTCCGGTACCCGGACGGGACCGAGGTCCTACGTGACGTCGGGTTCCACATTCATCCTGGCGAGAGGGTTGCCTTGCTCGGGCCGAACGGGGCAGGGAAGACCACCTTGGTGCTCCACCTCAACGGGATCATCGAGCCCGACTCGGGGACGGTGCGGGTCGCCGGTCTGCCCGTGGTCCCCGAGCACCTGATGGAGGTACGGCGACGCACCGGCGTCGTGTTCCAGGACCCGGACGATCAGCTGTTCATGCCGACGGTGTGGAAGGACGTGGCCTTCGGCCCGGCCAACTACGGGCTCGATGGCGAGGCGCTGGAGGCACGGGTCGATGCTGCCCTCGAATCAGTGGGGATGACCGAGGTGGCGCAGCGGCCACCGCACCATCTCAGCCTCGGGCAGCGGCGCCGGGTCGCGGTGGCCACCGTGCTGGCAATGGAGCCGGAGATCCTGGTGCTCGACGAGCCCACTTCCAATCTCGACCCGGCGAGCCGCCGCGAGCTGGCAACGGTCCTCACCGGTCTCGACATCACGATGCTGATGGTGACCCACGATCTCCCCTATGCCCTCGAGCTCTGCCCGCGCAGCCTTGTCATCAACGATGGCCGGATCGTCGCAGATGGCCCTACGGCGGCCCTGCTCGCCGATGCGGAACTCATGGCAGCGAACAGGTTGGAGCTGCCGCTCGGGTTCGATCCGAGGGTGGTGATCCCCCGAACCGCGCTGATCGGCATCCTCAGTCGCTCGGGCTGCTCTGGGTTTCGCCGACGACCTGCTCGCCCGGCCGATCCCCGGCGAGGATCCCGTCGAGAGTGGACGCCAGCAGCAGGCTGTCGGAGGCACCGACGATCTTGGCGACAATGATCCCGTCGGGGTCGACGAAGAACGTCTCGGGAACTCCGAAGACCCCATACGAGATGGCCGCTCGAGACCCGGGGTCGTCGAGGTACTCGGTCAACTGGCTCCAGCCCAGATCGTCGAGGAAAGCACTTGCCGCTTCGGGACGGTCCTGGAAGGCGACGCCGACGAACCGGACCCCGCGGTCCTGGTATGCGGCTGCGGTCTCGACCAGCGCCGAATGCTCGTCGACGCACTCCAGACACCATGATGCGAAGAAGTTGAGAACCACGACCTCGCCGTGGTAGGAGGCGAGATCGACTTCGCCATCACCGCTGAGACGGGGGAGGGTGAGGTCGGGCGCCGGCTGGCCGATCATCGGAGAAGTGGTCAGCCCGGGGTCCACCCCGAACCGGGAGGCGAAAGCCACCGCCACCACCGCCAGCACTGCGAGCGCGGCCACCACCACCCAGATCAGACCGCGTGTCTTCGGACGGTCGGGCACGATGACCGGGTCAGCCACAGGTCCCCCCTGCGCGGGCCAATTCGAGTGCCTGCTCCACCTCGGGTCGCACGTCGGCAGGCAGATCGGAGAGTGCCAGCACCTCCTCGAGGGTGACCGCCGCCGTATCGTGATCGCCCAACCCACAAAGCTGGACCAACCCGAGGAAGAAACGGCCTTCGCCGTAGGAGGGGTCAAGCTCGATTGCCCGCTCGATGCTCTCCACCGCGAGCTCCGGCTGGCCGCTGCGATAGGTCATCCAACCCATCCGCCCCAGAGCGCGTGCCGCCTCCTGGGTCGCCGGGTCGTTGTCCAACACGATCCGGTAATGCTCGAACGCCTGCTGGTACGACTCCTCCTCGAAGTAGCGGTCGGCCAGCGCCAACCGCATGCCATTGATCCGCGGGTCGTCGGGGTTGTCGGCGATCACCGCCTCCATCGCCTCGTTGCTCACCTCGGAGAGGTCGACATCCCCCGGTGCGGGGGAGCGAGGAACCAGTGCCTGGGATGCAGCCACGGTCACTCCGACGATCGCCACCACTGCGATGAGCACGCCCACCAGGAGACGTCGGCTCCGGCGCCCGTCGGTCGGCGCCACGTCAACCGGGGCGCTCGCCGCCCGCTCCGCATCCGAGATCTCTTGGAGATAGGCAGCGCGCAGTGGGGCGGCGTCGGCCTCTTCCAGTTCGCCATCCTCGACCTGGCGCTCGAGCGCGGCGAGGTCCGCTTGCGCTTGGGCGATCTTCTCCTCCCAATGACCGGTGGCGGTGGAGGTCACGACGGGGCCTGGCGCGGCTCGGGAGCGCGGGCGGCGTCGGCCGCCTCGTCCTCGACCGGGGAGCGGTCCGGCGTCGACGCATGGCAGCCAACAAGCCCACGGCGACACCGGCGGCGGGGATCAGCCAGAGGAGGGCGGTGGCCGGGGCGAGCGGCGGATCGAGCAGTATCCATTCACCGTATGAGGCGACGAATGCGTCGATGATCTGCTGGTCGGACCAACCCTGGGCGACGCGCTCCTCGACCAGAGCCATCATGCTCCCCGCCAGCTCGGCCGGGGAGTCGGCGATGGCCTCGCCCTGACAAACCGGGCACTTGATGCGGGATCCGATCGCCTCCGCCCGGGACGCCTCGGAGGACGGGGCCGTGATCAGCCCGATCGCCACCACGGCGGCCATCGTTGCGGTCACCAGCCCGGCGACCCAGCGGCGAAGTCGCTCAGACACGGGCCGGCTCCGTTGATGCCGGTCGCTGGGTCAACCGGCGCACCACGGTGGAGAAGGCACCGCCGGAGGCGGCGACGAGTCCGCCCAGCCAGATGAGCCAGACCGCCGGTGTCGTGTCCATCTCGAGGGTGATCCCACCGGCATCGATCCGGGTCAGGGTGAGATAGAGGTCCCCTCGGAGCGAGCTGTGCACCGCTGGGGTGACGATCCCGGCACCGGTTCCCGGGTACTCGTTGATCCGGGGCTGCAGCTCGGTGACGATCTCGGAGTCGCGTTCGACCACGATCGTTGCGCCGGTGACCGTCCTGTTGGGCTCGTTGAGGAGGAATGGGGTGAGATAGGTGAGCTCGTAGCCGGCGAAGGAAGCGGTGTCGCCCGGGACGAGATCGACCTCGGTGTGGGTGGCCAGGTTGGCGGCGGCGGCCAGCCCGACGGCGGCCAGTGCAACCCCGATATGGGAGAGCTGTCCACCCCAATAGCCGGGATCGCCGGCCACCAGGTCGAGCGCTGCCTTTCGCCGTGGGACTCCGAGTTTCGCCGCCCGATCCCGGCTCGTCACCCAGAGATGACGGACGATCGTCCCGACCACGAAGGTGGAGAGCATCACTGCCCCAACCACCCACCCGTTCCTGGTGCCGGTGAGCACCAACACGGCACCGGCGGCAAGCCCGACGCGGAGCGGTGTGCGGATCCTCGCCCACACCACTTCACCCCGCGCCAGCCGCCACGGGGTGACCGGACCTACCCCCATCGTCAGCAGAAGACCGAAGGCGAGAGGTACGGTGAGCCGGTTGAAGAACGGCGCGCCCACCCCCACCTCCGCCCCGGAGAACGCCTCGACCAGCAGGGGATAGAGCGTGCCCACAAGCACCACCAGGGCGAATACCGACAGCAGGAGGTTGTTGAGCAGGAAGGCGCCCTCCCTGCTGGCGAGAGACTCGAGGCGAGGCGCCGAGGCGACCAGGTGCGCCCGGGCGGCGAACAACCCGAGCGAGGCGGCGAGCACTACGACGAGGAAGCCGAGCAACACCGGGCCGATCGCCGACTGGGTGAAGCTGTGAACCGACGCCACCACCCCGGAGCGGGTCAGAAAGGTACCCAGGATCGTCAGCGAGAAGGCAGCGATCACAAGCACGAAGTTCCAGGCCTGGAGCATTCCCCGCCTCTCCTGCACCACCGCCGAGTGGAGGAAAGCTGTCGCCATGAGCCAGGGGAGCAGCGAGGCGTTCTCCACCGGGTCCCACGCCCAGTAACCACCCCATGAGAGGACCTCGTATGCCCAGAGACCACCAAGGGTTATCCCAACGGTGAGAAAGCTCCACGCCACCAGCGTCGAGGTGCGGGAGCGACGGAGCCATTCAGACGCCACCCTGCCCGAGTGCCAGCGCCGACATGGCAAAGGCAAAAGGCACGGTGAGCCCGACGTATCCGAGATACAGCATCGGTGGGTGCACCGCCATCAGCGGGTGGTTCTGCAGCAGCGGATTGGGGCCGGCGCCGTCCGGGGGTGCCACCGCGGCCGCCCAAGGCAGCGGACTGGCGGCGAGGCACGATGCCGGTCCCGCCTCGACACAGACCCTGAAGGGGTCGGCGACGGTGGCCATCAGGGCGAAGAAGAATGTGGCAACCAACCCCATCACCGCCAGCGCCCCGGCCCCGAGGCGATCTGGGGCGCGGGAGTACCCCCTCGACACCAGCCAGGTGGCGCCGGCTAGCACCACACCCCAGAGGACAATGCTTCCCTCGAGCGCACCCCAGGCACTGGCCACGGTGTACAGGAGCGGGGTGGCGGCGGCGTGGTGGTTGGCGACATATTCGAGCGAGAAGTCGTCGCCGAGGAGGGCTGCCTCGAGGACCAGAAGCGACGCAACAGACGCCACCAGCAACGTCAAGACCGGCGTGCGCAGCCGGATGGTGACCGGGCCATCGGGGCGGGCCGCGGCCCGCCACCCCTGGATGGAGAGCGCTATGGCAGCGCCCAGCGCAACCAGGACCGATATGGTCCCGAGAAGGGCGCTCAACCGCCCACCGCCTCGCCCGATGGGGGAACATAGGGGCCCTCACCATCGGGGGAGCGGTAGTTCTCGTCGTGGCGGACCATCAGAAGGTCCGACCTGAAGGTCTCACCCTCCCAGGAGCCCTCCACGACAACACCGATGTCCTCGCGGAAGAGCTGGGGCGGGGTGCCGGTGTGGATCACCTGGACGGTGGATTCCCCATCCCCCACATCGAAGGTCACGCTGTCGGCGGTTTCAGCGAGGGTGCCGCTCAGCACCAACCCGCCCAGTCGGAAACGCTCGCCGGGTTCGAACCGGGAGCGCTGTTCGAGGGCCTCGGTCGGGGTGAGGTAGTAGATCAGGTTGTCACCCAGGCCTTGCCAGGCGAGAACCGCCACCAGTACCACCACCCCGGCAATCGCCGGGACGAGGAAGCGGCGATGGGTCAGCCGGTTCACTCGGGCGACGGTGACAGATCGCTGTCGGACTGCTGCAGCCGATGCCGCAGCCCCCGGTAGCGAGTCATGAGCCAGACGGCGTACCAGGCGATCATCCCATAGGTGACCGTGTAGCAGAACACCACCCAGCCGTCACCCACCGCCAACCTCCCCGAGAGGTGGCGGCTGCACGGCGCGCCCTGCCGGCTCGGCCGGAGTCAGCTCCTCGAGCGATCTCCTCCAACCGGCCCACCTCGATGCGGCGGGCGAGCAAGGCGGCGTAGAGCACGGTGAAGGCGACCACGTTGACCAACAGCGCCAACAGCATCTCGGGCTCCATGGCGGCGCCATCGGGGCGGATCGTCTGCGTTTGGTGGAGCGTCCGGAAGAGGTTGACCGAGAAGTACACCAACGGCACCTGGATGACCGCAACCGCTCCCAGCACCGCCGAACGGCGGGCCCGCGTCTTCGGGATCCTCGACGGTGCGTCGCAAGGCCAGATAACCCAGGTAGACGAAGAACATGATGGCGGTGCTCATCAAACGGGCGTCGCCGAAGTCCCACCAGACCCCCCACACCGGGCGTCCCCAGATGCTCCCGGTTACGAGGGTCAGTGCGGTGAACACGACCCCGACCGAGGCCGAGGCCGCCGCGACCCGGTCCCAACTGCGGCGTCCGCGAATGAGGTAGCCGATGCTCCCCACCGCGGTGACGCCGAAGGCGAGAAAGGCGAGCCAGGCCGAGGGGACGTGGATGTAAAGGATGCGGTAGAAGTCGCCCTGCGTGGCATCGGGCGGGGCGGTCATGGCAAACCAGAGCCCTGCGAGCAGAGCCAGCAATGCCAAAGGCTCGAGCAGGCGGCGTGCCCGGCTCGGTGGTGGTAGGGCGGATCCGGATTGGGTCACGAGGTGGCATCCTCCAGCGGCCCTGCGGCCAGCACGATCACTATGGCGAGGATCAGGTCGACCAAGACCAGTAGCAGGGTAGGGGTGAGGATACTTCCGCCGACCTGCAACCTCTCTGTCGTCTCGGCGGCGGCCACCAGGACCGGGATGCCAAGAGGGGCGGCCAGCAGCGGTGCCAGCGTGGAGCGGGAGCGGAGGCCGGCGGCCACCTCTCCGGCAAGGGTTGCCGCCATCGCAACACCGAGTGCCACCAGCATGAGGACGACCGGCACCATCCACCATCGGACCGGGATCGCCGGGGCGTAGAGCACCACGGTCGCCGCTCCGAGCACCAAGAGCAACCCGAGCAGCCAGACGGCTCCGGCGAGTGCCTTTCCAACGAGCCGCGCCGCCGGATCGACCCCGAGCAGCCGCTGCAGATCGCGCAACTCGGCAGAGTCGGCCGAGCTCTGGCGAAGGGCGATCAGCATCCCGAAGAGGAGGGCTACCACCCAGAAGAGAGCCGGTCCCACTCGGGCCAGCAGGGGAACGTCGGGACCGAGTGCCAGCGGGAGGAGAATGAGCGCCAGAGCGCCAAACGGGATCACGATTCCCCACACTTCGCCGGCCCGCTCTTCGAGCACCAATTCGCGACGAGCCGTCTCGACAAGTTGGCGGAGCGAGCCCGGCGGGCTGTCCAGGGCGACACCGGGGCCGACCGAGGCGGTCTTGGTGACCGGCTCGGTCATAGTCGCCCACCAGCGACACGCATCTCGCCGTCTTCTATCTCGACCACGCGGGTGACGGCCGCCCCGAGGTGCTCGGCGTCGTGCGAGACCAACACAGCGCCGCCGCCTGAGCCAAGCGCCTCGGCCACCACCGCATCGACCAGGACCCTTGCCGAGCGATCGAGCCCCGCCGCCGCCTCGTCGAGCAGGACCAAACGCGGCCGGGTGAGCAACAGGCGCGCCAGGTCGACACGGCGTCGCATCCCGTGCGAGGAGCGCCCCGCCGATCTCCCACCGGCGCCGGACAACCCGACCCGGTACAGCGCATCGTCGGCTGCGGTCTCGCCTAGCCCGCAGAGCCGGGCGATGGCCATCAAGTTCTCACGCAGGGTCAGTTCGTTCCATAGAGCCGGCTGGTGTCCGGCCAGCCCGATGCGTCGACGGACTCGGCGTACCTGGTCCGTCCCGAGGGGCGCCCCCAGCACCGTCCCCGATCCACCGCCAGGGCGCTGCAGAGTGGCCAGCACTCTGAGCAGCGTCGTCTTGCCGGAGCCGTTGGGACCGACAACCCCCACCGCCTCGCCCGGGGAGACCATGAAGTCGACGCCGCGGAGTATCGGGAGCCGGCCAAGACGCACCTCGATCCCGTCCAGTGCCGCGATCGGGGTCACGGGGAGAGTCTACGGAGACGGAAGACGGAATACGGAAGACGAGACCAAGACGGAAGACGGAAGGCGGAAGACGGAAGGAAAGACACAGGCAGACCTGCTGACGGTCAATGCAGAGGCGGAGCACAGGGGAACTCGATCTGGCAGCATGGCGGGGTGGTGACTTCGGCGCAGCTCGACGGCTGGCTCGGTGGCTATGCGGCCGCTTGGGTCGACGCCGACCCCGCGGCGGCGGCTGCGCTCTTCACCCCCGACGCCACCTATCGCTCGTACCCATTCGAGCCGGCCCATCTCGGGTCCGAGGGAATCGCCGAGTACTGGCGGGATGTCACCGCTACCCAAGAGGACGTCGAAGTTCGCTGGGGCGATCCGGTAGTGGAGGGAGACGTCGCAGGAGTGGAGTGGTGGACCACTCTGCGCAACGAAGCCGCCGACGTCACCTTGGCAGGGATTCTCCTACTCCATTTCGAAGGCGATTCTCTCTGCCGGGCGCTGCGGGAGTGTTGGCACATCGAACCGGAGCGGCGCGAGCCGCCATCTGGTTGGGGCATTGCCGACCGGACCCCGCTCGATGGGGCGGCGGAGTACGCCGCCCGCTACACCGAGGGGTACAGGTCAGCGTGGGAAGCGGGGGATGTCGATTCCGTGGTAGCCCTCTTCCGTGACGAGGTGGTGTACCGGTCGGCGCCTTTCCGCAAGCCCCACCTGGGCTTGCCGGGAGTGAGGGAGTACACGGCTGAGGCCTTCGCCGAGGAACGGGTCGAGGATGTCCGCTTCGCCGTCCTCGCCGTGGAGGGGAGCACCGCCGTCTACGAATACTGGACGACGCTCGAAGAGAGCGGCAGTCCCACCACTTTGACCGGGTGCGATGTGATGCTGCTCAGCCCCGACGGATCGTGCCGTGAGTTGCGCGATCACTGGCACGCCACCGAGGGCTTCCACCCCCCCTTCCCTGACTGGGGCACGTAGCTGCCGGATCCCCACCACTGCCGCACCCCCGGGCCTTACTTCCGACTTCCGTCTTCCGTCTTCCGTCTTGTTATCTATCCCGAAACTCGCTCCGATCGCTTCAGGCGATGCTCAACTGACTCCGTACGATGCGCCGGTGGCGGCATCGCCCCCGATGAACCGACCGGCCCGCATCCTCGTGGTGGACGACGAGCCGATGGTCCGCGAGGTGGTCTCCCGTTACCTCGAGCGCGATGGCTACCGGGTCGAGTCGGCAGCCGATGGGGCAGAAGCGCTCGATCTCCTCTCCCAGCGGGCGCCGGATCTGGTGGTCCTCGACGTGATGCTTCCCATGGTGGGGGGTCTCGACGTCCTCGGCCAGATGCGGCAGCTGTCCGACATCCCGGTGATCTTGCTGACCGCCCGCTCCGAGGAGCCCGACCGCGTCCTGGGGCTCGAGTTGGGCGCCGACGACTATGTGGTCAAACCCTTCTCGCCGCGGGAGCTCGTGGCCCGGGTTCGTACCGTGCTGCGCCGGACGATCCCAAGACCAGCTGCGGAGCGGATGGACTTCGGCAGGCTCATCGTCGACCCCGGTCGGCGGGAGGTCACGGTGGAAGGCGCCCCGGTCGAGCTCACCGCCCGAGAATTCGATCTGCTCGCCTTTCTCGCCGCCACCCCCAAGCGGGTCTACACGAGAGCCCAACTACTCGAGCAGGTATGGGACTCGTCGCCGGAATGGCAGGACCCGGCGACGGTCACCGTCCACATCCGGAGGATCAGGCAGAAGATCGAGGAGCAACCAGACCAACCCCGCCAACTCGTCACTGTCTGGGGGGTCGGCTACAAGTTTGAGGCTTGATCATGCGCTGGCTCTTGTTGGCGTCGATCGGCTCGGTCGCCCTGGGTCTGGCCGCGTTCGAGCTGCTCATGGACCCGAGCCCAGAGGACCGGTTGGTCCTCTACTCGGTGTTCGGGGGGGCGGCGCTGGTCTCGGCCGTGGTCGCGGTCACCGCCCCCCGACTCGCGGAGCGGGCTCGGACCCTGCGCGCCGCGGTTCTGGTCCCGGCGGTGGCGGCTCTCGGCGTGGCGGCGCTGGCGGTCGCCGCCTCGGCTCTCTCGATGTTCCTCGACGGCCACGACCTCACGCTGTTGTTCGTGGCGTTGACGCTCGGCGTGGGCCTGGGCATAACCTTGGCTGTCGCCGTGAGCAGACGGCTCACCGACGACCTGGAACGGCTCACCACGACTGCTCGTGCCGTAGGAGAAGGGGATCTCTCGGTGCGCTCGGGCATCACCCGCCGGGATGAGGTGGGTGAAGTGGCCCGTGCAATGGATGGGATGATCGCCGCCCTGGCCGCGTCCCGGCTGGAGAGGGACCGCCAGGAGGACGCCCGCCGCCGATTGGTCGCCGCCGTCGGCCACGACCTGCGCACCCCGCTGACCGCACTGCGGGCGGCCCTCGAAGCGGTGCGAGACGGCGTGGCGCCTGACCCGGACAGATACCTGGAGGCGATGGTGGAAGACATCGAGGTGCTCGACCGCCTCATCAACGACCTGTTCCTCGCCTCGAGGCTCGAGGCGGGCAGCATCGACCTCGCCATCGAAGAAGTGGACCTGGGTGAGTTGCTCGAAGGGGCCGCCGAGGCGCTTGCCCCGGTTGCGGCAAAGCGATCGGTTGGGGTCTCGGTAGGGGTTCGCGGTCCTGTTCCAGTTCGAGCGGATCCGGTGGCGCTGGGGCGGGCAGTGCGGAATCTGCTGGAAAACGCCATACGCCACGCCCCGTCCGGGACCGACGTCGAGATCGATGCCGAAGCCGATGGCGGGTCGGCCGTGGTACGGGTCAGCGACCGCGGCCCAGGGTTCCCCGAGGGATTCACCGCCCGGGCCTTCGACCCCTTTACCCGCCCCGATCCATCGAGGGCACGCGCCGACGGCGGAGCGGGTCTCGGGTTGGCGATTGCCAAAGGCATCGTCGCCGCCCACTCCGGGACCATCTGGATCGACGACGTGCCGGGCGGGCAGGTGGCTTTCCGGATCCCGGTCGACCACCGCCCGCCCGATTGACTCACCTTCTGTCGATGCTTGGCGGGCCGGCGCCAGGTAGCTTCCGGGTGGTGGCGCGGGAACCTATTGTGCTTGCAATCGTGCTCGCCGGGGGCGAAGGGAAGCGGCTCTACCCGCTGACCAGGGACCGGGCCAAGCCGGCGGTCCCCTTCGGCGGGCTCTACCGGCTGGTCGACTTCGTCCTCTCCAACCTGGTCAACGGCGGCATGCGCCGGATCGTGGTGCTCACCCAGTACATGAGCCACAGCCTCGACCGGCACATCGCCCAGACCTGGCGGCTCTCGCCCTGCTGGGGAACTACGTAGCCCCGGTCCCGGCGCAGATGCGGCGCGGTCCCCACTGGTTCGCCGGGTCGGCCGACGCCGTCTATCAGAACCTCAACATCATCGACGACGAGTACCCCGACTACGTGATCGTGTACGGCGCCGACCACATCTACCGGCTCGATCCTCGCCAGATGCTCGCCGCCCACATCGAGTCAGGAGCCGGCTGTCACCGTCGGCGGGCATCCCGGTGCCCGATCGAGGAGGCGAGCGCATTCGGCATCATCGATTCCGACGCCACCGGCAAGATCGAGAGCTTCCTGGAGAAGCCGGCGGAGCCGCCGTCGATGCCGGGATGACCCGACGCGGGCCTACGCCTCGATGGGCAACTACATCTTCACCACGTCCACGCTGGTGGACGCCCTCCGCACCGACGCCGAGTCAACATCGAGCAAGCACGACATGGGGGGCAACATCATCCCCCTGCTCACCGAGGCGGGCGAGGCCTGGGTGTACGACTTCGACCGCAACCAGGTCCCGGGGGAGACCGAGCGGGAGCACGGCTACTGGCGGGACGTCGGGACGCTCGACGCCTACTACCAGGCGAGCATGGACCTGGTGTCGGTCGAGCCGATCTTCAACCTGTACAACATGGACTGGCCGATCCTCACCTGGCACTTCCCCCACCCACCGGCCAAGTTCGTCCACGAGAGCGGCGACAGGGCGGGCCGGGCGCTCAACTCGCTGGTGTCGCACGGGGCGGTGGTTTCGGGTGGCCTGGTCCGGGGATCGATCCTCTCGCCCGGGGTGTCGGGTCAACTCCTACGCATTGGTGGAGGACTCCGTGCTCTTCGAGAACGTCCGAGTGGGACGGAACGCGGTGATGCAAGCGCGCCATCGTCGACAAGAACGTGGAGATCCCCGATGGGTTCCAGGTCGGGGTCGACCTCGATCACGACCGCAGCCGGTTCACCGTCTCCGACGACGGGGTGGCGGTGATCGGGAAGAACGAGAAGGTGGCGTGAGCTCAGCCGAGCGGTTCCCCTTCCCGGAGCTCGCCGATCTGCCAGACGACCTCCGGGAGCGGATCGACGCCGTCGCCGCCAAGACCGGGTTCATACCCAACGTCTTCCTCGCCATGGCCCGCCGCCCCGACGAGTTCCGCGCCTTCTTCGCCTACCACGACGCCCTCATGGAGAAGGAGAGCGGGCTGACCAAGGCCGAGCGGGAGATGATCGTGGTGGCCACCAGTGCCGCCAACGACTGCCCCTACTGCGTCGTCGCCCACGGGGCGGTGCTCCGCATCAGGGCCAAGGACCCGCTGATCGCCGACCAGGTGGCGGTGAACCACCGCACCGCCCCGGTCACCGAGCGGCAGAGGGTGATGCTCGAGATGGCGGTGAAACTCGCCCGCACGCCCGAGGAAGTGCGATCGGCCGATCTCGAACGACTAAGTGATCGTGGGTTCAGCGACGAGGACATCTGGGACATTGGAGCCATCGTCTCGCTCTTCGCCCTCTCCAACCGGATGGCCCACCTCACCGAGCTGCGACCCAACCCCGAGTTCTTCAGTCTGGGCCGCTGACCCCGCCAACCCAGGGTTGGTAGCCACCTCCTCGGTACTCCCAACCCTGGGTTGGGCAGGGTCTTGACACATCTCGGTTCGTTCGATATATTTCGAACGCAATGATGACTCCCGAGGCACCCAAGATCCGTGATCTCACGGGCGGCCGTATCCGGCTCCCCATCGATCTGGTCACCTCGCCGGTGGTCGATCTGTTGCTCGCCGCCTGGGCGAGAGAGATGGACCGCGATGAGCAGGCCACCTACGAAGTGGGTGTCGAGTGGTTCGATGAGCTGGCCAAGCGGGTCCCCGACGACCTCGCTGCCGAACTAGGCGAACTGGGCGGAGCCTGGGGGACCACCTGGTTCGGCGTCATGGGCCTGCTTGCCGGGGCACCGGAGCCGGACGACCCCGACAGGTTCTTCGACTGGCTTGCCGATCTCGATCCGACCGAGCTCCGGCTGGCCCTCATCAGCGGGAAGCACGGAGGGCCACCGACGGAGGTACACCGCCGGGCGGCGGGCGGGGACACCGCGGCGTTGGAGGAAGCCCTGGCCGAGTACGTCGGCAAGGAGGAATTCACCGACGCGATCCGGCGGCTGATGCTGCTCGATCCGGGCTCGCTGGTGTCGCGGGTGACCGCCGCCCTGCGCCGGTTCTGGTCCGAGTGCCTTGCGCCCATTGTGGAAGAGTGGCCGGCTGCTCAGCAGCGCGACGCCGAGATGAAGCGGTCCCAGGTGGGCTCGACCTCCCCCGAGGGTCTCATCGAGTTGGCGACCAACGGGCTCGACTACCGCATCCCAGCCGGGGTGACGCGACTGGTGTTGGCCCCTTCGGTCCTGCTTCGCCCCTGGTCGGTGATCGACGACCACGGGTCGATGCTCATCGTCATCTACGGCGTCGCCGACGAGTACCTCTCCGCCGACCCGGACGCCCCGCCTGGCTGGATGGTCAAGACCTACAAGGCTCTCGGCGACGAGCGCCGGCTTCGAATCCTGCGCCGGCTGGCCGAGGCCGAGGCCAGCCTCGATGACCTCGCCGAGATGCTCGGGTTGGCCAAATCGACCGTGCACCACCACCTCGGGATCCTGCGCGGCGCCGGGTTGGTGAGGGTGGTCATCGGCCGGCACGGCGAGACGTCCCGTTATGGGGCACGCACCGGCTTGACCGCCGAGGCATCGGCGGCTCTGGGTTCATACCTGACCACCGAAGCCGGAGCGACGGCTTCGAGAAACACGAGTCCGGCTGACGAGCAAGGAGCAAGCGAACCGTGATGTACGACACAGGCGGTATTGCCAAGGCAAGGATGAATGATCTGCTGCGTGAGGCGTCGTCTCGCCATGCGGTCGACGAAGGCTGGGTAACCCCTCCCCGCCCTGTTGCGTTGCGCGACCGAGTGGGGTTCGGTCTGATCACGCTGGGGCTGCACCTCTTGGGTCGCGACGCCTTCGCCGAGGGCCTCCCGCCGGCGAAGCGGACCGCGGCCTGACCATCATCGAGAACGGTCCTCGAGCACACCAGCGACGTCCGATGTGGCGACATCAGTCGCCCGGAGAAGGACCAACAAGTGGTAGAGCAGGTCGGCCGCTTCTGCCGCCACGCGGTCCGATGAACCCACGCCAGCGGCGTGATCCTTGGCGCTGAAGGCGAGCTCTCCCGCTTCCTCCAGCACCTTTCTCGCCACCCGGTCGACACCTCCATCGAGCAACTCGACCGTGTACGAGCCCTTCGGGCGTTGCTCCGCCCGCTTCGCCACCACTCCCTGGAGGCGCTCGAGGACCGAACCCAGGGTCGTCCCCTCACCGGCTCCGTCGAAGCAGGAGGTCGTGCCGGTGTGGCAGGCAGGACCGGCCGGGTTGACCGTCATCAGCACGGTGTCGCCATCGCAGTCGAGCCCGATGCCGACGACCTCCATGGTGTTGCCGCTGGTAGCTCCCTTGCGCCACAACTCGGCCCGCGCCCGGCTCCAGAAGTGGGCCTGCCCGCTGGTGACGGTGGTGGTGAGCGCGGTGCGGTCCATCCAGGCGACCATGAGCACCCGCCCGGTGGCGGCGTCCTGGACCACCGCGGGCACCAGCCCCCGCTCGTCCCAGACGACGGCATCTGGGTCGATCACGCCGCTTCCCGCACCGGGACGCCGGCGGTGGCGAGGGCCCTTTTGATCTGGTTGATGGTGAGGGTCCCTCGATGCAACGTCGATGCGGCGAGCACCGCCGCTGCCCCGCCCTCGGTCACGGCATCGACGAAGTGGGCCGGGACGCCGGCGCCACCCGAGGCGATGACAGGAACATGGGAGACGGCCGTGGCTGCGGCGAGCAGGGCCAGGTCGTAGCCGTTGTTGGTGCCGTCCCGGTCGATAGAGGTGAGCAGGATCTCACCGGCTCCCCGCTCCACCCCCTCGGCGATCCAGTTCGATTGCGTCGCGCCCCGTTGCGGCCCGGCCGCCGTTGACCACCACCTCCCATCGCCGCGCGGCCGAGGATCGGGCGTCCACTGCCAGGACCACGCACTGGCGACCAAAGGCGGCGGCGCAGCGATCGATCAGGCCGGGAACTGCCACCGCCGCGGTGTTGACCGCCACCTTGTCGGCACCGGCGCGCAGCACCGACCGCATGTCCTCGGGTGAGCGGACACCGCCTCCGACGGTGAGCGGCACGAACACCTCCCGGGCGGTCCGGTGCACCAGATCGAGCAGAGTTGCCCGCTCCTCGGGAGCGGCGCCGATGTCGAGGTAGCAGATCTCGTCGGCGCCCTCGGCGGTGTAGCGGGCGGCCAACTCGACGGGGTCACCCTCGTCCACCAGATCGACGAATTTGACCCCCTTCACGACGCGTCCACCGGCGACGTCGAGACAGGGTATGACCCGCGTCCGCAGCATCACACCCCCGTTCTGGCGTCACCAAACGCGGCCATTGCCCCTCCCGTGACGCCAAAACGGATTGAGTCAACGAAGTTGGCCAGGATCCGGAGACCGGTGGCGGCGCTCCGCTCGGGATGAAACTGGACACCGCACACCTCACCCCGCCGCACCGCGGCCACGAACGGCGCGTCGTACTCCGCAGTGGCGACCACCACTGCCGGGTCGTCGGGCATCGGGGCGTAGCTGTGGACGAAGTAGCCGAGGGCCCCGTCGGGTAGCCCATCGAATAGCGGATCGGGCTTCTCGACCTGGATGTCGTTCCAGCCGATGTGGGGAAGCCGGCGCGCCTTGAGCCGGCGAACCTCACCGGGGAGGATCCCTAGGCAGTCGGCACCGTCCTCCTCGCTCCTTTCGAACAGAAGCTGGAGACCCACACAGATCCCGAGCATGGGACCGTTCCATCCGCTGAGGGGCTCCACCATCCCAGCGGAACGGAGCCGCTCCATCGCCGCTGCGGTGGCGCCTACACCGGGGAGGACAACCCCATCACACCCCGTCAAACCGGCCGGCCCTGCAGCCACCCTCACCGTGGCGCCCGCTCGTTCCAGCCCTTGCGCGATCGAGACCAGGTTCCCGGCGCCGTGGTCGACCACCGCCACCAGCGGAGCGGTCACAGGACGCCTTTGGTCGACGGGATTCCCTGACGTCTCGGGTCGATCTCCACGGCGCCTCGCAGCGACCGGGCCAGCGCCTTGAAGGCGGCCTCGGCGATGTGATGGTCGTTCACGCCCTTCGCCTCGAGATGGAGCGTGATCCCGGAGGCCCGGCAGAGCGCTTCGAGGGCGTGGGGCAGGTTCTGGGTGGTGAGGTTGCCGATCCGCTCGTTGCGCATCTCGAGTTCGATGACGGTGAACGGCCGTCCGCCGGCGTCGACCGAGGCGCGGGCGATGGCCTCGTCCATGGGTACGACCGCATCGCCGAATCGGGCGATCCCGGCCGCGGTCCCCCAGGGCGAGAGCGATGGCCTCGCCGAGGACCAGAGCCACGTCTTCCACGGTGTGATGGTCGTCGACCTCGAGGTCTCCGGTGGCCTCGATCTCGAGGTCGAAGAGGGCATGGTGTGCCAGCGATCCGAGCAGGTGGTCGAGGAAGCCGACCCCGGTCGAGACGGAGCTGCGGCCCGATCCATCCAGGTCCAGCGCGACCCTCACCTTGGTCTCCCTGGTCTCGCGGCTTGTCTCTGCACTTCGTGACATCATCCAATCCTCTCCACCGCGGACAACAGCCGCTCGTGATCGCCCGGGGTTCGCACGGTGACACGAAGGTGGTCTTCCAGCCTCGACCCGGGACGGAAGGAGCGCACCACCAGGCCCTGCTCCCACATCAGCGTGTCGGCCAGGGCAGCGGCCCCCGGGCCCACCCGGCCCAGGACGAAGTTGCACACGCTGGGGAGCATCTCCCAACCCAACTCCGCCAGCCCGTCCGAGAGCTCGCTGCGGCCATCGGCGATGAGTCGGACCATCTCCTTCGCATCCTCCGGCCGGCGCAGCGCTTCGGAGGCGATGGCCGCGGAGAGCGATGACACGCTTCCCGGCGGACGGCAGCGGTGCAGCTCGGCCGCATTTGGTGGAGCGGTGATGGCGTAGCCCACCCTGATCCCACCGAGCGAGAACGCCTTGGAGAGGGTGCCCAGCACGATGAGGTTGGGCCACCGCTCCACCCATGGCGCCCAACGGTCGCCGGTGAACTCGGCATATGCGGCATCGATGACGACCACACCGGAACTGGCTGCGAGCACGGCCTCGATCTCGTCGTCGGTGTCGCGCCGTCCGGTGGGGTTGTTGGGAACGCAAAGCCAGACCACGTCCGCCCGGGTGGCAGCGTGGATGAACCGCTCGGGCAGGGCGAAGTCAGGTGGTTCGCGCCAGACGAGCTCGAGCTTCGCCTCGCGCTGGCCAGTGGCGACGGCGTACATGGCATAGCTAGGCGGGGCGCTCACCGCCACGCCACCGACGGGGAGAAAGGCGCGGGCACAGAGGTCGATGAGCTCGTCTGCCCCGGCGCCGGGCACCACCTGGTCGGGGGCGCACCCGACATAGCCCGCCACCGCCTGGCGGAGCGGTAAGTAGTCGGCACCGGGGTACTCATTGAGCCCGGGCGCCAACTGCGCCGCCAGGTCGGCCGCCCAAGCGGGCGAGAGCGGCGAGGTGTTGTGGTCGAATCGGACCACTTGGGACGGGTCTATCCCCGCCCGCCGGGCGATCTCCTCAGTAGTCGGCTGCCACACGTAGACGGGACGGCTCACGACTTGTCCTCGAAGCGGAGCTCGGCTGCCAGCCGGTGGGCGGTCAGCCCCTCGGCGTCGGCCAGTGCGGCGATGGTCGGCCACAGCCGGCGGAGACCCGCCTTGGTCAGCGTCTGCACCTGGCGCCACGAACCGAAGTCCTCCACCGAAAGCGGGCCGTACGCCGCGGCCAGCCCACCGGTGGGGAGGACGTGGTTGGCCCCGGTGGCGTAGTCGCCGGCCGATTCGGGCGACCAGCGACCGACGTATACCGATCCGGCAGAGGTGATGGCCTTGGAGTCCGTCTCCGGGTCGGTGGTGAGGATGGTGATGTGCTCGGCGGCGTACTCCTCGGCGAAGGCGACCGCCTGGTGATGGTCGGCGGCGATCACCGCCATCCCGTGGTCGGAGATCGCCCTCTCCAGGATCTCGCTCCGGTCGAGCAAGGCGAGAAGACGCTCGATCTCGGCATCGACCCGATCCGCCAGCACAGGGTCGGCCGTGACCAGCACGGCGGGCGAATCGGGGCCGTGCTCCGCCTGACAGAGGAGGTCCACCGCCACGAGTCTCGGGTCGGAGGCGCGGTCGGCGAGGACACAGACTTCGCTGGGACCAGCCGGCATGTCGATGGCACAGACCCCGAGCACATGGAGCTTGGCCGCGGTCACCCAGGTGTTGCCCGGGCCGACGATCTTGCTCACCTGCCTGATGGTCTCGGTTCCGTGGGCGAGTGCCGCCACCGCCTGTGCACCACCCATGGCGTACAGCTCGTCGATCTCGAGCAGGCTTGCCGCCGCCAAGAGCGCTTGGCGCCATCACCCCGGCCGGGCCCGCCGGGCTGGCTACGACGATCTCACCGACACCGGCCAGCCGAGCGGGGACGACCGTCATCACCAGTGTCGACGGGTAGGCGGCGAGCCCTCCGGGGACATAGGCCGCGACCCGGCGCAGCGGTGACCACCGCCGTTCCACCACCACCCCCGGCGTGGTCTCCACCGCCACATCGGCCGGGATCTGGACCCGGTGGAACGCGGTCACCGACTCGATGGCCCGCTCGAGCGCAATCCGCACCGGTCTTCGGGAGTTTCGCCAGCGCCTCCCGCTGCTCATCCTTCGGGACCAGCGCGCCCTCCCTTCTGCCTCCACCGTGCTTTCTGCCCGCCTCGGCGAGGGCGGCGTCGCCCCCGGCGCGGACCGCGTCGACGATGGCGGCGGCCCCCTCCATCACCGCTCTGTCAGGCACCGCCGATCGCCCGGTGAGCGCTCGCCGCTCCTCGGGCGTCAGCGATTCGAGCACGACCCTGGTCAGCACGTTGCGCTGTCCGTGATGGTGCGCACTGTGCCCGGCCGGTGCAACGCGCAAGCCACTATGGGTCGGCCGGGGATTCCGGTCACGGGATCAACTGCTCGATCCGAAGAACCAGGATTCCTTTGGCGCCCGCTGCCTCCAACTCGGGCAGGATGTTCCACACATCGTCCGCATCCACCACCGAGTGCACCGCCACCCAGCCTTGCTCGGCGAGCGGCACGACGGTGGGTGCCTCCAGCCCGGGGATGACCCCACCGATCCTGTCGACCGCCTCGACCGGGGCGTTGAGCAGCACATACCGGCGACGCCGCCCGGCGACCACCGCGGTCAGGGCGGTCGAAACCTCGGCCACCTTGGTCGGCCGCTCGCTGCGGGCGCCAGCCCCGGCCACCAGGACCGCCTCGCTGGCGAGGAGCGTCCCCACTACCCGTAGCCCGTTGACCAAGAGGGTGCTCCCGGTGGACACGAGATCGACGATGGCGTCGGCGACTCCGAGGGTCGGGGCGACCTCCACCGAGCCGCGCAGCGGGATGATGGCGACGCTGACACCCAGGTCCTCGAAGTAGCGGGCGGTCACGTTGGGATGGGCGGTGGCCACCCGAAGACCGGCGAGCTCCTCCGGCTTCTCGACCGGCGAGGCCGCGGGGACGGCAAGCGCCAGCCGGCAGTGGCCAAACCCGAGCTCGGCGAGCACTTCCGGCTGACCGCCGTGTTCGGCGAGCAGGTCCTGGCCGGTGATCCCCAGATCGACCACGTCATCGGCGACCAGCTCGGGGATGTCCTCTGCCCGAACGAAGAGAAGGTCGAGCTCGACGTTGCTCACCCTGACCGAGAGCGAGCGGTCGGTCTGCTCGAACACCAGGCCGGCGTCGCGCAGCAGCGAGGCAGCCGGTTCCTGGAGCCGTCCCTTGTTGGGAACGGCCAGCCGGAGTACCCGTTGACCGGCGGTCATGGCGGGCCTGCCCCGAGCCGGTCGAGAACCAGCCGGTACCCGCCCATCCCGTGGTGGAGCCACTCGTTGATCCGGGTCACCGTGGCGGTGGATGCGCCGACCTGGTCGGCGATCTCGCGGTATGGGAGACCACGATCGAGCAGTCGAGCCACCGCCCAGCGGTGCGCCATCTCGTTTAGCTCGCGCCGGGTGCACAGATCCCGAAGGAATTGCGCCGCCTCGTCCACGGTCTCCAGCGAGAGCAGCGCCTCGCACAGGCGGTCGGTGTCCTCGTTTCGCCAGTCGTCGAGGCTTGTCACATCCTCAGCCTTGTCGTTCGTATGTTGTAGCATGCTACAACACTCCACCAGGTGGTCAACCCAATTGCTCGTCATCCCTGCAGTCGATGTCCTCCGAGGGTCGGTTGTCCGTCTGGTGGAGGGCGACTACCGCCATGTGACCGACTACGGCGGGGATGCCGTGGCGTGGAGCCGGCATTGGATCAACGAGGGCGCCGAGTTGGTCCATGTCGTCGACCTCGAGGGCGCCCGGTCGGGTCGCCCCGATCCGGCGTTGTGGAACGCGGTGACGGGTGCGGCGGTGCCTTTTCAGGTAGGGGGCGGGATCCGGACGGCGGAGGTGGCGCTCCAGGCGCTCGCCGCCGGAGCACAGCGGGTGGTGCTGGGAACAGCAGCGGTGTGGTCGCCGGCCACGATGGCTTCTCTGCTCACCGAGGTGGGGCCTGAGCGGGTGATAGCGGCGCTCGATGTGCGCGACGGGCGGGCCGCCGGTGCTGGGTGGATCGACCCTGGGCGTGATCTCGCCGAGGTAGTCGGGGCGTTGTCACCAATAGGTGTGGAGCGGGTCCTCGTCACCTCGATCGGGCGCGATGGGACGATGTCCGGGCCGGATCTCGGGCTGCTGGCCCAGGTCAGCTCGCTGGCAGCCGAGTTGAAAGTCATCGCCTCCGGTGGGGTCGGGTCACTCGACGACCTCGGCGCGCTCGCCGCCGCCGGCGCCGAGGGGGTGGTAGTGGGGCGGGCCCTCTATGAGGGCCGGTTTTCGCTCGGCGAAGCCGTCGACGCCGCTCGATGAGCGCGACGCCTGCTCACCCTGATTTCTCCGACCGAACCTCGATCAACTTGATGAGGGTGACGAGCAATAGCCCGCCGACCAGGTTGCCGAGGACCGCCCAGCCGGCAAGTGGCGCCCAATCGGCGTAGCCGATCGACCCGCCCCCAAGGATGGCGGCGAACATCTCCAGCGAAGCCACGACGCCGTGGTTGAGCGGGACCACGGCGAGGAGGAACCCGAAGGCGATCGCCGAGACCAACTTGGCGCCGACCTGTTCGACCGATTGGTGGATCCAAGTCAACAGAGTGATGGCCAGCCCGGCGAGCACGGCTGCGGCGAAGCCCGCCCAGGTCACCCCGAGGTCGAGGTAGTTGCCCGCCACCTCCTCCGCTGCGTCCAACAGATCGGGGTACGCAGAGGTGACCAGGAACATGACCAGCCAACCGCCGGCCAGGTTGGAGAGAAGGGTCAGCGACCAGAGCCGGAACACGTCCAACCACGACGCCGGCCCCCGCACCACGGCGGCGATCGGGATGAGAAAGCCCTCGGTGAACAACTCGTCGCCGGAGAGAGTGATGGCGATGTAACCGACGGTGAAGGCGAGCGTGGCCAGCACCGGGTCGCCGGTCTCGCCGAGCACCGCCAGCAGCGCCAGCACCCCAAGTGCGATTTCGGCGCCGCCGAGCAGACCAGCCGTCAGCGTGGAGAGGGCGGTCCGCTCGACCTTGCGTGTCCCCTCGTCAGCTGCGTGGTCCAGGGTCTCCTCTGACTCCGCCGAGCCTCCCTCCTCCCGCTCCGTCGAGGTCATGCCGCCCCTGGCTCGCCGACACGCGACCGGTACCTGGCGATGGCCGACTCCAACTCGGCCCAACCGACCTCGAGCCGGTCGCTGCCGGAGCGGAGCACCGTCAGCGCAGCCTCACGCAGCATCCCGTCGAGATCGGCGAAGGACAGCCCTTCGGTGATCTCGGCGAGCCGGGACAGCTCGACCTCCTTGGCGAAGGGGACATCGGTCATCTCGAGCATGGCGGCCCGGGCGGTCTCGTTTGGCAGGCTGAGCTCGATCTGCACCTCGAACCGTCCAGCGCGCAGCAGTGCTGGGTCGATCAAGTCGGGGCGGTTGGTGGCTGCTATCACCGCCACGTCGCCACGCGCCGACACACCGTCGATCTCGGTGAGGAGGGCGGCTACGACGGAGTCGGTAACCGTGGTGGTAGAGCGACCCCGCACCGGCGCCAGGGCATCGAACTCGTCGAAGAAGAGGATCGCTGGGGCCGCCCCCCTCGCCCGAGCGAAGAGCTCTCGCACCCCCCGCTCCGACTCACCGACGAACTTGTCGAGCAGTTCGGCGCCCTTGACCGAGAAGAAGGCGGCACCGGCCTCGTGCGCCAGCGCCCGGACGACAAACGTCTTGCCGGTTCCGGGAGGGCCGTGGAGGAGAACGCCACGAGGCGGTTCGATCCCCATCCTGGCGAACCGCTCCGGCTCGGTGACCGGCCAGATGACCGCCTCGGTGAGCCGCTGCTTCACGTCCTCGAGGTCGGCCACCCTGTCGAACCCGTAGGAGGGCATCTCTCCCATGGGCACCGAACCGAGCGATGGCGTGGTGTCCTCGATCGCCTCCATGACCATGTCTGTGGTGAGCTGCCCCCCGGTGCGGGCCACCGTTGTGGAGGCGTGGATCACCGCCGCCAGGATGTCCGCCCCGGAGAAACCAGCCGAGCGGGCGGCGAGCCGCTCATGATCGAGTTGCTCGGAGGGCACCCGGGCCAGAGCCGCACGGAAGAGCAGCGTCCGGCGCTCCAGGTTGGGCGGCGGGATCGCCAGAGTCCTCGGCAGCAGTGCCGTGTTGGCGATCGCCGGGTCGAGAACGCTGCGCGATCCGACCCCGAGCACACAGGCGAGGCGGCCCCGCTCGACGATGGCGTCGAGGAACCAACGGAAGATGGCGGCGACCTGGGTGCGGAAGGGTGAGAGTGCCTCGTCGCCGGCGACGGCCTCGATCCTGTCCACAAAGATCACGCCGGGCAACGGCGTCTCCTTGACCGCCTCCTCGAGGACGTCGAGCAGCCTCTCTGGCTTGAACACCTGGTCGAGCGAAACCTCGCGCACCCCGGCGCCGGCGGCAGTAGCCGCCGCCCGCACCAACTCGGACTTGCCCACTCCGTTTGGCCCTTCCAGCAGCACCCCGGCCACCCTGGGGAGCCCCCACGCCGCGGGCAGGTCATCGGGCGAAGAGAGAAGGGACAGCCAGCCTGTGAGCACCTCGAGCTCGGTATCAAGCCCGGCGAGAAGCGCCTCGGCTGTAGTCGGCGTGCCAGGTGGCGCCTGGACGGTGTCGACTTTGGGCGTGGGGGCGGGCGGCGCCCCTCCCACGGTGGCGAACACCGTCCCCGAGCCCACCAACCCCGCATGGTCGGGCTCGACGACGAGGACCTCGATCGTCACCGGCTCGGCGGCGGCGAGGTAGGAGGGGTCGATGGTCACCCGGTCACCCGCAGTCACCGGCCGCCCCTGGAGGGCGTGGACGAGGGCCCGCGGTTCGGATGGGAGGGTCTCACCGGCCAGCGTGACCCGGCGCGCCGAGGTGAGCAGGGCCCGCTTCACATCGACCACCTGGCCGGCGGTCACCCCGGCGTTGGCCATGGCCGCTGGCCCGAGCAGCAGGGCTGTCGGCTCGGGCACATTGCCCGGTCTTATCAAGATGTGAGAGCTGCCCACCGAAACCACCCCACCGGAGGGGAGCCCGAGCGCGGCGAGCAGGGTGCGGTCGGCGGCGGCGAGTGGATCGGAGCCGGGGCGCACGGTGAACCGCATCCAAAGGACGGTAGTGAGCAAGCCGGTTCAGATGGCCCTGATCGGGGATACCGGCAAGACGAGAGGGCCGGACACGTCGAGCAGCCTGGTCTCCGGTTCGTTGAGCCACTTCCAGACCAGGTGAGCCTCGTCCGCTTCACCGACCCCGAGCGGGACCTCGGGGAGCGGGCTGTCGGTCGCACCGCTGGCGGCGAGGAGCGGCTGGTCTCCGTTCCACGCCGCCGCCAACCGGCCCTGCTCCAGCGCCGCCCCCGACCCGTCGGCCCCTTCCGCCCACACGGTCCCCGCCCGCACCATCGCCTGCCACGCTCGTCTTCGCTCCAGGGCTCGGGCCAGCGCCCGGTGCCGGTCGCGCACCCACCCCGCTTCCTCGAAGCGCTGCTCACCGGCGTGGTGCTGCATCTTCTCGACCAGGCGATCGAGGAGCAGCGCTGGTTGGCGTTCCACCGCTTCAATGACCAAGTCGATCAGCTGGCGGTAATCATCCTCTTCGAGCGACCCGTCGCACGGGCAGCAGGCGACGCCCATTTGGGCGGGCGCACAACTTGCTTCCCTCGATCCCGGCTTCCCCGAGCACCTGCGGATGGGCACCGCGTCCCAAAGGGCGGTGAGCACTACCTCGGCGGCGCGTCTGCTCCGGAACGGACCAAGATGGAACAGTGCCTGCTGCTTGACGGTGCGGACCAGCGATAGACGGGGGAAGCGCTCGTCGGTTAGCCGCACCCAGTGCGCCGCCGTGGGACGTGACCTCCGGTTGTGCCTGGGCCGGTGCTCGTGGATCATCCGCAGCTCGGTGACCTCGGCGTCGAGCTCGCTATGGCACACCCGGTGGTCGATCGACTCGAGCTCGCGCAGCATGGCAGCGACGCTGCGGCGCTCGTCCCCGTAGAAGTAGGAGCGGACCCGGGTGCGCAGGTTCTTCGCCTTGCCGACGTAGATCACCGCCCCGTTCCGGTCGCGGAAGAGGTACACCCCGGGAAGCCGGGGCAGCCGGTCCCCGAGCCTGATCTTCTGGTAGTGCGGGGCGCCTCGGGCAGTGGGCAGTTGCAAGAGATCCTCGAGCACGGTCACCCCGATGGTCCCCGCCCGCTCCAACAAGGCGTAGAGGACGTGGAGCGTAGCGGTGGCGTCCTCGAGGGCCCGGTGGATCGGCGCGACCGGGGAGCGCACGTGGGCGGCGAGCGTCGCCAACCGCAGGTTGGGTACTTCCTCCCGCCACAGCCGACGAGCCAGCGCCGCCGTGTCGACCGAGCGGTTGGCTGGGTGCGGGTAGCCGAGGGACAGCGCCGCCGATCGAATGAAGGAGAGATCGAAGCGGACGTTGTGACCGACCACCACGGCATCGCCGATGAACTCGAGAAAGGCGGGGAGAGCGGTCTCGATCGAAGGCGCCTGCACCACCATGGCGTGGGTGATCCCGGTGAGGATCGTTATGAAGGGCGGGATGGGAGTCCCCGGATCGACCAGGGTGTGGAAGGTCCCGAGCACTTCGCCCCGGCGGACCTTCACCGCCCCGATCTCGGTTATCCCGCAGTCGGTAGGGGACCCACCGGTGGTCTCCAGGTCGAGCACGCAGAAGGGGACTTCGTAGAGCGGGGTGCCGAGGTCGTCAAAGCTGGTCTGGACGGCGAGAGACACCCCGCCGAACCTACATCGAACATATGTTCGGGGTCAAGGATCAATGGGGTTATGGGTTTTGGGTTGTGGGTGATGGGTTCTGGGTGATGGGTTCTGGGTGACGCCGTTGGCGGATCGCTTCGAAGAGGGCGATACCGGCGGTGGTGGCGGCGTTGAGGCTGTCACCGGTGCCGGCCATTGGGAGAAGGGCCGTTGGGCAGTTGCTCCAAGCCGCCGAAAGTCCGGCATGCTCGCTGCCGACCACCAGCGCAACCGGATCGGTGAGGTCGATGTCCCATAAGAGGGTTTTGGCGGCCGGATCGAGCGCCAGCGGGGGGATCTCGAGGTCGGCCAGTCGATCGCGGATCGCCTTGGAATCGCCAACCCCCAGTGGGACGGTAAAGAGCGCTCCGCGTGAGGCACGGACGACGTTTGGGTTGAAGACATCAATGGTGGGATCGGCTACGGCGACGCCACCGGCCCCCGCGGCGTCGGCGGCGCGCAGCATTGCCCCCAGGTTGCCAGGCTTCTCGATCGACTCGGCGACGAGCAGCAACGCCGGCGCTGGTGGCGCCAATCGCTCTGGGCCGGTTGGGAACTGGCGGACGACCGCCAGCAGTCCGTCCGGATTCTGGCGGTAGCTCACCTTGCGGAAAGCAGCTTCGCCGAGTTCGAGCAGGGGGACGCCTTGCCCGAGGGCCTGGCTCACCGACAGGGGTCGGTCCTCGCTACTGAGTTGGCCGACGCTGATCACCAGTTGCTCCACCTCGGCACCCGCTTGCAGGGCACGGTCGACCTCGAGGACACCCTCCACCAAGAATGTGCCCGAGCGGTCACGGTGACGGCGCGCACGAAGCCGGACCAGGTGTTGCACCGCCGGGTTGCGGAGCGAGGTGATCACGTCCGCCATAGCTGCGACGCTAGGTCGCGCGGGGTTCGGCACCTTCCGTTCTGTGGGCCCGAGCGGTGACTGTGGCGCGGTTCGAACCCTGGGTTCGAGGGTGGTGGTGTATCGTCGATGCCATGGAGTTCGGTGACGTGGTCCGGAAGCGGCGGATGGTCCGGAACTACACCTCCGAACCTGTGGACCGGGCAGTACTGGAGCGGATCGCGTACGTCGATGCTTCGTATCCCATCGGCGGGGTTCACCCAGGGGGTGGCGGTGGTTGTGGTCACCGATCAGGAGCGGCGGGCGACGATCGCCGATCTGGCCGGCGAGGAGCACTACGTCTCCGCGGGGTTCGAGCCCTGGATATCGAAGGCCCCGGCGCATATAGCCATCTGCGTCAGCGAGGCCGACTACCGGCGACGGTACGCCGAGCCCGACAAGGGCTCGGTATCCGAGGCCGACCAGGACTGGACGGTGCCCTATTGGTGGGTGGACGGCGGGGCGGCAATGATGCTCGGCCTGTTGGCAGCGGTCGACGAGGGTCTTGTCGCCGGTTTCCTGGGCGTCCACAGCGTTGCCGGACTGGCCGAAGCGCTCGGATTGCCCGATGGGGTCTCCCCGATCGGAGTGATGACGGTCGGCCATCCCGCGCCGGACCGCCCCTCCACATCGCTGGCCAGAGGTCGGCGCCACGATCGGATCCACTGGGAGACGTGGGCCGAGTGAGCGATCGACCACTGCGCCGCGCCGTGAGAGACGTCGGGTTTGGTGCGGTGGTCGTGGGGGGACTCATCCTCCTCACCTTCGCGGGCTCGGTTGGGGTGGTCGAGGTGCTCTTCGTCGTGATCAGCAGCCTCGTCCTGTGGTGGTTCATCGTCACCCCAGTCCATCGGCTGCGCACCGCACCGCGGCCTCCCAGACCCCATCGCCTTCGGTGCGCTAACCGTCGGACTGGCGCTCAACCTCTATGCGGTGGCAACGCTGGAACGGGCCATTCTCTTCGTAGCGCTGCTGCCACTCCTGGCGGCGTTGGCTGTCGGTCTAGTGCGGGTGATGCGCCGCGCTTGACCCGATCCGAGGTCTCGACCGAGACCTGCCATGATGCTCGGGTCCAATTCGCCTGGGGGCGCGCAAAATGGTGGTGGAACGGCGGTCGACGCCGCATCCGGGCAAGCCTTTCCAGGTGGTCTGGACCAGAGGGCGGGGTTGCCGCGAGCTGGCCGAGCTGCTCGGCGGCGACGCGGCCATCCGGTCATCGGGCGACCTCATCGACGCCTGTGTCGAGGCTCGGGCCGACATGGTGGTCAGCCGCAAGCTGCTCCCATCGTTCGACCTGGTGCCTGTTGCGGTGCCGATGGATCTTCCCGCAGCGGGGTTCGGGTCGGTCGTTGCCGCGGTCGCAGGGGGCCCGCACTCTGCGCTGGCAGCAGAGGTGGCGGCGGTCATCGGGCGCAGCGCATCGGTGCCCGCCTCGATGGTGTGCGCCTACCGGGAGGACAGGCGAGGCCAACGCACGCGCCTGGGTCGATCGGCTGCTGCGAACCGCTCCGGATCTCTCATGGAGCACGGTCCAGGTGGAGTCGGTCGGCGACCTGATCGCCGAGATCCCGGACGACGCCCTGCTCGTGCTCGGGGCCCCGGGTGGAACGTGGTTCCAGCGGCTGTTCTTCGGCGCCGGCGCCCGGCTCCGCCAAGCGGCGCCAAACGGCGCCGTCGTCGTCCGCAGCGCGCCGCTCCGGGTATTCCATGTGATGGAGGAACCGGTCTACGTAGCTCCACTGATCGGGTGCTCCGAGGCACTTCGAGTCACCTCGCACGGCGTATTGCCGGTGGTCGAGGGCGGTCGGTTGATCGGGATGGTGACCCGGTCGGCCCTGGCCGCCGCGCCCCAGGGGTCATCCGTCGCCGATGTGCTGCTACCGGCGATCTGGGTGGAGGCGGTCGACCCGGCGTCGGCCGCCGAAGAGCGGGCAGCCGATCTCGGCGCCGACCTGGTGCCGGTCGTGGGTCGACAGGACTCGCTCGTCGGGGTCGTCGAGGTTCGTCCCCGGGCATGAGGTTCCGGCTGGTCTGCCTTGACGGCGACGACACGCTCTGGGACTTCGACCGGTCGATGCGAGACCGGCTGGAGCGGGTCCTGGAGGTGCTCTGGTCGGAGAGGATGGACGAGTCCACCGCCCAGCTGAGTGTCGAGGGGCTGATAGGCACCAGGGAGCGAGTGGCTGAGGAGCTCGAAGGACGGGTACTCGATCTCAAGGCGGTGCGCCTCGCCGCCTTCGAGCGCTCGCTCGAGGACATCGGGGCGCCCGACCCGGAGTTGGCGGAGCGGATGGCCGAGGTCTACTTCGAGGACCCCACCTTCGAGCTGTTCGACGACGTCATCCCGGCGCTGCGCCAGATCGCCGCCGAGCGGGTGGTGACCGTGGTCACCAACGGCGACGTCGACCCGGCGAGCGTCGGTCTGGGCGAATGGGTGTCCCACACCGTGAATGCTCCCCGTGTCGGGGTGGCCAAGCCCGACGGGCGCATCTTCGAGCATGCCCTGACGGCGGCTGGGGTCGGTGCCGACGAAGCGGTTCATGTGGGCGACTCGCCGCGGTTCGACATCGCCGGGCGCCACCGCCGCCGGGCTGTCGACGGTGCTGATCGACCGATACCAACCGTTGGGATCCAGAGCGTGCTGCCGCGTGAGGAGCGCCCCGACGCCGTCATCCGGACACTTGGCCGAGCTCCCCGGCTCTGCTCAGAAGCTGGGAAGAAGGATGATGAGAGCGCAGAGCCACCGCGCTCGGTCGAGACCGGTTGTCTTAGACTCGCCGCGTGGATCTCGGCGCGGTGCTCGTGGTCGTCGCCGCCTATCTGCTCGGCAGCGTCGACTTCGCAGTCCTCGTTGCCCGGGCCAAAGGTGTCGACATCTATTCCGTCGGGAGCGGCAACCCGGGAACCGCCAACGTGCTCCGCACCGTGGGGAGGGGCGCGGCGGCGATGGTCATGGCCGGTGACCTACTCAAGGGTGTGGTCGCCGCCGCCGCCGGCCAGTTGATAACCGGCGACATCGTGGTCGGATACGCCGCCGGGGCCGCCGCCGTGCTGGGGCACTGCTTCCCCATCTGGCACCGCTTCAAAGGCGGCAAGGGCGTAGCCACCGGCGCCGGGATGATCCTCTGGCTGGCATGGCCGGCATTCATCGTCGTGGTCGTGGTCTGGGTGGCGGTGGTGGCGCTCACCCGGATCTCGTCGATCGCTTCGGTGACCGGGGCCATCCTCGTCGTGCCGGCGCTGCTCCTCGTCCAGCCACCCCCTGCGGCCTACGCCATCACCGGGCGATGGCCCTGCTGGTGGTCGTTCGTCACATTCCCAACCTGCGGCGGTTGCTCCGCGGCGAGGAGAGCACGGTGGCGCCCGAGCAGACCGGCGGTCGAGGAGGGCGTAGAGCCGGGCACCGGCTGATCGCGGCGGTGCGAGGGAGATCCGCCGCAGCCGAGATCACCGACGAAACCCATCGCTTGCGGGGTAGGCTCGCCCGCCGGCTCAGGTACAACTCGATCCGGGGAGGTAGCTAGATGGTCGAGGTCGTAGCGGACACCGTCCTCGAAATCAGCGCTCTTCCGACGATGGATCGACAACCTGGGCGAGTTCCATAGGGGAGCAGGCCGACATCCTCACCCGGCTCGACGCCGAGATCGGTGATGGCGACCACGGGATCAACATGTGGCGTGGGATGCGCGTCGGTGGTGGCCGCCCTCGACAGGCTGAAGTAACTCCGCTCAGCTGACACCGGGGTCGCTGCTCGAGCTGGTGGGGCGGCAGCTGGTGTTGACCGTGGGCGGCGCCGCCGGCCCGCTATACGGCACCGCCTTCCTCCAGGCAGGGAAGACTCACTGGGCGATGGGGCGGTGTCGCTCGCCGGCCTCAGCGCCGCGTTCGATGCCGCGCTGGCCGGGGTGCAGCGCCTCGGTGCCGCCGAGATGGGCGACAAGACCATGGTGGACGCTTTCCTCCCCGCGGTGGTGGAGCTGCAGATCTCGGTGACGAGCGGGACGAGCGTCCCCGAGGCGCTCGAGCGGGCCGCTTCGGCCGCCGAGATGGGCATGCTCGCCACCATCCCGCTTACGCGCTCTCAAGGGAAGGGCGTCCTACCTCGGTCCCCGCAGCGAGGGTCACCAGGACCCGGGAGCTACCTCGACCGCGCTCCTTTTCCGCGTCTCTGGCCGAAGCCGCCTGCTGACCGCGGCGGTCGACACAACCCAGGGTTGCACATGTTCTGAACAGTGGTACAACATTGTCGAACACGGTTCAGACATGGGGGCCGTCGTGATCCAATCGGTGGACCGGGCGATCCAACTGATGCTCGCCCTGCAGGGCACCCGCCGGCTTGGCGTCACCGAGTTGGCGGAGCGTCTCGGGTTGGCCAAAGGCACCGTCCACGGGCTGTTGCGGACACTGAAGGCGCGGGCCGTCGTCGAGCAGGACCCCGAGACCGGCAAGTACATGCTCGGGCCGGCGCTGCTCCGGCTAGGCAATGTGTACCTCGAGAACCAGGAGCTGCGCTCGCGCAGCCTGAGGTGGACCGACGCCTTGGCTCAGCGCACCGAATCGGCTGTCCGGGTCGGCGTGCTTGTGGTCCCCGATGTGTTGGTGGTCCACCACGCCTTCCGCCCCGAGGGAGGTACCCAGTTCCTCGAAGTCGGGATCGGGATCCCCGCTCACGCCAGCTGTATGGGGAAGGCGATCCTCGCCTTCCGCCCCAGCGATCTCGACCGGTTGGTCGACGAGCCGCTGCGCCGGCTCACCGGGACCACCGAGGTAGATCCCGACCGCCCTGCGCAACGAGCTCGCCGAGGTCAGCACCACGGCCATCGCCTTCGAGCGAGAGGAGGCAGTGCTGGGGGAGTGGGGCGTGGCCGGCACCATCTTTGGACCATCGGGGCGCGCCATCGGGGCGGTGGCGGTGGTGCTGGCGGGCAGCCAGGTCCGTGACGACTTGGACGAGGTGACCGTCGAGGCGGTTCGGGATACCGCCCGGGCGATCTCTCGTGAGCTGGGAGCGGCTTCCTGGCCGGCAGACACCGCGACTCTGAACTTCCTGCAACCGACCTGCGAAGTTCGGCCAAGCCGCTTGACGTGGCTTTGTTTCCGGTCGTAGCATGTTGCACGAACAGCGTTCGGCCATGCTGAACAGGGTGGCTGCTCAGCACCGGGGCTGTAGTAGTGGGAGGACGGCTCGGGAGGTCGTAGATGGGTGACATCTTCTTGTCGGAGACGCTGGGGACGATGGTCTTGATCCTGTTGGGTAATGGCGTGGTCGCCAATGTCCTTCTGGCCCAGTCCAAGGGGCAGAACTCGGGCTGGATCGTGATCACCGCCGGATGGGGGTTCGCCGTCTTCGCCGGCGTGGCCGTGGCGTTGTCGATATACCCCGAGGGGGGCGCCCACATCAATCCTGCGGTGACCATCGGGCTTGCCACGATCGGGTTGACGTGAGTGGTCCAACGTACCGGCATATCTGGGTGGCCAGTTCCTTGGCGCCTTCATGGGAGCGGTCCTGGTGTGGCTTACCTACAGCAACCACTGGGGCCCCACCGAGGACCCCGGGCTCAAGCTGGCTTGCTACTCGACCGGCCCGGCGATCCGCAACACGGTCGCCAACGTCATCACGGAGATCATCGGCACCTTTGCACTGGTGTTCGGCGTGCTGGCCCTGGCGGGGGTGAGCGGGGAAATGGGTCTGATCGGAGCTCCGTTGGCGGTCGGCGTCTTGGTGTGGGGCATCGGCCTCTCGCTCGGCGGTCCCACCGGGTACGCCATCAACCCGGCCCGCGACCTAGGCCCCCGCATCGCCCACGCCGTCCTCCCGATCCCCGGCAAAGGCGGATCGGACTGGAGCTACGCCTGGATCCCGGTGCTCGGACCAATCGTCGGCGGCATCCTGGGAGCGGTGATCGGCAATGCCGTGTTCGTAGCCGGCGTCTGACCTGACAGGAGCCACGAGGCGAAGTGATGCTCGATGGACCGGGCGGGCGTTTGGCGCCCGCCCGGAGCGGCGGAGGTGTCGATGAAGAAGCTCATCAATGAGGTAGACGACGTCGTAAAGGAAGCGCTGGAGGGGATGGCGGCGGCCCACCCCGACTTGATCAGGGTCGAGTACGACCCGGCAATGGTGGTCCGGGCCGATGCACCGGTGCAGGGCAAGGTGGGGATCGTCTCCGGGGGCGGCTCCGGGCACGAGCCGATGCACGGCGGGTTCGTCGGCATGGGGATGCTCGATGCGGCGTGCCCCGGTGAGGTGTTCACCTCGCCGACCCCCGACCAGATGGAAGCCGCCACCAAGGCGGTGGACGGCGGCGCCGGCGTCGTCCACATCGTCAAGAACTACACCGGCGACATACTCAACTTCGAGATGGCCGCCGACCTGGCCAAGGACGGTGGCACCGAGGTCGAGGCGGTGGTAATCGACGACGACGTCGCCGTGCAAGACAGCCTGTACACGGCAGGACGGCGTGGCGTCGGCACCACGGTGCTCGCCGAGAAGATCTGCGGCGCCGCCGCCGAGGAGGGGCGGTCGCTGCAGGAGGTGGCCGACCTGTGCCGCAAGGTCAACGCCAATGGCCGCTCCATGGGCATGGCGCTGACATCATGCACCGTGCCCGCCGCCGGACAGCCCACCTTCGAACTGGGCGACGACGAGATGGAGATCGGGATCGGCATCCACGGTGAGCCGGGGCGGGAGCGCAAGCCCGCAGCATCCTCGGCCGAGGTGGTCGAGATGATGGCCACTCCGATCGTCGAGGACCTGCCATTCAGCTCGGGTGACAACGTCCTTGCTTTCGTCAACGGGATGGGCGGGACGCCACTGATCGAGCTGTACGTCGTGTACAACGACCTGGTCAAGCTGCTCGAGGGCCGGGGTATCACCGTCAGCCGCAACCTGATCGGCCCCTACATCACTTCGCTCGAGATGCAGGGCTGCTCGATCACGCTGCTCAAGCTCGACGACGAGTTGACCCGGCTGTGGGATGCCCCGGTGAACACGCCGGGCCTCCGCTGGGGCGTGTGATGGGCAGGTGGCGGCGAGGTCGTCACTCTTCAGGCGGTCCTCGCCTGGATAGATGGCTTCGCCGCCACCGTCGCCGAGAACAAGGACTATCTCACCAGGCTCGACTCGGCAATAGGTGACGCCGACCACGGGATCAACATGAACCGGGGGATGAAGGCCGCCCTCGAGCGTTTGGAGGCGAGCCCGCCCGATGACATCGGGGCCGCTCTGAAGACGGTGGGGATGGCGATGGTATCGAAGGTGGGAGGGGCCAGCGGTCCGCTCTACGGCACGTTCTTTCTCCAGCTTGCCGGCCCGCTGGCCGGCAAGGAAAGCGTGACGCTGGAGGAGTGGGCCGGAGGGATACGGGCGGCGGTGAGCGGCGTCATGTCGCGGGGGAAGGCCGAGCTCGGTGACAAGACCATGATCGATGCCCTCGTCCCGGCGGTCGAGGCCCTGGAAGGGGCGGTCACCGAGGGAGCAAGCATCGAAGACGGCTTGACCCGGGCAGCCGATGCTGCCGCGCAGGGGATGGAAGCAACAACCCCACTGGTGGCCCGCAAGGGCCGCGCCAGCTACCTCGGAGAGCGGAGCGCCGGTCACCAAGACCCGGGGGCAACCTCGTCGCACCTGCTGATGCGGACCGCGGCCGACACGCTGGCCCCGAGCGGGCAAGACTGACGGCGGAGTAACCACGATACGGGTGGGTGGCAAAGCCCCGCCCCCCGAGGGAGGAGAGACGGATGGCGCAGTACGCAGCTGCTGTCGACCAGGGGACCACGAGCACCCGGTTCATGATCTTCGATCACGGCGGGAACGTGATCGGCATCGATCAGAAGGAGCACGAGCAGATCTACCCCAAGCCGGGGTGGGTGGAGCACGATGCGAACGAAATCTGGACGCGGACGCAGGAGGTCGTCGACGGCGCCCTCCAAAAGACAGGGATCAGCGCCTCCGACATCGCCGCCGTGGGCGTCACCAACCAGCGCGAGACCGCGCTGGTGTGGGATCGCACCACCGGCGAGCCCGTCTACAACGCCATCGTTTGGCAGGACACCCGGACCGACCAGATCTGCAACGAGCTGGCGGCCGATGGCGGCCAGGACCGTTTCCGCGACAAGGTTGGCCTCCCGCTGGCCACCTACTTCTCGGGACCGAAGATCCGCTGGGTCCTCGACAACGTCGAGGGCGCCAGGGGCAGGGCCGAGGCGGGCGACCTCGCTTTCGGCAACATGGACACCTGGGTGATCTGGAACCTGACCGGTGGCACCAACGGCGGCGTACACGTCACCGACGTCACCAACGCCAGCCGGACCATGCTGATGGACCTGCGCACCCTCGATTGGGACGACGAGATCCTCGGCATCATGGGCGTGCCCCGCTCGGTGCTCCCCGAGATCCGGTCATCGGCCGAGGTCTACGGAGAGGCGAAGGGAACGCTGGGCGGCATACCGGTGGCAGGTGACCTCGGCGACCAGCAGGCCGCCACTTTCGGCCAGACCTGCTTCGACGTGGGCAACGCCAAGAACACCTACGGAACGGGCAACTTCATGTTGCTCAACACCGGCACGGAGTTGGTGCAGTCGAAGAGCGGTCTGCTCACCACCGCCTGTTACAAGATCGGCGACCAGGACGCCGTGTTCGCCTTGGAGGGCGCGATCGCCATCACCGGGGCACTGGTGCAATGGCTGCGCGACAACCTTGGGATGATCGAGAGCTCCGGCGACGTCGAGTCGTTGGCCAAGACGGTCGAGGACAACGGTGGGATGTATATCGTCCCCGCCTTCTCTGGTCTGTTCGCCCCGTACTGGAAGTCGGACGCCCGCGGTGTGTTCGCCGGTCTCACCCGGTACATCAACAAGGGCCACATCGCCCGGGCGACGCTCGAGGCGACTGCATGGCAGACCCGTGAGGTCCTCGACGCCATGAACAAGGACTCGGGTGTCGAGCTCACCGAGCTCAAGGTCGACGGTGGGATGGTGGGCAACGACCTGCTCATGCAGTTCCAGGCCGACGTGCTGGGCGTTCCTGTGATCCGGCCCGCAGTCCCGGAGACGACATCGCTCGGTGCGGCGTACGCCGCCGGGCTCGCCACCGGGTTCTGGGCGCAGGTGGACGACCTGCGTGAGAACTGGGTCAAGGACAAGGAATGGACCCCGCAGATGGACCCGGCGGAGCGCGAGCGCGAGTACGCCTTGTGGAAGAAGGCAGTGACTCGGACGTTCGACTGGGTCGAGTGAGAGCCATGGTGGGGGGCCGGCCGGCCCCCCACCATGGTTGGTGATGGGAGGTAGGTGGTAGATGCCACCTACCACCCATCACATGGCGGGTACCACCGGAATGATCGGCGTCGTCATCGTCTCGCACAGCCATACCCTCGCTGAGGGCGTGGCCGAGCTTGCCCGGGAGATGGGTGGCGGCGAGGTCAAGGTCGTCACAGCAGGTGGGCTCGACGAGCCGGGCAACCCCATCGGAACAGATGCGGTGCGGGTGATGGCGGCCATCGAGCAGGCCTGGTCGGAGGACGGCGTCCTGGTTCTCATGGACCTGGGGAGCGCCCTGCTCTCAACCGACATGGCGCTGGAGATGCTCACCCCCGAGCAACGGGAGAAGGTGCTCCTCTCGGCGGCGCCTTTGGTCGAAGGCGCCGTCGCCGCGGTGGTTCAGGCCCGGCTCGGATCTACCCTCGAGGAGGCGGCGTCCGAGGCAGCGGCGGCACTCGGTCCCAAGGAGGCCCAGTTGGCACCCGAGCAAGATACCGCTGACCAGAACCCGGCTGAGCAGGACCCCGCTGAGCAGGCACTGATCCCTTTCCCGGGGAAGGAGGTCCGAGCACCAGGTCCCGGCGAGCGGGAGGCGGCGCAGAGCCGGGGCGGTGTCCGGCTGCGAATCACCGTCGGCAACCCACTTGGGCTCCATGCCAGACCGGCGGCGCGTTTCGTCCAGACGGTGGCCGAGCACGACGCTCAGGTCGAGGTCACCAACCTCCGCAACGGAAGAGGGCCGGCTCCGGGCAAGAGCCTCAACGGCATCGCCATGCTCGGTGTCCGCCAGGGCGACGAGATCGAGGTCACCGCCACCGGTCCTCAGTCGAGCGAAGTACTCGCCGCGCTCCAGCGGCTCGCCGACGACGACTTCGGCGATCACGGGCCTCCACCTGCGGTGCTGCGTCGAGGTCACTGCGGTCGAGACGGAAGGAGCGCCGCTCAGGGGCATCCCCGCTGCGCCCGGGATCGCCATCGGTCCTGCCCGCCGGCTCGAGGTGGCCGACATCCCCATGCCGACCGGCCCGACTGGCAGTCCCGATGAGGAACTGAAGTCGCTCGAAGTCGCCATCGAAGGAGCCACCGCAGATATCACGGCGAGCGCGGCCCGAGTTGCCGCCACCGGGGCGGCGGATGAGGCTGCGATATTCGACGCTCACCGGCTGATCCTCGAGGACGAGGCGTTGCTCGCACCGGTGCGAACCGCGATCGAGGGCGGGGCGTCTGCCGCCACGGCGTGGGTAGGCGCCGTCGCCTCGATGGCCGGTTCGTGGCGCACGCTCGATGACCCCTACGTGGCGGCCAGGGCCGACGATGTGGATGCCGTCGGCCGTCAAGTACTCGCCCGGCTGGCCGGTGTTGACATCCAGGTCCGGTTGTCTGCCCCCGGGGTGGTGATTGCCAACGAGTTGACCCCGGGGGAGACGGCCGGGCTCGACCGGTCCTTGGTGCGCGGTCTGGCATGTGCCGCCGGGGGCCCCACCTCGCACAGCGCCATCCTGGCCCGGGCATTGGGAATACCAGCGGTGGTTGCCCTCGGGCCGGGGCTGGCAGCCGTCGAGGAAGGCATCACCCTGGTGGTGGATGGTGACGCAGGACTGGTAGTCGTCGATCCATCGGACGAGGTGGCGCAGGAGTTCCAGGACAAGTCGGCGAGCCGCGCCGAAATAGTCGATGCCGCCCGACGCGATGCATCGCAACCGGCGGTGACGGCCGACGGGGTCAGGATCGAGGTGGCGGCCAACATCGGTTCGATCGAGGACGCCGCTGCCGCGGTGGAGGCGGGCGCGGAAGGTGTCGGGCTGCTCCGGACCGAGTTCCTCTTCCTCGACCGTGCTACGCCACCGAGCGAAGACGACCAGGAGGCGGTGTACCGACAGATCGCCGAGGCGATGGGGGGGAGGCCGGTGATCCTGCGGACCCTCGACGTCGGCGGTGACAAGCCGCTCCCTTACCTGCCCCGCCCCGAGGAGGCCAACCCGTTCCTCGGGGTGCGCGGGGTGCGTCTCCAACTCAACGAGCCTGATCTGCTCGATCCCCAGCTACGGGCGGCCGTGCGCGTCGCCGCCGATCATCCGCTTCGGGTGATGTTCCCCATGGTCGCCGACGCCGCCGAGGCACGGGCAGCGCGGGATGCGGTCGACCGGGTTCGGGAGGTTCTCGCCGCCGAGGGACGCAACGTGCCCAACAGGGTCGAGGTCGGGGTGATGGTCGAGGTGCCTTCCGCCGCCCTCACCGCGGGACGTTTGGCCGAGGTGGTCGACTTCTTCTCGATTGGGACCAATGACCTGACCCAGTACGCGCTGGCGGCGGAGCGGGGCAACCCGGCTCTGGGGGCGCTCAACGACCCGCTCCACCCCGCGGTGTTGCGGCTCATCGCCGCAACGGTTGAGGGTGCAAAGGAACATGGGAGATGGGTTGGGGTCTGCGGTGAGATGGCGGGCGATCCACTGGCAGCGCCGCTCCTCATCGGGCTGGGTGTGACCGAGCTATCGATGAGCCCCCCGGCGATCCCTCTGGTCAAAGCCGCGGTACGCCGTGTGGACACCGCCACCGCCAGCCGCATCGCGCAGGAGGCCCTCACCCTCGCCAACGCCACCGAGGTGCGGGAGTTGCTCGCCAACGCCCACTGACCCGCCTCCCCCGGTGAGGGCGAGGGGTGACTCCGGGGCGGGCGGCGGGAATCACCCTCCCCCAACCCCCTCCCTCACCGGGAGGGGGAGCCAACCGGGAGCGAGCGGAGGGGGTGACTCAGAGCGCGCGGCGGCAATCACCCTCCCCAACCCCCTCCCTCACCGGGAGGGGGCGCTAGGGGTTGTTACGGAGCAGGCTGCGCACCTCGGCTACGGGGTAGGCGATCGAGGCGTCGCGGGTGACCGGGTCGTAGGGGTAGAGGGCGTTGGCGATACCCGAGTAGCGGTAGATGCCCCTCCACACCATCCCGATCCGCACCCCGTAGGTGCCCTTGGTCTCGTACACCCAGGTTGCGGCGGCGCCCTCGGCGCTCTCCGAGCCGCCGCCGGCGAGATAGGCGGCCGGCGACGCCGGGGCGTCCCAACTGTCGGGGAGGTCCACCTCGCGGTCCCAGGCGCCGTCGCCATCGAGGTCCCACATGATCCGGTCCACCCAGGCCTGGGCGTCGACGGTCAGGCTGAGAGGCTCCACACCACCGATCCCGACCGTGGTCGACGCCTCGACCAGGTAGCTGCTGGGGGAGGAGAAGTCGTACCACAGCCAGGTGTCCATCCCAGTGATCCCACCGAAATCGCGGCGCGGGCTGATCGAGAGCTTCGGTTCGGGCACCACCTCGGCGAACCCGGCGATGTCGGTCTGGCCCACGAAGATGTCGACGCAGTGGCCAAATAGCACCTCATTGATCACATCCTCGAGCAGGTCGAAGATCGGCCAGATGGAGGGCAGGTTCACGGTGGGGGACCAGACGAACTCACCAAGGCTGGTTGCCGCGGTCAGTGGTGGCGGCTCCCAGTTGTACTCCTCGACCACGGCGAAGGCCGTTCCGTAAGGACATTGGTCGATCACCAGGTCAGGCGACTGGATCACCGAACCGGCGCCGGTGCAGTATTCGGGCATCTCGACCAGCTGGGCCGAGCCGGCACCGGGCAACGGGTCCGTCCCGTAGTCGGGATAGGGCAGATCGGGAGCGGGGGGTGCCGTCGTTGGGGTCGTGTCAGGTGGATCGCCTCGGCCGCATCCTCGGCCGCCTGCTGGGCGTCTTCCTCAGCCTTGCGGTTCTGCTCGACCCGCCAGTTGTAGTCGGCCGCCCACGCCTGCCCAGCACCCGACGCGCCAGTCGGTGCCGCTCGCCTCCGAGCCGGCCGACTCGACGATCCCCATACCGCCGAGGTGGAGAGGGCTCAGGTAGGAGACCGCTCCGGCGCGGACCGGTGGCCCGGCGGTGTCGGCGCGATCCCCGGCTTGCGCCGGCACCGCGACCAGAGCGACGACGCCGAGAACGATCACGGAGATGACCACCCGCCTCATACGCCTTCTCCCTCGGTCAGGAAGGTTATCTCGAAGACCCGCCACCCGTGCCTAGGCGAGAACCGCAGGTCCCACAGATGCCAGGTGGGCTCACGCCCTTCCTCTTCCTTCACGACGTTCCCCTCCCCATCCACCGTGGTGGATCCTTCGTATTCGGAGAGCACCGCCACCAGGGCACGGTTCCCCGAGCCGTCATGCTGCGCCACCTCGACCTCCACCACCCGTGACCTACCCCCCGGCAGGTCGCGCCAACCTTCGCGGGCGTACTCGTCGATGATCGGCTGGAACCACTCGTAATCGGGCGAGCCCGGGACCGAGGTCAGCTCGACCAGATCCGGGTTGGGATGCTCGTAGAGCCACCCGCCGAAGTCGTTGAGCGATCGGGTGATCCGATCGAAATCTTCCCCCCGGTTGCGCAATGGGGGCACCGCGGCGGCTTCGACGGTGGTGGACGTGACCGATTCAACGGTGGTAGTCGTGGCGGGCAGGGTGGTCGTTGGTGATGGGGTCGATGTCGCCGGCGGTGTGGTGGTCGCCTGCAAGGTGGTCACGGTGGTCGAGAGCGTCGTTGTCAGAGCGGCTTCCGGTGCGACGGTCGTCGTAGGCACGCTCCCGCCGGCGCCACCCGTGGTGCAGGCGACGACCAGCCATGACAGCAGCGCCAGCGCGCCAGAACGCATCACCCGGTTGCTAAGAATATCCCGTCGAGCATCGTTGTCCAACCTGGATCGATGCCGAGTGTCAGGCTTCAGCCACCCCGGCGGCGCGCAGCGCACCGGCCAGCGGATCCTCGACGGCGAGACCCATAGCGGCGGCGATGACCTCGATCGGGTGGACCGCCGGCACGTCGGTGCCATGTGTTATCTGCCAGCGGCAGGTCTCGGAGTCGCAAATCGCCACCGGCCCACCGACCTCCTTGACAAATTTGAACAGGGGAGCGCCCACGGCCATGGCGATGTCGTATTTCTCGCTCTTGTAGCCGTAGGTGCCGGCGATCCCGCAACACGTCGCCGGGCTGAGCTCGACCTCGAGATCGGGGACCATCTCCATCAGATCGAGAGCGGGCAGCCCGATGCGGTGAGCCCGGTATTGGCAAGGAGGGTGGTAGCCGAGTCGGAGCGGAATTGGAAGCAGATCGAGAGCGAGGTCACCCTGGTCCATCAACCCGGCGATGAACTCGCAGATGTCATAGGTGGCGGCGGCCACGGCGTTCTCGTCGGGGGCGAAGGCATCGAGCAATTCGGGTGCCTCTTCCTTGAGGGTCAACGTGCACGAGGTCGAGGTGCCGACGATCGGGATCCCCCGCTCGGCCAGGCCGATGAGCTTCTCGACGTTTCCGCGGTGGTACTTGCGGGCGGCGGGGAACTCACCGTTGGAGAGAAGCGGCAGACCACAGCAGTTCTGCTCGGGCACGACCACCTTGAACCCGAGCCGCTCGAGGACGCCGATCGCAGCCCGGCCGATGCGCGCCTCGTACCAGGCGGTGGCGCAGCCGGTGAAGTAGGCCACCCTCCCCCTCGTCGCCGGCTCCGGTTTGTGCCTGCGGTGCCAGGCGGCGAACCGCTCACCCTGGTAGCGGGGCAACGGCGCCCTGCGGTCGATGTCCAACAGCCCGTCGGCGAGCGCCCTGGCGAAGCGGTTGTCGAACGCGGCGTTGACCAGGCGTCCCACCGGGTACCCGGTGCCCCCAAGGAGCTCGGGTCGGGCCAGGAGGTTGTTGCGGAGCCGCTTTCGCCACCCGAGCTCCCCGCCCTCGACCATGGCGGCGCGGGCCCGGGCGTTGATCTCGGCGATCCGCACCCCGGTCGGGCAGGCCATGTTGCACACTCGGCACCCACTGCAGTAGTCGACCGAGTGGTCGGGGACGAGGTGACCTTCGTGATCGTCGCTGCGCACCCAGAGGCCGTTGTCGAGGTCGGCCCGATGGCGCCCCGGTCGTCCAGGGCTGGCGCAGCCGGGCCGCCTGAGGTCCCTCGTACTTCGGCCCGGGGAACCGGTCGGTCACCGCCGCCACCGGGCAAACCGTCACACATATCCCGCACTTGATGCATCGGTCGAGCGTCGTCTCCACCGGCAGGTGGACCGGATTGGGGGCCGGTGCCGAGAGAGGAGCCGTCATCCGGGCACCAGCGAAGCCGCCGCGGCGCGTCCGGCGAGAAACCCCGTCGCCACCGCCACTCCGTCGAGAGAGTGCTCCCGGATCGTCTCGGCCCCGGCAAGGAGGCCGCCGGCGACGGTGACGTTGTCCCATACGACTTTGCCCGAATCGATGGGTCGCCACCCGCTGTCCACCTCTATCCCGGCGAGGTAGATGGGATGACCTGTGGAGTCGAGGGCCTCGCGGCGGAACCAGTCCGACCGGGAGGCGGGGGAATTGACCGGCATGTCGGCCACGACCTCGGTCACGGAGCCGTCTTCAGCGGTGATCAGACCGCCGCCGAGGATGCCACCGGTGGCGATCACGAACGATCCGGCGGCATGGCGCACCTGACGTGCCGCAGCCTCGCTGTACACAGCGTCGATCGTGCTGCCGTTGGACTCGGACCCGACGACCTGCATCCCGGTCGAAACCCGGACCCCAGATCCGACTAGTCCCCGAACCAGCGCTCGGTGCAACCGGACACCGGGGACAGACGGCGGTGCCGTGGCTATCTCGAACACCTCGACTCCCAAGAGGTCGCTGAGGTGGGACACGGCCTCTTCGGAGCTATCCATGCCGAGCACCGCCGGCATGCCCACCCGCCCCGCCGAGCCGAGACGGGGCCGGATCGCCCTTGCTGCTTCTTCTCGGATCTCGGGAAGGTCGAACAGAGAGGCAAGGACTGTGGCGTTGAGGAAACGCCGTTGTCGGAAGGAAACCAGGTCCACCTCTGCAGGTGTGGCCGCCATGCCCTGTGCCTCCAGATTGGCTGCCACCAGCCCCGCAGGGAAGTCGGGGTATCTCGTCAGGCCGACGATGAGCATCGGGTCCCTCCGAGTGAGATCTCCGCCGGTCATGGTCGAGGGGGCCAGGCAGATGGGACGCCGACCACCCAGCGGCGATGGAAGGAGCCAGTTGCGGTCGATGTTCCCCTCGAGCGCCAGGCCATTGTCGGCGCAGAAATGTTGGAGGTCGGACACGGCCTCAGCCACCGCGCTCACTCCCGCAAGGGCGTATGGATGTCGGGGCTGGTCCGTTGCAAGCGCGGCCAGCGCGTCGGCGGGCGAGGCGACCGGTTGGGCCTCGCCGAGCGGGTGATACCCGAGGACGCCGACGCCGCCACTCAGCCAGTATTGCGCCCCCCATCCCTTTGCGATCACCCGGGTGCGGGCGCCGGCGGCTGAGGCTTGGCGGGCGGCGGAGAGCCCGGCCAGCCCGGCTCCGATCACGAGCACATCGGTGTTGTGGGGGGGCCGACCCGCAGGAGGCGCCGTCACGACGCGGTCTCCGGTGCGAACTCCTCGTACATCGATGGGCCGAGGTTGGAGGAACGTGGACCGGGGAGATGCTCGGTGTCGAACAGGCTGAGGTAGATGAGCTCGTCGAGCCGTTCCTGGCGGAGCTGCTGACCCCACAAGATGGAGAGCTCACCCTTCCACCGCTCTTGGAGGAAGTCGCGCAGGGCGACGTTGACGTCCTCGATGGGGATCGAGCGGAGCTCGTGGAGGAGAGCCGCCACCCGGTAGGCGCAGAACCCGCCCTGGCAGGGTCCCATCCCCACCCTGGTGTCGCGCCTCACGTCGTCCAGCGTGTGCGCCTCGCTATCGATGATGCTCCGTTGCACGTCGCTTCGGGTGACGAGCTCGCACTCGCAGATCAGCTCGCCATAAGCCTCGTCCGCCTCGATTCGGGCGAGGCGTGCCCCCAGTCGGTGGTACCTGCGGGGACCGTCATGTTGCTCGGGGTCGGGGAGCACCTCCACGTGGGTGCGGCACGCCCGGTCGGTCCCCAGCTTGGCGCAGACCCGGTCGACGGTCACCTCCGCCATTTGCCGGTAGCTGGTCCACTTCCCGCCGGTGATCGTGATCATCCCGTCGACGCCGTCCCTGGTGCTGTGGTCGAGCAGGGTGTAGGCGCGGGTGACGTCCCTCGTGTCTGCCACCGATGTTTCTTGGTACAGCGGGCGGACGCCGGCCCAAGCGCGCAGGATCCTCATTGCGGGCAGCTCTGGGACGAGCCGCGCCCCCTCCTCGATCATGAGACGGATCTCCCAGGGCTCGATGGCGAAGTGGTCGGGGTCTGTCACCCGGTCATCGGTGGTGCCGACCACGGCAACCGTGTGGATGGGGACGATGATGTCCCCGTCGGCTGGCATCTTGCATCGGTTCACCACGGTGTTCACCACCCGATGGTTGATCGCCACCATGGTCCCCTTGCCGGCGAGCACCTGGACGTCGAGTCCGACGGTTCCTGCGATCTTCCCCGCCCACGCCCCCGAGGCATTGACCACGAGGTCAGCTGCTATTTCCAGATCCTCACCCGCGACGAGGTCGTGACAGCGCGCCCCGACTACACGATCACCGTCTCGCACCAGCTCGGTGACCTCGTGATAGGTGAGGATCGTGCTCCCGTGCTCCCTGGCCGAGGCGGCGGTGGCCTCGGTGGCCAGAAACGAGTCGGCCGAGGCGTCGGGGACCCGCAGGCATACGCTGATTTCCGGGTTGAGCAGAGGCTCCTCCGCCAGCATCTGGCCGATCGGGACCTCCTCTACCGGGATACCGGCGGTGATGCACCCATCCACGAACTTGGGTACGTAGTCAAGGTCGTCCCAAGGCGTGACCACGAAGTAACCGCCTGTGTCCTCAATGCAGTGCGGCATGATCCGCCGCAGCACCCGGTTCTCCTCGATGCACTCCCTGGCCGCCTCAGGGTCCTTGACCACGTAGCGACCCCCGCTGTGGAGCAGCCCGTGGTAGCGACCGGTGGTCCCGTGGCTCAGGTCGCGCCGCTCCACCAGGATGGCCTCGAACCCGCGCATCGCCGCGTCGCGTACCACCCCGGCGCCTGTGGCGCCACCGCCGATCACGAGCACCTCGGTGGCGATACGCCGCATCCCCCGAACATAACCGAGCCCGCGCGCCCGGGGTCGAGTCGCTATCGATTGACCCTGTCATGCCCTACCCTCGCCGCCCATGGCCGAAGCCATGATCCGGCTGGAGGGGGTAACCAAGACCTACCGGGGGGCGGTCAACCCTGCGGTCGACTCGCTCTCGCTGGAGATACCGCGTGGTGAGGTGGTGGTCTTGGTGGGGCCGTCTGGGTGCGGCAAGACCACGATCCTCAAGATGATCAACCGGCTGATCGAGCCGACATCGGGGGTCATCGAGCTCGACGGTCAGGCGGTTACCTCGGTCGAACCGCACGTGCTGCGCCGGCGGATTGGCTACGTCATCCAGCAGATCGGCCTCTTCCCGCACCGCACCATCGCCGACAACATCGCCGCCGTGCCAAGGCTGCTGGGTTGGGACAAGGCGCGCATCGATGCCCGGGTGAGCGAGTTGATGGATCTCGTCGGGTTGGACCCCGAGATGGCACAGCGGTACCCGGCGGCTCTCTCCGGAGGCCAGCAGCAGCGGGCCGGTGTGGCCAGAGCGCTGGCCGCCGACCCGCCCGTCCTGCTCATGGACGAGCCGTTCGGGGCGGTCGACCCGATCGTGCGCTCCCGGCTCCAGGACGAGCTGCGCCGCCTCCAAGACCGCCTGGCCAAGACCATCGTCTTCGTCACCCATGACATCGACGAGGCGATCAAGCTCGGTGACCGGGTGGCGATCCTCAACATCGGCGGGACGCTGGAGCAATATGCCCCGCCCGACGAGTTGCTCCGGACCCCGGCCAACGACTTCGTCGCCGGGTTCCTCGGTGAGGACCGTGGGCTGAAGCGGCTCTCGCTTATCCCGCTGACCTCGGTGGACCTGGTCCGGGGCCCGATGGCAATGTCAGCGACACGGCCGAAGAGGCTGCTGCGGTGATGCGGCGAGAAGGTACAGAGTGGGCCGGGGTGCTCGACGGGGAGCGTCTCCTCGGCTGGCTGTGGGCCACCGATCTCGACGGCAAGGCCAACGTGTCCGACTGCGTGCCCCGCCGTTTCCGCACGACTATCCAGGCTGCCGCCTCGCTGCGAGAGGCGCTCGACGCCGTGGTCAACTCCCGCAATCAGGCGGCTGCGGTCCTCGACGGAGACCGCTACCTGGGGATGCTTTTCCTCGACCAGATCTCCGAGGAGTTGCTGGCGTGAGCGCTCCAATGTTGGCCGCGGTCGGCGAGCGGCCCCGATGATCGACTGGGAGTGGATCGCCGACCAGGGTGACGAGATCTGGGAGCGCACCATCGAGCACCTGACTCTCACCGTCATCGCGGTCGTCGTCGGGTTGGTGATCTCTGCGCTGCTTGCGCTGGTCGCTCTTCGCAACAGACGGACCTACGCCCCCATCACCTGGACCGCTGGCGTGCTGTACACCATCCCCAGTATCGCCCTCTTCGTCCTCTTGGTGCCCTTCACGGGTCTGACCCTGCTCACCGCCGAGATCGGACTGGTCAGCTACACGCTGCTGATCCTGGTGCGCAACATCGTTGCCGGGATCGACGGAGTCTCCCCGTCGGTGGTCGAGGCGGCGCGCGGGTGGGGTACACCGACCGGGGGATCCTGCGCGGTGTGCAGATCCCGTTGGCGCTCCCGGTGATAGTCGCCGGGATCAGGGTGGCGGCGGTGACCACGGTTGGGTTGGTCACCGTTACCTTCATTGTCGGTTACGGCGGGTTTGGGTTCTTCATCCGGCGCGGACTCGCCAGGGACTTCCCCACCGAGATACTGCTCGGAATCGCGCTGTCGGCGCTGCTGGCCGTGCTGGTTGACCTGGGGCTGGTGGCAGCGCAGAGGGCGCTGACACCCTGGGCGAGTTCTAAGGCGGGCGCTCTGTGAGCTTCCTCGGGGAAGTCGCAGCCTGGCTGGGTGATCCGGCCAACTGGACCGGCGAACGGGGGTTGATCAACCGCACGCTCGACCACATCTGGATTTCGGTGCTCTCGGTGACGATCGCGGTGGTCCTCACCGTGCCGTTGGCGGTCATCCTCGCCCATTACAAGAAGGGTGGGCTGGTCACGCGGATCGCTGGTCAACCTGGGTCGAGCCATACCTTCCTTCGGTCTGGTGGCTCTCGCCTACACCGTCAGCCTCTCCATCGGCCTCGGGCTCGGGTTCTGGCCGACGTTGGTGGCGTTGGTGGCGCTGGCGATGCCCCCCATCTTCACCAACGCCCACACAGGTGTCGGCCAGGTGGACCAGGCGACCGTCGAGGCGGGTCGCGGCACGGGCATGTCGGAGCGACAAGTGCTCCTCGGAGTGGAGGTTCCGCTGGCCATGCCGGTGATGTGGACCGCAATCCGAGTGTCGGCAGTGGCGGTGGTGGCCACGGCGACCCTTGGTGCCATCGTCGGCTGGGGAGGTCTTGGGCGGTACGTGATCGACGGGTTCGCCCAAGGCGACGACGTCCAGATCTTTATCGGAGGCGTGTCGGTCGCGCTGTTGGCGATCGCCACCGACCTGTTCTTCACGGCGACCGAGAGATGGGTCCTGCCGGCGGGAACGCGGGCCAAGGACAGGACGGAAGTCGAGGCCGCACCAAAGATCTGAACGGTTGGCCTGGAGCCGGGTGGACCGACTCCTCCGCGGCAGGGTAAGTCGGGACGCCCCGTTATCGTGGCGCCGCCACCGGCCGTCGGCTGGTGCCCTACCGAAAGGAGAAACCCATGCGGAGCAGCGTCCGCAATGGTGTCGTTGGGGCGACCCTGGTGCTGGCCATCCTGGCCGCCGCCTGTGGGTCGGGTGACGGCACCGGTGAAGCAATCGACGGACCACCCATCACCATCGGCGCCCAGGACTTTGGTGAAAGCGCCATCCTCGCCGAGATATACAGCCAGGCGCTCGCCGACGGCGGGTACACCACCGAGGTGCAGAGCCTCGCCGGGTTCCGCGACCTGTCGATGGAGGCATTCGACGCCGGCGAGATCAACTTCGCACCCGAGTACGCCGCATCGATGCTCGAATTCCTCAACGAACTAGCCGGCGAGGCGAGCGGTGACGCCGCCGCCACGACCGAGCTTCTCCAGGCCCGGCTCGATGAGATCGGGCTGCAGGCGCTCGAGGTGTCCGATGCGATCGACACCAACGCCTTCGTCGTCACCCCTGAGACCTCCGAGGAGTTCGGCATCACCTCGCTCAGCGACTTGGCCGAGAACGGCGCCGACCTCACCCTGGGCGGGCCCCCCGACTGCGAGACCAACCCCTTCTGCATCCCCGGGCTCCAGGACGTCTACGGGGTTGACCTCAGCGCCAACTTCACCCCGCTCGACGCCGGGCAGGTGACCGTACAGGCACTGGAGAGCGGCGAGATAGACATCGCCATCCTCTTCTCGACCAGCGGGATCATCGCCGACAAGGGCTGGCTGCTGCTCGAGGACGATCAGAGCATGCTGGCGGCCGACAATGTGGTTCCCGTGGTAACCACCGAGGTGGCGGAGGCATATGGCCAGGAGTTCGCCGATCTGGTCAACGCAGTCAGCGCCGAGCTCACCACGGCCGACCTCACCGAGATGAACCGCAAGTTCGACATCGAGCAGCAGGACCCGGGAGACATCGCCACCGAGTGGCTCACCGAGAAGGGACTGATCGAGAGCTAGTCGCTCCGACCTCCAACCGCCATGACAGCCGGCTACTACCGCCACCCCACCATCAGCGGCAACACCATCGTCTTCGTCTCCGAGGACGACCTATGGCGGGTGGAGGTGGACGGTGGGCCGGCGGTACGGCTGACGGCAAACCCGGGAACCGAGACGTTCCCCGTGCTGTCACCCGACGGGTTGGCGGTGGCCTTCACCAGCCGTGACGAGGGTCACCCCGAGGCGTATGTGATGTCCGCCGAGGGAGGGCCGCCGAGGAGGCTGACCTTCCTCGGGGTCAACACCCAGGTTGTCGGATGGTCCCTGGACGGCGGCCGGGTACTGGTTGCCAGCGACTGGCGGCGCCCCTTTCCCATGGACCAGCACATCCATGCCATCCCCGCCGAAGGTGGCGAGCCGAACCTGCTCCCGGTGGGCCCGGCGCGGGCGATCTCGTTCCAACGCGGTGGCCGCGGCGTGGTCATCGGTCGCAACAGCCGCGACCCGGCGCGCTGGAAGCGCTACCGCGGCGGGACCACGGGGACGCTGTGGGTCGACCGGCAGGGTGATGGCGAGTTCGAGCCGCTTGTCCGGTTGGAGGGGAACCTGGCTAACCCGATGTGGGTCGGGCGTCGCATCTACTTTCTCTCCGACCACGAGGGAACCGGGAACCTCTACTCGGTGACCCCGACCGGGCGGGGGCTGGAGCGGCACACCGACCACGAGGCTTACTACGCCCGGTTCCCCAGCACCGACGGACGGCGGATCGTCTACCACGCCGGCGCCGACCTCTGGGTGTTCGACCCGCTCGAGGACAACACCAGGCAGTTGGAGGTCCTCACCCCCAGCGCCCGCCCGCAGCGTGCCCGTCGGTTCATGGCACCGGGACGCCACCTGGAGACGATCGACCTCCACCCCAAGGGCCACTCTGTGGCGCTGGTTGCTCGGGGAGCGGCCGTCACCATCCCGCTCTGGGAAGGCGCCCCGGTTCGTCACGGCCCGGCGTCGTCGGTACGACAGCGTCTTGCCACCTGGCTCGCCGACGGTGAGCGTCTTGTCACCCTCAGCGACGCCGAGGGTGAGGAGTCGATCGTGGTGTGGAGCGCCGACGGCACCGCTCCTCCACGGGTGATCAAGGCCGACATCGGCCGCCCCACCGACATGGTGGCGGCGCCCGACCGGGCGCGACAGGTTGGCGTTGAGCAACCAGCGCCAAGAGTTGATCGTCGTGGACCTGGCCCAGGGTCGGTTGAAGCAGATCGCCCGGAGCGACTACGAACGGATCCAGGGGATCGCCTGGTCGGCCGACGGGCGTTGGCTGGCATACGCCGCCTACACGGCGCCACGGCGCTCGGCGATTTTCGTCTACGACACGGTGAGCGGGCGGACCAGACAGGTCGACCCGGCCCGACTTCGTCGATGTCGGCCCGTCATTCGATCCCGATGGGCAGGTACCTCTACTTCGTCTCGTGGCGGGTGTTCGACCCCGTCTACGACGGGCATTACCACGACTACGGGTTCCCCCGCGGGGGGAGACCGCACCTGGTCACGTTGCGGGCAACCGAGCCATCGCCGTTCTCGGCCACCCAGAGACAGCCACGGGCCCCGGGCCAGCCAGCCGGGCCGGGCGAGGGCGTAAACAAGCCCGACGCCGGCAAGCCGGGTGCCGGTGAGGCGGCGTCCACCAAGGAGCCGACCACTCCTGTGGTCGAGATTGATTTCGACGGGATCGAGGACCGGGTCATCGCCTTTCCCGTCCCTGAGGGGCGCTACGGCCGGGTGCTCGGGGCAAGGGGCCGTGTCCTTTTCACCTCGTATCCGGTGGAGGGGACTCTGGCGCAACCGGCCCCCGACGGCCCACCTGAGCCAAAAGGCAAGATCGAGGCCTGGGACTTCGCCCAGGAGAAGGTCGAGCCCGTCATGGAGGGCGTGCTCGACATGACTGTGTCGATGGACGGGAAGGTGGTCGGGGCGCTCGCCGGCAAGAAGGTCCGTGTGGTCGCCGTCGGGTTCAAGGAGGGCGAAAAGTCGAACGACAAGCCCAACCGGGAAACCGGATGGCTCGACCTCAGCAGGGTCCGGCTCGAGGTGGTGCCCGGCGAGGAGTGGCGACAAATGTTCCGCGAGGCCTGGCGGCTGCAGCGCGACCAATACTGGACGCCCGATATGGCCGGGATCGACTGGATCGCCGTGCACGACCGCTATTTCCCGTTGGTCGACCGGGTTGGCTCCCGGTCCGAGTTCTCCGACCTCCTCTGGGAGATGCAGGGGGAATTGGGTACGTCGCACGCCTACGAGTTGGGCGGTGACTATCGGCCCGAGCCTGGTTGGTTCCAGGGCTTCCTCGGCGCCGACCTGGAGCGCAGCGGCCGGTCGTGGAGGGTGGCGCGCATCCCGCGTGGAGACTCATGGGACGAGGCCGCCCGGTCTCCGTTGGCGACACCGGGGCTCGAGATCGCCGAGGGCGACCGGCTCGTCGGGATCGATGGAGTCGCTCTCGATGGGACCGTGCCGTACGAGCGGCTGGTGGACCGGGCCGGCCGGCCGGTGCTGCTTACCGTCCAGCGCGGCCGGCGCAAGCCGCGTTCGGTGGCGGCGGTAGCGCTGCGCAACGAGTTCCCTTTGCGCTACCGCGACTGGGTGGAGGCGAACCGGGCCAAGGTCCACGACCGCAGCGACGGGACGGTGGGCTACGTTCACATCCCCGACATGGGGTCGCGGGGGTTCTCCGAGTTCCACCGCTACTTCGGTGGCGAGGTGGACCGCGACGGACTTGTCATCGACGTCCGCAACAACGGGGGCGGCAACGTCTCCGGACTGCTGCTCGAGAAGCTGGCGAGGCGGCGTGTGGCGTATACCGTCACCCGATGGGGGCAGCCCGACCCGTACCCCGATGACGCTCCATTGGGCCCGATGGTGGCGCTGACCAACGAGCACGCCGGGTCCGACGGCGACATCTTCTGCCACGCCTTCAAGCTGTACCGGCTCGGCCCGCTGATCGGAGTCCGCACCTGGGGCGGTGTGGTCGGGATCTGGCCCCGTCACGTTCTGGTCGACGGGACCGTGACGACCCAGCCCGAGTTCGCCTTCTGGTTCGAGGACGTGGGGTGGAGCGTGGAGAACTACGGGACCGACCCCGACATCGTTGTGGAGATGACGCCACAGGACTACGCCGCCGGACGTGACCCCCAACTCGACAGGGCGATCGACGAGGTGCTTGGCATCGTCGAGCGGTGGGGCCCCTCGGCGCCCAGCTTCGAGCCACCACCGTCGCGCCAGGCGCCACGGCTCCCGTTGATCGATCCACCCCCGGCTCCGGCGAGCGACACCCCGACCTGACGCCGGCGGGGGGTGGCGCTATGGTGCCGCGCCAAGGCGAACGCTGGAGCCTGGACCATCCCACTCCTCAGACTTCCGCGTTTGGTGAGGTACACGTGGAGGTCAGCCGCCCTTCTCGTGTTGCTACTCCAGACGCTGCTCATCGCGGCGCCCACGGCGTCGGCCGGCCACGGCTGGCCCTCGGCGCTCGTCATGGCCGACTCGCCAGAGCAGAACCTGCTCGAGCTGACCAACGATGCCCGGGCTGCCGCCGGCGTCCCCGACTTGAATTGGCATTCCGATCTGGCAGATGACGCCGAGGCGCAAGCACAGCGGATGGCCGACTCCGACCAGCTGTACCACAACCCCGATCTGGGGTCGGTGACCACGGGTTGGGCCAGCCTCGGCGAGAATGTCGGGTTCGGCCCGTCGGTCAGCACGGTCCACGACGCCTTCATGGCCTCGAGCGGTCACCGCGCCAATGTCCTCGGTGGGTGGGACTCGATCGGCGTGGGGGCCGTGGCCGATGGGGGCTTGGTCTGGGTCTCGGTGATCTTCATGGAGAGCGCCTCGTCGAGTGGTGCTTTCAGCGACGACGACGGGTCGACCCACGAAGAGGCGATAAACAGGCTGGCCGACGCCGGAGTGACCAACGGCTGCGGTTCTGGGCTTTACTGCCCCGAAGAGCCGGTGACCCGGGCGGAGATGGCGAGCTTCCTCGCCAGGGCGCTCGGCCTCGGCGATCCGGGGATTGACGCCTTCGCCGACGACAATGGTTCGGTCCACGAGTGGGCCATCGACGCCGTTGCCGAGGCCGAGATCACCATGGGGTGTGCCTCCGGTCGCTACTGCCCTGAGTCGGTGGTCTCGAGAGCGGAGATGGCCAGCTTCCTCGCCCGCGCCCTCGGCCTGGGCGACCCCGGCACAGATGTCTTCAACGATGACGACGGCTCCCCCCACGAGGGTGCCATCGATGCCATTGCCGGCGCCGGTGTCACCAACGGCTGCGGCGCCGGCAGTTACTGCCCCGAACAGCCGGTGACCCGTGCCGAGATGGCGAGCCTCCTGGTCAGGGCCTTCGACCTCTAGGCAGACGGCGGGCGGCAGACGGAAGACGGAAGTCGGACCCGGTATCAGGCTTCTCGAGGTCTGCTGTCTACGTCAGGGCCCGTTCTCGATTGCCGCAACGATCCGGTCGCCGATCTCGGCGGTGCTGGCTCCCATTTCGGGGCCTCCCATGGCGTCGAGGGTGGGGAGGACTGCAGCTACTGCTGACTCGAGGGCATCGGCAGCCTGGGTCTCGCCGAGGTGGTCGAGGCACATCGCCGCCGACAGGACCGCCGCCGCCGGGTTGGCCCACCCTTTGCCGGCGATGTCTGGTGCCGAACCGTGTACCGGCTCGAACATCGACGGGTTTGCTCTGCTCGGGTCGATGTTTCCCGAGGCGGCCACCCCCATCCCGCCCTGGATGGCGGCGCCGAGATCGGTGATGATGTCGCCGAAGAGGTTGTCGGTGACGATGACGTCGAACCGTTGCGGGTCGGTCACCAGGTACAGACAGGCGGCATCGACATGGACATAGTCGAGCTCGACCGAGGGGTGGTCGGCCCCGACCTCGACAGCTGTCCGTGACCACAGGTCGCCGGCCCAGGTGAGCACGTTGGTCTTGTGACAGAGGGTCAACTTGCGTCGCCTCCGCTCGGCGAGACCGAACGAGTATCGGATGACCCGCTCCACCCCGTGAAAGGTGTTGAGCGATTCTTGGGTGGCTACCTCGAAACGAGTTCCTCGGCGGAGGGCGCCCCCGGCCCCGGCGTACGGGCCCTCGGTGTTCTCTCGGACGACCACCAGGTCGAGCTGCTGCGGTGTCAAGCCGGCTATCGGCGATGGGACTCCCGGGTAGAGCTTGACTGGGCGGAGGTTGACATAGAGGTCGAAGTCGAAGCGGAGCCGGAGGAGTAACCCCCGTTCGAGAACGCCAGGTGGGACCGTGGGTGTGCCCACCGCCCCGAGGAGGATGGCGTCGTGCTCGGCCAATTCCTCTTCCACGCCATCCGGGAGCACCTCGCCGGTTCGCCGGTAGCGGTCCCCGCCCAAGTCGTACGGGTCGTCGGCGATGTCGAACCCGAACTTGCTGCCGGCGACTCGCATCGCCTCGAGCGCCACCGCCGTGACCTCGGGTCCGACCCCGTCACCTCCGATCACCGCAATTCGGTAGGCGGCCATTGTTGGCACGCTACTGCCCATCGTCTGGCGCCCATCCGTTTCGCGCCCCGCGTCTGGCGCAACCGCCGGGAGGAGCGACGATGATGGCGACGTGACCAGCGACCGGGTTCCCGACCCGTACCGAACCCTGGGGGTGGATCCCTCGGCGCCACCGGAAGAGGTGCGGCGCGCCTACCTGCGCGCCATCCGGGCGGTCCATCCAGATGTTGCTCCGGGGCGGGAGGACGAGGCCAGGGCGATCAACCAGGCCTACCGGGCGATCCTCGCCCGACAGCGCGCCGCATCGACGCCGGCCTCCGGTGCCTCCGCCCCGCCCCCGCCGGCACCTCCACAGACTGCGACACACCCCGGCTCGCCGGGCCCACGTCGCGTCCATCGCCCCAGCGTCGCCGAGAGGGTGTCGTTGTGGACCGGGGCGATCGTGGTGGTGGGGATCGCCTTGTGGGCGGGAACCGCCGTGCGGAGCGGGCCATCTGCGACGCCCGCATCCGAACCGAACCCAGCGACCGTCATCGCCGAGTGCGAAATGGAGGTCTCAGCCGCCTTCGGCCGGGCGCTCGACGCCCACGACAGGGCAGACATCGCGGTCACCAGGGCGTCTGCGGCCGGGGGGCTCTCGGAAGAGCCGGCCCGGCTCGACGGATCGCTCGCCGCCGCCGAGAGCGGCGTACGTCGGCTGGATCGAAGCCGGCTCAGCGACGCCGGGCGGCGGCTGGCGTCGAGCTTCCTGGAACTGCTCGAACAGGACCGGGTGGTCGTGGCCCATGCAGCCCAGCGCCGGTGGGACCTCGTCGGCGCCGGACAGCGCCAAGCCGATGCCCAACTCGCACAAACCCTCGACCTGATCAGGGCAACCGCCACCCTCCCACTCTGCGGCTGAGCGATGTCCCCGGAGAACGGTGACGACGTCGCCAGGCCGATCCGGGACGCGGCCCAGCCTCTCCAAGACCAGACCGGCCACGGTGAAGTAGTCACCCGCCGGCACCGTCACCCCGACATCGGGTAGGTCATTGCACCGAGACGTCGCCGGTAACCGCGATTGACCCGTCCCGGGATCGCTGCACCCCGGCGTCTTCGAGACAATCGGTGTACTCGGGGACATCCTCGGGCGCTCGCCAGAGCTCTGAGATCTTGGCGAATTCGAGGATGTTCCCATCCGGGTCTACATATGCCCACCCGGCCAGCCCGCCCAGAGCGCGATCCCGATCCCGGCCAAGAGCACCGCTACTGCCACCCCGCCAGCCACCGGGAACTGCCTGGGGCAGCCCCTCTCGAGCCCTTCCTGCACCAGTGTCCTTGTCTGTGCCGAAGCGTCCATCGCAACCTCCTTGTCGCGCTCGCTTCGATGGGTCACGGTGTACGACCCGGCTGTCGCAGGACCCTTGGGAACACCTCATCGATGGCTCGAAGCGATGGGTTCGGGTCTGAAAGCGGCCTTGTCTCCGGAGAACCTGCTCTACATCGACGGCAGCATGGAACAGGCCACGTGGTACGTACATTCCTCCTCGACCCAGGTCGGCTGATCGAATTGGTGGAGAGCAGGGTGACCAGGACCCTCACCGAGGAAGAGTGCGAGCGTTACGTGCCCGACAGCAACCAGGTCCCGTGCCCGTGAACTCGGGCGGTCTGCCGTCGAGGTCCGCCGGTCGGCAAATGCTCGGCCCAGTTACTCTGGCTGGATGGACTTCAAGCTCGAACTGATCCCGGTCCCGGTCACCGACGTCGAACGAGCGAAGGCGTTCTATCAACAAGCCGGTTTCAACGTCGACAACGACGTCACCGTCCGGCCCGGTCTGCGTTTCGTACAGCTGACCCCGCCCGGGTCGGGCTGCTCGGTGTCGATCGGAGAGGGCATCACCGAGATGGCGCCGGGCTCGCTCGAAGGTCTTCAGTTGGTAGTCGACGATGTCGAGGCCGCGAGGGACCATCTCGCGGAACGCGGCCTCGAGATATCCGACATCCAGGACTTCCCTTGGGGGAAGTTCGTCTTCTTCAACGACCCAGACGGCAACGGCTGGGCAGTACAGCAGATCCCCGATTACGGCGAGGGCCGCACCCAGCCCGAGGGCACCTAGCTGAGTCGGGTCAGGTGGTCACCGAGGGAGAGGTCGCGCTCCGCTGGGCAACACCTGCCGCTCTATTGAGGGCGTTGCAGAAAGCCTCTGCCGAGGCCTCGACTACGTCCGTGTGGACGCCGTGGCCCCGGTAGGTGGCGCCATCGGTCTGCACCACGACGTTGACCTCGGCCATAGCGTCGGCCCCGGCGGTGACCGGCTCCACCCGGTAATCGATGAGACGTGCATCCGACCCGAAGGCGTGGCGCAGTGCGGCGAACGCGGCATGGATCATCCCATCGCCCTCGCCGCGGAATCGTCGGACGCTTCCCTCCACCTCGACCTGGACGTCGGCGGTGGGGGTCACATCGTTGCCGCCGAAGACGTGCAGCGAAACGAGCCGCACCCGGTCCTCCGGCTCCTCCACTTCGTCCTCGACGATGGCGCGCAACTCCTCCTCGCCGATGTGGATCTTGCGGTCGGCTAGTTGCTTGAAGCGGGCGAACGCTCTGACGAAGGCTTCGTCATCGAGGTTCACTCCGATGCGGGACAGCGCGTCGGCGAATCCGGCCCGGCCGGAGTGTTTGCCGAGCACGATCTGAGCGGCTGTCTGACCCACGGCGGCGGCATCCATGATCTCGTATGTCTCGCGGGCGCGGAGCACACCGTGTTGGTGGATCCCCGACTCGTGGGCGAAGGCGTTCCGCCCCACCACCGCTTTGTTGAACTGCACCGGGTACCCGGTCAGGCGGGCGACGAGGCGCGAGGTCTCGAAGAGCTGGGTGGTGTCGGCCCCAACCTCGACCCCGAAGGCATCGGGCCTGGTGGAGACCGCCATGATGATCTCCTCGATCGAGGTGTTGCCGGCCCGCTCGCCGATCCCGTTGATGGCGCCCTCGATCTGGCGCGCCCCGGCGTGGATCGCCGACAGCGAGTTGGCCACCGCCAGCCCCAAGTCGTTGTGGCAGTGGACCGAGATGATCACGTCATCTCGGTCGCCCTTGACCTCGGCGTACACCCGCTGCATCAGCTCGACGAAGTCGGCCGGGGTGGCGAACCCGACGGTGTCTGGGATGTTGACGGTGGTGGCACCGGCCTCGACCGCCCGCCGGCACACCTCGATCATGAAGCCGGGATCGGAGCGGGTGGCGTCCTGGGGGGAGAACTCGACGTCGTCGGTGTAGCCCCTCGCTCTGCGGACCCCTTCGACCGATGCCGCCATTACCTCGTCCGGGGTCATCCGGAGCATCTTCTCCATGTGGATCGGCGATGTGGACATGAAGACGTGGATGCGGTGCCTGTCGGCGCTCCGCACCGCGTCCCAGGCGCGGTCGATGTCGTCGGGGTGGGCACGGGCCAACGAGGCAATGACAGAGCCCTTCACCTCCGATGCGATCCGGGAGACCGCCTCGAAGTCGCCGTCCGATGACGCGGCGAACCCGGCCTCGATGACGTCTACCTGAAGCCGCGCCAATTGATGGGCGATGGCCAGCTTCTCATCTGGCGTTAGTGCAATCCCCGGCGCCTGCTCCCCATCGCGCAGCGTGGTATCGAAGATGATCAAACGGTCTGGGTCGCTCACGGTCGCTTCGCTCCTGTTTTGAGTTTTGGGTTTTGAGTTTTGGGTTTGAAGGCCGGATCAGCTGGTGCTGTCCGGCCTTGGAAGCGCCAGAGGAACCCATAGCCCATTACCCATAACCCATAACCGCCTCAGGACGCTCATGGAGCATCCTGAGGCGTCAAGAAAGGCATCATCTGGCGCAGTTCGCGGCCGACTTGCTCGATGGGCTGCTCGCGCTCGGCGGCGCGGTTCTCCAAGAGGAAGGGCGCACCCTCCCGCGCCTGGGCCATCCATTCGCGGGCGAATGCGCCGGAGCGGACCTCTTCGAGGATGCGGCGCATCTCGGCCCGGGTCTCGTCGGTGACGATCCGGTTGCCCCGGGTGTAGTCGCCGTACTCGGCGGTATCGGACACCGAGTACCTCATCCAGGAGAGGCCACCCTCGTAGAGGAGGTCCACAATTAGCTTCAACTCGTGGAGCGTCTCGAAGTAGGCGGACTCCGGCTGGTACCCCGCCTCGACCAGAGTGTCGAACGAGGCCTTGATCAGCGAGGCCACCCCACCGCACAGGATGACCTGCTCCCCGAACAGGTCGGTCTCGGTCTCCTCGGCGAAGGTTGTCCCGAGCACCCCGGCCCTGGTCCCACCGATCCCCCATGCATAGGACAGCCCGAGGTCGCGGGCTTTACCCGTTGCGTCCTGGTGGACGGCGAGCAGGCAGGGGACACCCGATCCCTCGGTGTAGGTGCGGCGCACCAGGTGCCCCGGGCCTTTGGGCGCCACCATCACAACGTCGACGTCCTCGGGCGGCTCGATCTCGCCGAAGTGGATGTTGAACCCGTGGGCGAAGAAGAGGGCGTCGCCGGCGTCCAGGTTGGGCATGACGTCGGCTCGATAGATATCTCCCATGTGCTGGTCGGGGACGAGCAGCATCACCAGATCGGAGGAGGCAGCGGCGTCGGCGGGCGTGGTGACGCGGAGCCCGGCTTCCTCGGCGGCGGCTGCGCTGGCGGAGCCTGGTCGGAGCCCGACCGTCACCTCGACTCCGGACTCGGTGAGGTTGAGCGCATGGGCATGCCCCTGGCTCCCGTACCCGATCACCGCCACCCGCCGTCCGCGGATGATCGACGGGTCGGCATCGCCGTCGTACCATATGGTTGCCATTTCGCTCAGCCTCGCTCTCGGTTAACCGACCGCCCGCAACTTGCCCCCCTTGACCTTGGGCTCGCGGGCCACTGCGATCCGCCCCGACTTGACCAGGTCGACGATCCCGTACGGCCTGACCAGGTCGAGGAAGTCGTTGACCTTGCCCGGCGTGCCCGCCACCTGAAAGGCGATCGAGGCCGGCCCGACGTCCACCGCCACCGCCTTGAAGATGGCGGCCACCTCGAGCACCTCGCCCCTCTTGCCCGGAGGCGTGGAGACCCGGACGCAGCATGATCTCCCGCTCGACCGACGACTCTGGGGCGAGTTCGGTTATCCGGACGACGTTGATCAGTTTGTGGAGCTGCTTCTTCACCTGCTCGAGCTCGGGGGCGTCGACCACGATGGTCATCCGGGACATGCCTTCTTCTGCGGTCGGCCCGACCGCCAGCGAGTGGATGTTGAACCCCCTCCTCGCCAACAGCGAAGCGATCCGCGCCAACACGCCCGGCTTGTCCTCGACGAGAACAGAAAGGATGTGGTGCATCAGGCGGACCTTCGGTCCGCCGTTTTGGGTTCTGAGTTATGCGTTATGGGTTCAAACCCAGAACCCAAAACCCAAAACCCATAACGGGCCGAGCTCTGCTCGGCCCTCATGGAAGATCGCTCGCTGACTCGACACCTACCGCGGTTCCTTCCGGGCCGAGGATGACGTCGTCGTTGGAGCCACCGGCGGGGACCATGGGGAAGACCATCTCGTCGGGGTCTACTACGAACTCGACGACCACCGGCCGGTCGTCCACCGCCAACGACTTCTCGATGGCGGGAGCAACCTCGTCGGGGGTCTCCGCCCGGAGACCGACACACCCCATCGCCTCGGCCAGCTTGGGGTAGTCCAGTTTGTCTCCGAGCAGGCTGGCGGAGAGCCGGCCGCCGTAGAAGAGCTTCTGCCACTGCTTGACCATCCCATGAGCCCCGTTGTTGATGACCCCCACCTTGATCGGGATCTCCTCGGTGGCGGCGGTGATCAGTTCCTGGAGAGTCATCTGGAAGCACCCATCGCCGTCGATGGCGTAGACCACCTCGTCGGGACGTCCCGCCTTGGCGCCGATCGCGGCCGGGACAGCGAAGCCCATCGTCCCCAGCCCCCCCGAGTTGATCCATCGCCGCGGCTCGGTGAAACGCCAGAACTGCGAGGCCCACATCTGGTGCTGGCCGACACCCGCCACCAGCACCGCGTCGCCGCCGGTGAGGCGGTGAAGCTCCTCGACGACGAACTGGGGCTTGATTGGTCCGTCGGGTCGCTGTTCGTAGCGGAGCGGGTAGCGGCGCTGCCAGCCCTCCAGGGTCTCGAGCCACTCGGATCGGTCGGGTGCAGGGCGAGTGCCCCATGCCTCGATCAGCTGGACGAGGACACGCCGGGCGTCGCCCACGATCGGGATGTCCGCTACTCGCACTTTTCCGATCTCTGCCGGGTCGACGTCGGCATGGATGACCTTGGCCCCGGTGGCGAAGCTGGCTGGGTTGCCGGTCACCCGATCGTCGAATCTCACTCCGACGGCGACGAGGAGGTCGGCTCGCTGTAGGGCGGTAATGGCGGTGTAGGTGCCGTGCATTCCCGGCATCCCCAGCGCCAGTTGATGATCGTCGGGGATGGCACCACGGCCCATGAGCGTGGTGGTCACGGGGACACCGGCCAGCTCGGCGAATCTTCGAAGTTCGGCGCTGGCGTTGGCCTTGATCACACCGCCGCCGACGTAGAGGACCGGTCGCCTAGCGCCGGCGATCAACTCGACCGCTTCCCTGATCCGTTTGGGGTGGCCCTCGCTCGTCGGCTTGTAGCCGGGGAGGTTGAGCGGGGACGGCTCGCGCCATGTCGTGGGGCGGTTGAGGATGTCTTTGGGCACATCCACCAGCACCGGGCCGGGCCGTCCGGTGGCGGCGATGTGGAAGGCCTCGTGGACGATGTCGGGGATCTCCTCGACGTCGGTCACGAAGTAATTGTGCTTGGTGGCGGGCATGGTGATCCCGGTGGTGTACGCCTCCTGGAAGGCGTCGTTGCCCACCGCGTGGGTGGGGACCTGCCCGGTGATGGCCACCAGCGGCACCGAGTCGATGAGGGCATCCGCCAGAGGGGTGACCAGGTTGGTGGCTCCCGGGCCTGAGGTGGCGATGCACACCCCGACCCGTCCGGTCGCCCAGGCGTACCCCTCGGCCATGTGACCGGCGCCCTGCTCGTGTCGGGCGAGGATGTGGCGGATAGGGCTGGCCAGGATCGGGTCGTAGGCGGGAAGGATGGCGCCCCCCGGTACCCCGAACATGAGATCGACCCCCTCGTGCTCGAGGGCCCTGATCAGGATGTCGGCACCGGTGCTCATGGTTGTTCCTCAGTTGGCTTTGGGGATGAAAAAACCCTCCGGGGGTTCCGGAGGGCATCAGGCGCACACGCCGTTCGGCGGCGTGTGCGCTACGGGAGTACGAGGATGGTCTGCTTCATCCTGTGCTCAGTATGCGCGATGCCGGGCGGCGTGTCAAAGGACAATCAGGCGGAAGACGGAAGGCGGAAGACGGAAGGGAAGCAGTCCCGTGCATCGGTGGCGTGGCAGACGCCGGCTCACTGCAGGCAGAACTCGTTTCCCTCGGGGTCCTGCATGACGATCCAGTACTCACCCCGCTCTTCGCCTGCCCGGAGGCGTGTGGCGCCGAGGGTGGCCAGTCGATCTGCCTCGGAGTCGACACTCTCCCGTCGATCTTCGATTGGGCGGCTCAGACCGCCACCCACGTTGAGGTCGAGGTGCACCCGGTTCTTGGCGGTCTTCGGCTCGGGGACCTTCTGGATGAAGATCCGCGGGCCGGCACCGTCGGGGTCGCTCAGGGCGTAGGCGTCGTTCCAATTCTCCTCGGGGATCCCCGATTTGCGGAGCCACTCTTCCCAGTTTGCGAACCCTTCCGGTGGTTTGTCTTCCTCGTACCCGAGCGCCTCTGCCCAGAACCGGCCAAGGGTCCGTGGGTCGGCCGCGTCAAACGTCACCTGAAATCCAACCGACATCGCGCCCTCCTTCGATAGCCACAGTTGGCACGATGCTCGCATGAGCCACGACCCTCCGCCACGGGTGCCTTCTGCTGACAATGAGTGGCACTATGCCGGGATGATCGATCCCGCCTCGCCTCTGCTGCTTCCGGCGGTTGAGGCGGCGCGGCGGGCGCTCCGGGAGATGGAGCCGGAGGACGTGCCCGCTTCGGTTCACCGGGTAGCGCGCAGCACGGCCCGAAAGCTGCCGCCACCGCTGGCACGATCCCTGGCGGAGGCTCTCGACGACGACATCTGGCTGCGGGACAAGGCAGCCGAGGCTTGGCCCGACGCCGATTCCGATGCCGCTTCGCCAAAGTTGGCGGCCAGCGCCCTCTTCCTGCTGCGCCCCGATGGGTGGGAGGAGCGGGTCGAGGAGATCGTTGCCGCCGAGGAGGAGTTGTCCCAGGCGGGTACCATGGATGCGTTGCGGGCCATGGTGGAGAGGCTCCAAACCGATCTGGGGTCTGCCCGGGAGAAGGCCAAGGCTGAAGGCGACCGCGCCGAGTCGGCCGAGGCGGAGGCGGCAAGGGCCAAGAGCAGGGCTCGTAAAACGGTGGTGCCGGCGTCTGCATCCGATTCCGCCCGGCGCGCTGAGGAAGCGGAGCGGCGGTTGGCCGACCTGCAGCGGGAATTGGACGAAGCGGACGAGCGGATCAATCGCATGCGTGAGGATCTGCTCAAGGCGCGGCGGGCGGCGCGGGAAACGGCGGTGGCGGCGCCGCCGTCGGCGTTCGCCCGGCGCCATCCCCGGGAGACCGCCCGGCTCCTCGACGACCTCACCGCGGCCCTGCGTCCCGCGGCGAGCGCCGAAGAAGAAGAGCCAGAACCTCCCGCTGTGCCCGTCTCGTTGCCCGGGGCCATTGCCCCGGACAAGGCGGACGCGGTGGACTGGATCCTCAGACAGACCGAGCCGCTCACGTTGGTCGTGGACGGCTACAACCTCAGCTTTCTGCTCGAGGCACCGGGAGACTTCTCGACCGCCGACGCCCGGGAGAGGCTGGTGGCGCGGCTAGCCCGGCTCCGACGGATGGCGCTCGCTCCGCTGCGGGTGATCGTGGTCTTCGACACCGCGCAACGAACCATCCTCGGGACGGCGACGAGGGGGGATCGAGGTCCGGTTCGCCGCATCCGGCGACGACGAGGTGGTCCGGCTGGCGGACGACATCGATGGCACGGTGGTCGTGGTGAGCAACGACCGCGAGGTCCGCGAGCGCGCCGCCGCAGTTGGCGCGCTCACCCTCTGGTCAGCAGCCGTGGCCGACTGGCTGCGCCGCTAAAGCCGGCGAACCCAGGGTTCGAACCGTCGCACAGCAGCGTTTGCGGCCCACAGAACGGCGTGTCGGAAGTTGGCTGCCTCGCGGCTGTCACAATCGGTCCCATGGGGTCCTCGATCCTTGTCGTTGGAGGTGGCTTCGCCGGGGTGAGCGTCGCCCGGGGTCTCGACGCTCGGGCCGAGGTGACCATTGTCTCGGACACCAACTTCCTGCTCTTCACCCCCATGCTGGCCGAGGTGGCTGCGGCGGATGTCGACCCGCGCCACATCATCAGCCCGGTCCGCCAGCTTTGCCCCCACGCCCGGCTCGTCCAGGGCGAGGTCCTGGCTATCGACCTGGAGCGGCGCCGCGTGTCGGTCCGGCCTCCATTCGGGGGCGACCCGATCGAACTAGAGGCGGACGCCATGGTCCTGGCCATGGGTGGCATCTCCGCCACCTTCGGAGTCCCCGGGGTGGCCGATTTGGCGCTCCCCTTCAAGACGATCTCCGACGGTCTGCGGATTCGCAACCGGGTCCTCGCCCTCATGGAGAGAGCGTCCGAGCAGCCCGATCCGGAACTCACCCACGTCGCCGTTGTCGGGGCGGGATACTCCGGCGCCGAGCTGGCGGCTGCGCTGGCCGACTTTCTCAGCCGGGCTTGGCCCGAGTTCTATGCAACCGCCCCGCCGCCCCGGGTGACGTTGATCGACGCCGTGGAGAGGGTGGTGCCGATGCTCCCGGCACGGCTCGGATCCAAGGCGGAGCAGGCTCTTCGGGAGAGGGGGGTGCGGATCATCTTGGGAACCTCGGTGTCGCAGGTCACACCCACCGGTGTGGAACTCGCAGACGGGCGGGCGATCGAGGCAGCCACGGTGGTGTGGGCGGCGGGCGTCCAACCGCACCCTTTGGTGGAGACGTTGGGTCTGCCAACCGATCGGGGACGGCTGGTCACCGATGACCGACTGCGGGTGGCACCCGGTGTATTCGCCCTCGGAGACCTGGCGGCGGTGCCCGACGGACGGGGCGGCACCTCACCTCCGACGGCACAGTTCGCTCTCAGGCAGGGCAAGTACCTCGGGCGCCATCTCCCAGAGTTGATCGCCGGCGGCAAGGCGCCGAGCTTCCGCTACAACACGATGGGCCAGTTGGTCTCGCTGGGGCACCGCAACGCAGTGGGCTTGGTGATGGGGGTCCCGGTCACGGGGTTCATCGCCTGGTTCTTGTGGAGGTCGTATTACCTGCTCCGGCTCCCTACCCTGCTTCGCAAGGCAAGGGTGGCGATGGACTGGAGCCTCGACCTCCTTTTCCCACCAGATATTGCCTGGTTGCCCACCAGCGATCTTGGGCCGCCGCCGGTCTAACGAGAGCCTTCTCATAAACGTCACACTTATGTCGTAGTGTGATGGGATGGTTCATGCGGTCATCGGGGATGTTGTTGGGTCCCGGCAGGCTTCCGACCAACGCCACCTGCTGGAGGACCTCGCCGCCGAGCTCGACTGGGTCAATTCGCAGGTCGAGGCCGTCCAGGCCCTCGCTCCCACCATCGGTGATGAGTTCCAGGGCGTGTATTCCTCGCTGGCCGCGGCTCTCGACGCCACCCTCCTGCTCCGGTTGCGGCGTTTCATCGCCGACCCTCGATCGCCCTCAGGGCTGAGGTTCGGCATCGGCGAGGGCGAAGTCGTCCAGGCCCCGGTTGCGGAGCCGCCGTACGGCCAAAGCGGCACCGCATGGTGGAAGGCGCGAGAGGCGATCGACCGCATCGAGGGCAATGCCACGCGGAACAGGTGGCCACGCAGCGCGGCAGACCGCCTTCGCGGGAAGCGACGCGGCTTTCGAAGCTGCGGTGAATGCCTTCCTGCTGACCCGCGATGCGCTGCTGGCTCGAGCCGACAGGAGCGACGCCCGCATCTGCCTCGGTCTCTTTCTCGGTGAGTCGCAGCGCGAGGTCGCCGAGGATCTCGGTGTCACTCAACCGGCGGTGGCGCAGCGCTCGGCCGACAAGGGCTGGCACGCCGTATGGCATGCGCATGCGCTCTTTGGGAGAGGGTCATGACCTGGTTGGCGGTGGTCTTGCTCGGGATAGGCGTGTGCGACGCCATCGCCGCCGGCCTTGGCGGCGAGCCGCGCTCGACCATCCGGATAGCGATCGGTGCGGTGGTTGGAGGCGTGGCCAGCCTTCTCGCCGCCCTGCTCGTCGGTCTCGAACTGCCGCCTGCCTTGACGGCGGCCGGCTTAGTGGCAGCGGGTTCCGCTGGGTGGAACCTGCTCCGGCTCCCCGCCAGCCCGTCCGCAGTGCTCCCATCATCGCGGGCTTGGGCGGCTCTGGCCGTTCTAGGAGCGTCGCTCATCCTGACGCTGGCGCTGGGTGCGGTGTGGGCGGCGGCGTCAGCGGATTCCCCCGAGCTGGTCGTGATCGGTTCGGTGGCGGCGTTGGCGGTCCCGGCCAACGGCGTGGTCCGGGCGGTGCTCGCCGCATCGGGGACAGAGTTCCGCCGGTCGGAGCAGACCCTTCGGGGTGGGAGGGTCATCGGAGTGGTGGAGAGGCTTCTCATCTTCACGCTGGCGCTGGCCGGACAGCTGACGGCTGCGGTCGTGGTGGCCACGGCCAAGGGGATTCTCCGCTTCCCCGAGTTACAGGCTGCCAGGGAGCGCGCCATCGAGGTCGTCGGGGAGGGCATCCATGCTGCCGACGCCCCATCGCAGGTGGATGTCATCACCGAGTACTTCCTGGTCGGATCCTTGACCAGCTGGCTGCTGGCGGTCGTCCTCGGCCTAGCGGCCTCGTCCTAGACGGCTGATAGTTGCAGACGGCAAACCGGCAGACGGCAGACGGCGGACGGCAGCTAGACCATCCATTGCCATAGCCGACTTTCAGTCAGACGGTGACAAGATCAGCCGGTGGCGCGTCTCGGCACGAGACGCAGACCCGGAATCAAACCGGCTTCGGCGAGGTGATCCAGCGCCTCCATCTCGCCGTCGTCAAGCTCGAGCGGGCCGCGCTGCGGTTCGAGAAGAAATGTAACGACACAGTCGTCGCATGGCGACGTGTGCTGCATGGCGCATTCGTCACAGTCGATGAGCATTGATGCCGCTCCCGCTTGGCTGGTCCCAACCTATCGGGAGGGTGCTGACAGGCCCTGAGGGCGGTGGAGGGCTCGGTCACCTGCCGTGGTTCTGGTCGTGACCGCCGGTCTCCGTACTCGGTTCCGGTGGTTGTGTCACGCAAGAACGGCCGGGGACCACTTGTCCGCCGTCCGACTTCCGTCTGCCGCTCTGAGGCGACGTACCATCGCAGCATGCCTCCCAAGATCCACTCTCAGGACGTCACCGAGGGGTTCGCCAAGGCGGGGGCCCGCGCCATGCTGCGGGCCGTCGGGCTCGAGGAGGACGACTTCGCACGTCCCCAGGTCGGGCTGGTCTCGGCTGGCAACGAGGTGACCCCGTGCAACCTGACCGGTCCGATGCTGGCGGCCGAGGCCAAGCGGGGGGTTCGCGCCAAAGGCGGTGTCGGGCTCACCTTCGCGACGATCGCCGTCTCCGACGGGATCTCCATGGGGCACGAGGGCATGCGCGCTTCCCTGGTGTCTCGTGAGGTGATCGCCGACTCGGTTGAGCTCGTGATGCACGCCGAGCGATTCGACGCCCTCGTCGCCATCGCCGGGTGCGACAAGTCGCTTCCCGGGATGCTGATGGCGGCAGCCCGGCTCAACCTCCCGGCGGTTTTCCTCTACGGCGGTTCCAGTCTCCCCGGCCGGCTTGGGGACAGGGATATCTCGCTGGTGGACGTCTTCGAGGGGATCGGCGCCCTCTCCGAGGGCCGGATCGGCGAAGGCGATCTGCTCGACTTGGAGCGCAACGCTTGTCCCGGCGCCGGGTCGTGCGCCGGGATGTTCACCGCCAACACCATGGCTTCGGTTGGCGAGGCACTGGGGATGTCGCTCCCCGGGAGCGCCAGCGTGCCAGCGGTTGACCCGAGGTTGGTGGCGTACGCCGCTGCCTCGGGCGAGGCGGTCATGGCCTTGCTCGAGCGCGGACTACGGCCCCGTGCCATTCTCACCAGGGAGGCGTTCGAGAACGCAGTCACCACCGTGATGGCGCTCGGTGGCTCCACAAACGCAGTGCTCCACCTGATGGCGATAGCCCGCGAAGCGGGGGTCGAGTTGGAGTTGGAGGACTTTGACCGGATAAGCAGACGCACCCCCCATCTCGGCGATCTCAAGCCATTCGGCCGGTTCCACATGGTCGATCTCGACCGGGTGGGCGGGGTCCCTGCGGTACTCCGAGCCCTGCTCGACGCCGGTTTGCTCCACGGCGACGTCATGACCGTGACCGGCCGCACCATGGCCGAGAACCTGGAGGGGGTCAATCCGCCAAGCGACGCATCGGTGATCCGCTCCGTCGACGTCCCGCTCGCCGCCCAGGGGGGGATCGCAGTGCTTCGCGGCTCGCTCTGCCCGGAGGGGGCCGTGGTCAAGGTGGCTGGAATCGAGTTGGAGCGCTTCTCGGGACCCGCACGCGTATTCGATGGCGAGCAGGGCGCCCTGGACGCCCTCTTCCATCACGACATCCACCCCGGCGAGGTGGTGGTGATCCGGTACGAGGGGCCGTCGGGCGGGCCCGGGATGAGGGAGATGCTCCAGATCACGGCCGGCATCAAGGGTGCCGGTTTGGGCCGCGAGGTGCTCCTGATCACCGATGGGAGGTTCTCGGGTGCCACCACAGGACTCTGCATCGGACACGTCGCCCCGGAGGCGGTGACCGGAGGCCCGCTAGCCCTGGTTGCGGAGGGCGACACGATCGTGCTCGATCTGGCCGCCCGCCGGCTCGACCTGATGGTGGGTGATGCTGAGTTGGAGCGGCGGCGGGCCGGGTGGAAGCCACCGGAGCCCCGATACCCCAGCGGGGCGCTCGCCAAATACGCTCGTCTCGTCGGATCGGCCGAGCACGGGGCCGTCACCGGCTGAGCGATGCTCCTCGTGTCAGACATCCACGGCGCATTTGGCGCCCTCGGTCGGGTGGCCGCGGCCGGCGAGACTCTGCTCGTCCTCGGCGACCTGATCAATTTCGTCGACTATCGCACCACCGATGGGATCATGGCCGAGATCTTCGGGTCTGCATTTGTCGCCCAGGTGGCCACGGCGAGGGGCCGCGGCGACCTCGACACAAACCGAAGGCTTTGGATCCAGCACACCGCCGGACACGAAGAGGAGATTCGGGCCAAAGTGGCCGAGTTGGTGGCGGCCCAGTACGAGCGGTGCCGTGAGGCGCTGGCACCTGCACGGGGCTTTGTGACCTATGGGAACGTCGACTGGCCCGATGTCCTTCGCTCCATCCTCCCCCCTGGGTGTCGGTTCGTGGACGGCGAAGCGGTCGAGATCGAAGGCACCACCTTCGGTTTCGTCGGTGGCGGCGCCCCAACCGTCATCCAGGCGAGGGGAGAGGTGAGCGACGATCTCATGGAGGCCAAGCTGGCCAGGATGGGCGACGTCGAGGTGCTTTGCTCGCATCTCCCACCGGAGGTGCCGGCGCTGCACACCGATGTCGTCACGGGGTTCAGGGAGCGAGCTTCGAGGCCGCTGCTCGAATACGTCCGGCGGGTCGGGCCCAGGTATCACTACTTCGGCGACGTGCACCAGCCTCAAGCCACCACCTGGCGCGTCGGCACTACCAAGTGTGTCAACGTTGGCTACTTCCGCGCCACCGGGAGACCTGTCCGCCATCCTGCGGTCGGGGGACAACCGGGCGGTGAGTAGCCTCACGCTCCCGCCTATCGCAGAGGAGCGTTGCGCCGATGGCTGAAAGCACCGTCCAGAGCATCGAGATCTCGGCACCAGCCGAGCTCCTGTTCGAGGTGGCTGCGGACGTCGAGCGCTACCCCGAGTGGGCCACGGGCGTGAGACGGGTCGAGGTCCTGGAACGCACCCCCGATGGCATGGCGCACCGGGCCCATTTCGTGGTGGAGGGGATGGTCAAGGAGATCGAGTACAACCTCGTCTACGACTACGACCCACCGCGCCGCATGTCATGGGTCGCCGAGCCGGGTGAGGACATCACCCTCATGGAGGGCTCTTACGACTTCAAGCCGCTGGAGGACGGGGCGACCGAGGTGGTGTATGGGCTGCGCGCCGAGCTCGCCTTCAAGATCCCCGGGTTCCTCCGCCGCCAGGTAGAGAAGCAGATCGTCGGGACCGCGCTGCGCGGCCTCCGGTCTCGGGCCGAGGAACTGGCGGACGACTGATGCGGATCCTGCTGGTCACCGGGAAGGGAGGAGTAGGGAAGACAACGGTTGCCGCCGCCACGGCCATCGCCGCCGCCGACAGCGGTTATCGCACCCTCGTCGCCTCGACCGACCCCGCCCACAGCCTCGCCGACGCCCTCGACGTCCCGCTCGGTGACCGACCGCGGGAGGTGGTGCCCGGTCTGCTCGGCCAACAGGTAGATGCCCAAGAACAACTCGAACGGCAGTGGGGGACCATCAGGCGCCAGTTGATGGCGGTCTTCGATTGGGGCGGCGTGACCGGGATCGAGGCCGAGGAGTTCCTCGTCTTTCCCGGGATGGACGAGTTGTTCGCTCTGCTCGAGGTGAAAGAGCACGCCCGTTCCGGGCACTATGACGCGGTCGTGGTCGACTGTGCCCCGACCGCGGAGACCCTCCGGCTCCTGTCGCTCCCCGAGGTGCTCTCCTGGTACGTCGATCGCATCCTCCCCACCGAGCGGCGCATCCTCAAGGCGGCCCGTCCTGTGCTCAACCGGATGACCAACATCCCTCTCCCCGGAGACGAGGTCTTCAGCGCCGCCAACTCGATCTTCGAAGGGGTCGAGGACGTCAAGCGGCTCCTCTCCGACCCTGAGGTGACCTCGGCACGGCTTGTCGTCAACCCCGAGAAGATGGTGGTGGACGAGGCGCGCCGCACCTACACCTATCTCGGTCTCTTCGGGTATGGGGTGGACGGGGTCGTGGTCAACCGGGTGCTCCCCGAGGCAGTCGACGACCCGTACTTCGCCGGCTGGCGCGCCATCCAGGCCAAGCACATGGAGACGATCATCACGTCCTTCCCCGACATCCCAGTGCTCCCGCTGCGGTTGTTCGACGAGGAGATGGTGGGGGTCGATCGGTTGAGGACGCTCGCCGCTGAGCTCTATGGCGTACGCGACCCGGTCCGCGGGTTCAGCGCCACCTCCCCATTCACAGTCGTGGAGCAGGACAACGAGGTTACGTTGAGCATGGCGGCTCCGTTCGTCGACAGGGGCGACCTCGAGGTGCTCCGGCACGGCGATGAGCTCTATGTGACCGTTGGTCCCTACCGTCGCAGCTTCCTGTTACCCGACTCGCTGCGGCGGCGTCAGGTCTCCCGTGCACGCCTCGAGGAAGGCTCGCTGCAGGTCACCTTCGCCGAGGCGGGCAGCTGACGGTGGCGGAAGAGCAGCGGCGTTCGGTGACCTCCGCCTTGTTTCGCGGTGGACGCCGAGCCGCCATCCACCTGGCGATTGCCGGGATCGAGACCATACGCGCCGCCCAGGCCATGTTCGACGAGATGAGCCATCGGCGCATCGATGATGGGGAGGAGCCCGAGGCGCCGGTACGGATTCCGGTCGAGTAGGGGTACTGACACGTCTCGACATGCCGTCGGCCTCGATCTGGGGGGTACGAAGCTCGCTGCGGCACGCGTCGACCCCAGTGGGGAGGCCTACTCGAGGCAGGTGGTTCCCGCGCCGGCCGATGCCGAGGCCGCCTTGAACGAGATGTTGAGGCAGGTGGAAAGGCTCTCCCGCGGTGATTCGGAGAGCCCGGCACCGGCCGTGATTTCGGTCGGGGTGGGTGTTGCCGGCCTCGTCAGATATCCGAGCACTCTGGTCTGGGGACCTCATACCCCTGGGATCGAGCTCGACCTGGGCACCGCGCTGGTCGAGCGGCTGTCGTTGCCGGTGGTGGTCGACAACGACGCCAACTTCGCCGCCCGTGCTGAGGCGCTCGTCGGAGCAGGGCAGGGTTACTCGCCGGTCCTCATGGTGACGATGGGGACTGGGATTGGTGGTGGTATCTGGATCGACGGCAGCGTCTACCGGGGGAGGGGGTTCGCAGGTGAGATCGGCCACATGAAGCTGGTACCCGACGGGGCGCCATGCGCCTGCGGCCAAAATGGCTGTTGGGAAACGGTGTGCTCGGGCCGTAGGCTCGACGAGCTCGCCGTCGGCCTCGCCGCTGCGGAGCCAACTGGCACGGTGGCGACGCTGGCCGGTGATGGTCGGGCATCGGGACGGCACCTCACCGCGGCGGCACGGCAGGGCGATGGTGCCGCGCTACGCGCCGTCGAGGGTGTCGCCCGCTGGCTCGCCGTCGGCATAGCCAACCTCATAGCCGTCCTCGACCCCGAGGTGGTTGTGGTCGGCGGGGGGATCGTCGGCGAACTCGAGATCCTCCTCGAGCCGTGTCGGCCGGCGGTGGTCGAGTTGCTCGAGGGAGCGGAGCACCGAACGCCGACTCCGATCGTCGCCGCCGAGCTCGGTGCGGACGCAGGTCTCATCGGTGCTGGGCTGGCTGCGCTGGAGGCGGCGGGCCCCGGCTGAGGGCGTTGTCCTGCGATTGCCGATATGGTGGTCCGGTGACCGAAGCCATTCAGCCTGATGAGGTGATCATCCCAGGGGAGCAGAGCGCTCTCGTCGACGCCATCAAGGATGGTGCGCTCCTCCTGCCACGTTTCGGATTGCTGCTGGGGCGGTTGATTGCGGATCCTCGAGTGCCGTTGTCTCGCAAGCTCTACCTTGGGGGCACTGTTGCCTATCTGGTCTCGCCGGTCGACTTGATTCCCGAGATCGTCCCCATAGCGGGTTGGGCGGACGACGCCATCCTGATCGCATTTGCCTTGGGCCAGCTGCTTGCCTCGGTCCCCGATGAAGTGCTCGATGAGCTGTGGCCCGGACCGGCCGAGTCCCTTGAATCGGTGCGCAAGGTGCTCGACTTCGCCACCGACCTCATCCCCATGCAGGTCCGCAACCTGCTGGACAAGCTCGCCAGGTGACGCCGCCCGTTTCGGTCACCCTCCCCCAGTTCCACCCCGAAGGGACCCCCCTGGTCGACGCGGCGAGGCGCGCCGAGGCGTTGGGGTTCACCGGTGTCTTCCTCTTCGATCACCTCTATCCGCTGGAAGGCCCGCAGCGGCCAGTGGTCGAGCTGTTCGCCGCACTCGGAGCGGTGGCCGCGGCAACATCGTTACTCCGGGTCGGCTCGCTGGTGGCGAGGGCGACGGCCCGTCCCCCCGACACCACCGCCTCCGGCGTGGCCGCGGTTCAAGCGGTGTCCGGTGGGCGGATGGTCGCCGGGCTCGGAGCGGGGGACACAGCATCGAAAGGTGAGATGGATGCTTACGGACTTGCTTTCCCCCCGTTCGAGGAGCGGCTCGAGACGCTGCGGCGCACCATTGCAGCCATCAGGCAGCTCGAGGATGATGGGCTCACCCCGCCGCCGGTCTGGGTGGGCGGCCGTCACCGGAGGGTGCGGGAGGTGGCCGCCGAAGAGGGCGATGGCTGGAATGCCTGGGGCGCCGACCCCGGTGCCCTTGCCGCGGAAGCATCCGAGGTGCGGCGCGCGGCGAGCCGGCACATCACCATGAGCTGGGGTGGCGCCGTCTTCGTCGCCACCGACCCCGCCCACTTGGCCGCATTCATCGAGAAGCGTGGCGGTAGCCACGGGATCATCGCCGGGCTTCCCGAGGAGGTGGCGAGCCGTCTCGGCGCGCTGCTCGAGGCCGGTGCCGACGAGTTGGTGCTGTCGCTCCTTCCCAGCAGCGAGCCCTTTCCCACCTGGGAGCTGTTCGTGGAGAGGGTGTGGCCTCGGCTCTAGTCGGAAGGCGGAAGACGGAAGGCGGAAGACCCGGCCAGCCGTCTGCGGTACCGTCAACCGACCTACCACCTATCACCTACGACCTATCACCATGGATTTTCGACGGATCGATGGGCTGCCGCCGTATGTGTTCGCCGCGGTCAACCAGCGCAAGCTGGAGGCGCGACGCGCCGGCGACGACGTCATTGACCTCGGGTTTGGGAACCCGGACATCCCAAGCGCCCCCTTCGTAGTGGACAAGCTGGTCGAGGCGGCGCGTAACCCCCGCAACCATCGGTACTCCACCTCGCGCGGTCTCCCCAACCTGCGCCGGGCGGTCGCCGAGCGCTACCGGCGCCGTTTCGGGGTCGACCTCGACCCCGAAACCCAGGTGATCAGCACCATCGGGGCCAAGGAAGGCCTGGCTCACCTGATGTGGACGTTGGTTCAGCCGGGGGACCTCGCCTTGGTCCCCGACCCGAGCTACCCGATCCACATCTACGCCCCGGTGTTGGCCGGGGCCGAGGTGCGCCGCGTGCCCCACTCGATCGATGCCGATTTCTTCTCCCGGATGGAGGAGGCTTTTCTCGGCTCGTGGCCGCGGCCGCGGGTGATTCTCACCTCGTTCCCCCACAACCCGACCACCGCCTGCGTCGAGCTCGGCTTCTTCGAGCGTCTCGTCGGCTTCGCCAAGGAGCACGAGGTGTTCTTGATCCACGACTTCGCCTACGCCGACCTCGGGTTCGACGGGTACTCCCCTCCGAGCCTGCTCGAGGCGGGCGGGGCAGACGTCGGGGTCGAGTTGTACACGCTCACTAAGGGCCATTCGATGCCGGGATGGCGGGTCGGGTTCGTGGTGGGCAACGCCCAGATGGTCGAGGCGCTGGCCAAGCTCAAGTCCTATCTCGACTACGGCACCTTCCAGCCCATACAGATCGCCTCGATCATCGCCCTCAACGAGGGCGACGGGTATGTGGATGAGGTCAACGAGGTATATCGGAGCAGGCGCGACGCCCTGGTCGATGGCCTGGTGCGGGCCGGTTGGCCGATCGAACGACCCAGGGGGACGATGTTCGTCTGGGCAGAGATACCCGAGCCATACCGAGCGATGGGTTCGCTCGATTTCACCTTCAAGCTGCTCGACGAGGCCAAGGTGGCGGTCAGCCCCGGCATCGGGTTCGGCCCGGCGGGTGAAGGCCACGTCCGTTTTGCCCTCGTGGAGAACGAACACCGCATTGGCCAGGCGGTCCGTGGGATAAAGCGGGCTCTCGACGCTCTTCCGGCCGGCAAGCGAGGGGTGGCGGTTTGACCGGACTTCCGCCAACGACGGGAGCGGCCTGACGATGGATGCCATCCAGATCGAGCAACTCGGCGGGCCGGAGGTTCTCCATGCCGCCGAGCTCCCCGACCCAACCCCAGGGCCCGGCGAGGTGATGGTCCGGGTGGCCGCAGCCGGGCTCAACTTCGTTGACACATACCACCGCACCGGGCTCTACCCCCACCAATTGCCTTTTGTCCCCGGCCAGGAGGGAAGCGGGGTGATCGAAGCGACCGGCCCAGATGTCACCGGGATGGCGCCCGGCGACCGTGTCGCCTGGACCGACTGCTACGGCTCCTATGCCCAGCTCGTGTCGATCCCGGCGGCCCGGGCGGTGCCCGTGCCCGATGAGGTGGAGCTGGAGACGGCGGCAGCGGCGCTGCTCCAAGGGATGACGGCGCACTACTTGGTCAACGACACCTACCCGGTCCAGACCGGCGATCTCTGCTTGCTTTACGCCGCGGCAGGGGGGGTGGGGACCCTCCTCACCCAGATGGTCCGTCTCGTGGGCGGGGAGAGCTTCGCCGTGGTTGGCTCCGATGCGAAGGCGGAGGTGGCGCGGGAGGCGGGGGCACATCACGTCATCGTTGCCGGTGACGGCGACCTTCTGGAGCAGATCGAGTCCATCGCCGGCAAACGCCAGATGGCGGTGGTCTACGACGGGGTGGGTGCCGCCACGTTCGAGACAAGCCTTCGTCTGCTGCGGAGGCGGGGGATGTTGGTCGCCTTCGGGAACGCCAGCGGGCCGGTTCCTCCCATCGACGTCCTCACTCTCTCACGCAACGGTTCGCTGTTCCTCACCCGACCCGCACTGGGCGACTACATCGTCGAGCGCACCGACCTGGAGCGGCGCGCCGCGGACCTATTCGAGTGGATCGGCTCCGGTCGGCTCGCTGTCACCGTGGGCGCCCGTTACCCACTGGCCGAAGCAGCCGAGGCGCACAGGGCGTTAGAGGGTCGCCAGACGATCGGCAAAGTGCTGCTGATTCCGGAGTGAGTACTTAGTACTTAGTACTTAGACGAGAGACGACGAGCAGTACGGGACAAGTAGAAACTCGGTACTGAGTACTGAGTACTGAGTACTCGGCCTCTTCCTACTTCCCCACCTTCAAATACGCCAGCTCGGCGTACTCCTCGACCATGCGCTGGGTTGAGAAGGCGACGAGGGTGGACTTCATCGAACGCTTCATCAACTCGACCCATTGCTGGGGCACGCCTTGCTCGTCGCGTTGGTAGAAGAGGGGGACGATCTCATCCTGGAGCAGTCGGTAGAAGGCGATGGCGTCGGCGTTGTCCTGGGCGTTATGGTCGTGGTTCTCGCTGGCTGAGCCGAACGCCCAACCGTTGTCGCCGTCGAAGGCCTCGGCCCACCATCCGTCGAGTACCGATGCGTTGATGGCGCCGTTGATCGCCGCCTTCATCCCCGAGGTCCCGCTCGCCTCCTCGGGGGGGCGTGGGTTGTTGACCCAGACATCGACTCCTTGCACCAAGAAGCGGGCGACCCTGTGGTCGTAGTTCTCCATTATGTAGATGTGACCGCGCAGCTCCGGGCTCCGTGACAGCTCGACAATGTGGCGGATGAAGTCCTGCCCGGGTCGGTCTGCGGGATGCGCCTTCCCGGCGAACACCACCTGGACCGGCCGGTCTGGGTTGGTGAGGATCGCTTGCAGCCATGGAACGTTGTGGAACATCAACGTTGCCCGCTTGTAGGTGGCGAAGCGCCGGGCGAAGCCGAGCGTGAGCCGGTCGGGGGGGAGCATCCGCTCGACGGAGCGCAGCTCGTCTGGCGAGCTGCCATGTCGGGCGAACTGCCGGCGGAAGCGACCGCGGGCGAATCGCGTGAAGAGCTGTTTTCGGGCGAGGTGTGACGCCCACAACTCCTCGTTGGGCATCTCGTCGATCGCCTCCACCTCGTTGGGGTGCTCGACAAGCAGCGTCGGCCAGTCGGGCCCGATCAGCGCGGCGAGCTCGCGCCCCAGGTCGCGGCCCATCCAGGTAGGGGTGTGAACCCCGTTGGTGATGGCGAATGCCGGGGCGTTGAGGAGGTGTGACCAGTCCCGGGAGACAACCTCGGCATGCCGCTTCGACACGCCGTTTACCAGCGCCGCTAGCCGGATGGCCATGGCCCCCAGGTCAAAACGGCCATGCTGATCGCTCTCGGTGGCGCCGAGCCGGGCCAGATACGACATGTCCGTCTTGATCAACGTCACCCATGGCGCGAGGTACTTCTCCGCCAAGGTGAACTCGAACACCTCGTTCCCCGCTGGAACGGGGGTGTGCAGGGTGAAGACCGTCCGGGACCTCACCTCCTTCTCTGCGACCTCGAGCGATGCGCCGCCCTTGACGCCCACCGAGATCCTTTCGAGCAGGCTCATGGCGGCGTGACCCTCGTTGACGTGCCAAACCGCCGGCTCGATGGATTGGGCTGCAAGCGTGCGGACCGCGCCCACCCCGAGCACGAGCTCCTGGCAGAAGCGCATCTCCCTACCCCGGATGTAGAGGGTGTGGGTGATCGGTCGGTCGGCCGGCTCGTTGTCGGGAATGTCGGTGTCGAGCAGGATGATCGGGGCCCGGCCGACCTGGAGACACCAGGCCGCTGCCATCACCTTCCGACCGGGGAACTCGATGGGGACCTTGCATTGGCCACCGGTGCTGCCCGCCACCCGGCGAATGGGGAGTCGGGTCATGTCGAGCTCGGGGTAGGTGTGCTGCTGCTCACCCTCGGAGTCGACCTCCTGGCGGAAGTAACCTCTCCTGTAGAGCAGACCTACGGCGACAAAGGGCAAGCCGAGGTCCGATGCGGCCTTGACGTGATCGCCGGCCAAGACGCCCAACCCTCCCGAGTAGAAGGGGACCGAGGAGTGAACCCCGTACTCGGTGCACAGGTAGGCGATGGGGCCGTCGAGGTCGGACTGGTGATGTCGCTGCCACCAGGTGTCCTCGCCTGCCATGTAGTTGTCGAACTTGCGGATGACCTCGTTGTACCGGTCGTTGAAGCTGTCGCTCCCCTCCAACGCCTGCCAAGCGCTGGGATCGACCGCGCCGAGCAACTCGACCGGGTTGTGGTACCTCTCCCAGGCGACCGAGTGGATGGCCGGCCAAAGGTTGCGGGCGGTCGGGTCCCACGCCCACCACATGTTGTAGGCGAGTTCGTACAACCTCCCGAAGGTAGGTGGGATGCGGATCTCGATGGTGTTGAGAACCGGGACAGAGACAGTCATAAGTTGGATCGACCTGACGTCACGGGAGCAGGCAGCCGAAGGGTAATGCGACCCTTGTACCGTTCCACCGATGGCGTTTCCCGACGGCACGGCCGACTTTCGATCCGACACCGTCACCCGCCCTACCGAGGCCATGCGGCGCGCCATGGCGGCCGCCGACGTGGGCGACGACGTCTACTCCGAGGACCCAACTGTCGCCGCCCTCGAGGAGGAAGCCGCCCGGCTGGTGGGCAAGGAGGCGGCGGTCTACACCCCGTCGGGAACCATGGCCAATCAACTCGCCATCAACCTGCTGGCGCCCCCAGGGACCGAATTGGTGGCGGTGGACGACGCCCATGTGCGCGACTACGAGCGGGCGGCAGCCTCCATGATCTCCGGCGTCGCCTTTCGCACCGTTCCCGGCAGGGGTGGCGTTATCGACGCCGAAGCCCTCGGCAACCTGCTGGCGGCGGCAGGGACCATCCGCCCCAGGATCTCGGTCCTCGTGTGGGAGAACACCCACAACGCATCGGGCGGCCGGGTGGTCCCCCTCGAGGTAATGGCCGCCACCACCGAGATCGCTCGGCGCCACGGTCTGGCTGTCCACCTCGACGGCGCCCGATTGTTCAACGCGGTGACCGCCTCGGGCGTGCCCGCTGACCGATATGCCGCCCTCGCCGACACCGTCCAGTTCTGTTTCTCCAAAGGGCTGGGTGCCCCGGTGGGCTCGATCCTCTGCGGTGATGCCAGGCTCATCGGCGAAGCCCGCTACCGGCGGCGTCAGCTGGGCGGCGGCATGCGCCAGGCCGGGGTGATCGCGGCAGCGGCTCTGGTTGCGCTGGCCGATCGCAATCGGCTTCACGAGGACCACGGCCTCGCCGAGCGGTTCGCCACTGGGCTCTCGGAGCGCTTCCCCAAGGCGATCGACCCCGATGATGTCGAGACCAACATGGTGATGGTCGATGACGTCGGGCTCCCGTGGGCGGCTGCAGAGGTGATCGACATCCTTGCCGCCTCCCGGATCAGGGTCGGTCTCATCCGTCCGGGTGTGCTCCGCTTTGTGACCGCACCGCGACGTGGACGAGGCGGACGTGGAGCGTCTGCTCGGGGTGTTGGATGGGGCGTCCTAGGCAAAGCAAGACGGAAGACGGAAGACGGAAGGCGGAAGGAGAGCCAACGGAATCCGTACCGCCTGAGGCGGACCTCTTTCGTGGCTGTCTGCTGGCGGGGGCAATTGGTGATGCCCTCGGGGCGCCAGTCGAGTTCTGGTCGTTGTCCGAGATCAGGTCACGGCTTGGTCCTGGTGGGGTCACGGGATATGTCGGCGGCAGCAGCGCGGTCACCGACGACACGCAGATGGCGTTGTTCACCGCCGAGGGGTTGATCCGTGCCTCGGTGCAGCAACGCTCGGGCGCCGCCGCCGATCGCAACGCCCCTGATCGCAGCGACATCGTCCACCAGGCCTATCTCCGCTGGCTTCATACGCAGGGATACGACTGGTCGGGGATCGCCGGGCGTTTCCCGCAGGACCGGCCCGACGGATGGCTAGTGGCCGACAAAAGGCTCCACCAGCGCCGCGCCCCGGGCAACACGTGCCTATCCGCGCTCAGCTCCGGTTCCGCGGGTTCTATCGACCGACGAATCAATGATTCGAAGGGTTGCGGCGGGGTGATGCGGGCGGCGCCGGCGGGGTTGATGTACGCCGACCCGAGCGAGGCGTTCCAAGCGGGGAACGAGATCGCCGCTATCACGCACGGACATCCCAGCGGGTGGCTCTCGGCAGGGTTTCTGGCGGCCCTCATCTCACACCTGCTCGACGGTTCGCCGCTGGACCAGGCCGTGGCGCTGACCAGGCCGTATCTCACACCCCACGAGGGTCACCAGGAGACGCTCGATGCGGTCGATCGGGCCGTGGCGATGGCTGCCAAAGGGATGCCGGCTCCCGAGGAGCTGGAGACGCTCGGGGGCGCCTGGGTGGGGGAGGAGGCGCTGGCCATCGGCCTGTGCTGTGCTCTCGCCGGCTCAGACGCACCGACGGCCATCCTCGCTTCGGTCAATCACTCCGGTGACAGCGACTCCACCGGAATCGTCTGCGGCTCGCTCGTCGGTGTCATCGCCGGGGAAGAGCCCATCCCCACCGATTGGATCGGGTCGCTCGATATCACCGACATCGTGACCCAGATGGCGGACGACATGTGGCGCGAGAGATTCGATCCGCCAGAGGTGGGGGACCCGACCTCGGAGTGGTCGATCCGCTATCCGTGACGGCGTAACCCCGGGGGTAGCGGCACCGTCCAAAATCTCGATGTCGTTTTGCGTCCTCTTCCCGGGTCAGGGGAGCCAGTACGTGGGAATGGGGGCGGACCTCTTTGAGGCCCGGCCCGACCTTCTCGGAGAGACCGCAGACGAGGTCCTGGGGTGGTCGCTGAGAAAGGTATGCCTAGAAGGCCCTGAGGAGGTGCTCACCAGCACCGACCGGGCGCAGCCGGCGCTGTTCGCCCTCTCCTACGCGCTCTGGGACGAGCTCGCTGCCCGGCTGGAGGGGTCCCGCCCGGTCGGTGCCGCCGGGCACTCGCTCGGCGAGTACACCGCCCTGGCCGCCGCCGGCGTGATCGACTACCCGGCCGCCTTGCCGTTGGTGGCGGCGCGCGGCAGAGCGATGGACCAGGCGGCGGACGCCGAACCGTCCGGGATGGCTGCGCTGCTCGGAGTCGAGGTGGACGCCGCCGAGCGGCTGGCCCGATCGATCCGGGAGGATGGCGGCCGGTTGTGGGTCGCCAACATCAACGCCCCTGGCCAAGTGGTGGTGGCCGGCGGTACCGAGGACATCGCCGCGCTCACCGAGCGGGGGCGTGAGCTGGGGGTGCGCCGGGTGGTGCCGCTAAGGGTGTCCGGGGCATTCCACTCGCCGCTCATGATCCCGGCAGTGGAGCCACTACGTGAGGCGTTGGCCGCGGTGAGCTTCAACCCGCCCGCCTTCCCGGTGTGGTCCAACGTCACCGCCCTTCCCTTTCCCACCGATGGCGTATCCGCTCTGTTGTCACGGCAGGTCACCGCCCCGGTCCTGTTCGCCACGATCCTGGAAGGGATGGCGGCGGCTGGCGCCACCCGATTTGTCCACGTCGGGCCCGGTGATGTCACCACTGCGATGGCCAAGCGCACCGTCCCCGACGCCGAAGTGCTCACCGTCAACGCGATCGGCGAGATCGAGGAGACGGTGGAGCGGTTGATGGCTCCGGTACGATGACCCGTCCTCCGAGGAGCTCAATGAGATACGCCGCCATCACCGGCTGGGGCAAGTGCATCCCCCCTGCCACCCTGACCAACGCCGATCTGGAGAGGATCGTCGAGACCTCGGACGATTGGATCACCACCCGCACCGGTATCAAGGAGCGCCACATCGCCGAGGTCGACACCTCGGACCTGGCGGCGGTCGCCTCGATGAGGGCTCTGGCAGCCGCTGGTGTGACTCCTGATGAGGTCGATCTCATCCTTCTCGCCACTTGCACACCCGACCATGTGATACCCAGCGCCGCCTCTCGGGTCCAGGCCAAGCTGGGTGCATTCCGAGCCGGAGCGCAAGACCTCAACGCAGCTTGCGCCGGGTTCATCTACGCCCTGGTGACAGGGACCGCCATGGTCCGCTCCGGCGCCTTCGACCGGATCCTCGTGGTGGGGGCCGAGAAGCTGAGCCACCTGATCGACTGGACGGACCGCACCACCTGCGTCTTGTTCGGCGACGCCGCCGGAGCGGTCTTACTGGAGCCATCAGATGAGCCGGCCGGGGTCCTCTCCTCCGAGCTCGGGCTCGATGGAACGTGCACCGAACTGCTCGTGGTGCCCGACATGGGGACCGCCGGCGTCCCCCGGACTCGCGACCCCCGCCGTATGGGCATCCGGATGAATGGGCCCGAGGTGTTCCGCCGTGCCGTCGTGGCCATGGGTGATGCGTCGACGAGGGTGGTCGACGAGGCCGGCCTCCGGCTGGAGGATGTCGATTTGTTGATCCCTCATCAGGCAAACCTGAGGATCATCGACGCCACGGCGAGGCGGTTGAAGCTCGACAGCTCGCAGGTCTACGTCAACATCCAGAGCTACGGCAACACCTCGGCGGCGACCATCCCGGTCGCATTGGCCGAAGCGGTTGAAGAGGGGCGGGTCGAGCCGGGCTGCAACATTGTCTTCGCCGCCTTCGGCGCTGGGCTGACTTGGGCCGCGGCTGCGGTTCGCTGGGGTGACAGGGTGACCCCGCTCGGTACCTCCGATGTCGAGTTGCCATCATCCGGCCGGAGCGCCATCGAGGTGCTCGAGCCCGCTTTCGCCTACTACGGCACCGATCTCGGGTGACCCCCGGTCGGGTGGCGCTGGTCACCGGAGGGTCCCGCGGCATCGGGCGCGCCGTGAGCCTTCGTCTAGCCGCTTGCGGCGCCAGGGTGGTGGTCAACTACTCGAAGCGGGCAGACGCTGCCGATGAGGTCGTTGCCGCCATCGGCCAAGCCGGTGGCGAGGCGGTCGCGATCGGCGCCGATGTCGCCGACCCCGATGCGGTGCAGGCGCTCTTCTCGGAGGCGGCGGAGCGCCTCGGGCGAGTTGAGATCCTGGTGAACAACGCCGGGATCACCCGCGATGAGCTGCTGCTGAGGATGACGCCAGACATCTGGGACGAAGTGGTCACCGTCAACCTCCGTTCCGTCTACCTGTGCACGAGGGCGGCGCTGCGCGGGATGCTCCGCGGGAAATTCGGCCGGGTGGTGTCGATAGGGTCGGTCGCCGGGCTGGCCGGCAACCCCGGCCAAGCCAACTACGCCGCCTCCAAAGCCGCCATCGTCGGGTTCACCAGATCGGTGGCGAAGGAGGTCGGTTCGAGGGGGATAACGGTCAACGTCGTTGCGCCCGGCTTCATCGACACGGAGATGACAGCCGACATACCCGACGAGGCGCGGGAGCGAGCGGTGGGATCGGTTGCCATCGGCAGGTTCGGCACCGCAGATGAAGTGGCGTCTGCCGTGGCATACCTCTGCGCTGACGAAGCCTCCTACGTCAACGGCCATGTCCTGGTCGTCGATGGAGGGTTGGCGCTGTAGGCTGCGCGCCGGCGACAGGACAGGAGAGCAGGGATGGACCGTTCCGAGATCGAGAGTCGGCTAACCAAGGTCTTGACCGAAGAGCTCGGCCTCGACGAAAGCCAGATCACCATGGAAGCCGACCTCGAGGACGATCTCGAGATCGATTCGCTCGGGGTGGTCGAACTGCTCATGGCGCTCGAAGATGCCTTCGGGGTGAAGATCCCCGACGAGGAGGCCGAGGACATCCGCACCGTCGGCGAGACTGTCGACCTCCTCGAGGCAAAGTTGGCGGGCTGAGGCAGGACATGTCGCCACCGGACCGGGGCGGACGGAGCGGAGCCGGGGCACAGCGGCGACGAGTTGTGGTGACCGGCATCGGGACGGTCAACCCTCTGGGACTCGACGTCGACGCGTTCTGGAAGGCCGCGCTGGAGGGCCACAGCGGCGTCGGGCCGATCACCACTTTCGACACCTCCGATCTGGACACCCAGATCGCTGCCGAGGTCAAGGGGTTCGACCCCGAGGCGCATTTCGAGCGGCGGGAGCTGAAGCGGATCGACCGGACAAATCAGCTGTTCCTCGTCGCCTGCGACCAGGCGATGGCCGACGCCGGGATCGGATCCTTCATTGACGACCCCGACATGGGTGAGCGGGTGGCGGTGGTGAGCGGTGTTGGCTTCGGTGGGATGAAGAGCTTCATCGAAGAGATCGACACCTTGCGCAGCCGCGGCCCGCACCGCATCAGCCCCTACGGCACACCGAAGACCATCCCCAACATGGGTGCCGGTCTGGCGGCGATCCGTTTCGGGATATTCGGCCCAAGCAACTGCACTGTCACCGCCTGCGCCGCCTCGGCCAACGCTATCGGGGAGGCGACTGAGGTGGTACGCCGGGGCGCCGCCGACGTGGCTCTGGCCGGGGGTTCGGAGGCGTGCATCTGCGACTTCGGGATCGCCACCTTCAACCAGGCCCGCGCCCTCAGCACTCGCAACGACGATCCCGAGGCGGCGTCGCGCCCCTTCGATGGCAACCGCGACGGGTTCGTCATGGGCGAGGGTGCAGGAGCACTGGTTCTCGAGGAGCGGGAGCGGGCCATCGCCCGGGGGACCCGGATCTACGCCGAGATCATCGGGTACGGCATGTCCACCGACGCCTTTCACGTCACCCTCCCCCGACCGGGTGGGCGCGGCGCCGCCCTTGCCATGAAGCAGGCGATGCGGGACGCGTCGGTGGAGCCTGGAGACATCGACTACATCAACGCTCACGGGACGTCAACGGAAGCCAACGACGCCACTGAGACCGGGGCGATCAAGCTGGCACTGGGGGAGGAGACGGCGGCGGTGACCCCGGTGTCGTCCACCAAGTCGATGACCGGCCATCTCCTCGGCGGAGCCGGGGCGGTTGAGGCGATCGCCTGCATCCTCGCCATCCGCGACGGCATGCTCCCACCGACGATCAACCAAGAGGTTCCCGATCCGGCTTGCGACCTTGACTACGTGCCCAACACAGCTCGCCACGCCGACGTCGACATCACGATGAGCAACTCATTCGGTTTCGGCGGGCACAATGTCGCCCTGGTGCTCGCCAGGCACGGCGACTGAGCACGCCGGCGAATAGGGGGACATCGTGGGTGATCATCCCGCTATCGAGTTGACACGACGCCTACAGGATGCGGTGGTCGGCGCCGACCTCGAGATGTTGGACGCCCTCCTCGACGATCGCTTCGTCTTGGTGACCGGACGCGAGGGCGCCGAGCAGCGGGACCGTCGGGAGTACCTCGACATCACCGCCAACCGGTATCAGCTGGACAGTTACCGGATCGAGCGGTTGGAGGTCGATGATCATGGGGTGGTTGCCGTCGTGAGGAGCCGACTCTGGCAGCGGGCCACCATGGACGGGAGAAGCCGCACCGGCGTGTTCGTCATGACCGACACCTGGGTGAGGGGCGGCGACGGATGGCGGCTGGTGTCCCGCCACGCCAGCCCGCTGGTGTCTCCCTAAGCAGCCGGCAGACGGCTGACGGCAGACGCCCGACAGAAGGGCGGTCGATCGTCCCAGTGCATACTCAGCAGCTCCCGATACCACAATGACCTGATGGCGCCGTTGCTCGTTGCCGCGTCTCTTGGAGTCTCGACCCTGCTCTGGGCGTTACGGCTCGCTCTCCCCGGGACCCTCATCTCTCAGCAGTCGGCCGTCCTTTTGGCGCTCGACCTGCTGGTGGTGACCACCGTCTCGATCAGCGGGCTGCTCGTGGCGCACGGCCGATGGGCGCGACGCCTTGGATGGGTGGCGTTGGGGATGCACGGCATTGCCGCCGCCATCACCCAGCCCGATCCTCTGTGGTGGGTAGGGCTCGCTGGCTCGGGGGTTGCGGCGCTGGCCTGGGCTGGGCCGTGGCTTCGGGGGTGGGTCCGCCTGTTCCCCGCCGCGACCGGGCCTCCGGCCCAGGCGGTCCTGCTCGCTCTCGGGCTGCTACTTCTGCCGGCGGTGGTGGCCCTGACCAATCCATCTGGCCCCGGCTGGCAAGGTTGGCTGCTTGCTGCCGGATCACTCCTTCTTGCTGCGCTGTATGCCCGGGCGGTGATGCCGGTGCTTTGGGTGCTCCGCTTTGGGCTGATCCCGCTCGCCGTCCCCGCGGTGATCGCCGCCCCACTCTGGGGGGCGGTGGTCCTCGCCGCGGCTGTGGTGGTCCTCGCCGGGCTCGCCTGGTCTGCCGATGCGCGGCTGGCGGTGGCGCCGCTGGTGGCCGGCCCACCGCCGAGGCTCCCGACACAAGGGGTGCCGACCCCCGCGGATACCGGCACCGGGGCCTCCGCCTGGCGTCAATCGCAGAAGCAGGCAGGCAACGAGCCGTTGGTCCTCCCCAGGCCACGCCTTCGGCGTAGGGATGAGAAGTCGTGACCGGACGAAGACGGATGCCCAACCCTTGGGTGGCGGTTCCAACTGTGGTGGCCGCCGTGCTCGGTGGTGTCCTTGGCTGGACAGTCACCGCGGTCAACTGCCTGCCGGAGCGGTGTACCGGCACCGCGGTTGTGGTGGCGATCATCGCTGCCCTCGCCGCCGGGATCGGTGTGCTGGTGGTCGTCGTGCTCGCCTACCGCTCGATCGCCGAGTGGCGTCAGGGTGGGCGTAGTTAGCCCTTATTAGCCCGTGGGGGGGACGACGCCCCCTACACCCCCGCCGCCCGGGCCACGGTGGTCACGCCAGCGCTAGGGAGGTGCGACGACCGCCCGAGCGGGATGAACTCGGGGGGGGATGTCAGGCCGGGGAGGGGGTTGCAGCTGTGGGGGGCGACCCGCCCACACCCCCCCCGGGGCCGCGGTGTCCGCGCAGCGCTGGGAGGGTGCCAGAGCGTCAGCCTGTCGGGGGATGATCCGCCCTACACCCCCGGCCGGCGGTCTGTCCCTGCGGAGTGTGCCAGGAGCTGATTTCGACCCAGGGGTCGCCAGGTCGAAGGGTGACGATGCTGCCGTGGCCGGGCTTGTCGTCGTGGAGACCTGTCAGGAGACGTCCGGTCAGCCAGAGCCGGGCCGCTTGGGTGGGGTCCTGGTGACCCACCACCACCATTTCGCCCACCGGGTATCGCTGCTCCAGCTCGGCAACGGCCTCGCCAACCCGCAGGGCGAGCTGCGCCAGGCTCTCGGCGGAGAACGGGAGGTCGCCGGGTGCGGCTAGATATGCCTCCAACTCACCGGGCCGGGCGCTTGTCAGCTCGCCCCAGGAGAGGCCTTCCCACGCGTCGGCCAGGAGCCACTCGGTGAGCCCCGGGTGTATGCGGACCGGCAGTCGGTGTTCGGCTGCGATCGGCACTGCCGTCTCCAACGCCCGCTGCAACGGGGACGACCAAACCGCGGACACCTGCCGGTGCCGCAATCGGAGTGCGCAGTCTGCAGCCTGAGCCCGACCATCCTCGCTCAGGGCGAACCCAGGGAGCCGGCCATAGACCACCCCATCGGGGTTGCGCACCTCTGCGTGCCGGACGAGGTGGACCAAGTCGGCGATGGCGGCACCATACCGTCCGGGCCCGGGTGGGGATCGCCGCCCTTAGCGCCGGTTCGCCCGGTTCCTCAAGAGGGCTTCCGTTGTACAATGCGGCTTCGTAGGACTGGACCGTTCGGGAGCGCCCAATGCCGCTGGACGAGAGAGAGCAGCGCATCCTCGCTGAGATCGAGCGTCAGTTCTATGAGGAGGATCCTCAACTGGCCAAGGCCGTCCGCGACATCACTCGCAGCCGGCCCCGCCTCGGTCCGAAGATGGCGGCTGTCGGTCTGGTGGCTGGTGCGGCGCTGATGCTGCTCACCTTCACCCAGGCGTCGTGGGTGGCTGCGATCGGCTTCGTTGTCATGGTGATCTCGGCGACGGCGATGGTCCAGGCGATACGACTCCGCCGGCACAACAGCGATCGACAGGACGCACCTCCGGAAGCATGGTTTTCCCGCTTCCGCAGGAAGTGGCCATTTCGGCGATCCTGAAGTGGTCGGCTACGGGTAAGGTGGCCGCCCCCCCTGGCATGGGTGAGCCTTTGAGGCGATACCGGGCCGCAGGGGTACGAAGCTGGAGGGGCGGCGCCTGCGCCGCGTGACATTGTTGGGGAGAGTGTGGAACGAGGTTTCACGGCGCAGCAGGCGTCAGCATTGACCAGTTGTACCCATCATCAGCTGCGCTACTGGGACCGCGTCGACCTGCTCCGCCCCAGCGTGCAGAGCACCCGGGGCCGTCCGGGAGTTCGTCGTCTCTACAGCTTCCGCGACCTGGTGGCGCTGCGTGTCGTCCGCAGTCTCCTCGATCAGGGGATGTCGGTGCAGCGGGTGCGCCGCGCCTGGGGCTACCTGCGCCGCGAGGCGGACATGGAGACCCACCTCTCGGAGGTGAAGCTGGTCACCGACGGCCAGACCATCTTCAGGGTGGCGGCCAACGATGATCAACTGCTCGACGCCCTGCGCGAGGGTCAGCTTGCGTTCTTCGTCGCCATCGACGAGATCACCCGTTCGGTCGAGGAGGACGTGACACGGTTCGAGCTCGACAGGGAGCGGTTCCTCGAGATCCTGCGGCGCAGCGAGGATGAGGTGGCCACCGAGTTGGGTGGCCAGGCGGCCAGCGGCTGAGCCTCCTTAGGGCCTGAGCCAACCCAAGAAGCGCTGCCAACGGGTGTGTGTTCGTTGCAGGTGGCGCTCGGTGCTGCGCATCGACTCGACCGCCCGACCGACATCGCCGCTCGAGAGCCCTCTCGGCCCGAAGGTGGCGGCGGTGTACACCTCGGCCAAGTTCCGCAGCGGCGGTCCCACGCCGGCGGCAACCTCGAGCGGCGTCAGGTACTCGGGAACGGGGCTGCCCAAGTCGCCGAGATGTTCGACGATTTGCTCCCAGGCAGCCGAGATGTCCCCCTTCTCCAATCGCGCCATCCGCCGCCTGCGCCTCGACCAGCTTGATCGCCGGGATGATCGCCAGGATCAGGGCGAGCGCCCCGAGCACCCAGGACCAGACAGGCAGGTCGATCCCGCCGCCCGGTATCGCGCTGCTCCCCCCGAGACATCTGGGATCTCCAACTCGCCGGCGCGGGCCAGCAACTCGGCAAGGTTGCGGAGCGACGGGTCACCGGGGGTAGCTCCCGACTCGCCGTCCTCGACATCCGGCACGTATCGGAAGGGGTCGAAACCCATGTCGGCGGTTGTGGCCGGATTCACCCCGTCGCTGCGCGGGGTGGGGTCGAAGCGGACCCAGCCCTGACCGTCCACCCAGAGCTCGACCCAGGCGTGGGCGTTCTTCTGTCGGACCGTGACCACGCCGTCGGATCCGGACTCGCCGGGGGTGAACCCGAGCACAACCCGGCTGGGCACGTCCACCGTCCGGGCCAGCACCGCCATGGCGGTGGCGAACTGCTCGCAGTAGCCCTCCCGGTAGTTCGGGCTGTCCTCGGTGAACAGCCAGTCGGCGAGGTCCTCGGCGGAGTGCCCCGGGTCGATGTCGACGGTGTAGGTGAACAGCTCCTTGTCACGGAAGAACCGCTCCAGCAAGACGCCTTTCTCGAACTCGGTGGTGGCGCCCGCGGTCAGGTCCTCGGCGGCCCGCTCGATGCGGGGATCGAGCTCGGGTAGCTCGAGGAAGGGAGCGACCGCCGCCGGCCGGCGGTCGGGTCCGCTCACGACCGGTGAGCCGTCGAAGACCCCCGCCTCGGCGGCGCCGGCGAACATCGGGGAGAGCTCGCCATCGACGGTTGCCAGGGCGGAAAACGTCGGCGTGGGAATCAGCGATGCAGCTTCGTAGGTGAGCCCCGGCCGGCTGAGCAGGTCGTATCTGATCGAACCGTCCGTCCTGACCCTGAAGCTGCGGCGAAGCAGCTCCTCCTCGCTCCCGAAGGCGACTGGCGAATAGAGCACCGGTAGGTACGACTGGCGGAGGTTGTCCACGACCACCACCTGGCGGACCTCGGTGGTGCGACCTTGGAAGGCGAGGCGGGGATCCTCGAAACTGTCGCCCCCGGCGGGATGGTGAGCCGGCTGTTCGCTCGGTCGCCACTGAGAGCCGTCGAAGCTGTCGAGTGTGATCAGCCGCCAATAGAGCTGGCCTGGGCGGCACGTCGCCCGAGACCGCAGCGCGGAAGAGAGGCACCTCGGACTGCTCCACCAGCGTCTGCTGGATCCCGGCGAACAGGTTGTAGGAGACACCGCCAAAGACCCCACTGCCCAGCGGTCCCCTTGTCCGCCACTCGAAGCTGCCCTCGGCGGGGACGGCCGGGGCGAGCGTGACGGCGGCGAATAGGGCGACGACGGCGACCAACCCGGTGAACGCCGCCAGGGTGCCCCGGTCCTCGGCTGGCGCCGGCTGGCCGGTTGGCCGTCGCAGCCGACCGGAACCGGCGAGACGCTCATCGTGCGCCACCGCGGCCAGGGCGGCCGCGATGAGGATCACCCCTGCTGCTATCCACAGCGGCTGTGCCGGCAACCGGTCGACGGTGGCGAGTTGCAGCCCGAGCAGCAGGGGCGGGACCAGCCCGAGAAGCGGGCGCCGCACCGCCGTGGCCCAGACCAACAGCCCCCCCATCACCCAGAAGAGCACGACCAGAAGTGCCACCAGCCCGGCCACGGGCACCAGTGGCGGACCGGCGAATCGGGCCAGGTCGACGGCGACGGTGAGCTCGGGGAGAAGTGCTGCGGGGGTGCCCGCTCCGGGGAGGACCCCCATGATCGCCGTCTCCGGTGCCGCCACCCTGGTGACCATGACGGCCAGACCGGTGGCGTTCGCCAGGATCAGGAGCCAGGCGGGTGCTCGGTATGCCAGCGCAGCCCATGTGACCCCGGCGGCGAGCAGTGCGGCGGCGCCGACAACCACCTGCCAGGGGGCCCCGGTCTCGGTGGGGCTCACCACCGCCATCAGGCGGAGCAGTGCCAATGCGATGGCGGCGGCGCCGATCAGACGGCTGGTGCGGTAGACCACGTCGCCTCGATCGCCGAGCTCCAAGCCGAGGCCCAGGATTCATCGGGAGGAACCACCACCGTCACTGCCCCGGCCCGTTGGAATTGCACTGTCTCCGTTGCCTCAGCCGAGGTCACCGAGAGGAGCACCGTCGCCCCGAAGTCGGGCGAGAGCAGCTGGCGGACCGCGGCCAGGTCATCGTCGGCGACACCGGTGACGAGAACGAGCGCCCCACCGGCGCCATCGGCGCGGATGCGGAGGGCGAGCGACCGAAGGTCGAAGTCGTCCACCCAATCGACCACCGCCAGCAGCTCCATCGAACGAGGATGCGCATCGACCTCGGCCCCGCGTCACGTCGGCCGGACCGGCCCAGAGGTCGCAGTCGAATCCGTGGCGTCGGAGATGGAGCAGGGTTGAAGCCGCACCGGAGACGGCACGCTCGAAGGCGGCGCGGCTCTCGTAGCTGGTCCGGCGGACGTCGAGCAGCACCAGCGCCCGTGATTGCCATGGTGTCTCCAGCTGACGGATCATGAGCTCATCGCGCTTGGCCGTGCTCGGCCAGTGGACTCGGCGTAGGTCGTCGCCGACCCGGTATTCGCGCAGCGTGAAGAAGTCCTCGCCGCCGCGGTGGCTGAACTCGGGTCGGGTGGCGTGCAGCGCCGGGTTGAGCCCGCGGACGAGGGGAAACCCCTCGAGTTGCTCGACGGCGGGGTAGACGACGAGCCGGTCGGCGTTTCCGGCGCACCCGTATCGACGCGGCGAGATGGAGGGGGTCGGTCACGCTCACCCTGACCGGCCCGACCCGGTAGAGCCCGCCGCGGGCTGGCGAGTATCCGGTACCCGGCGGTGTAGGTCTCGCCCGCCGGAAGCCTGCCGGCGACGAACCGGGCGGTGCCCAGTCCGGCAACCTCGTCCTCGAAGCCGACGTTCCACAGGGACCGGCCGCCGACATTTCCGATCGAGACCGTCACCGCCACGACGTCTCCCTCGTGGGTCAGGGTGGGTGTCAGCCTCCGTGCGATGACTACTGGCCGGCTAGCCAGACGGATCACCACCCAAGCCAGGAGGAAAGCCCCGACCAGAAACACCGCGGCGGCGAGCAATTCAGCTTCGCCAAAGCCCCACCAAAGCACGAAGAACGCCAAACCAGCGCCCAGCGCCGCCCAGCCTCGCTCGGTGGGCATCAGGTCCCGGTGCGGGTACCGGGCACTCGCAGCCGGCCCAGCACCCCATCCACCACAGCACCCACCGTCGTCCCCGCGCATCAGTGCCTCGGGTCGCAACGCCATGCGGTGCTGCAGCACCGGCTGGACGATGGACTTCACGTCGTCGGGGGTTACGTACTCCCGGCCGGCGAGTGGCAGCCCGCACCCGCGCCACCCGCTGGAGGAACAGGGCGGAGCGGGGCGATGCCCCGAGAAGCAGGTCGCCATGCGACCTGGTCGTCTCGACGATGTCGACGATGTAGGACTTCACCGAGGGCGCCACGTGGATGGCGCCGGCCACGCGCTGCATCGCCAGCACCTCCTCGGCGGTGACCACCGGCTCGAGAGCATCGAAGGTGGAGCGCACCCCATGGGTGTCGAGCATCTCCAACTCCTTCTCCCGGCTCGGATAGCCGATGCTGATCCGCATCATGAACCGGTCGAGTTGTGCTTCGGGGAGGGGGTAGGTCCCCTCGTGCTCGAGCGGGTTCTGGGTGGCGATGACCATGAATGGGGGCGCGAGCTCCCTGGTGACCCCGTCGACGGTGACCTGGCGCTCCTCCATCGCCTCGAGCAGGGCGGCCTGGGTCTTGGGGCTGGCGCGGTTGATCTCATCGCCAACGACGATGTTGGCGAAGATCGCACCCGGCTTGAAGACGAAGTCGCTGCCCTGCCGGTCCCATACCGAGACACCGGTGATGTCGGAGGGGAGGAGGTCGGGGGTGAACTGGATGCGGCGGAACGAGCAGTCGATGGAGCGGGCGAGCGACTTGGCCAGAAGGGTCTTGCCGACCCCGGGGACGTCTTCAACCAGAACGTGACCGCCGGCGATGAGACCGGTGATGACCAGCCCGACCGCATCGCGCTTGCCCTGTATTACGAGCTCGATGTTGGATACCACTGCCGAGAGCCGGTCGACGAACCAGTCGACGTGCTCGGCGGTGGGGATGATGGGTCTGGGGCTGCAAGCGTCCTCCGGTCGAGGATGAGATGTTATCGGCGCCGGGTTCATGTTCTCCGACGTCGAGTGACCACAATGTTCTGGTGTCCGATTGGCTCAAGGCGGCTCTCGCCGTTGCGGTGAGGCCGCGGTTCTGGGTGGAGGGTCTGCGCTTCCTGGGGGCCATGGCTGAGCCGGGGTGGTGGCGACGCCCACCGTTCCTCCCCATCCCCGAGCCAGGCTATCTCGGCTGGCGGATCTGCCACGGCATACGGATCGGCCGAGCATCCGGTTCGCCCCGACGACTTGGTGGCCGTGCTGCGCTGGCGGGCGGAGTTGCGCCGCGTCCGAGGAGCACACCCGTCGGGGTAGCTTTCGACCTCGCTGGTACCCTCCGGCTGCTCTGACGGGAGGTCAGGTGACCAGGGCTTTGGTGCTCAACGCCTCCAACGAACCGCTGTCGGTGGTCCCGGCAAGGCGTGCCGTGGTCCTGGTCCTTCGCGAGCGTGCCTCGATGGTCGAGGTCGGTGACGGCGTGTGGCACGCCGCGACAGTGGTGGTACAGGTCCCGTCGGTGGTGCGCCTCCTCTCGTACGTCCACGTCCCCTTCAACCGCCGCGCCGCCCTCACCCGCAACGCCGTTTTCGCCCGCGACGACCACCGCTGCCAGTACTGCCATGGACCTGCCGACTCGGTGGACCACGTGGTACCCCGGTCGCGGGGCGGTGGCCACAGCTGGGACAATGTCGTGGCCTGCTGCCGCCGCTGCAATCTCCGCAAGGGAGATCGGTCCCCGGCCGAAGCTGGGCTGGCGCTCCACCGCCCACCGGCGTCCCCGCGCCGCTACGGGTGGATCTACGCCTCGGCGGGGCACCGCGTCGACCCCCGCTGGCATGCCTACCTGGCTGAGACGCCTGATCTCTTAGTTCTGTGCCGGTATTTGCCCCTGACGTGGGGTGGCCTACAGAATGGTGGCGGCGTTCTGTCTACTGCGTTCTTACCGCCTGGCGGGTAGCCGGCGCTCACAGAACCAGCAAGTACGTACGAAGTACTCGTCCCGCGCCCGCTCGATCCCAGTCGTCGATCATGGGGAGGATGGTCTCACCGGGCAGCGGGCAATCACCGGTGAGGTGGGCCTCCACCTCGTCCCAGAAGCGCTCGAGCAGACCGGCGGTCAGCACCCGTTCGCCCAGGCCGAGCCCGCAGCGGTTGGCGTCGGTGACCTGCCCGACCCAGGCAGCGATCTCCTCGACCGTCTCGATGCTGCCCCCGCCGTGCTCCAGACGCCATAGCCTTTCGGCGATGGCGGTCGTCCCCAGCTTGCAAGGCGGGCACTGGCCGCACGACGACCTGGCGAGGAACGTGGAGAGGACGGCGCCTACCCGGACCATGCAGTCGGTGTCGTCGTAGACGATCAGCCCGCCGGCGCCGAGCCCGGAGCCGGCCGCGGCCATCCCCTCGTAGGAGAGCGGTGTGTCGAGCTGTCCGGCGCCGAGCGGGGCGTTGGACGCTCCCGAGATGACCGCCTTCGGTCTACGTCCCGCTTCCAAACCGGCCCCCGGCCCATAGACGAGAAAGGAGAGGGGCGCTCCTAGGGGTGCCTCGGCCACCGTCTCCCGGCGGACCGCACCGGAGATGGTGAACACCATCGTCCCTGGGCTCTGGCGCGTCCCTTCGTTCCGGAAGGCGTCAGCGCCGTCGCGCATGATCCGTGGGATGTTGCTCAGCGTCTCGACGTTGTTGACCACCGCCGGGCCGGCCGAGTCCCGATCGGCGAAGAGCCCCTCGATGTACGGAGGCACCAACCGGGGGAGCGGATCGTTCTCCCTCGATGACCTCGAGAAGGCCCTTTTCTTCCCCGAACAGGTAGTCGTCGGGACCCTCGACGATTCGGACCGGCACTTCGCCCAGCAGACCAGCCGATGCCATTTCGGTCGCGGCCATCTCCAACCGCTCGATCTCGGGGCGGAAACGCGCCTTGATCCCGACATAGGCTTCGACGGCGCCAATGGTCTCGGCGGCCACGGCAATTCCCTCGAGCAACTGGTAGGGGTTGGCCCGGATCAATGCCCGGTCCTTGAAGGTCCCAGGCTCACCCTCGGCGGCGTTGCACACCAGGTAACAGCGCGATGGCGCCTCTTCGAGGATTCCGCTCCATTTCGAGCGCGGTGGGGAAGCCGGCGCCGCCCCTGCCCCGCAGCCCCGAGGCGCGGATCTCGGCGACGACGCCATCCGGCCCCACACGGCGGGCCTCGGCCAGGGCGATCCCGCCCCCCTGCTCCTGCCACGCAGACAGGTGGGGGAGTGGCGCATCGGGGAGGAGCGGGGCCACGCGGCAACCCTACCGGGGGAGGGGAGTGGGGCTGCCGACCCCTGTCGTGGGTCATGGTGGGAGAAAAAGGCGGAAAAGTGTTGACAGGTGGGTGGAAATGGGGCAGATTGCGGCACGACGGAGGATCAGCGGCATGCAGGACGGAGCAGATACGACGTGTTACTCGGCACGTACAGCCACGCCCTCGACGAGAAGGGGCGTGTCGTGCTGCCCGCCAAGTTCCGCCGCGATCTGGAAGAAGGTGCCGTCCTCACCAAAGGCGAGGACGGATGTCTCGAGCTCTTCCCCAACGAGACCTGGGCTGAAGAGGTGAAGGAAATCCTGAACGACGATCGGCGGAAGATCGAGGTGAGGCGACGACGACGTCTTCGGTTTGGCGAGGCCCATCCGATCACCCCCGACAAGCAGGGGAGGATCGCCATCCCTCAGGAACTGCGGGACTTCGCCGGGATGGCAGCCGAGGCCGAGGTCACCCTTGTCGGGGTAGTCGACCGGGTCGAGATCTGGGAGCCCGCCACGTGGGAGCGGGAGGCCGCCCGTGCCGAGCAGGACGCGGTCGAGAGTTGAGGGAGGTGGAGCCGACACCGAGCGACCGGCGGCGGTGAGCCTGGTTCATCGCCAGCCCCCCGGAGTACCGAATTGGAAGGCCCCTTACTCCGCCCGCTTCCAACTTGGTCCCAGCGCCCGGGGGGCTGGCCATGAGCCAGGACCCGCAGCCCGCCCCGTTCCACCAGTCGGTGATGGCAGAGGAGGTCGCCGAGGTGTTGCAACCGATCGAGCGTGGGGTGGTGGTAGACGCCACCTTCGGCGGCGGGGGCCACACGGCCCTCCTTCTCGACAGGCATCCCAATATCACCGTCATCGGCCTGGACCGGGACCCTGCGGCCATCGCCAATGCAGCGTCGCTCGGACCGCGGCTGAACGTGATGCAGAGCGATTTCCGACATCTTGGCGAGGCGCTCGACCGGGCCGGTGTCGACCGGATCGACGGCGCGCTCTTCGATCTCGGTGTGTCGAGCCGCCAGCTCGATGACCCTGAGCGAGGGTTCTCCTACCGACACCGAGGGCCGCTCGACATGCGGATGGGCCCCGATGCGGCGATCAGCGCCGACGATGTGGTTAACGGGTGGGACGCCGCTCGCCTGGCGGGGGCGATCCGCCGTTACGGCGAGGAGCCCCATGCCTCCCGGATCGCCGCCGCCATCTTGGCGGCGCGCCCCGTGACCGACACCGGTCAACTGGCCGAGATCGTGGCAGGGGCAGTGCCGGCGGCGGCGCGGAGCCGCAGACACCCCGCCCGCCGCACCTTCCAGGCCATCCGGATCGTGGTCAACGAGGAGCTCGCCGCGCTGGAGGAGGGCCTCGAGACGGCCTTGCAGCGGCTGAGGGTGGGGGGCCGGGCCGTCGTCATCTCCTACCACTCGCTGGAGGACCGGCTGGTCAAGCGGCGTTTCGCCTCCGGCGCCCGCGGATGTACCTGTCCTCCGGACTTCCCGGTCTGTGTGTGCGGAGGCACGGCCGAACTGCGTCTCCTAACCCGTAGACCGCTTCGTCCCACCCCTTCCGAGGTCGAGGCGAACCCAAGATCTCGAAGCGCCCGGATGCGCGCCGTAGAACGGGTGGAGGAAGCGGCATGAGCGACCAGGTGACGACGTGACCGCGCCGACCGTCCGGCCGCTGTCCAGGCTGGTCAGACGGCCCCAGCTCCGGGTACTCCCCGGACGAAACGCCCGCCGCCCCGCCATGGGGCCCTGGCTGCTCTTCTCGACGATCGCCGTCCTCGCCTTCTTCGCCATCATCTGGTCCCGAATCACCCTCGACCGCACCGCCTTCGAGCTCCAGGAGCTCGAGGGGCGGATCGCAGCCGAGCAGGCGCGCGTATGGCGAGCTCCGGCTGGAGGTGGCCCGGCTCGAGTCGCCATCGCGCATCGCCCCACTGGCCGAGGAGCTGGGGATGGTATTCCCCAGCGGCACCGAGACGGTGGCCGCCAAGGGCGTGGAGAGGACGGCTGGGTCACCACGACGCCTGGCCGAGCTGAGGTCGATCTTGAGCGCGTCGGGCCCATGATGGGTCACATCGGAGCTGCTGGTGCCGATGGGGCCGGAGGCAGGAGTTCTCGACTCGGGGCAAAGGCCCCGCGGGCGGAGCGACCCTTCCGACCACCCGGCGGTCGCCAGCGGGAGGAGTGAGCGTGGCCGGCCGAAGCAAGGGCCGGCGCCTGGGGTTGTCCGACGCACGTCTGCTAGCAGTCGGTGGCTTGCTGCTCTTCGCCTGGCTGGGTGCAGGCGCCCGGCTGTTCTACGTGCAGGTGGTCGAGTCCGATCGGTGGGCAGCGGAGTCGTTGGAGCAGCGGCTGACCCGCAAGGAGCTCGCCGCCAGAAGGGGCACGATCTTCGACACTCGCGGTCGGGAGATGGCGGTGACAATTGACGGGACCACCATCTACGCCAACCCGAAGCAGATCGAGAGCCCCGAAGTTGCGGCGCGGCTGCTCGGGGCGGTGCTCGACCGTCCCACTTCGGTCATCCTGGAGCGGCTGCGCGAGGACTCAACCTTTGTCTACCTAGCTCGCCAGCTCGAGTTCGACCAGGCGGAGGAGGTCCGCGCCCTCGATCTGGCCGGGATCTACACGCTCTCCGAGCCCAAGCGCGTCTACCCGGCGGGTGCTCTCGCCAGCCACGTCCTTGGATGGGTCGACATCGACAACCAGGGCAAGGAGGGGCTGGAGTACCGCTTCGACGAAGTGCTCAGGGGAAGCCCGGGTGCAGCCATCGTCGAGACCGACCCGTCGGGCCGCATCATCCCCCAGGGTCGCTATCAGGTGGAGCCCGCCGACCCGGGTGACGACCTGGTGACCACGATCGATCTCGACGTCCAGTTCGCCGCCGAGCGAGCCTGCTCCGAGATCCTTACCGACGCCGAGGCGCAACGGTGCACAGCGGTGGTGCTCGATCCCGACGACGGCGCCGTGGTGGCGCTGGCCACGCTGCCCGACTTCGACCCCAACGACCGCGAGGGCGCCGGCGACGACGTCCTATTCGGGAACTTCGCCATCCGGGGCACCTTCGAGCCAGGATCGACGTTGAAGACGATGACGATCGCCGCCGCCCTCGAGGACGGCCTGGTGAAGCCCAGCTCGGTCATACCCGACGTTCCCGCCCGGTACGAGGTCGTCGAGGGCGCCTGCGAAAGTCGCACCGACGATCTCTTCGGGTGCTTCGGCGACCCCGACTACCACCTCCCCGAGGACATGACGGTCGAGGAGATCGTCACCCGCTCCTCGAACGTCGGCACGATCCTGGTGGGGGAGCGAGTGGGGACGGCACGACTGCGCCGCTTTCTCGAGCGGTTCGGGCTGGGGCAGCCGACCGGGATCGAATACGCCGGCGAGGCCGCCGGGTCGGTCAACGTCGATCCGACCTGCGGCTCGTGCACCGCTTCCGCCTCGATCGGCTACTCGGTCTCTGTTTCGCCCCTCCAGATGGCGGCGGCATACGGGGCGATCGCCAACGACGGTGTGTGGGTTGAGCCGCACCTGGTCGATCAGATCGTCTCGGGTGACGGCGCGCCGACGACCGTCCGCCCGGGGCGCCACCGTGTGGTCTCGCCGACGACGGCGAGGACCATGCGCCACATGCTGCAGCTTGTCGTCGAAAAGGGCACCGGGCTCCGGGCGGCCATCCCCGGCTATGCGGTGGCGGGAAAGACGGGAACTTCCGAGCAGCTCGAGGACACCGGTTACAACAGGCGGGTGAACGTTGCCAGCTTCGTGGGCATGGCCCCGGCTGACGACCCGGCGCTGGTGGTGGCTGTGGTTGTCGAAGGGCCCTCTTATGCCTTCCGCTCCGGCGGTTTGTCGGCGGCGCCCGTCTTTGCCGAGGTCATGGAGAAGGCGCTGCACCACCTGGGAGTGCCCAGCGATGGCGGCTGAACCCATGCGGCTCTCGGAGCTCGCAGCGCTGGTCGGTGGGACCGTGGTCCCACTCTCGGGCGGAGGCGATGACGACCCGGCGGTGTCCTCGATCGTCCACGACAGCCGCTCGGCGAATGGCGGATCGCTGTTCGTGGCCATACCCGGGTTCAGCAGCGACGGCCACGACCATGCCGATACAGCGGTCCGTAGCGGGGCGGTCGCGGTGGCGGTGGAGCGTCTCCTCCCGGTGCCGGTGCCTCAGCTCCTGGTCACATCGGGGCGCGCCGCCCTCGGCCCGATGGCAGCGGCGCTGGCCGGGAACCCTTCGCAGCGGCTGCGGGTGGTTGGGATCACCGGGACGAACGGCAAGACGACGGTGACCTATCTCCTCGAGTCGATCGCCACAGCCGCGGGGAGACGGAGCGGGATCATCGGGACCACCGGCGCCTGGATCAACGGCCGGCCGGTGAATTTGGAGCGGACCACGCCTGAGGCCGACGATCTGCAGCGTCTCTTCATCGAGATGGTCGATGCCGATGTCGAGATCGCTGCCCTCGAGGTCTCTTCCCACGCTTTGTCCCTGGGGAGGGTGGAGGGCACGCAGTTCGAGGTGGTGGCCTTCACCAACCTGAGCCAGGATCACCTTGACTTCCATGGCGACATGGATAGCTACTTCGAGGCCAAGTCGCGCCTCTTCGAACCGGGCCGGGCCCGTTGTGCAGTCATATGGATGGAGGACCAGGCGGGCGCCAAGCTGGCGGCGTCGACCACGCTCCCGGTGGTCGAGGTGGGCGCCACAACTGGACAGGTCCATGCCGACCGGGTCGCGTGCTCCTGGGAGGGGATCGATTTCACCCTCGTGACTCCCACGGGAACCACCCGGGTGGCGCTCTCGCTGCGAGGCCGCTTCAACCTTGCCAATGCCCTGGTGGCGGCTGCTATCGCACTGGAGCTGGACATCGGGCTCGATGCGGTTGCCGCCGGATTGGAAGCTGCCCCCGTGATCCCCGGCCGGTTCGAGCGGGTGCTCTCCGGACAGCCCTTCGAGGTCGTCGTCGACTACGCCCACACCCCGGCAAGCATCGAGGAGGCGGTGTCGGCGGCGCGCCGGCTCACCGACGGCGCAGTCGTCGTCGTGTTCGGCGCCGGTGGCGACCGGGATCGGGCCAAACGGCCGCTGATGGGCAAGGCGGCATCGGCAGCCGACCGTGTCGTGGTGACCTCGGACAACCCCCGCTCCGAGGACCCCGGGGTGATCATCGCCGAGGTGCTCGCCGGAGTTGGCTCCAGGGTCGGTTGGGCGGTCGAGCCGGATCGGCGGCTTGCCATCCGCCGCGCCATGGCCACGGCAGCGCCCGGGGATGCCATCCTCATCCTGGGCAAGGGGCACGAGCGGGGACAGGAACTCGCCGGCGTCATCCACCCGTTTGACGATTTGCAGGTGGCGGCGGAGGAGCTTGCTTCGCTCGCATTTCCCCGCCGCGAGGACTCGCCGGGTCGCCCGGCGGGAGCCGGGCGATGATCGGGCTCCTCATCGCCGGTGCGGTCTCGATGTTCCTCGTGTTGTTCGGCATGCCTTTCGCCATCCGGGTCCTGCGTCGCGCCCGTATCGGCCAATTCATCCAAGAGGAGATCGAGGGCCACGCCCACAAGCAGGGCACCCCGACCATGGGCGGCGTGGTGATGGTGATCGGGGTGGTGGCGGGCTACCTCGCTGCCCATCTCCGGATATGGAGCCCCGAAGAGGGGTTCAGCTTCGAGTTCATGCCACTGCAGCCGGTAGGGCTGCTGGCTATCGGCGTCTTTCTCGGCATGGGGCTGCTCGGCTTCTTGGACGATGTGATCAAGCACACCAGACAGCGCAGCCTGGGGCTGAACAAGCGGGCCAAGTTCGCAGGCCAGGTGGCGGTAGCCGCATTGTTCGCCTGGGGTGCTCAGGCTGCGGGGGTGAACACCGAGCTCAGCTTTGTCCGCCCGCTAGGCATCGCCCTCGGTGGCTTTTTCTTTGTCTGGGTGCTGGTGATGCTGTCGGGCGCCGCCAACGGGGTGAACCTGGCTGACGGGATGGACGGGCTCGCCGCGGGCTCGGCGGCCCTGGTGTTCGGAGCCTTCACCATCATTGCCTTCTGGCAGTTCCGCCACCCCGTCTTCTACAACTTCTTCCCCACCGCCTCGACTCCGCTCGAGTTGGGCGAGATCGCCACCGCCATGGTGGGAGCGCTGCTCGGGTTTCTCTGGTGGAACGCCGCCCCGGCCAAGATCTTCATGGGCGATGTCGGGTCGCAGGCCATCGGCGGGCTCCTGGGAGCATTGGCCCTGCTCACCAGCACTCAGCTGCTCCTGCTCGTGGTGGGTGGTCTCTACGTGGCCGAGACGCTCTCGGTGATGCTCCAGGTGGCCAGCTTCAAGCTGTTCGGAAGGCGCATCTTCCGCATGGCGCCAATCCACTTCCACTACGACCTCAAGGGATGGCCGGAGACGACCATCGTTGTCCGATTCTGGATCCTCGCCGGGGTGGGAGTCGCCTTGGGGTTGGGGCTCTTCTACACCGACTTCCTGGTCTACTCGACGATCGCCTCAGGGTCAGAGCTGTGACTGCCGCCGGCAACCGTCCCGGGCCGTTGCCTCTCGATGGTGGTGCCCGATGAGGACGCTGGTGCTCGGCGCCGCCGTCTCCGGCCGGGCGGCGGCGCGCCTTGCCATCCGCGCGGGCCAACGAGTGACGGTGTGGGATGCCGACCCGGCAGCGACGGCGCGCCTCACCTCGGAGGGGATTCCAGCCGTCGGAGGCTCGTGGAGCGCCGACCTGCTCGAGGGGGTCGACCTGGTGGTGGTCAGCCCTGGGATCCCGGAGAAGGCGCTACCAGTGGTGGAGACACTGGAGTCACGGGTGACGCTGTGGAGCGAGGTCGAGTTCGCCTGGCGCCAACTGGAAGCTCCGGTGGTGGCGGTGACCGGGACCAACGGCAAGACCACGGTCACCTCGCTCATCGCCGACATGCTGGGGCGGAGCGGGTTGGCGACGGTGGCGGCGGGGAACATTGGGACCGCACTGTCCGATGTCGCCGGTGGGGCATGGGATGTGGTGGTCCTCGAGGTGTCGAGCTTCCAGTTGCGGTTCACCGAACGTTTCCGCCCCGAGGTGGCGGTGCTCCTCAACGTTGCGCCCGACCACCTCGACTGGCACGGCTCGCTCCACGCCGTATGCCGCGGCCAAGGCGCGCATATTCGTCAACCAGGGCCCCGAGCAGGTGCTGGTCTATGACGCAGACGATCCCGGGGCCGCGGCGCTGGTCGAATCGGCCGGCGCCCGGCTCGTCCCCGCCAGCGGGCGGCGACGCCCCAACGGTGGTGTCGGCGTGGAACACGGGGTCATCGCCATCGACGGGCTCGAGGTGCCGCTCACCGCCTTGGTGGTGGGCGACCCGGCCTACCTGCTCGACATCGCCGCCGCCGGTGCTGCCGCCCTGGCCGCCGGCGCCACGACCGATGCGATCGCTGCCGCCAGTTGCGACTTCCGGCCAGCGGCGCACCGCCGGGAGGTGGTGGGGACGTGGAACGGGGTCACATGGGTGGACGATTCCAAGGCGACCAACCCCCATGCCGCCCTGGCGGCACTCGATGCCTACCCGTCCGTCGTCCTCATCGCCGGCGGCCGAAGCAAAGGGCTTGACCTCACCAGCCTCGCCCACCATCCCCATCTGCGCAGGCTGGTGGCGATCGGCGAGGCGGCGCCGGTGCTTTTGGACGCCAGCCCACCCGGGGTCGGTGTCTGGGCGGGCGACATGGCGGAGGCGGTGCGGCTCGCCGGCGAGGTCGTTGTCCCCGGCGATGTGGTGCTGTTGGCACCCGGTGGTGCCAGCTTCGACATGTTCGAGTCGTACGCGCACCGGGGCGAGGTGTTCGCCGACGAGGTGCGCACCCGCCACTCCGAGGGCGACCACACCAGGCCATCCGGGAGGGACCGATGACCGCCAATGTCACATCGATCGTCCGGGCCCGGGCGGAGGCACGGGGCCGAGCGCAGCGCTCGGTGGCCAATACCAGGCTGCAGGTGGGGCTGATCGTCGTCGTCGGGGTGCTCACCGTCGTCGGGCTCGGCGCCACTCTGTCAGCATCCTCGGTCGCTGGGCTGGAGCAGGCACAGGACGGTCTCTACTTCTTCAAGCGCCAGGCGATCGGGGTGGGTATCGGCCTGGTGGTGCTGGTGGCGACATCGCTCATCCCATACAGGGTCTATCGGCGTCTCGCCTGGCCGATATTCCTGGTAGCGGTGGCGCTGCTGGTGGCGGTCCTCGTGGTCGGGACAACCGTCTATGGCGCCACCCGTTGGCTGCCTTTGGGCCCGCTCAGCTTCCAGCCGTCCGAACTGGCCAAGTTCTCCGTGGTGATCTTGATGTCGGCCCTGCTGGTGAAGAAGCAGTCGCTCCTGCTCGACTTCGGTCATTTCATCGTGCCGGTGGCAGCCATCGTGGGGACGGTCGGGCTGCTGCTCATGCTCCAGCCGGATCTGGGGACATCGATCATCGTCGGGACTGCAACCATGGCTGTTCTGGCCGCATCGGCGGCACCATTGCGGTACGTCGCTTTCGTCGGGGTGTCGGCGGTGGCGGCGACAACGGCGCTGGCATTGGTAGAGCCCTACCGCCGGGCGCGTCTCACCTCCTTCCTTGATCCGTTCGCCGACCCGCTGGGCGACGGCTACCAGCTCATCCAGAGCTACTTGGCGCTTGGGACGGGCGGCACCTTCGGCGTGGGCCTCGGCGCCAGCAGGGCCCGCTGGCTGTTCCTCCCCAACGCCCACAGCGATTTCATATTCGCCATCATCGGCGAGGAGACCGGGTTTCTCGGGGGCGTCGTGGTGCTCTTGTTGTTCGCCTTCCTCACCGTCCTCGGAGTGGTGGTGGCGCTGCGGGCGTCCGACCGTTTCGGACGGCTCCTCGCGATTGGATTCACCGCATGGCTTGGGACACAGGCGCTGGTCAATCTCGGCGGGGTGATCGGGCTGCTCCCCATCACCGGGATCCCGCTCCCCTTCGTCTCGTTCGGCTCCACCGCCATCATCAGTTGCATGGCAGCGGCCGGGGTTCTGGTCAACATCGCCCGCCACGGCGGGTCCCGGCGGCCGGCCGGCGGATGAGCCGCCCCGGTGGACTTGGCCGGGACGACCTCCGGGGGATTGGACGGGGATGAGCTACCTGATCGCCGCCGCCGGTACCGGAGGTCATGTTTACCCGGGACTTGCAGTGGGCGAGGCGCTGGTTGCGGCTGGCGTCCCCCGCCAAGACGTGCACTTCGTCGGCGGGGAGCGGCTCGAGTCCAAGGTGTATCCGGCGGCGGGATTCCCCTTCTTCGCGGTGCCACTGCGCGGTCTGGAGCGGCGGTTGACCCGGCGCAACTTGGCGATCCCACAGGTGGTGAGTTCGGCCGCCGGCGCCATCGGCAAGGAGATCGCCGCCCGGGGGGTTGGTGCTGTCCTCGGTATGGGCGGCTATGTGACCCTCCCTACGGCATGGGCAGCTCGCCGGCGCGCCGTTCCGCTCTTTGTGGCCGAGCAGAACGCCGACGCCGGGCTGGCCAACCGGGTGTCGTCTCGGTGGGCGGTCGAGGCATTCACCTCGTTTCCCGAGACCCGCGGCCTCCGCCACGGCCGCTGGGTGGGCAACCCCATCCGTCGTGGTCTCGCCTCATTCGACCGGGAGACGCTCCGCCCCGAGGCGCTGGATCGCTACGGGCTGGTCCCCGACGTGACAGTGGTCGGCGTGGTCGGTGGCAGCCTTGGGTCGGCCAGGATCAACAGGGCATTGGTCGAGATTGTCCAGGAATGGACGGGCCCCGACTTCCAACTGCTCCACCTCGCCGGTGAGTCGAACCTGGAAGAGGTCGCTGCTGTGCAGACCCGATACATCGGCCCGGTCCGCTGGACGGTCCTCGGGTTCGAGCCGGAGATGCAGTACGTTCTCGCCGCGAGCGATCTGGTGGTTGCGCGCGCCGGCGGCTCGGTCGCCGAGCTGACCGCCACGGAGACGCCGGCGGTGCTCGTTCCGGGTGGGTTCGGGTCGAGCGGTCACCAGGCGGCCAACGCCGCCGTCCTGGCCGGCGCCGGTTCGGCCCGGGTGGTGAGCGAGGAGCAGATCGGGGAGCTGGCGAAGGTGATCGAGGAGCTGATACTCGACCGGGAGCAGCGGGAGCGGATGGGCTCGGCGGCGGCGGCTATGGCACGCCCCGACGCCGCCGACGAGGTCGTTGCCGCTCTGCTGGCCGCCCATGGATGAGCCCGGCTCGCCGGGACGGGGCGAGACCTTGGCCAGGGCCGCCCGGGTCCACCTCGTTGGGGCGGGCGGGGCGGGGATGAGCGCCCTGGCCAAGCTGCTCTTCCAACAGGGCCGCACCGTGACCGGCTCCGACCTGAAGCAGTCACCGGCGCTGGCGGATCTGTCCGACCTGGGGATAGAGGTATGGACCGGGAGCCGGGCCGAGGCGGCGATCCTCGCCGATCTGGTGGTGGCTTCTTCGGCGGTACCGGCCACCGATCCCGAGTTGGTCGCAGCAACCGCGAATGGTGTCACCGTCTGGCAGCGTCCTGACCTGCTGGGGGCGCTCACCGCGGTCATGCCCGCCATCGGCATCACCGGGACTCACGGGAAGACGTCCTCGACGGCCTTGGTGGTCACCGCGCTCCGTGCGCTGGGCAGGGACCCGTCGTTCGTGGTGGGGGGTGACCTGGTCGACCAGCGCACCAACGCCCATCTCGGCGAGACCGGCCTCTTCGTTCTCGAGGCGGATGAAGCGTTCGGCACATTTCTCCATCTCGACCTGGTTGGCCTGGTCGTCACCAACGTCGATGCCGAGCATCTCGAGCACTACGGGGACATCGCAGCACTCGACGATGCCTTCGCCTCGGTGGTGGCCGGGGTCAGGGGACCGGCGATAGTGGGGATTGACGATCCTGGCGGGAGGCGGCTCGCCGCAGCCACCGGCGCCGAGACCTATGGGACGGCGCCGGATGCCCATTGGCGGATCGAGAACGTCGAGGAGGGCCCGACAACAGTTCGTTTTCGACTCCTGGGTCCCGATACCGAGGTCGACGTCGAGGTGGGCCGCCCGGGCGCCCACATGGCTCGCAACGCCGCCGGAGCGCTCGCCTTGGTCGGTCTGCTCGGGATGGACGTGGCCGCCGCCGCCGCCAGCTTCCGGCGCTTCGCCGGAGTGCGCCGGCGTTTTGAGGTACGGGGTGAGGTCGGCGGTGTGACCCTGATCGACGACTACGCCCACCACCCCACCGAAGTTGCGGCCACCCTCTCCGCCGCCAGGCGGGGACCGTGGCGTCGGGTGTGGGCCGTGTTCCAGCCCCACCTTTTCAGCCGCACGCTCGCCCTCCACGACCAGTTCGGCGCCGCCTTCGCCCTGGCCGACCGGGTGGTGGTCACCGATGTGTACCCCGCCCGCGAGGCGCCCATCCCCGGGGTGACCGGGGAGCTGGTAGCCGCTGCCGCCCGACGCTCGATCCCGGCCACCGTGGACTATCTCCCGCACCGGGCGGACCTCGCACGGTTCATAGCTTCAAAGGTCGAGCCGGGAGACGTTGTGCTCACCATGGGTGCGGGCGACATCACCTCGCTGCCCGACGAGCTGGTCCCGTTGCTGGTGGAGAGGTGGGGAAGGTGACCAACGCCATCGACACCCTCGTCGCCGCCGGGCGGGCGCGCCCCAGCGCCGAACTGGCGCCCCTGACCACATACAAGCTGGGCGGTCCGGCTCGGTGGCTGGTCGAGGCCGCTTCCGAAGAGGATGTGGTTACCGCGGCGACAGCCGCTACCGCCGCCGGCGTCGACCTGCTCGTCCTGGGAAGAGGGTCCAACCTGGTGATCGCCGATTCCGGTTTCAACGGCCTCGTGCTTCGACTGGTGGGCGGTCTCACCACCGTTGAGCTGGAGCTCTCGGGAGATGTCAGAGCCGCCGCCGGTGCATCGCTCCCCGTGGTGGCGCGCCATGCGGCGCGCTGGGGGCGTGGAGGGCTCGAGTTCTTTGTCGGCGTCCCCGGGTCGGTGGGGGGCGCGGTCCGCATGAACGCTGGGTGCCACGGGCGGGAGACGGTCGACGTGCTCTTGGCCGCCAGAGTGGTCGATGCGAAGGCGGGGACGGTCGAGGACCGGCCAGCGGAATCGCTCGGTCTCGGATACCGCAACTCGGCGCTGGGGCCAACCGATGTGGTCATCGGCGCTCGCTTCCAGACCGAGGCGGGGACGGCCGAGGCAGCGGAGGCGGAGATGCGTGAAGTGACACGGTGGAGGCGGCTCCACCAACCCGGAGGGACGCTCAACGCCGGGAGTGTCTTTGCCAACCCTCCTGGTGACACCGCCGGGCGAATAATCGACCACCTCGGGCTGAAGGGATTTCGCGTCGGTGGTGCATCGGTCTCGACCAAGCACGCCAACTTCTTCGTGGCCGGGGCTGGTGCCACCGCCCAGGATGTCCACGACCTGGTGTGGGCGGTTCGACGGCGGGTGGCCGACGCCACAGGCGTCTGGCTTCGCCCCGAGATCCGTTTCGCGGGGGAGTTCGCGTCATCACCCGACGACCCGACAGATGGCGGTGCGCCATGACGGTGCTCGATCCCAGGATCGCTCGGCGCCGCCGCCAGGTAGCCGAGCACCACGCCCGGCGGCGGGTGCGGCGCCTGGTCATCCTTCTAGGGCTGGGCGTGGTCGCCGGTGTTGTGGCATGGGGGCTGCAATCCCCGTTTCTGTCGATCCGGACCATCCGAGTCGATGGGGCCGAGCCGGCCAAGGTTCGCCAGCTTCTGGCTGATGGCGGGTTCTCGAAGGGCCGCCCACTGGTGACTATCCAGCCCAGCGAGGTGGAATCCCTGTTGGAACAGGACCCGTGGGTGGATGAGGCGGTCGCCACCGTCCGCTTCCCCGACGTGCTCGACGTCGAGGTGCGGGAACGGGAGGCGGTGGGTGGGCGCGGTACCGATGTTGGTTGGATACTCCTCTCGGCGAGCGGCGTGCCGGTTGAGCGGCGAGAGGGACCGGGTGCAGGCGATCACGGGCTGATCTCGATCGCGGTATCGGACGCCGTGTTGGGGGAGCGTCACCCCGTGGAGATGGTGCGAGGTGCCGCCGCCTTCCTTGCCGCCTTCCCGGCGAGCCACCGTGGGGGCATAACGGTGCGCGAGGTCAACGGCGAATTGTGGGCCCGGTTGGAAGGCATCGAGGCACGTCTCGGCTCGCCGAAGACGATGAGGGCAAAGGCAGCCGCGCTGCGGGCCGTCATGGCTGAAGTTCCGCCTGGATCGACCATCACCGTGATCGCCCCGTCCCATCCCGCTGTCCGGCTGCCACAAGAGCAGTGCGGCCAAGCGGCAGCCGATCGAAACCAGTAGCCTTCAACATTCACTAGAGGGTGAGAGTACCAGCTCTTGCCACGCCCTACCCTTCTATGTAACGCTGTAGTCGAGGGTGAAGGCAAGAGGTCCGTCGCCGGCTTCCGGTGGCGGAAGGTGGAGCCGGTCCCGAGCACGTCGAGCAGGCCGAAAGGCCCGATCGATCCGACCGGAGGCCCGAGAGGCGTTCTCTCCGGGCCCGGAAAGGACAACCGATGTCAGGCAGATCGAGCAGCAGCGGGACCCGGCCGCAGAGCTACATCGCCGTGATAAAGGTGGTGGGCGTGGGCGGTGGCGGGGTGAACGCGGTCAACCGGATGATCGATGCCGGGGTGCGCGGTGTCGAGTTCATTGCCATGAACACCGACGCGCAGGCGCTGCTGATGTCTGACGCCGACATCAAGCTCGACCTGGGACGCGACATCACCCGAGGGCTTGGTGCCGGGGCCAACCCGGAGGTGGGCCGGGCTGCGGCGGAGGCGCACCGCGAGGAGCTCGAGGAAGTCCTCAAGGGCGCCGACATGGTCTTCGTCACCGCCGGCGAAGGCGGCGGGACCGGCACCGGGGGGGCGCCGGTGGTTGCCGAGGCGGCGCGGGGCTTGGGTGCGCTCACCGTCGGCGTCGTCACCCGACCGTTCGGGTTCGAGGGCAGGAGGCGCTCGCTCCAGGCGGAGCAGGGAATCCAGTCGCTGCGCGAGGCGGTGGACACGCTGATAGTGATACCCAACGACAAGCTGCTCGAGATCACCGACCCGAAGTCGTCGATCATCGACAGCTTCCGGCGGGCCGACGAGGTCCTCATGTCTGGCGTGGCCGGTATCACCAACCTGATCACTACCCCTGGGTTGATCAATGTCGACTTCGCTGATGTCAAGACGGTGATGCAGGACGCCGGCACCGCGGTGATGGGAATCGGCCGGTCTACCGGAGACGACAGAGCCACACAGGCAGCCAACAAGGCGATCTCGTCGCCTTTGCTGGAGACCTCGATGGATGGGGCTCGCGGTGTGCTGCTCTCGGTGAGCGGGCCGGCGACGATGACGCTCCACGAGGTGAACAACGCGGCCAACGTCATCAAGGAGCACTGCGACGACGAGGCGGAGATCATCTTCGGGGCCTTTGTCGACGACATGGGCGGCGAGGAGATGCAGGTGACCGGTGATAGCCGCCGGGTTCGAGCGCCGCCGTGGCACCCGTGGGGTGCTCAGCGGTGTCCTCTCCTCGGGCGATGAGGACGACTTCGAAATACCTGCGTTCGTCCAGGGATGATCCTGCGCCCTCGGGGCTTTCGAGGAACTGCCTTTACCTTGGCGGCGGCCGGTGACCAGCGTGGCAATTCCGCACGGAGGTCGTCGGTCGCCGAAGAGCTGGGGATCGAGCCCGACTGGGCGACGCTTCACCAGGTCCATGGCCGGACGGTGATCGAGGCGAAGCACCCCGGAGAGCTCGGGGAAGGCGACGCCCTCTTCACCCGGGTGGCCGGGCTGCCGGTGGCGGTGTTCACCGCAGACTGCCTGGCCGTGGTGCTCGAGGGCGATGGGATCGTCGGTATCGCACATGCGGGTTGGCGGGGGCTCGCCGCCGGGGTGATAGCCGCCCTGCGAACTGCGATGGACGATGCCGGCGCTCCGGCGAGAGTCGCCGCCATCGGGTCCGGCCATCGGCTCCTGCTGCTTCGAGGTGGGTGAGGACGTGGCCGGTCGATTCCCCGAGAAGGCGGCCACCACCACCTGGGGTGCGCCCAAGTGTCGACCTGCTCGCCTCGGCCACGGCGGATCTTGGCGGGCTCGAGGTGTGGGATGCCGGGCGCTGCACAGGTCACGACCCGGGTCTCTTCTCGCACCGGCGTCAGCGCACCAGTCGTCGGATGGCCGCTATCGGCTGGCTGCCGTGAGCGGTCTTGGCCGAAGAGCACTCGCCTACCATCCTCTCCATGAACCACGACGACCTCCAGGGGTGGCTGGACCGCTACGTGGCGGCATGGCGAGCCAACGATGCCGGTCCTATCGAAGGCCTGTTTACCGATGATGCCGTTTACCTGCATCACCCTTACGACGTCGGGCCCCGTGCCCTCGAGGGGCGCGAGGCGATCGTCGCCAACTGGTTGCACGAGCCCGACGACCCCGCGGGGTGGGAGGCGAGCTACCAGCCCTACGCGATCGATGGGGACCGAGCGGTCGCCGTCGGCTGGAGCCGCTACCTCGCCACCAACACCCAACCGGAAGAGACCTTTCACAACGTCTACCTGCTCCGGTTCGCGCCAGACGGACGATGCGCCGAGTTCACCGAGTACTACATGCTCGAGCCGTCGGACGACAAGGCAGGCAGCGCCTAGGGGAGTGAGACCGGGGAGGGCGAGCCGGTGAGCCTCGATGCGGTCCAGCGCCGGATCGCCCATGCGGCAGAGAGGTCGGGCCGCGACCCCGAAGAGATCACCCTCGTTGCGGTGTCCAAGGGCAGGACCGAGGACGAGATCGTTTCGCTGTATCGACGTGGGCACCGGGATTTCGGAGAGAACCGGGCCTCGGCGATCGCCGAGAAGGCGGCACGCCTTCCCGGTGACATCCACTGGCACTTCGTCGGACCGCTCCAGACCAACAAGGTGCGGATGGTCCGGCCCGTCACCTACCTGCTCCACTCGCTCGACCGGGAGCGTTTGGCGGCCGCCTGGGTCAAGGGACCGGGTAGACCGCCCCCCGTGCTCATAGAGGTCAACATCGGCAAGGAGCCGCAAAAGGGCGGGGTGGCACCGGACAGGGCCGGTGACCTCATCCTGTCGGCTATCGACTTCGGTCTGGAAGTCCGGGGTCTCATGGCGATCCCTCCCCAGATGCCCGACCCAGAAGGGGTACGCCGCTACTTCCGCCGGCTCGCCGAGATGAGGGACGAGCTCGGGATGACCACTCCGTTTTGCCGGTGCTCTCGATGGGGATGAGCGACGACTTCGAGGTCGCCGTCGAGGAAGGGGCGACGGTTGTCCGACTGGGACGGGCTATCTTTAGCTCCGGCGGAGACGACGGGATCACATGAGCTCGCTTTGGCAGAAGACGCTGATGTACCTCGGACTGGTCGACGAGGAGCAGCTAGACGAGGAGGTCGAGGCCCGGCCGCCCGCGGCCGCCCGTTCGACACGTCCCCCCTCCACCCGCCCGACCACCAGGGTGCAGCCGGGCCGGGACACCGTCACCGGGCGACGGGTGGAGCCACCTCGGGGCGCTCGGATCCCGACCGGTGGTGGTCCCCGCCGATCAGACGAGCTGACGCCCCCTCGGGCTCGGTGCGCCCCGTCCGTCCCACCGAGGTGCAGAGCGACGTGGTGCGGGTGACGGACTTCGGCGATGCCAAGGTGCTGGCCGACCGGATCAGGGAGCGGACACCTGTCGTGCTCGACCTGCAGGTCCACCGATCCGGACATGGTGCGCCGCATCATCGACTTCGCCAGCGGACTGACATACGCCCTCGACGGGACCATGGCCAAGACCGCCGATGGAGTGGTTCTGGTGCTTCCACCCCGGGTGGCACTGGGGCAGGAAGAGCAGCGGCGGCTCGAAGGACAGGGGTTGTACGAGCTACCTGAATCGGCCTCCTGACATCCGATGACTCGTCGTCTGCAACCTGCTCCTCATCTATTCGCTCGTCATCCTCGCCCGAATCGTCCTCAGCTTCTTCGACGTCCCCAGCGACCACCCGGTGGGAAGGGTCCGCCACGTCCTGTCGCTTGCGGTCGACCCGGTGCTCCGTCCCATCCGGGCGGTGCTCCCACCGGTCCGGCTCGGCTCGGTCGGGCTCGATCTGTCACCTCTGATCCTGTTCCTCGCCATCAGCCTGCTGAGGTCGTTCCTCTGCTGATGGCTCGCTTCGCTCGCAGTACTTAGTACTCAGTACTTAGTACTTAGTACAGACGCCCCTCAATCCCAGGGTTGGTGACCCGCTGGCATTAACCTCCGCGGACCGACCGCGGGAGGCACGCGATGGCGTTGTTGCCGATGGAAGTCCAACAGAAGACGTTCCGAGAGTCGATGCGTCGTGGCTACGACCAGGGCGAGGTCGACGACTTCCTCGACGAGATCGTGGCGTCACTCACCGAGTACGAGGGGAGGGCGCGCACCGCCGAAGGGCGGGCGGCAGCGATGGAGGCGGAGGTAGGCCGGCTGCGCGAGGAGCGCGAGGCGGTCACCGAGGCCCTGGTAGATGCCCGCCGCCGTGCCCAAGCCGTCGTCGCCGAGGCGCGCTGCAGAGGCAGACCAGGTGCTCGATGATGCCAAGCGCCAGGCTCAGGCCCTGGCCGAGGATCAGGTCAAGGAACGAGAGCGGCTCGACACGGAGCTTGTTGGGATGAGGTCCCGGGTCTCCGATCTCCGCAGCCGACTTGCCGAGTTGGCGACCGAGCTAGACAGCCAGTTGGACCCGCTTTCAGCCGACCTCGATGCCGCGATCGACGCTGGCATCGACGCGGGCATCGAGGCACCGGTCGACGCTGGCGCCGAGGCGGTGCCAACTGCAGATGTCGGCGGCGAGGTTCCCGACCCGGATGCGACTGAGGTCCTTGATCTGGTTGACGAACCACTGCCCGCGGACCAGGTGATCGTTCCGCCAGACGAGACCCCCGAGGACGCGGCCAAGGCCGACGCCGAGCGAGACGAGGAAGACCCCGCATCGATCGGGGCCGTGGAGGAGAGCCTCGCTGTCTGGGGAGGCGGCGGTACCCGGTCCCGACCCTGGGAGCGCGGCGAGGGCTGACCGAGGCCGCCCACCGGCACCGACCGATCAGCCGACCGCTTCGATCCCCACGGACAACGGCGCTCCGTTCACCTCTGTCTTGATATCGGTCGCCCCGTTCTCCGTCGTCTCGACAGCGAGCACCTCGGCGGCGATGAAGGTGCGATGCGTTTCGATGGCGCTCCGCAGAGCCGGGTCGGGGGTTGTCCACGTCAGCCGAATACGGGTGGTCACCTCCAACCCGGCATCACGGCGAAGCTGTTGCACCCGGCTGACCACCTCACGAGCCAGGCCCTCGGATACCAGGTCCTCGTCGAGCTCCAGGTCGAGCGCCACCGACAACTCGCCCTCGCTCGCCACCACCGTCCCCGGTCGAGGTACCCGCTGCACTACGACGTCATCGATCCCGACCTCGATCCCGGCGATGGAGAGTCGCTCGCCGTGTTGGAGCCGCTCCACGTCCGCCCCCGAGATGGCGCTCAGATCGGCGGCCACTTCCCGGACCAGGGCGCCGAGCCTGGGTCCCAGGGTTCGGTAGTCGGGTCTGACCGACAGGTCCACCAGGCTCGACTCGTCGTGCCTCACCACGACATCGCGCACGTTGATCTCGTCCCGGATCAGCTCGATGTGTGAGCGCACCGCCTGCTCGACTTCAGATGAGCGGGTGAGGACCGTGACCGAACGCAGCGGTTGGCGCACCTTGACCCCGTGCTGTTTGCGGAGGGCGTGGCTGAGCCGGGTGACGGCGCGCACGCTCTCCATCGCAAGTTCCAGATCGACGTCGATCAGCGCCGGGTCGGCGACGGGGTAATCGGCGTGGTGGATGCTTGTCGGCGGCTGACCGTCGCCTTGAGGAGCGACCACGAGTGCCTGGTGGATCTCCTCGGTCACGAACGGAAGGACCGGGGCCAGCACCTTGGTAAAGGTGACCAGTACCTCGTGCATGGTGGCGAAGGCGGCCAGCTTGTCTGCTTCGTCGTCGCCGCGTGACCGCCAGAATCGGCGGCGTGCCCGGCGGACATACCAGTTGGTGAGGTCGTCGATGAAGCCGAGTACCGGCGGGATGACGGCGTAGAGGTAGTAGCCCTCCATCTGCCGGTTGACCTCGGCAACCAGGCTCTGAAGGACCGACAGCACCCAGCGATCGAGCTCAGGTCGATCCTCCACGGCCGGGGCAGCGGCCAAGTCTGTCGCCGAGATCCCGTCGGCCTCGGCGTATGTCGTGTAGAAGGAGAAGGCGTTCCAGAGAGGGAGAAGGACGGTGCGAACCACCTCGCGCACCCCGTCGCGGGAGAATCGGAAGGGCTCGGCTCGGAGCACCGGCGAGTTGATGAGATAGGCCCTGAGGGCATCGGCGCCGAACTCGTCGAAGATCCCGTTGGGGTCGGGGTAGTTCTTCAGGCTCTTCGACATCTTGCGGCCGTCCTCGGCCAGGATCAGCCCGTTGACGACGCAGTTGCGGAAGGGCTCGGTGTCGAAGATGGCGGTGGATAGCACCAGCAGCGTGTAGAACCATCCCCTGGTCTGGTCGAGGCCTTCTGCGATGAAGTGGGCGGGGAAGGCGCGCTCGAACCGCTCCTGGTTCTCGAAGGGGTAATGGAGCTGGCCGTAGGGCATCGACCCGGATTCGAACCAGCAGTCGAGCACCTCGGGCACCCTCCGCATGGTCCCATCGCAGTTGGCGCAGGCGAAGGTGACCGGGTCTACGTGCTCGCGGTGCAGGTCCTCGAGCCTGGTCCCTGAAAGCTCGGCAAGCTCGTCGATCGACCCGATGCAGACCTGATGGTCACCGCGGTCGCATTGCCAGACCGGGATACAGCTACCCCAGTAGCGGTTACGGCTTATCGCCCAGTCGCGGGCGTCCTCGAGCCAGTTGCCAAAGCGCCGGGCACCGACATGCTCAGGCACCCAGTGGATCCTGCTGTTCGCCTCCACCATCCGTTCGCGAAAGGCCTCGACCCGGACAAACCAGGTGGGGATCGCCTTGTAGATCAGGGGGGTGCCGGTGCGGTAGCAGAAGGGGTAGCTGTGTCGGATCTGGCCTCGCCTGTAGAGAAGCCCGGCAACCTTCAACCTCTCGATGAGCTCCTGATCGGCATCCTTGACCCGGGTCCCGGCGAGCGGAGGGATCGCCTCGGTGAAGCGGCCCTCGGCGTCGACCGGGTCGACCAGGACGTCGAGCCCGGCGGCCTGAAGTGCGACGAAGTCGGCTTCTCCGTAAGCAGGGGCCATGTGCACGAGACCGGTTCCCTCGTCGGTGGTGACCTCATCGGCCGAGATCACCCTGAAGGCGCCTCTGTCGCGCTCCTCGCCGAACCAGTCGAACGGCGGCTCGTAACCGGTTCCCAGCAGATCGGCCCCCTCGGCGTGTTGGACGACACGCACCGACGGTCTCGGCTGCGGCCAGAGCCAGTCGAGCCTGCTTTCGGCTATCCAGTACCTCTCCCCGTCGGCAACAACGCACACGTATGGGATGTCCTCGCCCACTGCGACGGCCAGGTTCCCGGGCAGGGTCCATGGGGTCGTCGTCCAAATGAGCAGCCAGTCGCCGTCGGCCACCGGTCCCCTCGCGTCCACCACTTTGAGCCGTACCGTGATCGCCGGGTCGTCCACCTGGCGGTAATCGAGGTTCGCCTCGAAATTGGAGAGCGGCGTCGCCGCACCCCAGGAGTAGGGCAGCACTTTCACATCCCGGTACACCAGCCCGCGGTCCCAGAGCTGGCGGAACACCCACCAGACGCTCTCCATGAACTCGGGGTCCATCGTCTTGTAGTCGTCCTCGAAGTCGACCCAACGGCCGAGTCTGCGGGTGAGCGATTCCCAGTTCTCGGTGTTGGCCTGGACCACCCTCCGGCAGGCCGCGTTGAACCTCTCGATCCCGTACTCGGCGATGTCCTTGGGACCCGAAAGACCGAGGGTGCGTTCCACCTCCATCTCCACCGGGAGGCCGTGGGTGTCCCACCCGAAACGGCGGACCACCCGGTGCCCCCGCATCGTCCAGTACCTGGGGACGATGTCCTTGATGGTCCCGGCGAGCAGGTTTCCGTAGTGCGGGCTACCGGTGGGGAAGGGCGGGCCGTCGTAGAAGCTGTACTCCGACTCGGGAGGCCGCATCTCCACCGACTGGGGAAAGGCGTCGATCCGGTCCCAGAACTCGAGGACGCCGCGCTCCAGGTCGGGGAGGTCCACTTGGGCGTCCCGCTTTCGAAAATGGCTGGCAGGGGTCGGTGGATTCACCGCCGGATCGTACCGCCGACCCGCCATCCGGCCGGTCGAGTTGCGCCGGGGGGACCCCAGTTACAACTTCCGGGCGCTGCTAAATTGCCGCCCCCACCCACCTGCTTCCATGACACGCGAACTGGCACCGACCACGCTCAAACGACTCCGCTCCGCCCTCGAGGAGGAGCGCGATCGGATCATCGCCCTGCTCGAGGAGCACGAGCAGGAGCGAGCAGAGGCGCGCCTGTCGGAGACTTCCGCCGAGCGGAGCCCCGAGCCTGCCAGCGCCGAAGCGGGGTCGATGGCTTTCGAGTTCGAGAAGGAGCTCTCGATCGATCAGAATGCGAGCGACCTGCTCCGCAAGGTGGAGCACGCCCTGCGCAGGCTGGCCGATAAAACCTACGGGAATTGTGAGGTATGCGGGCAACCGATCCCAGTGGCGAGGTTGGAGGCCCTTCCCTACGCCACCCTGTGCGTGAAGGACGCTTCCCGGGCCTGAAGCGCAATCTCCCCGTAGGCGTTGCAATCGCCGTGACGGTGGTGATCCTCGATCAGTGGTCGAAGGCTTGGGCTGAGCGGACCCTGGTGACGGGTGACATCGTGATCATCCCCGGGTTATTCAGCCTCCACCTCGAGGAGAACCCCGGCGCCGCCTTCAGCATCTTCCAGAACGCCGGTCCGTTTCTCGGGTCGGCGGCAATCCTGGCGACCGGGATCCTGGCTGTCATGCTGGCCCGCAACGCGGGTTGGGCGGAGACGGTTGGATTCGGACTGATCATGGGGGGCGCCGTCGGCAACCTCGTCGACCGCATCGTCCGCGGCGACGGCTTCCTCGACGGCAGGGTCATCGACTGGCTGCAGCTTCCTCGCTTCCCGACCTTCAACCTGGCCGACGCGTCGATAACGGCAGGGGTGGTCGTGCTCCTCCTCGCATCGCTGCGGCGCCGGTGACCACTGTTGTCCCCGCCGACCTCGACGGGGAGCGGGCCGACAAGATCGTGGCGGTCCTCGCCGGCGTGAGCCGAGCCGTGGCCCGCCGTTTGGTCGAGGAGGGGGGCGCCCGGAGCGGCAACAGACGTTTGTCGCCGGGCGACCGCCTGCGAGGTGGGGACGCCATCGATATCGACGATATCTCCCCGCCGCCCTCGCTCGAACCCGAGGAGGTCCCTTTCGAGGTGATCCATGCCGATCCCCACCTCCTCGTCATCGACAAACCACCCGGTGTCGTCGTGCACCCGGGTGCGGGTCGGCGTCGGGGGACCTTGGCCGCGGGGCTGCTCGCCGCACACCCTGAGTTGGCAACTGTCGGCGAGCCGGGTCGGTCCGGGCTGGTCCACCGTCTCGACGCCGACACCTCCGGCGTACTCATCGTCGCCCGCACCCCCGACGCCCACCGTGCGTTGACCGCCGCGTTGCGGCAACGGGAGATCCGGCGGACTTATCTCGCATTGGTCAGAGGCGTGCCCAGCGCTCCCTCGGGCACCATTGATGCCCCGCTCGACCGCGACCCGCGTCACCCCACACGCCGCGCGGTCAGGGCCGGAGGAAAGCCGGCAAGGACCCGCTATCGGGTGGTGGCCTCGTGGCCGGATGTCGCTTTGCTCGAGGTCGAGCTCGAGACCGGGCGCACCCATCAGATCCGGGTCCATTTGGAAGCGATCGGTCATCCGGTGGTGGGCGACCGCACCTACGGGGTTCCCTCGCCCGAAGGGCGGATGTTCCTTCACGCCTGGAGGGTCTCCTTGCTCCACCCCGTCACCGGCGAACAAATCGAACTAACCGCTCCGCTCCCAGACGACCTGCGTCGCCGACTCGAGGACATGGGCCCTCCATCTCGAGGTTCCCCCGCCACCCACCACCTGCCACCTATCACCTAGAACGCCGCAACCTTCATCCGAAGAACGTGGCGGCGACGTCGTAGATGGCGCGATCGATGCCGCGGATCGCGGAGACGGCGTCGCTGAGGAGGATGGCCTCGATCTTGTTGCCGCGGAGGGCGACCATCATCCCCGAGGCGCCCTGGACCGCCAGGTCGGCGGCGGCGGCGCCGAAACGCGTCCCGAGGACGCGATCGAAAGCGGTCGGTGTCCCCCCGCGCTGCAGGTGGCCGAGCACGGTGACCCTCGCCTCGAACCCGGTCTTCTCCTCCAGGATCGGGGCGATCAGGTAAGCAACTCCGCCGAGACGGGCGAACCCGAACGCGTCCATGGCTGGCGGGGCGGCCTCGGCGTCCGGCGGGGGAGAGATGCCCTCGGCGACGACGACGATCGAGTAGTTCTTGCCCCGGTCTCGTCTGGTCAGGATGACGTCGGCGACCGCGTCAAGGTCGTATGGGATCTCGGGGATGAGAATGGCATCGGCCCCACCGGCGAGGCCGGAGTACGTAGCGATCCAGCCCTGGCTGCGTCCCATGACCTCGACGAGCATTACGCGGTTGTGCGCCTCGGCGGTGGTGGCGATTCGGTCGATCGCCTCGGTGGCGATCTGCACCGCGGTGTCGAATCCGAATGTGAAGTCCGTCCCGGCGATGTCGTTGTCGATCGTCTTGGGGACGGCCACCACGGGGAGGCCCTCTTCGGCAAGTCGCTGCGCCGACCGGAGCGTCCCATCGCCTCCGATCACCACGAGGGCATCGATCTCATGGCGGCGGATACAGTCGGCGACGCTCTTCAAGCCCTCCCCGTGGACGTACGGGTCGAGGCGGGAAGTGCCCAGGATGGTCCCGCCCCGCTGGAGTATCCCGCGCACCGAGTCGCGGTCGAGCGACCGCACCTTGCTGTTCATCAGACCGTCCCATCCGTTGAGGATGCCCACAACCGAACGGCCGTGGTCCTCGACGAGACGCACGGTTACCGCTCTGATCACGGCGTTCAGCCCGGGACAGTCTCCCCCGGCGGTCAGGACGCCGATCGCACCCATCAGTAGAGGAACATCGGTTTGCCGCCCACGTGGCGCACCTTGGGGCGGTAGGACCCGACGTCGTACAACTCGTCCACGTCTACCCGCTTCACTCCCTCTCTCGTCACCGAGATGGGCACATTGGTGTACGTACCGCTCCGAAGCGCCACCATCCGGCCCGACGAGCCTTCGCCGGCAAGATCGGCCGCCATCACCGCGTAGTTGGTGGCAACCATGAGGTCCAGCGAGTCGGGCGACCCCGACCGCATCAGGTAGGCAACCTGCTGGTAGATGATCCCCTCGCCGGTGCGCTCCTCGAGTGCCTCGGAGAGCACCAGGCCCACTCCTCCCAGCTTCTGGTGGCCGTATGCATCGGCACTGCCACCCTGGACCATGTCCCCGCCCTCCAGCCGGGCACCCTCGGAGATCGTCACCATTGCGTAGCGGGAGGCGTTGCGCCGCCGGTCGTCTGCCAGCAACTCCGCCAGCCGGTTCACATCCACCGGAACCTCGGAGATGACACACCGATCCACCCCGGCGAGGTACGCCGTGATCAACGAGGTCTCGCCGCTGTACCGCCCGAACAGCTCGACCACGGCGATCCGCTCGTGCGAACCGGTCGACGTGCGAAGAGCATGGACGAACTCGACGCTCCGGGTGACGGCAGTGGAGAAACCGATGCAGTAGTCGGTTCCGTGTACGTCGTTGTCCATGGTTTTGGGGATGGCGATCACCCGCACCCCCTCGTCGTGCATCCTCAGCGCGTACGAGAGGGTGTCGTCACCGCCGATGGGGACGAGGACGTCGATCTTCTGTTGCTCGAGCACCTCGAGGACGTGGGGCGTCAGGTCTACGATCCCGTTCTCGGCTCCATCGCCGTCGAACCGGGACCTGAGTGCCTCCGGGACGTCCTCCCTGGCGATCTTGGCCGGGTTGGTGCGCGAGGTATGGAGGGTGGTCCCGCCGTAGCGGTCGATGGTCCGCACCGAGCTGGGTGTGAGCGCCACGAAGCTGGCATCCATGCCGTCGGCGTGATCGGTGTTGGTCTCGACGAGGCCGCGCCAGCCGCGGCGGATCCCGACGACTTCGTGCCCAGCCTCGGTCGCCCGGCCCACCACAGCCTTGATGCAGGCGTTGAGCCCGGGGACGTCGCCGCCACCCGTGAGGATCCCGATTCGCATGTGTCGCTCCGTGATAAGGGGGATCGGAGGGTAGATCGGCAGATCGGCAGCTTGGCTGCCGAGTTATGGGTTCTGGGTTATGAGTTGTGGGTTCGGACTCCTCGCTTTAGAAGGTGCACGCTCTGCTGCCGTCTGCCGTCTGCCGTCTGCCGTCTGCCGTCTGCCACCTACCACCCACCACCAGTTACCGTTTCCGGGACCGTGACCACCGAGCCCGTCTCTCAGGCGACGCCCGTCTGTTACCGCCATCCCAACCGGCTCACCCGGCTCTCCTGTGCGAGCTGCGGGAAGCCGATTTGCGTGGAGTGCAGCGTCGACTCAGCGGTGGGGCAGAAGTGCCCAGAGTGCGCCCAGCCGGACGGCCGCTACCGGGTTGTAGAAGCCAGGCGAACATGGGCCCGTCCCAGCACGCGTTCGGCCCCAGTCACCTTCACCTTGATTGGGATCTCGGTGACGCTGTTCCTCGTCGGACTGCTGCTTCCGACGGCGGCCGACACCCTGTACCTGCTGTTTGCCCAGATCAATGCGGCGGTGGCCGAGGGCGAGTGGTGGAGGTTGTTCACCGCCGCATTCCTCCACGCCCCGACCTTCTTTCACGTCCTGTTCAATATGTGGGCCCTCTACGCTTTCGGCCCGCAACTGGAGCGGCGAGTGGGCGGTGCCGCCTTCGCCACGCTCTATCTCAGTTGTGCCGCCGCCGGAGGCGCCGCCGCCTACTTCCTGGGGAACCCTTTCGACGTTCTGGTGGGCGCGTCGGGCGCCATCTTCGGGCTCTTCGGTGTCTGGTTGTGGAACGCCTTTCGGGCCCGCGCCACACCGTTGGGACGCGCCCAGTTGACTCAGTTGCTGGTATTGCTCGGGATCAATGCCGTCCTCGGCTTCAGCGTGCAGAACATCTCCTGGCAGGGGCACCTCGGCGGGCTGGTGGCGGGGGTCCTGATCGGCGCTCTCTGGTCGTCCCCGACGGTGATGAAGGACCCCACCCGACGGGTCGCCGTTGCCGCCGCAGTGGGCGGCATCGCAGTGCTCAGTGTGACCCTCCTGGGCTGATTGGCGCCCCGGTTTCGCGCTCTCGCTCCCGGGCGTCTCGCCCGGCTAAGGTGCGAATCCCAAGCGTGTAGTTCCGAGCGGGGCTGATCGGTAGTGGCGGCGAGCGACTCTTTCGTCCATCTGCATCTCCACACCGAGTTCTCCATGCTCGACGGGGCGGCCAGGGTGAGCGAGGTGGTAGCCGCCGCTGCAGCCGACCGCCAACCCGCGGTCGCCATCACCGATCACGGTGTCATGTACGGGGTGGTCGACTTCGTAAAGGCGGCCCGCGAGGAGGGCATAAAGCCGCTGATCGGGATCGAGGCCTACGTCACCCCGGGCTCGCGGTTCGACCGGCCGGTGCGGAGCCAGAACATCCGCTATCACATGACTCTGCTGGCGGGGAGCGAGACCGGCTACCGCAACCTGATGAAGCTAGCCAGCCGCGCCTACCTCGAGGGGTACTACTACAAGCCGCGGATGGACTCCGAGCTGCTCGCCGAGCACTCCGAGGGGATCATTGCCACCTCGGGCTGCCTCGGGGGGCCAGTGGCGCAGCACCTCGCCCCCGACGCCTCGCGCGAGGAGGGGATCGCCGAGGCGGTGCGCGATGTCGACGCCGCTGTGGCGGCGGCCGCCCACTACCAGGACATATTCGGCAAGGACAACTTCTTCATCGAGATCCAGGACCACGGTTTGGAGTCACAGCGCCGGATCCTTCCCGACCTGGTGGACATCTCCCGCCGGATCGGGGCCCCCCTCCTCGCCGCCAACGACGCTCATTACACCCGGCGAGAGGAGGCAGAGACCCATGACGTCCTGCTCTGCATCCAGACCGGCGCCACCCGCGACGAGCCCAACCGGTTCCGTTTCGACGCCGAGGAGTTCTACCTCAAGTCGGCCGAGCAGATGCGCTCGCTCTTCCCTTCCGACCAATATCCCGGCGCCTGCGACAACACACTCCTGGTCGCCGAGAGGGCGACGGTTGACCTCGAGTTCGGCAGGATCCTGCTGCCCCAATTTGCCGTCCCATCGGGTCATTCCGAGTCCAGCTACCTGCGCCATTTGGTGATGAGCGGAGCGGTGCAGCGCTATGGCGAGCCCCTGCCTGACGAGGTCACAGCGAGGATCGACCACGAACTGTCGATGATCGAGAGCATGGGGTTCCCCGCCTACTTCCTGATCGTGTGGGACTTGATAAGCCATGCCCGGGAGCGCGGGATAAGGACCGGACCGGGGCGGGGGAGCTCCGCCGCTTCGATAGTCGCTTACTGCCTGCGGATCACCGACCTCGACCCGCTCCGCTACGGGCTGGTGTTCGAGCGCTTCCTCAATCCGGGCCGGCTTCAGCTTCCCGACATCGACATGGACTTCGACGAGCGATACCGAGGAGATGTCATCCGGTACGCCGCCGAGAAGTACGGGTCCGACCACGTCGCCCAGATCGTGACCTTCTCCACCATCAAGGGGAAGCAGGCGCTGCGCGACGCTGCCCGTGTCTTGGGCTACCCCTACGGGGTGGGCGATCGCGCCGCCAAGCTGATGCCACCGCCCATCCTCGGGCGCGATGCGGCGCTGAGCATGTGTCTCGATCCGCTGCCCGACGATGCAGATGGCAACACGAGGGACTGGCATGCCAACGCCGCCGGTCTGCGCGATGCCTACGCCACCGACCCCGACATCAGGAGCGTGGCCGACGTGGCGCGCAACCTGGAAGGGCTGCGCCGTCAGGACTCGATCCACGCCGCGGCGGTCGTTATCTCACCGGTCCCGCTCACCGAGCACATCCCCATCCAGCAGAAGGGCGATGGCGCCGAGATCGTCACCCAATACGAGATGCACGCCATCGAGGACCTGGGGCTGCTCAAGATGGACTTCCTCGGGCTGCGAAACCTCTCGATCATCGAGCGCACCCTCGAGTTGGTGGCGTCCGCCGACGCGGGCCACCCGGCACCCGATGGCTCGATGATCGACATCGACCATGTCCCGCTCGACGACCCTGCAACCTTCGAGTTGCTCCGCTCCGCCCAGACGATCGGGGTCTTCCAACTGGAAGGGTCAGCGATGCGTGGGTTGATCCGGAACCTGGCGCCCGATCGGTTCGAGGACGTGATCGCTCTGGTGGCGCTCTACCGCCCCGGGCCGATGAGGGCCGGGATGCACACCCTCTACGCCGACCGGAAGAACGGGCGGGCAGCGGTAGAGGTCCTCCACCCAGACATGGCGCCGATCCTGGATCGCAGCTACGGGATCATGGTGTACCAGGAACAGGTGCTCCAGGTCGCCCAAGTCATGGCTGGGTACTCGATGGCCGAGGCGGAGAACTTGCGCCGCGCCATGGGCAAGAAGATCCCGGCAGTGATGCGCGCCGAGGAGGAGAAGTTCGTCGCCGGGTGCCAGGCAAAGGGACACAGCGAGGCCCTTGGCAAACAGCTCTTCGCCTTGATCGAACACTTCGCCGGGTACGGCTTCAACCTCGCCCATGCCGCCTGCTACGGGTTGATCGCATACCAGACGGCGTGGTTGAAGGCGCACTACCCCGCCGAATACATGGCAGCCATGCTCACCGCCACCAAGAGGGACAAGGACCGGACGGCGGTCTACCTCAACGAGTGCCGCGGCATGGGACTGCGGGTCCTCACCCCCGACGTGAATACATCGCAAATGGACTTCTCGGTGTTCGACGGGGCGATCCGGTTTGGCCTCTCAGCGGTCCGCAACGTCGGCGAAGGGGTGGTCCAGCGGATCATCGAGGAACGGATGGCCGGCGGGCCGTTCGCTCACTTCCAGGACTTCATCGACCGGGTGGACCCGATGGTCCTCAACAAGCGCACCATCGAATCGTTGATCAAGGCGGGTGCATTCGACGGGATGAGGCACTCCAGGCGCTCGCTGGTACTCGTCTACGAGCAGTGGCTCGAGGCAACCCTGGTCAGGCGGCGCAACGAGGAGATGGGCCAGTACACCCTCTTTGGGGGCGACGCCCCCGAGGTGGGCGAGGTGGTGCTGGCGCTGCCCGAGGGCGAGTGGGACCAAAAGGTCAAGCTCGGCTTCGAGAGGGAGATGCTTGGGTTGTACATCTCCGACCACCCGCTGTTGACGGTGGGCACGTCGCTCCGACGGGCTGCCGCCTCGGGCGTCCCGGAGCTGTGGGAGCAGCCCGACGGGGCTTCCGTCACCATCGGTGGGATGGTCGGCGCCATCAACCGGCGATTCACCCGAAACGGCGAGGCCATGCTCTTCTTCCAATGTGAGGACTTGGAGGGCTCGGTCGAGGTGGTGGCCTTTCCCAAGGTCGCCGCCGATGCCCTCGGGGTCATTCGCGAGGACGCCATCGTCGTAGTGAACGGACGCCTCGATCACCGCGGTGACGACATCAAGGTGGTTGCCCGTGAGATCAAGGAGCTCGAGGTGCGCAACGCCGACGAGGTCCGGTTGGAAGTTTCCGCCGCAGCCCTCTCGCCGCGGGCGGTCGGCCGACTGAAGGAGATCCTCAGCAACCACCCGGGCACATCACCGGTTTTTCTCCACATGGTGGCAAACGGCAACCACAAGGTGCTGAGACTCGGTGACGAGCACCGGGTTGAGCCGCGCAGCGCCCTTTACGCCGAGCTGCGCGAGCTCTTCGGCTCTGGGGCCATCGTCTAGGACGATGGACGATGGACGATGGACGGCAGACGGCAGCCAACCCAAGTCAGCGGAAGGGCCCCGCCGCGGAGCAGCGCCTCTCTTTCCGTCCCCCTGGAGGGGGAAGGGCCCCGCTGCGGAGCAGCGCCTTTCTTTCCGTCCCCCCGCAGGGGGAAAGGGCCCCGCTGCGGAGCAGCGGGTAGGGGGGCTGGCGAACTCCCAACGATGCGGAACCACTGGCGAACTCCCAACGATGCGGAACCACTGGCGAACTCCCAACGATGCGGAACCACTGGCGAACTCCCAACGGTGCTCACCCGCGATCGTCGCATCTTTAGGAGTGAACCAGCCCCCCTTCCCCGACGGGTACTCCCACCGCCGGGGGAGGGAATCCTTGCTAGCCGCGGGCATTGCCGGCCGGCGCACGGTGCGCGTCATGTCGGACTGCTCAGAGAGCAGGGCCATGGTCTCGGCGAGCGCGGCCACTCGGCCGTGTCTTCGGCCGAGGGCGTAGGCGATTCCCGCGGTCATCACGGCGCCGGCCGTGGCGGTGCCGAGTGCGATCGCCCGCTTGGTCTTGCGGGCGAAGACGACGATGGGCCATCCCCGGTCGTGGGCAACATCCTCCAGCGGGCCGTCGGGGTTCACGGCGACGGGATGGCCGACCAAGTCCATCATCGGCAGATCGGAGGCCGAGTCGCTGTAGGCGTAGCTCCGGCTCAGGTCGTAGCCCCTCTCCGCCACCAACTTCTGGATCGCCTCCGCCTTCCCTTGACCGTAGACAAAGCTGCCGTCGAGCTCGGAGGTGTACCGCCCGTCGGCAACCACCGCTTTGGTGCCGATTCCGCCGGTCATGGCCAGTGCCTGGGCCAGCGGCTCGATGATGGCCTGGGGCGACGCCGACACGATCCAGGTGTCCCTCCCCGCATCGGCGTGCATCTTGAGCAGCCCGCGCGATTCGGGCCTCACCCGTTCGACCAGCTTGGGGAGCACCGTCCGGGCCACGGCATCGAGCTCCGCGACCGAGGCTCCCTCGACTTTGGCCAACAACCGCATCCGTACCTCGTCGGACCGCTCGTCGGTGGCGCCGACCATCCGGAAGGCGAGCGCCTCCGCGGTGGCGCCCACTATCTCCGAGGTGGGGACGACCCCGGCGCGCCATGCCTCGACGGCGAAGACAAAAACCGACGAGCCGCTGATCAGTGTGCGGTCGAGGTCAAAGAAGGCGGCGGCCGCAGCGGCGTCGCTCACCCTCGATAGGTTACCTCACGTCACGCTGAGAACACCCGAGGCCCGGCTATCACCCAACCCCGAGATCGGTTAGAGGGAGGCCCTCGGCGCTCTCGATGAGGGCTTGCAGAGCATCCAGATCCGTGGGTGCGGTCGGCTGCCAGGGGACAGTGGCCAAAGGCGCCCGATAACGGGAGGCGAACTCCAGCCGGACGTCCGCCTGATGCCGAGCCTCGGCGCCCCAGCGCTCCAGGTTCTCAGCGAGGGCGGTGGGGACACCGCGGCCCGGGTGGCTGTCGGCCCAGCCAACCGGCAGTGCGCGGTTGAAAACCACGGCAGCAGGGCGACCTGCGACCTCGGGGAGCTCGAGGAAGAAGCGGACAGCCTCGCGCATCGGTGACGGGTCCGATGTGGTGACCACAACCGTGGAGCTGCGTCGCAGGAGCCGCTCGATCTCCTTGGCGCGGCGCGACACCCCGTCGTATGTGGTGCGCAGGTCCATCAGGAATTGCGCGACCCGCTCGAGGAGATTGGACCCGAGGATGCTGTCGGCTACACGAAGCGCCGGTCGAGCCGCCAGATCGAAGAAGACCTGCCGGCCCGGCAGCCTGGCGCCGGTGAGCCAGCGCAGCAGCCGTCCGCCGATCAGGTCGGCCATCTGAGCGGGGGCGGTGAAGAACTCGATCCCCCCCGCTGAAGGAGGCGTGTCCACGACGACGAGATCCCAGACTTTCGCCTCCAGGTAGACAGCCATCTCCTCGGCGGCGGCATATGACTGGCTGGCCGGGAAGTGACCCGTCGCCGCCGTGAAGAACTCGCTGTCGAGAAGCCGTGCCGCCGCATCGGGTGTTGCGTGACGCTCGACGATGGCGCGCCACGAGGCGGTTGCGTCGAGCATGGCCGCCCACAAGCGTGGCTCGTCCGGATGGCGGACCGGCTCCGATCCGAGTTTGACCTGCCCGAGGGCGTCGGCCAGCCGCCGCGCCGGGTCCACGGTCACCACCAACGCCTCGATCCCACGCCGTGCCGCCGTAACCGCAAGCCCCGCCGCCAGCGTGGTCTTGCCCACCCCACCGCCACCGGTGACGAGGAGCGCCCGGGTCACGTCGCCTCAAGTAGATCGGAGAGGCGCACCGCCACCTCGCCCGGGGTGTTGACCCCGAACAGGTAGGGGAGTCGGGTGCCAGGGGGAAGCTCATCGAGCCATTCCCGCTGTCCGTCGAAGAGTGAGCGGTGGAGTTGGGCGGCGTCGCGCACCGGCCCTTCCTCCAAGCGGCGCACTGTCGCCGCGGCCACCTCGAGCCGTGGCAGCACCCGGTTGAACACCGGTGGAAGGACGTCGATCACGTTGTGCTCGTCGAGCCAGGCAAGCGTCTCCCTGGTCTCGTTGACCGGCAACTCCTCGGCGAGCGACACGAGGAGGAGTCCGGTGCGCTCTGGGTCGCCCAATATGGCGTCCATCCAGCCCGCCTGTCCTTTGATACGGCCGGTTGGAACCAGATCTGCGACGGTCCGAGGAGCCACCAGGTGCGAGGCGATCTGACCGGTCGGCGGTGCGTCCGCCACCACGAGGTCCCAGCGGCGCTGCCTCACCTCGTAGAGCACCTTTCCCATAGTGATGACCTCGCGGATACCCGGCGCGGTAGAAGCGAGGGCGTCGAAGGCGCGCGCCAGGGGACCGAATCGTGCAATCTGGGGGACACCCATCTGAGCCTGGAGGTACTCGGTGAGCGCCTTGGCCCGGTCGATGGCGGCGGCGTGAAGTCCGGGCCGAACCTCGATCGGCTCGTATTCCAGCGAGCCGATACCGAGGTGGGCGGCGAGGCCGGGGCCCGGCGTCATCGCGATGACGAGGACCTTCTTACCGGCGCGTTGCGCTAGGAGGGCGATGGCGGCGCTCACCGCCGATTTCCCCACCCCACCTTTGCCGCTGACGATGATGAGGTTGCGCTCGATCACGGAGGCGAGGTTATCGAGAAAGGTTGTGAGTTCTGAGTTGTGAGCCATGGGTTGTCACCCGGGCCTGGTGCAAGTGCAGGCCGAACCCCAAGACCCCAGAACCCAGAACCCAGAACCCAAAACCCAAAACCAAGCTCCCGGCACCGACGCCGTAACTATCCCGTAACCTCGTCTCCATGGCTGAGTTCGATGTTGATGCGATGCTGGCGCGCTACCGGGAGCGGGCGGATGCGGTCAAGCACCGGAACTTGCCGCCAGTGGCCGGGGAGGAGAGGCGCCGCTTTCTCGAGCAGGCTGAGGTGGACTTCACCGACTTCGGGCTGGTGGCGAATGCCACATGGGAGGTGGATGGGGATCACCTGGTCCTCCGCATCCCACTACGCCCTTGACGTCAGCTGCCCGCCTGATCAAAGGTGATCGGGGGTTGGACCAGGTAGACGCCCATCGTCCCGTGGCCCTTGACCTCGAGCTCCTTGTGGAGCAGGCAGGGGAACTGCGCCTCGACCAGCTCCTTGGTGGCAGCGCTCACCTGGATCGCCCCAGGGACACCGTGCGACTCCATCCGGCTGGCGATGTTGACCGCATCCCCCCAGAGGTCGTATGAGAACCGCTGCTTCCCGATCACGCCGGCTACCACCGGCCCTGTATGGATCCCGACCCGGAGTGCCAAAGGGAGGGAGCGCTTGACCGCCTCCTTCTCCACCACCTCGAGCATCGAAAAGCCGAGCCTGATTGCCCGGACCGCGTGATCGTCGAGAGGCTCGGGTAGCCCGCCCGCAGCCATGTAGGCGTCCCCCATCGTCTTTATCTTCTCCAAACCGAGTTCGACAGTCGTGTCGTCGAATTGCGAGAAGACGGAGTCGAGCAGATCGACCAATTCTTCCGGTCGAATCTGCTCGGCCAAGGGGGTGAAGTTGACCAGGTCGGCGAAGATGACGGTGACCTCGTCGGCTTGGTCGGCGATGACGCCGGGGTCGTCGCGCAGCCTCAGGGCGATTGAGGCGGGTAGGACCGCAAGGAGGAGACGGTCAGACTTCGCCCGTTCCAACTCGATCTCCGCTTTCTGCACGGCGATAGTCCGCTGCTGGGCGAAGACCCGTCGTTGGGCGATCTCGAGGGTGTAAGCGCCGACGATCGAGGCCACAACTGCAGCCCCGACCAGGAAGAAGTCAAGCCCGCGGAACTCGGCGAACGTGTCGATCGCCAAAACGACGTAGAGGGCCAGGTAAGGGATCACGGCGGCGGCGGCAGCTATGAACCGGAGCCGGAGCGCCACGAAGGCGAAGAGCGCCGCGAGCATCACCGCGGGCACCGCCAGCCGCCCGAAGTAGAGCGCTTGCTCGGCAAGGAGGAGAAGGGCGATCCCGCTGAGGCTGTTGACACCACCCGCCAGCCATTGTTGCTGGTCGAGTGTTCGGGCGCGGCGCACCGCGATCAGCCCGATGATGTTGACCAGAACCATCCCGCCACAGATCACCAGCAGGGGCTCCCGTTTGATCGGGGTGTTGACATCGACGATCCATGCGCCGAACACCCAGAGGCCGGTTCCGAGCAGGAACCCGACGACAAGGTCGCGGGTGTTGGCGGCGCCGGCGACGAGCTGATAGCTACGTTCGATGACGCTGTCGGTGAATGCCAACGTCAACCGCTTCAGCCCCGGAGGGGGCGTGCCCAGCTCTTCCGGATCGAGTTGAGGGTAAAGCTCGGTCACATCACGCTCCAAGAGCGTGGCGCCGCTGCTCGGCGCGTTGTTCCCCTTCGAGCCTCTCCAAGTCCACGTCGGAGCTGTCGACAAATCTCATGGCATCGGCGATGAGCCGGTGGCCAGCCACCTGCTCGATGGCGCGGTGCATCTCGAGCGCGACCTGGCGGTAGGCACGATGCCCCGCCGGTTGGGAGCGCAGCTCGATCAGGTGCATCGCTTCGCGAGCATTCATCTCCATGACGAACCTGATGTTGAAGGCAAGAGGCAGCACGTATTGGGCAACATCGGCGCCCAAGGCGGCCTCGGTCTCAAGGTGGATCTCACGCGCTTTCTCCATTACCCCACTCCACAACCCCTCCATCCCCGCTTCAAGGATATCGGGCGGCGTGTCATGGCCAAGTCGACTGCCGAGACGCTGCCACTCGATGGTCATCATCCGGTGGCGTTGCAGGTCTCGGAATGCGCCGAAGTCGCAGATGATGTCGAAGCGGTAGACCGCCCGCTCGAAGGCCCGACCCGGCTTGTGCCTACGGTTTGCCCGCTCGCCCACGGCGGCCGAAAAGACGGCGGCCCGTTCGGCCTCCGTCATGCCGCCCACCTTCTCGCGCAGGTATTCATCGGCAAGCGTGCTTCCCGGGTAAAGGGCCGCGGCGGCCACCTTGGTCTCGGCGTCCTCATCCCATCCGACGAGGGCGACGCTGGGACCTGGCTCGAGGTCGGGCCCGCTCAGATCGGCAGCGATGTGATCGAGCCGGTCCCTGACGCCGGCCAGATAGGCGGTCCATGCCTCGCCCCGGTCGGGGACATCCACTCGGCGGAGGAAGGACGGGATGACCCGGCGAAGCTCGACCAGCATGGCATCGGCGCACTGGCGCACCTCGGCCAATGGGTGGGCTCGCATCCTGACCAGCGCCATCTCCCACGCCTGCCCGCTGGCGAAGACACCGACGTTTGAGGACGTCGCCGCAGGGAGCACGCCCCGAACCGCATCAAACGCTTTGGCTCGAAGCGATGCCGCCCATGGCCGCGGCGATTCGCCGTCGGGGAGGGGAAACCGGCTCTCGTAGTGCTCTTTCATCCCGCTCAGCAGCTCGGCGTAAGCCTCGAAGAGCGACCCGACCCATGAGACGTAGCGCCGCCGCAGCGGGGACTCCTGGATCTCGGGGGGGATCACGTAGCGGTGCCGTTCCCCGAGCCTGGTGTCATAGGGGATGTACCGAGTGCTCTGCTCCAGGTAGGCGGCGAGCCGGCCCCACTCCAGGGCCTTGGTGAGGAGGTTCGACCCCTGCTCCACTGCCAGATGAGCGGCGCCGAGCTGTGCCACCGAGTCGTCGCCGTACTCGACGAAGACCCGCTGGTAGAGCCGCTCCGCTCGGTCGATGTCGAGCCCCGGCTCCGCACCGCCGACGATGGCACTCTATTCCGGCATCCGGGTCGGCGACGAACTCATCGAGGAACAAACGGCGGAGCGATTTGGCGCTACGGCTGTAGCGAGCGAACAAGGCCCCCTTGACCACCTCGGGCATGTTGATCAGCGCGAAGACCGGGCGATCGACGTTGGTGAAGAACCGGGAGAGAACGGCCACTTCGTCGTCGGTGAATGGCTCGACGTAGGCCTGCACCGACGGGATCGTACCCAGGGGAACCGGGCCCGGGTAGCCTTTCGTTTCGTGTCTGTGACTTGGATCCGGGTACTGATCGGGGTGTTGTTGCTCGTCATCATGGCGGTGGCGGCAATCCCGCTTCTCGTCCTAATCGACCTCTCCGGTGGGGGAAGCGGGTTCGGCATGTGCCCCGACGGGATCGCCGCCTGCTCCACAGGGCTCACCGCGGGCCCCGAATTCGGGTTGATCCTCGTCGGAGTGCTCTTCGCGCTTGTCGCCACGGTGAGAGTGCTGCTGCGAATGGCCCGCCGAATGGACCGCCAGCAACGGGCGGCGGTCAGCTCCCATTGAGCGAGCACCAGTTCCAATTTCTGCTCCCATTTCAGTGGGCGGGGGTGACCGCTTCGGCCTCGATCACCCCCGGCTCCTCGGGCTGGGTCAGGACCATGAAGATGGCCACCAGGATGATGGCCGCCCCCGCCCACCCTCTCGGCGTCAGTCGCTCTCCTAGGACCACGACGGCGGTGGCGGCGGCGAAGGCCGGCTCGAGGGCGAGCAGGACTGCGGTACGCGACGGTCCGATCACCGTCTGCGCCCAAACCTGGATGAGGAAAGCACCCGCAGAGACCGCCAGCCCGGTGAGCAGAAGCGCCACCAGCACCTCGCCGGTCGGTGTCTGGAGGCGGCCGGTCGCCGCCGCCAACACGAAGGCGAGGGCCGAGGTGACGAGCAGCTGAACCGCAGTGAGCGGGACAACCGGGTGACGCGGGGCCCATGTGGCAAGCGCCACGATGTGGCAGGCGAATGCGATAGCGCATCCCACGGTGAGCAGATCGCCGGCGGCTAGCGAGAGGCCGTCGCCCACCGTCAGCATCGCCAGCCCGATGAAGGCGAGCAACACGCCCACCAGCGTCGGGATCCTGACGACGCCAGGCCGTCCGGCTATTCGGCTGGCCAGGGCCGCCAACAAGGGAGTGAAGACCACGTACAGCCCGGTTATCAACCCGGAATTGGAAGCGCTGGTGCGCGCCAGCCCCTCGGTCTGGAGAGCGAACCCCGCAAAGAGGAGGACCCCGAGTAGCGACCCGTCCCGCCACACCGCCCTCGTCCTCGGAAGGGCGAACAAGGCGAGGACGGCACCACCGAGCAGGAAGCGCCAGGCGATGAACGACATCGGCGGGAGAACGGTGATGGCTTCCTTGACCACGACGAAGGTGGCGCCAAAGAGGAATGCGGCGAAGGCGAGAGCCAAGGCGGCGACAAGTGGTCGGCGGGATCCCACGGAGCGGGGAGCGTAGGTGGCAGCCTCGACGCTCCTCCGTCATTGCCGGCTGCAGCGCCGACTGGCCTGAGGGCCGAGGTCACCCGGTCGGCCTCGAGATGTTCTGAGCCCTTCCCGGTAGGTGTGCACCCCTCCCCGGCGCCGCAGGCGCCGAACGGGAGGGGTCGGAGCCGTATCGCGGCTCCCGGGGAAGGACACTCATGACCCCAGAACTCACAACGCAGCGGCTCTGGCGCTGCTTATGCTCGCTCGGTGCCGCCGATCGTCCGCTCCGATGGCTCGATACCGACCAGATCGGAGAAGGGCCGTGCCACGGCCATCTTCAACAGACTCCGCAGGCGCTACCCCGACATCCACACCGCGCTCAGCTACGAGAACCCATGGCAGCTGCTGGTGGTCACGGTTCTCTCCGCCCAGACGACCGACGAAAACGTGAACAGGACCGCCCCGGCTTTGTTCGCCCGGTACCCGACCCCCCAGGCTCTGGCAGAGGCCGATCCCGAGGAGGTGGAGCGCCTCGTTTACTCCACCGGCTTCTACCGCCAGAAGACCGAGTCGATAATCGCCCTCTCCGCCGATCTGGTAGAGCGTCACCGCGGCGAGGTGCCGGCATCGCTCGATGAGCTGGTCCCATTGCGCGGCGTGGGCCGCAAGACGGCCAGCGTGGTCCTCGCCGAGGCATTCGGGCAGCCGGCGATAGCGGTGGACACCCATGTCCGGCGGGTGAGCAATCGGCTCGGGCTCACCAACGGCCAGAACCCTCTGAAGATCGAGCAGGACCTCAAGGCCGTCTTCCCGCGCTCCACTTGGTCGAAGCTCTCGATGAGCATCATCCAGTTCGGGCGCGACGTGTGCACCGCACGTTCCCCGCGCTGCCCCGAATGCGAACTGGCCAGGCTCTGCCCCTGGCCGTACAAGACGGGCCCAGGCAAGGCAGGCCCAGACAACGCAGACCCAGACAACGCAAGCCCAGTCACCGCAAGGCAAAACAACGCAGGTATGACACCACCGACGGAGGCGGCGCCCGCAGGGTGACCATCGACCGGCGGATCATGCGGCTCGCAGTCCCGGCACTGGGGACGCTGGCGATCGATCCCTTGGTTTCCCTCACCGACACCGTCTTCGTCGCCCAACTCGGCGAGGTCCCGCTGGCCGCCCTCGGGGTCGACACCGCCGTGTTCTCATTCGCCTTCTTCCTCTTCAATTTCCTGGCCTACGGGACGACACCGCTCTTGGCGGGGGCGATCGGTCGGGGGGATCCGGTCGGCGCCGGCCGGATCGCCTGGCAGGCCGTGGTGTTCGCCATAACCGCCGGCGTGGTGGCGATGGTGCTTCTCCAAGTGTTCGCCGAGCCGATCGTCGCCTTGATGGGCGCCGGGGGCGAGATGACCGATCCGGCGCTGGTCTATCTCCGCATCCGCGCCCTAGCAGCGCCGGCGGTTGTGCTGATCATTGCCGCCAACGGCGTCTTCCGCGGGTTGCAGGACACCAGGACGCCGCTGTTGGTGACGGTGGCGATCAGCCTGCTCAACCTCGTCCTCGACCCTCTTCTCATCTTCGTCGCCGGTTGGGGCATCGCCGGAGCCGCTACCGCCACCGCGGTGGCCCAGTGGCTCGGGGCGGTGTGGTTTCTCGCGCTGCTGGCCCGAAGCCGTCGCCGCGGCGACATCCCGTGGTCGGTCCCCCGACTCGACCAGGCCGGTCCGCTGTTGAGGGCGGGACGCGACATCGGGCTGCGGACCTTCGCTGCTCGTCGGGTTCTTCACACTGGCCACCGCCCAAGCGGCCCGGGTGGGGACAGCCGCCGTAGCCGCACACCAGGTGGCATCGCAGTTGTGGCTCTTGCTCGCTCTAGTGGTGGACGCATTGGCCATCGCCGCCCAGGCAATGGTCGGGCTCGCCGCGGGGAGAGGTGACCGGATCGAGGTTCGTCGCTCTTCTATAAGGCTTCTCTGGTGGGGCGCCGGTTCCGGCCTCGCACTCGGGGCGTTGGTCGCCGTCGCCGCAGACCCCATCGTCGCACTCTTTGGCGCCAGCCCCGCCGTCTCCACCGAACTGGCGGTAATCCTCCCAGTGATCGCCGTCTCTGAGCCTCTATCGGCGTTGGTCTTCGTCGGCGACGGGATCTACCTCGGCGCCTCGAGGTTCGCTTTCCTCGCCGTGACCACCGTGGCGGCCGCTGTGATCGGGTCCGCCGTGATGTTCGGTGCGGTCGCCCTCGGGTGGGGGCTGCTCGGTGTGTGGACCGGGACCGTCGCCCTGGTGGTGGCGCGGGCTGTGGGGCTGGCGACCGGCTATCGCTCGGTGACTAGCGCTCCGAGCGGCTGACCCCGGGTCTCTGGGAGCAGCAGGACCGCCAGAGCCGCCACCACCATCCCGACGGCGAGGATGCTCACCGTCTCGGAGAGACCGAGGGTGTCGATGGTCGCCGAGCCCAGAGCCAGCCCGGCGACCGAGCCGAGAACCCCGAAGTTGTTGAGCCAGGTGACGGCCGTTGCCCTCTGCCCGGTGGGGAAGAGCTCGTTTCGCTGGGCGCCGACCGACGGTACGGCGGCGAAGGCGCCGAACGTGGAGACGAAGACCGCCCCGGCGAGGGCGACGGGGGTTTCGAGCCAGTAGAGGCCCAACCCCCCCGCCACCGCCAATAAGAAACCGATCATCGTCCCGGCGCGCCTCCCGACCTCGTCGGCTATGCGGCCCCCGATGAAGAAGCCGATCCCCCCGATGGTCCCCCCTATGAGACTGATCCACACCGCAGTCCCTACCGAGAGCCCGACGTCGTTCACCATTCGCTCGAAGCTGAACGAGATGGCCACGGTGGTGTATGCCGCGGCGAGGAACGAGCTGATCCCAAGGACGACGAAGCTGCGTCTGTTGGCGGCGCCCAGCGGGGCGAGAAACCCGGTCCTGCCCAACTCGTACTCGTCGTGCAGCGGGCTCTCCCTCACCTGACGGGCCAGGAAAGGGAGAAGGAGCAGCCCGATGGCGCTGGCGGCAAAGAGCAGCCGCCACGACTGGTCCCCGAGACGAGCGAGAGGTAGGACGATGAGGGCGATCCCAGCGCCGAGACTGCCACCCGCCCCGTAGATCGACAGACCATATGCCCGCACCTGCGGGGACAGCTGCTCGACGATGAGGACGATGGCGAGGACGCCGACCGCGGTGGTGCCCATCCGGACCAGCGCCTGGAGACCGGCAAACACGGCGGGCTGGTAGGCGAGGGCGGTGGCGGCGTTCGCCACCATCAGGATGGCAAAGGTGATCAGGAAGGGGCCGCGACGGCCGTACCTGTCGCCGCGGAGCGTGAACGGAAAGGCGAGAAATGCCCCCAGCCGGGCGATGGCCAGAAGGCTGCTCATCTGCCCCTCGGTCACGTCGAGGCTGAGCCGCACAAAGGGAAGGGTGTTGATCACCTGTGCCTGGGCGAATCCCTGCATCACCGCAGCCACCCACATCACCGCCGAGACCCGTCGGTCCTCGCGGGTGAAGGCCGACACCGGGAGCAGCTGGCTGACGAGTCGCCTCACCGACGGCACTACCTGGTGAGAGCCCACGCCGATCGACCGGGCGGTCGACGGCATTCCCGAGGACCCATGAGCCCCAGCGGGTTCCCCTCGAGTGAGGGGCAGGACTCCTCGGCGGGCATGGCCTCGGAGGTTAGCCACAGGGCGGGTCGCGACGGGGTCTCACCCGCTTGGTGGGATCTGGGAAGATGCCCGGATGCGGCACGGGACCGCTCACATCCGATCGGCGCGGCGTTGACCGAGGTACCGCTCTTGGTGGCATTTGGCGCTGGGATCATCTCCTTCGTCTCTCCATGCGTGCTGCCCCTCCTCCCCGGTTATCTGAGCTTGATGTCCGGCTACTCCGTCGCCGAGTTGGAGACGGGAGCAGCCGAAACCGCCAGGATGCTCCGGGCGACGAGCCTCTTCGTGGCCGGGTTCACCGCGGTCTTCGTCGCTCTCGGCGCCGGAGCCACCGCCGTCGGGTCGGTCCTGAGAGCCAACCTCGACCTGGCGGAGCGAGTGGCCGGCTGGGTGGTGGTCGGGTTCGGTGTCCTGCTGTTGGTCATGTCGCTCTCCACGTCGCCCCGGCTGTCCGGGCTGACCCGCGAGCGGCGGATGGACGTCCGCCCCACTCGGTTGGGGATGTGGGCACCACCGATGATGGGTGTTGCATTCGGGTTCGCCTGGACCCCCTGCATCGGCCCCGTGCTCGGGGCGATCCTCACCACGGCAGCGGTGCAGGAGAGCGTGGGGAGGGGGATGCTGCTCCTGCTGTTCTACGGGCTCGGACTCGGGGTTCCCTTCATGCTCGCCGGGGTGGCGCTGGGTCGCGCCATGGGTGCCGTCCGTTGGCTGCGACGCCACAGTCGAGCTATCGGGGTCTTCTCGTCGGTGGCGCTGATCTGTTTCGGGTTGATCATGATCACCGGGAACCTCTCGGTCATCGCAAGCTGGGTCACCGAGTTCTTCGAGTCGACCCCCCTCCGCGGGATCATCGACAGCATCTGACACGGGCGGTCCTGGCTTGGCCGAGCCGGTTCCTACGCTTCGGAGCATGGAGGTGAGCCCGGGCCGAGACGAGTTCCTCGACCTGGCGCGTCTCCACCCGGTGGTGCCGGTGACGGCGCGGATCCTCGCCGACCGGGAGACGCCGGTCAGCGCATATCAGAAGTTGGTGGGTGACGGTCCCGGCTTCCTGCTCGAGTCGGTCGAGGGTGGTGAGCAATGGGGACGCTGGTCGTTCTTGGGATGGGACCCGCTCTTCACCCTGGTGGCTCGGTCGGGGAAGGTGACCGTCGAGGGTGAGGACTCGCCGGTGGTCGATGTCGACTGGAATGGGACGCCGCTCGAGATCCTCCAACGCGTGCTCGCCAGCCTCTCGGCTCCAGACCTCGACGGGTTGCCCCCTCTCCACTCCGGGTTGGTCGGGTACCTCGGGTACGACTGCGTCCGCTACATCGAGCACCTCCCCGACAAGCCGGTCGACGACCGGGGGTTGCCCGAGATGTTGTGGCACGCCGCCGGGTCGCTCGCCGCATACGACCGCTTCTCCGAGGTGGTCACGCTGGTGCGCAACGTCCGGCCCGGCCCCGACCCGGGCGCCGACTGGGAGGCGGCCGTGGCCGCGCTGGACGAGTCATCGCGTCGGCTCGGAGCGTCGGCGCCATATCGGCCCAGACCCGCCCCGCGGATGACGGCGGCGCTCGACGGCCAATACGAGTCGACGATGGACCAGGCCCGCTTCGAGGCGGCTGTCCGCTCCGCCAAGGACTACATAAGACAGGGCGACGCTTTCCAGATAGTGGTGAGCCAGAGGCTCGCCACCGGTTACAGCGGCAGTCCTTTCGACGTCTACCGGGCACTGCGGCTGATTAACCCGTCGCCCTTCCTCTTCTATGTGAGCCATCCCGAGGTGGCTGTCGCCGGCTCCTCGCCCGAGTTGATGACCAGGGTGCGCGACGGGGTCGTCTACAGCAGGCCGATCGCCGGCACTCGCCGCCGGGGGTCATCCCCGGCAGAGGATCAGGCGCTTGAAGAGGAGATGCTCACCGACCCCAAGGAACTGGCCGAGCACGTGATGCTCGTCGATCTCGCCAGGAACGATGTGGGAAGGGTCAGCGAGTACGGCACCGTCACGGTTGACGAGCTCATGGCGGTCGAGCGGTACTCGCACGTGATGCACATAGTCTCCGGCGTGTCGGGGAAGCTCCGCCCCGGGATAGGCCCAGTCGACGTCCTGCGAGCCACCTTCCCACACGGGACGGTTTCGGGGGCGCCGAAGGTCCGGGCCATGGAGATCATCGACTGCTTGGAGCCGGTGGCGCGGGGCCCTTACGCCGGGGCGGTTGGCTACCTCGACCTCTCGGGGAACGTCGACACCGCCATATGCCTTCGCACCGTGGTCATGGCGAAGGGGACCGCGTGGGTCCAGGCGGGGGCGGGGATCGTCGCCGACAGCGAGCCCAGCGCCGAGTACGACGAGACCATGAGCAAGGCAGCAGCAGCCTTGACCGCACTGAGGTTGGCGGGCGATGTGGGGTGATGTCGACGTCGTCGCCGAGTACGCCGCGCTGCGCCAGGCTGCCGGGGTAGTCGAGGGCAGGCACCAGATGGTCGTCGCCGAGGGGCGGGACGCCGTCCGCTTCCTCGACGACATCCTGTCGCAGGAAGTAGCGGGGCTGCCGGTCGGAGCGGTGGCGCGATCGTTGCTACTCGGGCCGCAGGGCAAGCTGCGTGCCCTCCTCTGGCTGCTGCGTGGCGAGGAGTGGGTGGCGATGGTGGCCGATGCCGGGGTGGCCCAGACTGTCCTCGACGATCTCACCCAGTACATGATCCGGGTGAAGCTGAGCCTTCGGCTCGATGAGCGGTCCATGGTCGATCTCATCGGGCCCGCCTCCGAGGAGGTCCTGGCACGGGCGGGGCTGGACCCGCCGCCGGGCTGGTCCGACGAGCAGGGGACACTGGTGGCGAGGGCGCCACTGGGCGATATCCCAAGGTTTCTCGTGGCCGGGGAGGGGGTGGCTCGTCTGGAGGCGGCCGGCGCAACCGTCGCCGGGTCGTTGGCGTGGCGGGCGATCAGGGTCGAGGCGGGGGAGCCGGTGATGGGTGTCGACGTGGACGAGCGGACCATCCCCCAGGAGGGCGGTTTGGTCGAGCACGCCGTCTCTTTCACCAAAGGCTGTTACCTGGGTCAGGAACTGGTGGCTCGGATTGACTCCCGAGGGCACGTCAACCGACTGCTGCGCGGTGTAGTGATCGAGGTCAACGTTCTCCCTCCCGATGGTGCCGGGGTCTGGGTGGAGGATCGGCAGGTGGGTGCGGTCACATCGGTGGCCGAGTCGCTGACGGTCCGCGCCCCTGTTGCGCTCGGCTTGCTGCGGCGCGAGGTGGCACCGGGTGATCGGGTCGAGGTGCGATGGGATGGGGGCTCGGCCCCGGCCAGGGTGAGCGAGTTGCCATTGGTCCCCAACGGAGGCTGACCGCTCCGAACCTCAGCGTTACCGTCTCCACCGAATGCTCGACCGGATCATCGCAGCCGTGCGACAACGGATACCCGAGGTGGCCGCTCGTCTCGATGACTTCCGCACCACGGCGCTCGAGGCGGGACCGGTGCGGTCGCTCACCGCGGCACTCACGACACCCGGGACCGCGGTGATCGCGGAGATCAAGCGCCGTTCCCCGTCACGGGGGCCGCTGGCCCCCGATCTCGACCCCGCGGTGCTCGCCACCGCCTACGAGGCGGGCGGTGCAGCCGCCATCTCGGTCCTCACCGAGCCGGAGTTCTTCGCCGGGAGCACCGCCGACCTCCACGCCGCCGCTGCAGCGGTGACCGTCCCCGTGCTTCGCAAGGACTTCGTCCTCCACCCGGCCCAGGTTTGGGAGAGCCGGGCAATCGGGGCCGACGCCGTCCTCTTGATCGTTGCCGCCCTCGACGATGAGACCCTTTCCCGTCTCATCGCCACGGCCGGGGAGGCTGGGATCGAGACGCTGGTCGAGATCCATGACGAGGCCGAGGCGACAAGGGCGCTCGCCGCGGGGGCTCGTGTCATCGGCGTCAACGCCAGGAAACTGGCGACGTTCGAGGTCGATCTGAAGGTTGCTGAACGACTGGCCCGTCGGTTGGACGGGTTCGAGGCCCGGGTCGCGGAGAGCGGGATCAACGGGCCGGCCGACGTGGCAAGGATGACGGCGGCCGGTTACGACGCAGTGCTGGTCGGCGAGATGCTTGTGCGCCATGGAGACCCGGAGGCAGCGGTGGCCCTGCTCACCGGCCAGCTGGTGGCCGACGGTGAGCCGGAGCGGGCGGGCCCGTCGTGACCTGGGTCAAGGTCTGTGGGGTCACCGACCGCAAGATCGCCGAGGTAGCGGCGGACGTCGGCGCCGACGCCATCGGCCTGGTCCTGGCCGTTTCGCCTCGAATGGTCACGGTCGACCTGGCGAGACAGATCGGCAGAGGCATCCCCGTAGTCAAGGTCCTCGTGACGGTGGACATGCCGCCGGACGAGCTCATTGTCGCCGTCGAGCAGACCGGATCCGATGCGGTGCAGCCCCACGGGCGCCACGCCGCCGACTCCGCAGGGGCGGCGCAACGGGCTGGCCTCCTGGTCCTCCGGCCTGTGCGGGTCAACGGTGTTGTCGATCTGGGTTTCGTCCCAGCCGGACAACTCCCCCTGCTCGATGCGGCGGTCGACGGGAGCCATGGAGGCTCGGGGCGGGCATTCGACTGGACCCTGGTCGGCGACCAGCAGCGCGATTTCGTCCTGGCCGGCGGTCTTGATCCCGAGAACGTGGCCAAGGCCGTGGCTCGTGTCCGCCCATTCGGTGTCGACGCCTCCAGCGGGCTCGAGTCCGCCCCGGGGGTGAAGGACGCAGTACTGGTCCGACGGTTCGTTGAACGTGCCAAGGCGGCCCGATCGTGACGCCGGGACCGCTCGACCGGCCGGATCAGGATGGCCGATTTGGCGACTATGGAGGGCGTTTCGCCCCCGAGACTCTCATGCCGGCGCTGGCCGAGTTGGAGGCGGCCTTCGACGATGCATGGTCAGACCATCGGTTCCGAGCCGGGTACCGGCGCTGGCTCACCGGGTTCGCCGGCCGGCCAACGCCGCTTTACCACGCCCCAAGGCTCTCCGCCGAGTTGGGGATGCGAGTCCTGCTCAAGCGTGAGGACCTGGCTCACACCGGAGCGCACAAGATCAACAACGCCATCGGTCAATGCCTTCTCACCGTCCGGATGGGGAAGCCCCGGGTGATTGCCGAAACCGGTGCCGGTCAACACGGTGTCGCCACCGCGACCGCCGCCGCCGCCATGGGACTGGGTTGCATTGTGTACATGGGCGAGGTCGATATCGAGCGCCAGGAGCTCAACGTGGTGAGGATGCGGCTGCTTGGGGCCGAGGTCGTCCCGGTCGGGAGCGGTGCCGGGACGTTGAAGGACGCAGTCAGCGAAGCCATGCGCGCCTGGGTGGCCACCGTGGAGGACACCCACTACGTGATCGGGTCAGTGGTGGGACCGCACCCGTACCCATGGATGGTCCGCGAGTTCCAGAAGGTGATCGGCGAGGAATGCCTCGACCAACTCGCCGACGAGACGCCCGACGTGGTGGTGGCTTGCGTCGGCGGAGGCTCGAACGCAATTGGCATCTTTCACCCGTTCCTCGGCGGTGATGTCGACCTCGTCGGGGTGGAGGCAGGCGGGGAGGGGATCGACACCGGTCGTCACGGTGCATCGATCGCTGCAGGAACGCCCGGTGTGCTCCATGGAACACGGACGCTGATGCTCCAGGACTCCGACGGCCAGGTGCTCGAGGCGCACTCCATATCCGCCGGGCTCGACTACCCCGGAGTGGGACCTGAGCACGCCTACCTGCGTGATGCCGGGCTGGCCCGGTACGACTCGGTGACCGACGACGAGGCGCTCAAGGGGTTGGAGTTGCTCGCCAGGATGGAGGGGATCATCCCCGCTTTGGAGTCGGCGCATGCCATAGCTTGGCTGGCGCGGGAGCGGGAATCGCTCGCCGGACAGACGGTGCTTGTGTGCCTGTCCGGGCGCGGCGACAAGGACGTCCACCAGATCGAGGCGAAGCTGCGGTGACTGCTGCGCTGTTCGGGTCGGGGCGGACCCTCTTCCTCCCTTTCATGACGGCTGGTCTGCCCAACCCCGCTGCCTCGCCCCGCCTCTTCGCCGCGATGGCCGAGGCAGGGGCGGACGGGTTCGAGGTGGGGATCCCCTACTCGGATCCCTTGATGGACGGGCCTGTCATACAAAGGGGGAGCGATGCAGCGCTGGCGGCCGGCACCTCGCTCGGGGTGGCCTTCGAGACGATGCGACACATCGCCGACACCACCCAACGCCCCTTGCTGGCGATGACCTACGCCAACCCGGTCCTCCGGTTGGGGGCAGAGGAGTTCTGCCGGCGTCTCAGCGACGTCGGTGCCGAAGGGTTGATCGTCCCCGACCTGCCGCTCGAAGAATCCAGCCAGGTGGCGGCGGCCGCCGAGCGCCACGGGATCGGCATGGTCCACTTCGTGGCACCGACCACGGGTGAGGACCGTATACGGCGGGTGGCGGCCGCGGGGCCGCTGTTCATCTATGGCGTGGCCGACCTCGGGGTGACCGGGGAGCGGTCCGGGGTGAGCACCCATGTCGCCGATCTGTCGAGAAGGGTGCGGGCCATCACCGACTTGCCTCTTGTCCTCGGGGTTGGCATCTCGACACCCGACCAGGCAGCGGAGGTGGCGCCATACGCCGACGGGGTCATCGTCGGCTCGGCACTGGTCCGTCTCGTCCTCGAATCAGACAGCGCCGACGGTGCCATCGACCGGGTGAGCAGGACGGTCGGCCTCTTCCGAGCGGCGCTCGACGGCGCCAACCCCGCCATCAGAGCACCGGGAACCTGATGCAACTGGCCTACCTCGGCCGCCACCCGTGCGTGGAGAATCGCCGCTGACAAAAACGAGCTACGACCATCCACCGAGATTCCGAAACGCCCAGCCAGGGAGTGGGGGAGTGGGGGGATGCGGCAGGACGTTGTCGATTCGGTCTGGTGGATGGCCGTTGCTCGTCGACGACATTACCCCACCCTGCCAAGTTGCGGAAACCATCCCCCGAAGTGCCCGCTCAGCGCGTCTTCTGGCTTCCGCCTTCCGCCATTCCCCATCCCGCCAAGTTGCGGAAATGACCCGATGTGCTCCTGGGCCAGGCTTCTGGCTTCCGTCTTCCGCCTTCCGTCATCCATCTCTCTGCGGTGCCGGAGGCGGGACTCGAACCCGCACGGAGTTGCCCCCAATGGATTTTGAGTCCATCGCGTCTACCAATTCCGCCACTCCGGCAGACGGGGAAGTTTAACCGACGACCCAAGGGGCCATTCGAACACATGTTCGTCGTTATCATTCCGACGATGGGTAACCGCATCGAGTCGAAGCTGTTCCGGCTCAACGAGCGGATCATGGAGCTGGCAGAGCAGGAGTCGCGTACCTCCGCAGAGCTCGAGATGTTGAGGTCCTTGAACGACGACTTCCGAGCGCGACGCCGCAGTCTCCGGTTACCCCTCCGACCGCGCCGACGCTCAGCGGGCCAATGCCGACGTCGAGCGATTCGAGAGAGTTCTCGCTCGGCTGGCCGCCCAACGGGGCCGGCTGGAATCGCAACGGGAGACGCTTCTCGCCCGGCTCAGCGACGGTTGAGCGGGTCCTAAGGTCAGCTACACCATCTCACCACCGATGCCAACGCTCGCCCTTCTCGACGGTCACAGCCTCGCCTATCGCGCCTTCTACGCACTCCCCCCGGACCTGGCGACTCAATCGGGCCAAATGACCAACTCGGTGTACGGGTTCACCCGGATGCTGCTCAAGCTGGTGGGCGACCACCACCCCGATGGCATCGCTATCGCCTGGGATGTGGGAAGGGACACATTCCGTCTCGCCGAGTACTCCGAGTACAAGGCAAACCGGAGCAGCGCCCCCGATCAGTTCCGAAGCCAGCTTCCCTTGATCCGCGAGGTGATGGACGCCCTGGGTTACTCGCAGCTGCAAGCGGAGGGTTTCGAAGCCGACGATGTGATCGCCACCGTCGCAAACCGTGCCATCGAGCAGGGATGGGATGTCCTGGTGGTAACCGGCGACCGCGACAGCTTCCAACTCGTGGGAGATCACCTCAAGGTGCTCTACACCCGCCGGGGGATATCTGACACCGTCCTGGCAGACGCCGGGTACGTCGAGGATCGGTACGGGATTCGCCCCGACCAGTACCTCGACTACGCCGCCCTGAGGGGCGACACCTCCGACAACCTGCCCGGCGTCCCTGGTGTGGGCGAGAAGACCGCCTCTCGGCTGATCGCCGAGTATGGCGACCTCGAGGGCATCTACGAGCACCTGGACGATCACAGCCCAAGGCTCAAATCCAACCTGGAGGAGCATCGCGACCAGGTCTTCCTCAACCAGCGGCTGATGCGTCTGGTCGACGATCTCGACCTGAGCGTCTCCCCCACCGAACTGGTGCGGGCGCCATGGGACCGCCGTGTGGCCAAGGACCTGTTCGAGAGCCTCGAGTTCCACAGCATCTTCAATGAGTTGGACGCCCTCTGGTCTGACCAGCCGACAGGGGCGGAGACTCTGGAAGTGAATGTATCCCGGGTCACCGACCCCGGCGACGTCGCCAGATTGGCCGAATCGAGCCCGTTGGTGTTGGTACCGGTGTGGGAAGGCGACGAGTTGGCCGGGCTGGCGGTGCCCGAAGACGGCGCAGCCCGATACGTGCCGGTGACATCGGCCGGCCCACTGCTCGAGGCGATCGGTGACGCCACGCGGGAGCGGGTGGCGCACGACGCCAAGGACCTCCTCCGCCATCTCGTCGAGAAGGGGCTGGCGGTCGATGGCCCCCTGTTCGACACCGCCCTCGCCGCCTACGTGGTGCAACCGGCAACACGGACGTACGACCTGGGCGAGCTATCGCTGCGGTACCTCGGGCTCCAACTGGGGCCCGCCGACCAGTCCGACGGCGGGGGCGGGGCCCAGGGGATGCTCGACTTCTCGGAAGGGCCCGACATCGATGACGCCGGTCGGAGGGCGGTGGTCACCGCCAGACTGGCAGGCAAGCTGCGTGCCGAGCTGGAAGAGCGGGGAGAGCTCGACCTGTACGCCGAGATCGAGGCTCCCCTGGTGACGGTGCTCGCCCGGATGGAGGCTGCCGGGATCGGAGTCGACCGGGCCTATCTCGAGGAGCTGGGCGAGAGTCTCCGTGACCAGCTTGCGACGTTGGAGCGGAGAATCCACCAAGCGGCCGGCGAGCCGTTCAACGTCAACTCGACCAAGGAGTTGCGGCACGTCCTCTACACCACGCTGGGGTTGCCGGCGCTGAAGAAGACATCCACCGGGGTGCCCTCCACCGACGCGTCGGTGCTGGCCAAGCTGGCCGACGCCCACCCCATGGTCGAGCTCCTGCTCCGCTATCGCGAGCTGGAGAAGCTGCGCTCGACCTATGTCGACGGGTATCTCCCGCTGATCGGGCCCGATCAGAGGATCCACACCCGGTTCAACCAGATGGCTGCCACCACCGGGCGGCTCTCCTCCGACCGTCCCAACCTGCAGAACATCCCGGTCCGCTCCGAGACCGGCAGGACCATCAGGCGAGCCTTCGTCGCCCGTGAGGGATGGCGTTTTCTGGTCGCCGACTACTCCCAGATCGAGTTGCGGGTCCTGGCGCACATGTCGAGCGATCCCGGGCTGGTGGAGGCGTTCGAGTCCGACGCCGATATACACACCGCCACCGCTGCCCGCGTATTCGGGTTGGCGCCCGAGAATGTCATGCCGGAGATGCGCCGCCGCGCCAAGGTGATCAACTTCGGGCTGCTCTACGGCATGGAGGCGTTTGGGCTGGCCGACCGGCTCGAGATCTCGCGGGACGAGGCGCGCGAACACATCGACGCCTACTTCGCCCAGTTTCCCGATGTGCGCGACTTCATGCGGGGGACCGTCACCGAGGCCCGCAACCGCGGCTACACCACGACACTCTTTGGCCGTCGCCGCTATCTCCCTGAGCTGGCAAGCGACAACTTCCGTGTCCGGCAGATGGGGGAGAGGATGGCGCTCAACGCCCCGGTCCAGGGCACCGCGGCCGACATCATCAAGAAGGCGATGATCGAGCTCGACCGCCAACTCGCCGAAGAGGGGATGAGGACCACGTTGCTCCTCCAGATCCACGACGAGCTCGTTGTGGAAACGCCCTCCGATGAGGAGGCGAAGGCCGGAGAGCTCATGGTCGAGGTGATGGAGGGCGTCACCAAGCTGGGAGTCCCACTGCGCGCCGACCTTGCCGTGGGCGCCACACTGGCAGACACCAAGGCCTGACTGCGAGCGACCTGCTACTCTTGCACTACGCCCTGCCCGTGCGGCGGCGGCGAATCCCTTGGAGGTAAGAACCCACCTATGACCACCGAACACGAGCCGTCGCGTGCGCCCGACGAGGCGACAACGGCGGCGACCAGCACCATCGATGAGATCGATGGTGCGACCACAATCGCAGAGCCCATCGAGATCGAGACCGAGCAGGAGGCCGGCGCCGACGAAACCGGCGAGCCCACCGCCCAGACCGAAGATGCAGCCGGCGACGACATGAACGGGGCGGTGGAGGACACCTCTGCCGACTTCACGGCCGATTCGATTGCCGAACAGCCCGAGGCTTTGGCCGAGGAGCCCGAAGCAGTGGAGGTTCCCACCGAGGTCGAAGCGGTCGAAGAAGCGCCTCGCGAGGTCGAATCGGTTGAAGATCGCGGGACTCTCGAAGAGACCGCGGCGCTCGAAACGCCCAGCATCGTCGAGACCCTCGAAGAGCCCAGCGCGGCGGTGGCAGAGGACGCCTCACCCGACCCCGTCGTGGTCGCATCCCGTCCACCCGGGCCGGCGGCAATCGTGGCGCCCAACGTGGGTGACCTCCCCGATGAGATCGCCGACGACTTCGTGGCCGCCCTCGAACACACCGTGCTCGAGTTCAAGGAGGGCGACATCGTCGAGGGCACGGTCGTGACCGTGGACGGCGACGGGGCGATGCTCGACATCGGCTACAAGTCCGAGGGGATCATCCCCACCGAGGAGTTGTCGATCCGCAACAACGTCAACCCGGCCGAGGTGGTCCAACTCGGTGAGCGGATCGAGGCCCTGGTCCTGAACAAGGAGGACGAAGAGGGCAGGCTGATCCTCTCCAAGAAGCGGGCTCAGTACGAGCGAGCCTGGGATCGGATCCAGCAGATCACCAACGAGGGCGGGACGGTACGAGGACCCGTGATCGAGGTCGTCAAGGGCGGTCTCATCGTCGACATCGGCTTGCGCGGCTTCCTTCCTGCTTCGCTCGTCGAGTTGCGCCGGGTGCGCGATCTCGACCCATACGTCGGGCAGGAGATCGAAGCCAAGGTGATCGAGCTCGACCGCAACCGCAACAACGTCGTCCTCTCGCGCCGCGCCTACCTCGAGGAGGAGCAGGCCGAGCAACGCCAGGCGTTCCTCGATCAGCTCCAGGTCGGTGAGGTCCGCCAGGGTGTCGTGTCGTCCGTCGTTGCCTTCGGTGCCTTTGTCGACCTGGGCGGAATGGACGGTCTCGTACACGTCTCCGAGCTCTCCTGGCAGCACGTCAACCACCCCGGCGAGGTGGTCAAGGTGGGTGACGAGGTCACGGTCAAGGTGCTCGAGGTCGACCTCGATCGGGAGCGGATCTCGCTCTCCATCAAGCAGACGCTCGAGGACCCCTGGGTGACGTTCGTCAGGGAGAACAGCGTCGGCTCCGTGGTGGAGGGCGTGGTGACCAAGACGGTCCCCTTCGGTGCCTTCGTTTCGGTCGGCGACGGGGTCGAAGGTCTGGTTCACGTCTCCGAGATCGCGGTCCACCGGGTGGAGTCGCCTGAGCTGGAGCTGTCGATCGGACAGCGTGTCCAGGTCAAAGTCACCGAGATGGAGGAGGAGCGCCGCAGGGTGAGCCTGTCCATCAAGCAGGCACTGCCCGACTGGTCGGAGCGCCGTGAGCCACCGGCAGCGGCCGCGCCGGCGGCAAGCCGGCCCGAGCGCCGCCCTCCCGCCAGACACGAGTTCGAGCGTGAGCCCGAGGAAGAGCGTCCGGCGGTGAGCGTCGACGCTTCGCTCGAGGCAATCCTCCAAGAGCTGAAAGAACGTGGGATCGGGCGCCGCTGAGGCCCCGGTGCTCGCACTCGCCGCTCAACCGAACGGGTCGCCGGGCCGATGCAACCCTGGTGGGAAGGGTCCGAATGACCCTGGATATGGCCGAGGAGCGTTGAATGGGTAGACGGACCCTGGTCCTCATCGTTGCGTTGCTGCTGGCCGGGGTGGCTGCTTTCGCCGTGTACCGATTTCTCACCGGTGTGCAGAACGAGCGGCTCGCGGAGACCGACTTCGTCTCGGTGTACCGGGCGGCCGATCGAATCGAAGGCGGCGTCCAGGGCGATCTGGTCATCCAACAGGAGCGCGCCGCGCTGAGCGAGGAGGTGGCCGAACTGAGACCACCGACCGCCATCGTGGCATCGGAGGACCCAGCAGAGGACGGACTGCAAGAGGCCCTCTCCGGCAAGGTGGCCGCAGGCCCGATCCCGGCGGGCTCCATTCTGACCACCGACATGTGGATAGACCCGGTTGCGGCGGCACAGCCGATGGCCGAGGTGATCAGCAGTGGGAACCAGGCGATCAGCCTGCTGGTCGATGGTTCTCGTGGCGTCGCCGGGTTCATTCGCCCCGGAGACAACGTCAACGTGCTGGTCACGCTCAAGGTGGAGGGCACCCCCCGCGCCGACGCCACCGTTATCGATCCCGAACAAGAATCGGGTGGCGGGCAGACCGAGACCGTCACCAAGACCCTCACCCGCTACATCCTCTTCGGGAAGCGGGTGCTCGGAATCAACAACCAGGTGACGACGGGAGGCGACGGGCCGGCCGCGGTGTCGGCACCGACGCCGACCACCACCCCATCGGCCGTACCGGCGGGGCAGAGCCAGCCGATCACAGAGCGCACCCAACTGGTCACGCTCGAGGTCAACTCAGAAGAGGCGGAGCAGCTGGTGTTCGCCCTCGAAGCCGGCACCGTCTGGCTCACCTTGTCCACGGACGAGTTCCCGGTACGCGATACCGAAGGCGTGGTGATCGACTCGTTGTTCGGTGACCCGGGCGTCCTCGGGCAATACTTCGATCTGCCGTGACATGATGGGGCCAACGCGCCGTGGGGAGGGCCGATGATCGGGGAGGACATCGGGATCATCGTCGTCGATGACGACGAGGAGTTCCTCGACGAGACCAAGCGCGCCCTCGACGGCAAGGTGCCGACGGTGCGTTTTCTCACCGATGCTCAACGCCGGATCGACGACGGTTCGATATCGGTGGTCGTACTCGGACCCTCCTTCGCATCCGAGCCGGCGATGGAGAGCGCTGCAATCCTCGGTGAGGAGTACGAGGATCTCGGGATCCTCCTCGTTACAGCCGACATAGCACCCAGCGTGCTGCGCGCCGCCATGCGCGCCGGGGTGCGCGACGTCATCGAGCCGCCGCTCACCGAGGAACGGCTGAACGACGCGGTGGCGCCCATCCGCCGCAGACGGCCGGTCGCCGAGGCGGCGCCGTCCCCGCACGAGGGGAAGGTAGTGACCGTCATGTCGCCCAAGGGAGGCAGCGGGAAGACCGTCATCGCTTCCAACCTTGCCGTACTGCTGGCCCAACAGCTCGGCGACGGCCGTGCTGCCTTGGTCGACGCCGACCTCCAATTCGGTGACGACAGCCTCGTGCTCCAGCTCGAGCCACGTCTCACCGTGGTCAACATCGTCCACGACATCGACCGTCTCGATGAGGCCCTGGTGGACTCCGTGTTGGCGAGGCATCCCAGCGGGCTGCGAGTGCTTCCTGCTCCGCTCGAGCCTGCCTATGCCGACGAGATCAGCCTGGCGTCGATGATCGACATCATCGGCGTGATGCGCTCGATGTTCGAGGTGGTGGTGGTCGACACCAGTTCATCCTTCGACGAGATGCTCCTGTCAATCCTGGAGCGTTCTGACTTCGTGCTGATCGTGGTCGACATGGATCTTCTCTCGGTCAAGAACGCCAAGCTGGCTCTTGACACGCTGCGTCTGCTCAAGTTTCCCTCTTCGAAGATCAGGTTGGTGCTCAATCGGGCCAACGCCAGGGCTCGGCTCGACGAGCGCGAAATCGAGAAGACACTGGGAACGAACGTGGCGGCTCGCATCCCATCCGATGCGGCCATCCCGGCCTCGGTCAACGAGGGCAGACCGATAGTGCTGTCCTCTCCGAAGTCGAAGACAGCTCGGGGTTTCGAGGAGGTTGCGGCGCTCATCACGGGGACTCGACCCGGGCCGGTGCGGGGTCGCAGATCCCGGTGGCGGTGATGGCTTTGTCGCTGAGTATCGGTAAAGTGACTCGACGAGGTCGGGGGACCGAAGGTCGGGGGTGAGTTTGGCGTCATTATCAGAACGGGTAGCCGCGGCCTTAGCGGAGGGTCGTGCTCAGCCCTCGGCCACGCTGCACGACGAGCTGCGGGTCACGTTGCACTTCCGGGTCATCGAGGAGCTCGGACCGGTCCTCTACGACCGGGCGCTCACCGACGACGAGTTGCGACGCCGGGTCCTCGAGACGCTGGAGCGGTCTCTCGACAAGGAAGCCCGCGCCAGCCTCTCCAAGGTGGAGCGTGATCACCTTCTCCTCGAGATCACCAGCGATGTGCTCGGGTACGGGCCCATCGACCCCCTTCTCAACGACCCGACAGTCACCGAAGTCATGGTCAACGGCCCTTACGAGGTTTTCGTCGAGCGGGCGGGCAAGATCGTCAGCACACCTATCCGTTTCGTCGATGGGATCCACCTCCGCCGGATCATCGACAAGATCGTCGGTCAGGTCGGCCGACGAGTCGATGAGGCAACACCCATGGTCGACGCCCGGCTCCCCGACGGATCCCGTGTCAACGCCGTCGTCCATCCGCTCGCCATCGGCGGGCCTTTTCTCACCATCAGGAAGTTCGCCGTCGACCCCTTCACCGAGAAGGACCTGATCAGCCTTGGGACGCTGAGCCCCCAGCTTGCCGACCTGGTTCGAGCCTGCGTCCTCGGCCGTCTCAACATCGTCATCAGTGGTGGCACCGGCTCCGGGAAGACGACGACGCTCAACGTCCTCTCCTCCTACCTACCCGTCGAGGAGCGGATCGTCACCATCGAGGACGCCGCCGAGCTCCAGCTCAACCAGGATCACGTGCTCAGCCTGGAGTCGCGCCCGTCCAACCTCGAGGGCAAGGGCGAGGTGACGACCCGCGACCTGGTGCGAAACGCCCTGCGAATGCGACCCGACCGGATCGTCGTCGGCGAGGTGCGCGGCGGCGAGTCGCTCGACATGCTCCAGGCAATGAACACCGGTCACGACGGCTCGCTGACCACGGTCCACGCCAACTCGCCACGCGATTCACTCTCCCGCATCGAGACCATGGTCCTCATGGCGGGTTTCGATCTGCCGGTGCGCGCCATCCGCGAGCAGATCGCCTCCGCGATCCACCTCGTCATACACATCGCACGGTTGCGCGACGGGTCGCGGCGCGTCACCCACGTGACCGAAGTAGGTGGGATGGTTGGTGACCAGGTCGAGCTGCGCGACCTATTCCTGTTCGACTACGGGATGGGGCTCGACGAAGAGGGGCGGTACCTCGGCCGTCTCAAGGCCACCGGTCGGCGGCCTGAGTTCCTCGACCACCTGCTCGACATTGGGATCGAGGTGCCCGCCGGTGCGTTCGATGCCGAGCCCTTGGCCCGGCGCACCGACTCCTTCTCAGTAGTCCAATGAGTCGAATGCGGACGGTACTCGTCCTGGCCGTTCTAGCCGGGATCATCGGGGCACCCCCAGCGGCGGCGCAGGATGCCGACGGCGAGCCCGCCATCCGGATCTCGCATCTGGACATCGACCGTTACCCATCGGTGACAATGGTCATCGACGGGGTCAACATGGTCGAGACGCTTGACCCGGACCTGATGACCATCACCGAGGATGGCGAGTTGGTCCCCCCCGACCGGATCCAAGAGAAAGCCCAGCTCAGTGAGTCGAGCACCCCGACCGGCATCGTCCTGGTGATCGACGCTTCGGAGAGCATGGAAGGGCTGCCCTTGGAGGAGGCCAAGGCAGCGGCGCTCGCCTTCGTCGAGCAGAAGCGGCCCCAGGACTCGGTGGCGGTGATCGCCTTCGGTAGAGAGCAGGAGGTCCAGCCCTTCACCCGTGACGAGGAGGTGCTCCGCCGTTTCATCGAGGCGATCGAGGTGCTGGGCAACCAGACACCGCTCTACGACGCTGTGTTCGATGCTGCCGAGCTGTTCGCATTAGAGCAAGACCTCGATGCCAACGCCATCGTCCTCAGCGACGGAGCCAACACCGCTCGGGGTACGACCCACACCCTCGACGAGGCCATTGCGGCTGCCCAGGGGGTGGGCATGACCATCTACAGCGTCGGTCTCCAGGGCAGGGGGTTCGACGAAGAGCCGCTGCAGCAGATGGCCGAGCAGACGGGTGGCACCTACTTCGCCGCGACCGAACCCGAACAGCTCGTGGGGTTCTTCGAGGACATCGGGAGCGTGCTCGACAACAGGGTGGTGGTGCGGTTCACCGCCTCCGAGTCCAACCACGTGGAGGTCGACTTCGGCGCCGTCTACGACAACGAGCTGGTCGACGGCCAAACCGTCCTCGTGCCCGGCTTCCTGGTTACGACGGTCCCGGCTCCCACCACGACGACCGTGGTCACTCCTTCGACCTACCAGAAGGCGTCGACACTCCCCGCCAGCCCGGGCACGCTGAGGATCTTGGTCGCAGTGGCCATCTTCGCCGTCGTCGCCATGTTCGTCCTCATCCTCGCCTGGGGCCGTGAAGACGAAGAGCGGCTCGGTGGCCGCCTCAGGGCCTACGGGACCGCTGAGGCGAGGGCCAGCGAGCGGGGCGGGATCCTCAGCAGACTCCCCATCTTCCGCCACCTGTCGGCGCAAGCGGAGGCGGTGGCGCAACGTAGAGGGCTCACCGGAGCGATCAACTCGGCGCTCGACTCGGCCAATATCCTGCTCCGCCCAGGCGAGGCCATCGCCGCTGCCATAGGGCTGGCTGCGGTCGCAGGTGGTCTGGTGGCCGTGTTGATGAAGTCGTTTCTCTGGGGTGGCCTCGTTTTCCTGGTGGCGGTGCTGATCGTCTTTGCTCTGGTGGAGCGTGTCGGCCGGCAGGAGCGAAACCGTTTCGTGCAGCAGCTGCCCGACACGCTGACGCTGATGGCCACCTCGTTGCGCGCCGGCTATTCGCTGGTGCAAGCGGTCGAGTCGGTGGCGGGGGAGTCCCCCAACCCAACGGGGCGCGAGTTCGGCAGGGCCGTTGCCGAATCCCGGCTGGGCCGCCCGGTCGTCCAGTCGCTCCAGGGGATAGCGGAGCGGATGAACAGCGAGGACTTCCGGTGGACCGTGATGGCGATCGAGATCCAGCGGGAGGTGGGCGGCAACCTGTCCGAGGTGCTGCAGACGGTGGCCGACACAATGGTGGCCCGCAACCGGTTGCGGGGCGAGGTCAGGGCGCTCACCGCCGAGGGCCGCATCTCCGCGATCGTGTTGGTCTTGATACCAGTGGTTCTCTTCGGCTTCTTGCTAATCGTCAACCCCAACTATCTGGAACCGCTGCTGAGCGACCCGATCGGGATTGCCGCGCTCGCCGTGGCTGGGTTGCTCTTGGTGGTGGGTGTCTTCTGGCTGCGCCGCCTCGTGGACATCGAGGTCTGAGATGGAATGGTCGATGCTGATCGCCGTGGTCCTGGTATTCGTGGCGGTCGCCGCGCTGGGGATCTGGGTGGGAGGCGGTGTAATCCGGGCGCGTAGCGCCTCGACCAGCAGTCGTCTCGCCCTCTACGGCCGAGCGAGCCTGCGCGATGGCTCGCTCCGGGAGCAGACTCTCCGCCGGCCGATGGTGGAGCGGGCCATCGCCCCCATCTTTCTCAGGGCGGGCCGCGCCTTGGGACGCTTCACCCCGTCCGGGTTCGCGCAGCGCACCCAGCGCAAGCTGGTACTGGCGGGCTTGAACAGGAGCCTCGACCCCAATGCCTGGGTGGTGGTCAAGATCGTCGCCGTGCTGGTGGGTCTCGGTATCGCCGCCCTGGCGGTGACGCGGGTGGACGGGATCTTGGGATTGGCGATGGCCGGCCTCGCCGCGATAGCCGGCATTCTCCTCCCCGATGCCTGGTTGCAGCGCCGAATCGAAGGGCGCCGTGTGGCGATGCGCAACTCTCTCCCCGATGTGCTCGACCTGCTCGTCATCAGCGTCGAGGCCGGGCTCGGGTTCGACTCGGCGCTGGCACGGGTGGTGGCGACCGTCCCTGGTCCGCTCTCCGAGGAGTTCTTCCGGATGCTCCAGGAGACCAGGGTGGGGGTCAGTAGGCGCGATGCGATGCGCCACCTCCTCGACCGCACCGATGTGGACGAGTTGCGCTCATTCCTACTTTCGATGCTGCAGGCCGAGGCGTTTGGTGTCTCCATGTCCAGGGTGCTCCGCATCCAAGCCGACGAGATCCGAAGCAAGCGCCGGCAGAGGGCGCAGGAGAGGGCCTTCGGCTCGCCGGTGAAAATGGTGTTCCCCCTGGTGGTCTGCATCTTTCCGGCGCTGCTCGTTGTGTTGCTCGGCCCCGCGGTACTCAGCATCGTCGATGCGCTTGGTGGCCTTTAGAAGGCACGCCCGAGGGCATCCACGAGCGGCAGGGGGAACGTCGTCGTCGGGGCCTTGACGTGAGAAACCGGCCGGGCGATCGCCCGGCCGGTTTGGTTCTTGCGGAGTCGGTGGGCTGCTTTTCAGCTACCGCCTCCGGGTGCTCCACCGACCTGGGTGGCCACGTCGCTGAACTCGGTGTTGAGCGCGTTGCCCAACAGGACCATCCCGGCAATTGCAACCAGGGCGATCACCACGACAAGCAAGGCATACTCCACCAGGCTGGCGCCGAGATCGCTGTCCCGAAACCTGTACCAAGCTGTAACCAGATGCGTCCAAATCGCCATGCAAACCTCCTCCGACTCCGGTTCAAGTCACCGTATCACCGGGCTCCCGGGTGCGACATAGGTCGCCCGACCTATATCGTGGGTCAACGATCCCGGGCCACGATGCCAAGACGGATCGCCTCTACCGCCGCTTGGGCGCGGTCGCTGACGCCCAGCTTGGCGTAGATGTTGGCCAGGTGGTTCTTCACCGTCTTCTGCGATATGAACAGGGCGTCGGCCATCTCGTCGGTTGCGGTCACCCCCCTGGCCAGAAGCCGAAGCAGTTCCCTCTCCCGGTCGGTTAGCGCCGCCGCCCCAGGATCGAGCCGGGCCGCCCGGTGCCGGTCGAGGACATCGGCGAGCGTGGTGGCGTCGTCGAGCGCCTCACCGGCCTCCACCGCCCTGATGGCCGCCGCCAGGTCGCTGAGCGGCACACCCTTCGACAAGAACCCCATGGCGCCGGCTTCCATCGCGGCACGCCGGTCGTCATCGGCGGCGTGCATCGAGACCACCAATGTCGGCGGCGGTGGGTCGAGACGTTCCAGCACCTCGAGCCCGGTAGGGCCGGGCATGTCGATGTCGAGCAAGAGTACGTCTGGACTACGTGTGGCGAGCAAATCGATGAGCGCATCACCGTCCCCCACCCTGCCAACCACCCGCATGTCGGGCAGCGCGTCAAGCGCTTGAGTGACACCGTCCACAAAAAGCTGGTGATCGTCGGCGACGACAACGTCGATCATGTGGCGCCACCCCAGCTCAACCGGACCGTCGTCCCCTCCCCACCGCTGGTGACATCGAGCCGAGCCTCCATCCGCTGTGCCCGCTCCCGCATCCCCATCAGCCCGAAATGGCCATCGGGGACGGCGCCGACGTCAAATCCTCGCCCGCCGTCGCTCACCTGGACCCAGCCCCTCTCGAAGTCAACGTCGCCCTCGACCCTGATCTTCTCCGCATCCGAGTGGATGAGGGCATTGCGGATCGCCTCGGTGACGATGGCGGCGACGTCGCCGGCGATTGCCGGTCGGGGAGGCCGGTTCTCTCGGAGATCGACCACCACCTCGGTGCCGTTTGCCGCTCGCGCCGCCGCTTTGAGCACCGCTTGACTGAGGCTCTCACCACCGGCGCTGCGCAGGTCGGCGACCGTGGCTCTTACCTCCTCTACCAGCATCGATACATCGGAGCGGAGACGCTCGAGATTGCCGGTAATCGTGGGATCCTCGACGCCCTGAACCAGGGCGACATCGAGAGCCAAGCCCAGGGACGCCAGCGAGGGCCCGATCTCGTCGTGGAGCTCGCGCGCCAGCCGCACACGCTCCTCCTTGATCGCGGTCCGGGTGATCTCCTGGAGTAGGAGCACGTTGGAGAACCCAAGAGCGAGCGGGCGGAGCAATTCGACCGCCTGCTCGCGCTGTTCGTCGCTGAGCTCGCCATCGGTGGCGATCACTACCTCACCCACCGTCGGACCACCCAGTTCGAGCGGTATTGCCGTCTCCACCGCCGCCGCGGTATCCGGAACGCGGCGTGCCACCACCACCGGCCCCTGCCCGCTCTGGAGCGATGCCACCGCCCCTTCCACCGGCAGCGAGGCCTGCAGTGTGTCCAGAGCCGATGCGGCCATCGAGATGGGGCTGAGCGAGGAAGCGTCGGTGACCGATGCCAGCTCGGTGAGAAGCCGGTTCGTGTCGTCGAGCCTTTGCATCCGTCGCGCCGTCTCCTCAGAGGCGGTTGCGTATGCCGCGGTCTGCCGCTCTTGGTCGATCAGCAGCCGGCGGGCGTATGCGAAGGCGGCCGCCACCATCAGATAGAGGCCCGACCAGAGAGCGAGCGGGATCCATTGGTCGATCGGACAGCGATTGCTCCATGCTGATCGCACCCGTGAGGAGGCCGACCGCGGTGAGGGACAGGGCTGAGAGGAAGGCCGTCGAGATCCCGAGTCGGATCCCGGCGGTGGCAGCGGCGAGCAGCGATGGTCCCACCGAAAGCAGGAGATAGGGGCTGCTGAGTCCGCCGCTCAACCCGACCGCGACCATCACCAGTCCCACGCCGAGCAGGGCTACCAACTCGCGTACCAAAGTCCGCCGGAGCATTTTCCCCGAAGATGACCGTGACCGCCGACGACGTACGCTGTGGCGGCGGCCGCTGCGGAGTAGATCATGATCATGTCTTCGGGGTGGGTGAGCACGCCGAGGGTGATGTCAAAGCCGACCCCGATCAGCAGGGCCACCCAGAGGACGATGCGCGCCAGTCGGATGCTCCGGTCGCGCCACGGGTTGGCCATCGTCACCATGCCGCCAGGCTACAGTCCGCGACGGTGACCCAGAGGGTCAGGATCCTGCTTAGCGGCGGCATCGGTTCCGGGAAGAGCACGGTGGGTCGGCTCTTGGCGAGCCGCGGCGTGCAGGTGATTGACGCCGACCTGGTGGGTCACGATGTGCTCGGCCCCGGTGGCGGCGCTACCGCGGCGGTCGGCACTCGATGGCCCGTTGTCGTAGTCAACGGCCAAGTCGACCGTTCCAGGTTGGCTGCGATCGTCTTCCACGACGCTGGTGAGCTCGACATGCTCGAGTCGCTGACTCACCCCGTCATCAGAGCCCGGATCGCGCAGATGATCGGCGACGCCGACGTAGCGGTCGAGGTCCCGCTGCTCACCGACTTCATGGGCGACGGCTGGACCAGGGTGGTTGTTGACGCCCCCCTAGAGACCCGAATCCAACGCCTGCTCTTCCGCGGCATGTCCCTCCCAGACATCGAACGCCGCATGGGTTCGCAGCCGTCTCCCGACGACTGGCGCGAGTGGGCCGACCACGTCCTAACCAACGACTCCACCGAAGCCGCCCTTGCAAGCCCAACTAGACGACCTCCTCACCCAGCTACGCAACCAGTAACCGACACTTCCGTCTTCCGCCTTCCGTCTTCCGTCTTGCACCCATAACCCATAACCCATTACCCAAAACGGCGAGTGAGCGCAGCGAGCGAGTCCTTCTCACAAGCTTGTCATTCGCTCCCGGTATCCTCCGATCGTGCCCCCGTTCGTCATCCACTCCGAGTTTCGACCCGCCGGTGACCAACCCAAGCGCGATCGAGCAGTTGGCCGCCGGGATCCAGCGCGGCGACCCCTTCCAAACGCTGCTCGGGATAACCGGGTCGGGCAAGTCGGCCACCATCGCCTGGACCATCGAGGCTGTGCAGCGTCCCACGTTGGTGATCGCCCCCAACAAGGCTCTTGCCGCGCAGCTCGCCAACGAGTTCCGCCAGTTCTTCCCGGAGAACCGGGTCGAGTACTTCGTCTCTTACTACGACTACTACCAACCCGAGGCGTACATCCCTCAGACCGACACCTACATCGAGAAAGACGCCACGATCAACGACGAGATCGACCGGCTCCGGCACGCCGCCACTTCGGGGTTGCTGGTGCGCGACGACATGATCATCGTCGCCTCGGTCTCGTGCATATACGGCCTCGGCTCGCCCGAGCAATACTCCGGCCAGCTTCTTCGGCTGGTTCAGGGGGTCGACTATCCGATGCAGGCGGCGATCCGCCGGCTGGTCGACATCGACTACCAGCGCAACGAGGTGGCTCTCACCAGGGGCCGTTTCCGGGTCAGGGGCGACACCCTCGACGTCTTCCCCTCATACGAGGAGACGGTGGTCAGGGTCGAGTACTTCGGCGACACCGTCGATCGGATGCTGCGGATGGACACGGTCACCGGAGAGGTGATCGAGGAATTGCGCGAGGTGTTCGTCTTCCCCGCATCGCACTACGTGACCGCCCGGGAGCGCATGGAGAAGGCGGTCGTGGGGATCGAGAGCGAGCTGGGCGAGAGGCTTGCCGAGTTGGAGAAGGCCGGGAAGCTGCTGGAGGCGCAGCGGCTCCGGATGCGGACCAACTACGACCTCGAGATGCTGCGCGAGGTGGGCACCTGCTCGGGGATCGAGAACTACAGCCGCTACCTCGACGGCCGCTCCGCCGGGGAGGCGCCGTACACGCTGCTCGACTACTTCCCCAAGAACTACGTGACCGTGATCGACGAGAGCCATGTGTCCATCCCCCAGATCGGGGGGCAGTACGAGGGCGACCGCAGCAGAAAGGAGGTGCTCGTCGAGCACGGGTTCCGGCTGCCATCGGCGATGGACAACCGACCGCTCCGTTTCGACGAGTGGCTGGAAAGGGCCAACCAGGTGGTATTCCTCTCGGCAACGCCCGGACCGTTCGAGCTGCGGCAGTCTCCAACGGTGGTGGAGCAGATCGTCCGCCCCACCGGGCTGGTCGATCCAGAGGTGGTGGTGCGTCCCACCAAGGGTCAGATCGACGATCTCCTCCACGAGATCAAGGAGCGGGCGGGGCGGGACCAACGTGTGCTCGTCACCACCCTCACCAAGAAGATGGCCGAGGACCTCACCGACTACCTGCTCGACATGGGGGTGAGGGCCCGTTACCTCCACTCCGAGATCGACACCCTCGAGCGAGTTCAGATCCTGCGCGAGCTGAGGCTGGGTGACTTCGACGTTCTCGTCGGGATCAACCTGCTGCGCGAGGGTCTCGATCTCCCCGAGGTCTCGCTGGTTGCCATCCTCGACGCCGACAAGGAGGGCTTTCTCCGTTCCGAGACGAGCCTCATCCAGATCATCGGGCGGGCGGCACGCAACGTCGACGGGCAGGTCCTGATGTATGCCGACAAGGTGACCGACTCGATGCAGCGCGCCATCAACGAGACCAACAGACGCCGCCATCTCCAGGTCATCTACAACGAGGAGCACGGGATCGACCCGCAGACCATCCGCAAGAGGGTCTCGGACATACTCGAGCTGCTCCAGTCGAATCAGGCCCCGGCTGCGGAGCGGAGACGGCGCGAGGTAGACGTCCGCCGCACCCTCGACCTGGCCGGCGACGACCTGGCCCGGCTGATCCTCAGCCTCGAGGAGGAGATGCACGAAGCGGCGAAGGACCTCCGCTTCGAGTACGCCGCCCGGCTGCGAGACGAGGTCAACGAGCTACGCCGCGAGTTGCGCGACGCCGCCGAAGCCACCAGATGAGGCAAGTTCTGCGGGTTTTCGGTTAGAGCGTCCGACTGATCAAATTCGCTATCGGTCGCCCGTGACGAGACGGCTGCGGAATGGTCCAGAGGTGATCTCCCGCTCGACCACCGTGAAACCGCCCTCACGAGCGAGGTCCACCACCTCCGCCAAGGCCGGAGCATGGCGAGGATCCTGCTCGATCACCAGGGCGAATCGATCGGGGATCGGTGGTGGGTCTCCGATTTGGAACGCCATCACCAGATCGTCCTCGCGGCGATCCACGTATCCCGACTCCGGGTATCGGAGACGGAACCACATGGGGCGGTCCACCACCAGCGTTCGATCTTCTTGCTCCGACAGCCAGGAGGCGCCTTGTTGGGCCAGGTCGATCAGGTACTGGGCCCGGAGCGAGCGCTCGGTGGCGACATAGGCGGGGGGATCACGCAGCGGGTAGAGCGCCCCCCAGCTGTTGGCCACGGCGAATGCCAGGAACGCCGCCAACACCACCCGAGCCTCGAGCGGCCCGCGGGCTTCAAGCCCGACCGATACCAGGCCGACAAGAGCCGGGACGATGACGAGGTAGTACCGCGGGAGCACCGGATAGGAGGCGGTGAGGAAGAGAGCACTCAGGTGGGCGACGACGAACCCGGCGACAAGGCTCAACGACACCCGCCGGACCGCTGCCGCCGGCTCGGGCAAGGAGCGCGACCGGAAGGTGGCAAGGCCGGCGACGAGGGCTAGCGCCAGCACGTCGATGGTGATGGCGAGGTAGATCCCGCTCAGGGTCAATGGGATGTCGATGCGGCGCGCCCCGCTCCCCCCGGCGGGAGCGGTGACAACCGTGGCCAGGAGAGGCACCACGGCGAGGCCGGTTGCGAGCATCGTCAGACCCCAGCGCCGCCCTCTGGGCGCCAAGTTCTCGAACGCCGGGATGAGCAGGGGAACGGTCATCACTCCGGAAGATTTGAGCGAGACGGCGAGCAGCACGAGCAACGTGGTCCCGAGGAGCCGATGCCGTGCCGCGGTCACCATCGCCAGCGTGGCGACAAGCGCCAGCGGCAGGTCGATGTACACGTCGGCGGCTTGCTGGAGGACGAGGGGAGTGGCAAGCACCAGCGCGCTCCCGAGTAGTGCCGTGGGAAGGCTGACTGCCGGCGATAGCAGGCAATACGCGGCAGTGGCAAGACCGGCGGCGAAGACGAGCGAAAGCAGGTGAAGGGCGAGGAGGCCGTCATCTGCTCCGAGGACTCGAAACGCCGCCGCCACCAGCCAGGTCATGGTCGACGTGGCGTGAGCATTTGCCCCTCCCTCCCAGAGGCTGGGCTGGGCAATCACGGCGGCAAGGTCGCCTCCGGTCTCGGCAAGGGTGGCAGCCGCCGGGACCATCCCCCACGTTGGATCCCATCCAGTGGGGTTCATGAGCCGGTCGCGGTGGACCACGACGAGCACTAGGAGAGCGGCGAGGAAGATCAGCCAAACACGCAAGGCAACTGGGCGACGGGCCTCAACCTTCGCCGCGGTGCCTTGGGGTATCGCAGGGGGCAAGAGGGCGCAACGGTATCCTCTTCGCTCAGCGTGTCAGCGTCACCCCCGCCCGAGCTCGATGTCAGCATCGTGCTCCCCGTATTCAACGAGTCGGACAACATCGACGACGAGCTGGAGCGGATCCACAAGTCGATGGACGCCTCGAGCCTCAGCTACGAGGTGATCGTGGTCGACGACGGGTCGAGCGACGACTCGGTGGAGCGGTTGGTGGGACGGGACGACATCCGGTTGATCCGGTTCGCCCAGAACCGGGGGACCGGATCGGCTCGGAAGTTCGGGTCGATGAGCGCCCGAGGCCGGGTGGTGGTGTGGACCGATGTCGACATGACCTACCCCAATGACCAGATCCCCGAACTGGTCGGCGAGCTCGACGGGTGGGACCAGGTGGTCGGCGCCCGAACCTCGGAGCAGGGGACCGCCCGGTTCCTGCGCGCCCCGGCCAAATGGTTCATCCGGAAGCTGGCCGGCTACCTCGCCGGGGTCCGGATACCCGATCTCAACTCCGGGTTCCGCGCCTTCAGGCGCGATGTCGGCACCCAGTTCTTCTACCTGCTACCCCGCGGGTTCTCATGTGTCACCACCCTCACCATGGCATTTCTCACCAACGGCTACTCGGTGCGATATGTCCCCATCGACTACTTCCCGCGGCGGGGGCGTTCCAAGTTCCACTGGTGGACGGATACGCGGCGCTACCTGCTCCAGGTAGTCCGCATGGTCCTGCTCTACGAGCCGCTCCGGGTTTTCGGCCCACCGGCGGCGGTGCTCGGAATCGTCGGTTTCGGGAAGCTGGTCTACGACCTGATCACCAAGGACTTCCGGGTGGCGGAGAACACCTTCGTGTTGCTTGGCCTGGCTGCGCTGCTGGCTCTGGTCGGTTTGCTCGCCGACCTGCTCGTCCAGATCAACAAGCGCCGCCACGACGTGATGCCGGCCACGCTGGACACCGGAGCCTCCGAACAGAGCGGTTGACCGCGGAGTCGCAAAGACTCGCAAAAGCTGCCTACACGCTTGTCATTTCCACCCGGTAACCTCGGGCGCCGATGTCCACCGACCAGCTCGTCATCCGGGGAGCCCGGGAGCACAACCTGCAGAACCTGTCGCTGGAATTACCCCGCGACCGCTTGATCGTGTTCACCGGAATCTCCGGGTCGGGCAAGTCGAGCCTCGCCTTCGACACCATCTACGCCGAGGGGCAGCGGCGTTACGTGGAGAGCCTCTCCGCCTACGCCCGTCAGTTCCTCGGGCAGATGGACAAGCCGGATGTCGACTTCATCGAGGGTCTCTCCCCGGCGATCTCGATCGACCAGAAGACGGCGAGCCGCAACCCCAGATCCACGGTGGGTACGGTCACCGAGATCCACGACTACCTGCGGCTGCTCTTCGCACGGATCGGGATCCCGCACTGCCCACAGTGCGGCAGGGAGGTGGCGCGGCAGACCCCTCAACAGATCGTCGACCGGGTGCTCGAGTTCTCCGAGGGGACGCGTTTCATGGTTCTCGCCCCGGTCGTGCGGGGGCGAAAGGGGGAGTACGAGGCCCTCCTGGCGGATCTCGCCCGGGACGGGTTCAGCAGGGCGCGCATCGACGGTGAGATCCACGAGCTCACCGACGAGATCAAGCTCGACCGCTATGTCCAGCACACCATCGAGGTGGTCGTCGACCGACTGGTGCGTCGTGAGGGGATCGAGCGCCGTCTCTCCGACTCACTGGAGACGGCGCTCCACATCGCCGAGGGCGTGGCCAAGGTGGAAGTGGTCGACGGTCCCACTTTGACCTTCAGCCAGCACCTCGCCTGCGCCTACGACGGCACGTCGTTCGAGGAACTGCAGCCGCGCAACTTCTCCTTCAACAGCCCATATGGCGCCTGCCAGGTGTGCCTCGGTATCGGCACCAAGTTCCAGGTCGACCCCGACCTGGTCATCCCCGACCCCGACCTGTCGATCGCCGACGGTGCTGTCGTTCCCTGGGCAGGAACGAAGGGGCGCTACTTCCAGCGTCTACTCGAAGGGGTCGCCGCCACCCTCAAGTTCGACATCGATCAGCCATGGGGCAAGCTCCCCCTTCGGGCGAGGCGTGCGGTTCTCGAGGGGACCGGCGACCGGCCGATCAGGGTGTCGTACACCAACCGGTTCGGGAGGAAGCGCGAGTACACCACCAGCTACGAGGGAGTCCTCCCTTTCCTGCGGCGCCGTCACGCCGATGCGGAGAGCGACTCCGCCCGTGAGTACTACCAGGAGTACATGCGCGAGGTCCCCTGCGACGCTTGCGAGGGGGCGCGGCTCAACCCGATCGCCCTGGCGGTGACCGTCGGCGGGAGCAACATCCACCAGGTTTCCACGCTCTCGCTGAGCGGCGCCGCCGAGTTCTTTGACCGGCTCGATCTCGACGAGCGACAACGGCACATCGCCGAGCGAGTGCTGAAGGAGATCCGGGCCCGTCTCCAGTTCCTGCTCGATGTCGGACTCGACTACCTCACCCTGGCCCGAGGCGCCACCAGCCTGGCCGGTGGAGAGGCGCAGCGGATACGGCTGGCCACCCAGATCGGGTCGGGCTTGGTCGGGGTGCTCTACATCCTCGACGAGCCGTCGATCGGGCTCCACCAGCGCGACAACCAGCGGCTGATCGAGACGTTGGTGCGGCTGCGCGACATGGGCAACACCCTCATCGTGGTGGAGCACGACGAGGAGACCATCCGCATCGCCGACCACATCGTCGACATCGGCCCCGGCGCCGGGGAGCACGGTGGTCGGATCGTCGCCGAGGGAACTCTTGATGACCTCATCGCAGAGCCGGAGTCGATCACCGGCGACTACCTGTCGGGTCGGCGTTCCATCCCGGTGCCGGGGACGCGCCGCATAGGGATCGGCGGCTCGTTGACCGTTGTCGGTGCCTCGGAGAACAACCTCAAGGGGATGGATGTCGAGTTCCCACTGGGGATGCTGGTGGCGGTCACCGGCGTCTCCGGGAGCGGGAAGTCGTCCCTGGTCAACGACATCCTTTCCAAGGCGCTGCACCACCGGTTGCACCGCGCCCGCGACCTGCCGGGCAGGCACCGCCGGCTGGTCGGCGTGGAGCGGCTCGACAAGGTGATCGACATCGACCAGTCACCCATCGGCCGCACCCCCCGCTCCAACCCTGCCACCTACACCGGGGTCTTCGACCATGTCCGCAACCTGTTTGCCTCGACACCCGAGGCACGAGCCCGCGGCTACATGCCGGGGCGATTCTCGTTCAACGTAAAGGGCGGGCGGTGCGAAGCCTGCATGGGCGACGGCACCATCAAGATCGAGATGCACTTCCTCCCCGACGTCTACGTCCCCTGCGAGGTGTGCGGTGGCAGGCGGTACAACCGCGACACCCTGCAGATCCTGTGGAAGGGTCACACCATCGCCGAGATCCTGGCCATGTCGGTCGAGGAGGCGCTCGGATTCTTCGAGAACCAGCCCAAGATCGTGCGCATCCTGCAGACCATCTACGACGTCGGGCTCGGCTACATCCGGCTCGGTCAGCCGGCCACCACGCTCTCGGGCGGGGAGGCGCAACGGATCAAGCTGGCCAGCGAGTTGGGCCGGCGGTCCACCGGCCGCACCTTCTACATCCTCGACGAGCCCACCACCGGGCTCCATTTCGAGGACATCCGCAAGCTTCTCGGCGTGCTGCAGCGGCTGGTCGACGCCGGCAACACCGTCGTGGTGATCGAGCACAACCTCGACGTGGTCAAGTCGGCCGATTGGGTGATCGATCTCGGCCCCGAGGGCGGTGACGAGGGCGGGAGCGTGGTGGCAGTGGGCACCCCCGAGCAGATTGGCGAGGTGCCCGACAGCTACACCGGCAAGTTCCTGCGTGAGGTGCTCGGAGGCGGCCGGGCGGCGTCACCAAGCCGTGTACGCAAGGTCGTAGCCGGGGTATAGCGCCGGCAATCGCCCTCAGAACGATCGGGCCGCCGCCCACCAACCCTGCTCTCGTCACTAGCGTGCCTCCGCATGTCTGACAAGGTGCGGCTCGTCCTCCTCAGCTTCTTGATGCTGTTTGTCGAGCTGGCGCTGATCCGTTGGAGCGGGGAGAACGTCGTCTACCTCTCGTTCTTCTCCAACTTCGTGCTGTTGGGGAGCTTCCTAGGCATCGGGCTCGGGTTCCTCTGGGCGGGTCGGCGCCGGCCGATCTTCCAATATGCCCCGCTGCTGCTGGCGGTGTACGTGGTGTTTGTCGCCTTCTTCCCGGCCAAGGTCGACCGCACCGGCGCCGGGCTCATCTACTTCGGCGAGTACGAGAGCGTCGGGCTGCCGCCTTGGGTGATGCTCCCCCTCATCTTCCTGGCGGTTGCGGCCATCCTCGCCACCATCGCCGACGGGGTGGCTCGCACCTTCGCCAAGTTCGAGCCGCTCCAGGCCTACCGGCTCGACATCCTGGGGAGCATCGCCGGGACGATCGGGTTCGCCGTGCTCTCCTTCCTGGGGGCGCCACCGCTCGTTTGGGGCATCGCCGCGGCGGCGCTGCTCGTCGTGCTGCTCGGGCGGGGCTGGCTCCAGTGGGTCCCGGCCGCTGCCATGGTCGCCGCACTCGCCTGGCAGACATTCCTCCCCGGTCTCTCCTGGTCGCCCTACTACCAGGTGGAGACCAAGGAGTCGGTGCTCGAGGACGGCTCGCCCTGGATCCGGATCAACGTCAACGGGATCCCCCATCAGGCAGCGTCCACGGTGGAGGCGCGACGCGACATCGAACCGCTCTACTTCCGGCCCTACGAGTTGCTCGAACCAGAGCACCCCCTCGACCGAATGCTCATCATCGGCGCCGGGAGCGGGACCGACATCGCCTTGGCGCTCGAGGAGGGCGCCGCCGAGTTGGACGCCGTCGAGATCGATCCCGAGATCTTCCGGATCGGGGAGGCCAAGCACCCCGACCGCCCCTATTCCAACCCGAACGTGGATGTCCACATCGACGACGGGCGCGCCTTCATGGAGCGGAGCGAAGGCGACTACGACATGATCATCTTCGCCCTGCCCGACTCGCTCACGCTCGTCTCAGGACAGTCGGCACTCCGGTTGGAGAGCTTCCTCTTCACCGAGGAGGCGGTGACCCAGGCCCGAGACCTGCTGGCACCTGGCGGTGTCCTCACCTTCTACAACTACTACCGCGAGGAGTGGCTCATCGACCGTCTTGCCCGGACGCTCGAGGAGGTGTTCGGCACCACCCCATGCGTCGAGGTGGTGGGCAACGCCGGCGGTCTGGCCACGCTCATGGTGTCGACCGATCCGGAGGCGATCAACTGCCCATCGCAGGCGCTAGCCAGGGACACTGAGACGGCTCCCGCACCGGTCACCGACGACCGGCCCTTCCTCTACCTGCGCGAGCCGGGCCTCCCCGGGATCTACCTGGCTGCGGTGGCTCTGATCGTGCTCGTCTCGGTGGTCGCTGTCCGGCTGGTGTCGGGTCCGATGAAGGCGATGCTGGTCTACCTCGACCTCTTCTTCATGGGCGCCGCCTTCCTCCTCCTCGAGACGAAGAACGTCGTCCAGTTCGCCCTGCTCTTTGGGACGACCTGGGTGGTAAACGCCCTCGTGTTCACCGGGATCCTCCTCACCGTCTATCTGGCAGTGGAGACGGCGCGGCTGCGTGCGGCTTCCTTCGCCGGCGGTGTTGTGGGCGCTCCTCTTCGGGTCGCTCGCCGTGACCTGGTTGATCCCGCAGGAGGCGCTGCTCCAACTCCCCATCCCTCTCCGCTGGATCGCGGCAACGCTGCTCGCCTTTGCCCCGGTGTACCTGGCCAACCTGGTGTTCGCCCAGCGGTTCAGGGACACCGCATCGTCCACCACCGCTTTTGGTACCAACCTGCTCGGGGCGATGGTGGGCGGCGTGCTCGAGTACCTGGCTCTGGTGGTGGGGTACCGGTCGTTGCTCCTCCTCGCCGCAGTGATCTACGCCCTGGCTTTCCTCGCCGGGCGGCGCCACTTGGGTCGAACCGTCCCTGACGTTGCCGCCGCCGGGCCGTGACCGAGCCGTCCTGGGACCGACTCGACTCCTGGTGGCGGGAGGAAGTCGAGCGCGATCCTGAGTACCGCCACGAGGTGTGGCCGCTCCTGATCGACCTGCTCAACCCTGAGCCGGACCATCGCTACCTCGACCTGGGTTGCGGCTCCGGGGAGGTGATGGCGGCGTTGGTGGATCGGGGGAGCCGGGTGGTCGGGACCGATATCTCCCCTCTGCTGCTCGAAGAGGCAGCCGTGGCACGGCCCGGTGGTGCGGGCCCGGCTGCCCGATCTGGGGTGGGTGGCGCCGGCCAGTTTCGACGGGGCCTGCCTGTCGGTGGTGCTGGAGCACATCGAGGATGAAGCCGATCTTCTTCGCCCAAGCTGCTGCCGCGGTTCGAGCCGGTGGAGTCCTCGCCGCGGTCCTCAACCATCCGGTCTGGACCGCGCCCGGCTCGTCACCGATGCTCGATGACGACGGCGAGGTGCTGTGGCGCCCGGGGCGCTACTTCTCCCGGGGCTTCTCCGACGAGCTCGCCGGGGGGGAATCGGTCCGGTTCCACCATCGCACCATGGCGGACCTGCTCAACGCGGCCGCAGACGCCGGCTGGATGTTGGAGCGGATGGAGGAGCGCGGTCCCTCCCAGAGCGAGGCGAACGCAGACCCGCTCCTCGCCAAACAGCGCCACTTTCCACGGTTGCTCGGTGTCCGATGGCGGAGGCGCTGAGCACGCAACCCAGGGTTGGCAGCTACCTCCCAGGTACTCCCCAGCCCAGGGTTGGCAGCTACCTCCAGGTACTCCCACCCAGGGTTGGCAGCTACACATCAAGGTGTAGTATGGTGTAAGCATGGGTCGGACAAACATCGAGATAGACGACGAATTGATCGCACGTGTCATGCAGCGCTACGGCGTACGCACCAAGCGGGAAGCAGTCGATCTGGCACTGAAGCGAGCCGCAGGTGAGGCGATGAGCCGTGAGGAAGCGCTGGCGATGCGAGGTACGGGCTGGGAAGGAGACCTGGATGCGATGCGACAGGATCGGATGCAACGGCTCTGGGGGATAGACGCTTCCAGCAATGGAGGATGGCCATCCTGACGGTCCTGATTGATACCTCCGCATGGATTGAATTCCTGCGCGACACGGGATCGTCGGTTTGCCAACGTGTCGATGCGCTCATAGGTGACGAGTCGCCGATCGCCACTTGTGACGTGGTCATGTTGGAGTTGCTCGCTGGGGCGCGCACGCCGGCTGAGGGCCGGATGCTGGCGCGCTTGCTGAACCGATGCCGGCTGCTCCCAGTCAGGCCGCTGTTCGACTACGAGGCGGCTGCTCGCATCTACCAACGCTGCCGCCAATCGGGCTTCACACCGCGCACTCTGATCGACTGCCTGGTGGCGGCGGTTGCCACCGGCAACGAAACCCCCTTGCTCCATGCCGACGCCGACTTCGATCGCATGGCGCCCGTGATCGGTCTGCAGCTGGCCTGACCAGCCCCGGCCAGCCAATACCCTCTAGGGCGATGCAGAAGCCGGACACCTCGACCATCCCCGATACCCCGGGCGCCTACCTCTGGCGTGACCGGGATAGCAGGGTGCTCTACGTGGGCAAGGCGAACTCGCTCCGCAAGCGGGTCGTGTCCTACTTCACCCGTGACCTCGAGGCGAGAACCCAGGCGATGGTCGAATCTGCCGCCAGCGTCGACTGGATCGTCACCGACAGCGAAGTGTCGGCGGTCATGCTCGAGTACTCGTTGATCAAGGAGCACCGGCCCAGATTCAACATCAGGCTGCGCGACGACAAGAGCTACCCCTACCTGGCGATCACACGGTCGGACCGGTGGCCCAGGGCCAGGGTGATGAGGGGCAAGCGTCGCAAGGGCACCCAGTACTTCGGCCCATACGCCCACACCTACGCCATCCGCAAGACCCTCGACCAACTGCTGCGCACCTTCCCGGTCCGCACCTGCTCCGACAGCCTCTTCCGCCGTCAGGAGGCCATGGGGCGGCCGTGCCTCCTCTTTCACATCGAGAAGTGCTCGGGTCCGTGCATCGAGGCCGTGGGCGACGAGGAGTATCAGGGATACGTGGACGGGTTGGCCGCCTTCCTCCAGGGCGACACCGACCAGGTCATCGCCGAGATGCGGCGGGAGATGTTCGGCGCCGCCGACCGCCAGGAGTACGAGGTGGCGGCCCGGTTCCGCGACAGGATCATCGACGTGGAGCGCGCCCTGGCCCGTCAGGAGGTGGTCACCGACCGCTCCGAGGATCTCGACCTCATTGCGCTGGAGGACGACCCCCTGGAGGCGTCGCTCCAGGTGATCAAGGTCCGCCGGGGGCGTGTGGTGGGGAACCTCAGCACCGTTCTCGACCGGGTGGAGGACGTGACCCGGGCCGAACTGTTCGGCTCGGTGCTGCGCGAGCTCTACGGCGATGAGCCACCGCCCCGTTCGGTGCTGGTCGAGGAGCTCCCCCCCGACTACTCGCTGTGGGAGGCGTGGCTCACCGAGAGGCGGGGTGGCCCGGTGGCGCTGCGGGTGCCGCAACGCGGGGCCAAGCGCCGGCTGATGGAGACCACCAGGGCAAACGCCGCCGAGGCCTTCGCTCGGCACCGGATGCGCCGCCAGTCGGACCACAACGCCCGGGCACAGGCGCTGCGGAGCCTCCAAGAGGTCCTCGACCTCCCCGAAGCGCCGCTTCGCATCGAGGCCTACGACATCGCAACCCTCCAAGGCGGTCACAGCGTGGGGTCGATGGTCGTGCTCGAGGACGGACTGCCTAAGCGCTCCGACTACCGGCGATTCCGGATCCGAACCGTGGCGGGACAGGATGACTTCGCCTCGATGGAGGAGGTGCTGCGGCGCCGACTGGTCGCCTATCTGCGCGAGGTCGACCAGACACCCACCAAGAGGGGGCGCTTCTCCTACCCACCCTCGCTGATCCTGGTGGACGGTGGCGCCGGCCAGCTGAGCCGGGCCGAGAAGGTCCTCGACGAGCTCGGGCTCGACATCCCCGCAGCAGGGCTGGCCAAGCGGATGGAAGAGGTGTACCTGCCGGGGAGACCGGAGCCGCTGCACATCCCTCGCGATCAGGAGGCGCTCTACCTGCTGCAAAGGGTGCGCGACGAGGCCCACCGCTTCGCCAACACCTATCACCAGTCGCTGCGCTCCAGGTCGATGGTCGATTCGGTGCTCGACGATGTCCCCGGCCTCGGCCCGGTGCGGAAGAAGGCCCTCCTCAAGCGGTTCGGCTCGCTCAAGCGGCTCCGCTCCGCCGAGGCGTCCGAGCTGGCCGAGGTCGTCCCGGATGCGGTGGCTCGGTCGCTCTACGCTGCGCTCCATGGGTGACGTCGTGACCCCGGCGACCATTGGGGACCCTGCCGAGTCGGCAGCGTCCACTCCGCTCCACCCCAGGGTGATGGTTGTGACTGGGATGTCGGGGGCGGGCCGCTCCACGGTGGCCAAGGTGCTGGAGGACCTCGGTTACTTCGTGATCGACAACCTGCCACCCGGTTTGATGGGCGACGTCGTGGCGCTCAACGACGTGCCCGAGGGTCGCAAGCTGTTGGCCGTTGTGGTCGACTCCCGCGGCGGGCTCCCTTCGGACGAGCTGCAGGAGGCGGTCAACCGGCTGCGCGCCGCCGGTGTGGAGACAACCGTGCTCTTCGTCGACGCCGACGATGCCGCGCTGGTACGCCGCTACTCGGAGAGCCGTCGCCCCCACCCGGTCCCCGCCGCCACCATCACCGAGTCGATCTCCGCCGAGCGCGCCCTGCTCGGGGAAATCAGGGAGGGCGCCGACCTGGTGATCGACACCACCGACACCAACGTTCACCAGCTTCGCCGGCAGGTGGAGGAGCGGTTCCGCGACCAGCCGGTCAGCCAGCCGATGCAGGTGGCGCTGGTCACCTTCGGGTACAAGCACGGGGTGCCTCGGGAGGCCGATCTGGTGTTCGACTGCCGGTTCCTACCCAACCCTCATTGGGTCGCCGAGCTGCGGCCCCAGACCGGCAAGGATCCTGCCGTCGCCGAGTACGTCATGGGCAATCCCGATGCGGTCGCATTCCTCGATCGGGTCGAGGACATGCTGAGCTTTCTCGATCCCCCGGTTTCGCGAGGAGGCCAAGTCGTACCTCACCATCGCCATCGGGTGCACCGGTGGCCGCCACCGTTCGGTCACGCTGTCCGAGGAGTTGCGGCGCTGGCTCGAGGAGCACGACATCTCCGCCACGATCCGCCACCGGGACATCGACAAATGAACCAAGCTGTCACCGATCCCGAGGTGATGTTGGAGCCGTTACGTCTCGATGAGAGCGGCCCTCGGGTGGTGGCCCTGGGCGGCGGTCACGGTCTGGCCATAGCGTTGGAGGCTGCGCAGAGCTACGCCGGATCGATCACCGCGGTGGTGACGGTGAGCGACGATGGTGGGTCTTCTGGGCGCCTCAGCGGCGACTTTGGCATCCCACCGCCCGGCGACATCAGGCGGTGTCTGCTGGCGCTCAGTCCGGAACCGACGGTGTGGGGCGAGGTCTTCGCCCACCGCTTCTCCAGCGGCGATGTCGCCGGCCACTCGATGGGCAACCTGGTGCTCGCCACGCTCAGCGAGCTGCTCGGTGGGTTCGACTCCGCCGTCAGGGCGGCCGAGGCGATGCTGCAGACGGTGGGACATGTCATCCCAGTGGCAGGCGAGCGGCTGATCATGGAGGCGCGGGTCGCCGGGTCCACCGTGGTCGGACAGGCGGAGATCACCCGCGCCCGGGGCGGGATCGAGTCGTTGACGCTCGTCCCCCATGATGTCACGGCGAGCCCCGACGCTCTCGAGGCCATCGCCACCGCCGACCAGATCATCCTTGGCCCAGGGAGCTTGTACACCTCGGTGCTGTCGGTCTTGGTCGTGCCCGGCATCGCCGAGGCGGTTAACGCCTCCCGAGCGCAGCGGGTGGCGGTGCTCAACCTCATCACCCAGGACGGCGAGACGCTGGGGATGAAGGCCCTCGACCACCTCGATGTCCTCGGCCGGATCGGCGGGATCGGCGGGGGCGCCGTCATCGTCCATCAGGGGCCTCTCGCCGTCCCACCAGGGCACGACCAGCTGTTCCTAGATGGGGACGAGGCGGCGGCACTTGGTTGGGAGATGATGGAAGCCCGGGTCGACGACCCCGAAGCAGGGTGGCCCCAGCACGATCCCATCCGGCTCGGCGAGGTGCTTTCCGCGTTGGCGGGGGAGCGGAGAAGCGGTTGAGCAGACTGCCCACACTCGACGACGTCGACGTCCCACGCCAGGTACTGGTGCGGGCCGACCTCAACGTCCCGCTCGACGGCGGCCGGGTTGCCGACGACTTCAGGATCGTCGCCAGCCTCCCCACCATCGAGCAGACTGCGTGCCGCCGGGGCGGTGGTGGCTGTTTGCAGCCATCTGGGAAGACCCAAAGGACCGGATCCCGCGTTCCGGATGGACCCCGTTGGCGCCCGTCTCTCCGAGCTGGGTGGTTTCCAGGTGACCAAGCTCGACGTCGTGGCCGGTGATGAGGCGGAGCAGGCAGTCGCCGAGGCCGACCCGGGCGAGGTCATCCTGTTGGAGAACACCAGGTTCGAGCCCGGGGAGACCAAGAACGACCCGGCGCTCTCTGAGAGACTCGCCCGGCTTGGCGAGCTATTCGTCCTCGACGCCTTCGGCTCGGCGCATAGAGCGCACGCCTCCACGGTCGGGGTTGCCGAACATGTCCGATCCGTCGGCGGACCGCTCCTGTTGGCGGAGGTTGAAGCCTTCGGCCGATTGCTCGGCTCGCCGGATGCGCCCTATGTGGTGGTGCTCGGCGGTGCCAAGGTGTCCGACAAGCTGGGTGTCATTGGGTCGTTGCTCCCCAAGGTCGACCGTCTCCTCATCGGGGGCGGGATGTGCTTTACCTTGCTTGCGGCGCAGGGTCGCGAGGTGGGGGATTCACTGCTCGAGCCAGACCGAATCGAGGAGGTTCGGGCCATCCTCGATGGCGAGAACGGCAGCAAGATCGTGCTCCCTTCGGATCTCGTCGTCGCCGACCGCCCCGAGGAGGGTGCGGCGCCGTCGGTGGTAGGGATCGAAGGGCTCGCCCCGGGGAACGGTCGGGCTCGACATCGGGCCGACCACCGCCGATCGGTTTGCCTCCGAGATCGCCACCGCTGCCACGGTCTTCTGGAATGGCCCGATGGGCGTATTCGAGTGGGAGCCGTTTTCCGGGGGAACCCGGCGAGTAGCCGAGTCGATGGCCGACCACCCTGGGTTACACCGTGGTGGGTGGGGGGGACTCGGTTGCCGCCATGCGGCAATTCGGGTTGGAGGAGAAGGTCTCCCATCTCTCCACTGGGGGAGGGGCAGGGCTCGAGATGCTCGAGGGCGCCACCCTCCCTGGGGTGGCCGCATTGCAGCGATGGAAGAGCTGATGGACCGCAAACCGCTCATCGCAGGCAACTGGAAGATGCATGCCACGCACCTCGAGGCGATCCAGATGGTGCAGAAGCTCAGCTACCGGCTCGATCCCGACTGCTACGAGCGGGTCGATGTTGTGGTCTGCCCACCGGCGACGGCGCTCCGCTCGGCGCAGACGGTGATCGAGACCGACCACATGAGCATCCGCCTAGGAGCGCAGGACTGCCACTGGGAGGAGAAGGGGGCCTTCACCGGCGAGATATCGCCGTCGATGTTGGCCAAGCTCGACGTGGACTATGTCATCGCCGGCCACTCCGAGCGGCGCCAGCTCTTCGGAGAGACAGACGAGATGGTCAACCGCAAGGTGAAGGCGATCCTGGCCCATTCCATGATCCCCATCATGTGTGTCGGTGAGACCTTGCAGCAGCGGGAAGACGAGCTCACCGCCGATGTGGTCAAAACGTCAGGTCGAGGCGGGTCTGCGCGGGATCGGGGGCGAATCTGCCGGTTCGCTCGCCATCGCCTACGAGCCAATCTGGGCGATAGGAACCGGCCGCAATGCCTCTGCCGAAGACGCCGCCGAGACGATCGACGTCATCCGCAGCACGGTGGGGAGGATCTGGGGCGATGCCGGTGCGGCGATCATCCGCATCCTCTACGGCGGCTCGGTCAACCCGGGCAACATCGCCGGCTTCATGGCGAAACGAGGAATCGACGGAGCCCTCGTCGGCGGCGCCTCACTCGACCCGGACACCTTCGCCGCCGTTGTCCAGTACTGGAAGAACTAAAGAAGGTGGTAGTGGTAGGTGGTACGTGGTAGGTCAACGACCCATCTCGTCAGGCACCAATTGCTTACCACTTACCACTTACCACGGACCCGGCGAAAGCCGGGTACCTCGCTCACTCTTCGGGAGTGCTCACCTCGGTTTCCACTAGGGCGGCGGCTTCCTCGTCGAGCATGACGCCGACATCGGAGGAGATTCCTCGGATCACGACCCGCCTCACCTCCAACTCTTCAAGAAGGCGCCGCGCCTTCTCCACCTCCCCGGCACTGATGTTGGCAACGAGAGCCGACTCACCGGGCGCCAGGTCCTCGCCTAGAGCCTTGAGGTCGTCGTCCTCGTACCCCTTGTCGCGCAGCTTGGCCACCAAGGCACCGATCCCGGCGCCGATCGGGGCGCCCAGCAGCGCCACCGGGCCCAGCATGATGCCGAGCAGCCCGACCACCGCCCCGAACCCGAACCCGACCACGGCGCCCTCGGCGGCGCCGGCGTCGTGGGTCTCCGCCCAATGCACCGCTCCGTCCTGCTCCTTGCGTATCACCGCCGCCATGCTGATTGCGTTCTCGCCCAGCGCCGGGACCAATGTGGCGAGAGCTCGTGTCGCCTGGTCGGGTCCTCCGAAGGTCGCCGCCAGCAGTTGCAGGTCACCTTCGCTCATCGTCTGCTCCCTATCGCGTGCCGATCACGCTACCGAGATCGACGCTCGGATAGGCCCGACCCGGCTCTGTCTAGGCTCGACGAGATGACCACCACCCTGGTGATGATCCGCCATGGTCAGTCCACCTGGAACCTGGAGAACCTCTTCACCGGTTGGACCGATGTCGACCTGACCGACCGGGGAATGGCCGAGGCAGAGGCAGCCGGAGCAGTCTTGGCGGCCGAGGGATACCGATTCGACGTTGTCCACACCTCGGTCCTGGTGCGGGCGGTCCGCACCGCCGAGATCGTCCTCCACAGGATGGGACTCTCGCTTGGATCGATGTGCGCCGGCATTGGAGGTTGAACGAGCGGCACTACGGGGCCCTCCAGGGGCTCAACAAGAAGGAGACCGCCGATCGCCATGGGGCCGAGCAGGTCCTGTTGTGGCGGCGGAGCTACGACGTTCCCCCGCCACCGCTCGACCCCGACGACGAGCGGCACCCCCGCCACGACCCGCGCTACGCCTGGCTGCCACCCGATGCGGTCCCCGCCACCGAGTGCCTCGCCGATGTGGTCGACCGGATGATGCCCTATTGGCACGACCAGATCGTCCCCGACTTGCGGGCCGGTCGCCGAGTGGTGTTCGTGGCGCACGGCAACAGCATGCGGGCGCTGGTCAAGCATCTCGACGGCATAAGCGACGAGGAGATCGTCGGTCTCAATATCCCCACCGGTGTCCCGCTGGTGTACCGGCTCGACCAAGACTTGGCCCGGATCGAGAGCTTCTACCTGGGTGACCCCGATGCGGTTGCCGCCGCGTTCGGAAGCCGTGGCGCGGCAGGCGGGCTGAGCGGCTGTGAATTCGCCGCCGAGGGTGGCATAATCCGCCCTCCCCGCTGACCTAGTCGGTGGCGCGGGCACTCATCATGAACGCTGTCACCATCGCCCTCATCGTCCTCCAGGTGATCGTTTCGATCGCCCTGATCGTGCTGATCCTGCTCCACGCCGGGCGCGGCGGCGGTCTGTCTGACATGTTTGGTGGCGGGATGGGCCCCCTGTCCAGCGGATCCACCGTGGTGGAACGCAACCTCGACCGGCTCACCGTCGTGGTCGGCGTGGCGTTTGGCATCACCACGATGCTGCTCGCCTGGCTCCTCGGCTGAGCTTCCTCTCACATGGCTCTCTTCGACACGTCCTTTGTTTGTTGGCGATCCTGTCGCTCTCGGCTGCCGCGGCCCGAAACCAACCGAAAGCTCTCGGGCTCCTCAGCGGTGCCGCCCGGTGGTTCATCCCCGAGTCGAGCATGCTGCCTTGAACGGTATACTTTTCTGCTCGGGCCACCCCCGGCCCGAACCCACGTCGGAGTGGCGGAATAGGCAGACGCGCTAGGTTGAGGGCCTAGTGTCCTTAGGGACGTGGGGGTTCCACCCTCCGACACAATTTCGGCCCAACATCTCGACGGTGAGGGTCTGTTCTGGGTGGTCGTAATGCACCTGCACCCCGAGGCCCGCGGTACAGGTCACGGCGTTGCTCGGGGGTCGCGTTCCCGAGCTTTCGAACGACCTCGCTGCGTCGGCCAGCGCGTCGCGTAGCTGGTCCACGTCGACCGGCTCCGGTGGTGCGACCCTGACGAGGATGCGCTCTGCGTCGGCACGCGCTTGAGGTCGTGCAGCCAACCCGCGACCGTCGGGGGATCAGCCCCGGCGTCGAGCGCCGCTCGGTACCGGGGCAACCTGCCGTCGCAGTCAGCGAGCACCCGTCGTGCGGCTTCCGCTGCGGCATCCGCCTCTGGGGTCGTCGGGGCGGAGGGTCCGATCTCATCGGCGAGCACGTCCGGCGCGGTGGCGAGGATGTCTGCCAACGCCCAGTCGACGCGGCGAGCGCGAGCGCGACCGCAGCGGGCTCGGGCGCGTGACCGACCGGCGCCGCATCTAAGTGTTCCAAGCGGCACGGTGCGAGTGCGTCCGGTGGGAGCGCGACCCGCAGTGCAGGATGCTCGACAGGGGGTACGCACCGACCCGCCTTGGCTTCGGGGTCCTCATCGCACTGCGGCACAGCCCGGCATGCAATTCCCCGCCGACTGCTTCCACATCACGTAGTCGATGATCGCGGACGCGCTCCATGGCCGGACCCCGCGTCCAAGCGTCGACCGGGTTCCACCGCTGGACTGTCTTGTGACCGTCGGCGACCTGCTCGACGTCGACGATCTCGTGCTTGCTTTGCCTACCCCGGCGCTTCCCGCGGCCGACGTACCTCGGGTTCGTGAGGTCGCCCAGGAACACCGGTGTGCTGCCACCCGGCGGATCGATGAGGGTTCCGGCCGGGGTCGTGTCGCTGGCGACGGAACCCGTCGTCGTTCAAGGCACCGGCAATCGCCTTCATGCCTCGGCCGCACGTACTCGGTGAAGATCCTCCGGACCACGGCGCCGCCACCGGGTCAACCTCCAGCCGGGTCAATGTCACGCCCATCCTCGCCTTCGCCGGGTTCGGTACACGACGCCTGTGCTGACGAGGTTGTACCCATAGGGAGGCCTGCCGCCGAGGAACTTGCCCTGCTTCGCCATCGCCGACATCGACGCCTTGACCCGGACCTTGATCCGGCTCCGCTCGCCTTCGACATCCCCCCGAACAGCATCATGACTAGGTCGTGCGCCTCGCTACCGGGATCGAGCGGGCCCACCGACCTCGGGTACCCAGAGATGCACGCCGCCGTGCGTGAAAAGCGGATAAGTGTTCCCCGAACCGAGGCCGTAGAACGCCCTCTGCGGCTCAGCGATGACCACGGCGTCGAAATCGGGCCGGTCGGAGATGTCTGCGAGGAGGCGAGCCGACTCGGGGTCGCGTTTTTCCACGGCAGGGATCGGGATGCCCGACGTCGAAGTCGTCGCGGACGATGCGCCCATGACCTGCGATGAGGGCCTCGCGCGGCTCTTCTGCCACGCCTTCGACGCTTCAGGGTCCTGCATGTCTTCCGTCGACACACGGCCGTAGAAGACGAACCTAGCTGGCCGGTGGTGATCGTCATTGGGTACTCGCTCTCTTGGTCGTGGTTGTCCGCGCCTGCTCGGGCGTGGTCGTGGTGGTGCCGGGTGGGTCGTGCTCGGCGCGGGCGACCTTCACGAGGTTGTAGGCGTGCTGCAACGTCACGCCCTGGGTGGCGGCCACGGCCTTGTGGCCCTCGGGCCCGCCGCCGGCGTCGGTGTACGCCTGCCAGATGTTGGCGAGCCGTCCGGGCGTGTTCTGGTTCCGGCGTTTGGGCAAGCGGCCGGTGACTTCGCTCACCATTTCCAATGGGGCGGGCCGCCGCCATCCGAACTCCAGCCCTCCGGGCCTCTTCCGCGGGAACTTCATATGCAGCATTTCGGCGACGGCTTGAACGAACACTTCATCGAGCCGGACTCCGGTGAGGTCCGACGCCAGCAGGCCGCGGGCGCCATCCTCGATGCGTAAAGCCATGCCCGTCACCGCGGGGGCACCAGCTGCGGGTCGGTGGTGACCTCCATCTCGAAGGTTCGGTCGGGGTCGAGTTCCACCCGGACATAGAAGTACCGCGGGGAGCCCGAGTGAGGAGCGGGCTGCGGGAGTCCCGAGTCCCCGCGACTGGGACGATTTCCGAGGCAACGTCGTAGTAGGTGAGTTCCATAATGGCCATGATAACGGAATAGCTTAATAGGTTCCAGCATGGTCTAGTCGGGATGTGAGCGATCTACCGTCGAGCGAAACCTTCAGGTGGTCGTCCGGCCGGAAGACGCCGGACGTGCTCCGGCACGCAAGCGTGAGGGCCTGTCGATGTCGGCCGAGCTGCGGCGCCTCGTGCGCCGCCCCGTCGAAGAACTGACCGCCGTGCAGGCCCGATGACCGACGACCTCGCCGTCGACTGGCGGGCGCCGCTGCGCCTCACGCCGGCCGTGGCGCGGGTCCTTGCCGACCTGCTGCTTCACGACAGCGGCGACGGCGCGATGTTGGAAACCGGGTTTGCTTCGGTGTCGGGAGGGCGACCTGCACCCGCCCAACAACCAGCCGAGGAACACGCTCCGTGACCGACACCCGGCACTTGCAGGAACCGACGCTCCCAACCACGCGCAGCCCCCGAAGTTCCGCGACGCAGTCGACACGTTCTCGCGCTAGCGATCGAAGGCGAAGCCGACAAGGGGCCTGGCTGCCGGACACAGTTCACCGCTCGCCCCATCACGACGGAATGCGGGCCCCGTTGCGCTCGGGATCGACTCGGTCGAGACCGCGTCTCGCCGCGGCATGGCCAGCTGTCGACATGGTGATGTCCGCGCTCGGCATCGAGTCGTGCGGATGATGACGCTTGCCGACGCCGCCGTTGCCTACGCCAGGCAGGGGTGGCCCACATTCCCGTTGCGCCCGCTGTCGAAGGTCCCGGCCAACGCGACGGGCACCTAGACGCCACGACGGACCTCGACGCGTAGCTCGATGGTGGAGTCGTCATCCTGAGTCGAACATCGGCGTGAAGATCCCGAACGGCTGTCTCGTAGTCGATGTTGACGTTCGCCACGACGGGCCGGCCTCGCTCTCCGCCCTTGAGGACGCGCATGGTCCGCTGGACACACTCATCGCGTCTACCCCCGGCGGGGAGCACCGGCTCTCCGTGCCTTCCGATGCACGGCTGCGGCGCCGTGTTGGGGCATGGGCTGGCATCGACCTGCTCGTCGCCGGGGCCGGGTACTGCGTCGCGCCGCCGAGCCGTGGGCGGGACGGTTCGTACCGATGGCAGGACCCGCACCTGCCGATGACCCCGGCGCCGTTGTGGGCAATCGTCGCCTGCCGCGAACTGGCCACGGCTCGGCGGATGCCTACCCGGCCGGGCCCGACACCGGGGCGAGCCCTTGATGGGCTCATCCGCACCGTGGCGACCGCCGCTGTCGGCACGAGAAACAGCGCACTCCATTGGGCCGCCTGCCCGCGCGGTCGAGCATGGGGTCAACCCCGATGGCCTTATCCCCGCCGCGATCCTCGGGGCTCCGCGAAGGCGAGGTCCGTCGACGATCGCCAGCGCCCGCCGGACCGTGATGTTGTCCGGCGCGAGTACGGACTACACCGCGTTCGCAGCTTGGGTCGATGGAGCGCTAGTGAGCGTCGACGGCGCCGACGAAGTACCGCCTCTCCCGAAGGAGGACGAGGGGAATGACGCAGAACGCGACTTCACCGATCCAAGGGGCAGCCGAGCACCTGGATTGCTCGGTGGCCACGATCTACCGCATGCGGCGCGCAGGAACGGGACCCGAGGGCTAGGCGAAAGCGGGGATCTGGTGCTGCCCTCGCCGGGCGACCCGATGGCGGTGGCGCGTCACTTCGTCGCCGACCGTCACACGCACGACGGATCATTGCTGTTGCGGCGCCATCGCGGCGGGTTCCATTCTTGGAATGGGACGTGCTGGCCGGAGCTCGACGCCAAAGCGATCGAGGCCCACCTCTACAACTACACCGAGAACGCCTACTGGTGGAAACCGTCGACCAAGAAGCCCGGGGAGTTCGAACTTGTCGAGTGGGCGCCCAACCGGCACAAGATCGGAGACCTCAGCGAGGCGCTCGAGGCGGTCACCATCTACCGGTGACGGTCGACCCGCCGACCTGGCTGGTGGACAACCAGCCGATTCCCCCGACCGAGTTGGTGGCCGTGGCGAACGGGCTGGTGCACCTTCCCACTAGGAAACGGCTTTCCCACACGCCGGAGCTGTTCAACCTACATTCGCTGCCGTTCCCCTACGACGTCAACGCCCCCGAGCCAACCGGCTGGCGCAACTTCCTCGCCGAGCTGTGAACTGACGACCGCGAAGCGATCCACACCCTCGGCGAGATCTTCGGCTACCTGCTGACCACGC